>DASXLD010000062.1:0-49439 GCA_036496385.1 Caldimonas sp. | reverse complement strand
CATCCTGGCGCGGGAGCTCGGGCAGGCAGTCGCCCACGCCATGCCCGAGTGCTACGACGACATCCTGCGCATGTTCCAGGAACGCGGCGTGCGCCCGGTGCACCTCACGGTGCGCACCGTCGAGGGGCCGGGCAACCAGCTCGGAGCCGCCAATTCCGGCTACGCCAGCCTGCCGCGCGAGGGCTATCACTCGTCGCGCGGCGGCTCCTACGGCGAGATCGAGTCCGGGCCGGGCAGCGACATGGATCTGCTCGCCGCGCACCGGCGAGCGCTGGCGACCGCCTTCCCCGGCCGCTCCGAGCCGGTCGACAGCGTCCGCGATCCTCTGCACAGCAGCGGCGGCTATTCCCGCCCGCGAGCGAGGGAAGCTGCCGACCAGCAGCTGATGACGCTGCTGCGCAGGCTGACCGCGATTTCGAGCCAGCCGGGCGAGCTCGGCCCGGCGAGCCTGCTCGGCGGCCCGGCGGCAGCGCCGTCGCGCGGCCCCTCACAGCCAGCGAGGCCGAGCGGCTACGCGAGCTCGCGCCACGCCGGCCCGATCAGCGGCTCCGACAAGGGCGTGATCTCGTCGCGCAGCGGCCTCGGCGATGGGTCGCGCGCCGCGCCGATCGCCGACCCGGCCTACGGCGACGGCCTGACCGGCCTGATGGCCGTCAATCTGATCCGCGCCCACCGCGAGGAACTGATCCAGGCATCGACCGGCAAGCTCGACCACATGGTGATCGACGTCGTCGGCAGCCTGTTCGACCAGATCCTGTCGGACTCGCGGGTGCCGCCGCAGATGGCGCGCGAGATCGCCCGCCTGCAGCTGCCGGTGCTGCGCGTCGCGCTCAGCGACCAGACCTTCTTCTCGACCCGGCGCCATCCGGTGCGCCGCTTCATCAACCGGATCGCCTCGCTCGCCAACGCCTTCGACGATTTCGACATCGGCCCGGGCGCCAAATTCCTGACCCGAGTCAGGAAGCTCGTCGACGAGATCGTCGAGGGCGACTTCGACCAGATCGAGCTCTATGCCGCCAAGGTCGCCGAGCTCGAGCAGTTCATCGCCGAGCAGAGCGAGGGCGCGGTCGAGAAGTCGGGGGCGGCCGTCGTCCTCGACCAGAAGGAATCGGAGCTGCGCATCCAGCAGCGCTACATGCTGCAGCTGCAGGCGGCGCTAGCGCCGATGCAGCTGCCGTCGTACATGCTGGACTTCCTCGCCCAGGTCTGGAGCCAGGCGCTGGTGCTCGCGGTCCGCGACGGCGCCGACTCCGACCGCGCCCGGCGCTACCGTCGGGTCGGCGTCGACCTCGTGATGAGCATCCAGCCCAAGGGTTCGCCGATGTTCCGCAAGAAGTTCCTGATGCAGCTGCCGCCGCTGATGAAGGACCTCAACGAGGGCATGAAGCTGATCGGCTGGCCGGAGTCGGCGCAGCGGGAGTTCTTCGGCAAGCTCCTGCCCGCACACGCCGAATCGCTGAAGGGCCAGCCGCTGAGCGAGCTCGATCACAACCTGCTCGTCAAGCAGCTCGAAGCCGTCTTCGCGTTGCCGGTGCCGGTCACGTTCGATGGCTTCGCACGCGCCGAGCCGATCGCCGAGGTGCCGCCCGAAGTCATCGAGCGCCGCTTCAGCGCCGAAGAAGCAAAACAGGTCGGCCTCGTCAACGAAGCGGCCGTCGACTGGTCGGCGGCCGTCGCCCGCGCAGACGTCGACGTCGACCTCGGCGAGCTGCAGCCACCCGCGCCGGCGTCGCCGTCGCTCGTCGGCAAGCTCGACTCGGCGGCAGTCGAGCAGCTCGGGCCGACCACGACCGAGCTTGGCGAGGCGCCGGAGCCCGACCAGGGGGCGCAGCTGATGGACCACATCAAGCTCGGCTTCGCTTACCAGATGCACCTCAAGAACGAGTGGCAGAAGGTGCAGCTCGCGCACGTCAGTGCGGGGCGAAGCTTCTTCGTCTTCACGCGCGGCGGCAAGCACCAGGAAACGATCTCGATGACTGCGCGCATGCTCTCGCGCATGTGCGAGACCGGGCGCTTCCGCGCGGTCGAGAGTGCCTACCTCATGGAGCGCGCGACGCTGCGGGCGAGGAAACAGCTGGCCGCGCTCGGCGCACCGACGAAGCACTGAGATCGCCGGCGAGCCTGCGCGCCAGGCATGCCGCGGCGGCAAAGCTCGCCGGGTCCGCCGTTCCAGTCCCGGCGATATCGAACGCAGTGCCGTGGTCGGGGCTCGTGCGCACGAACGGCAGTCCGAGCGTGACGTTGACGCCGCGCTCGACGCCAAGATACTTGACCGGGATCAGCCCGTGGTCGTGCGTCATCGCGACGACGACATCGAACTCGCCGCGATGCTCCGGCGTATCGCGCGCGCGCATGAAGACCGTGTCGGGCGCGTACGGCCCGCTGGCGTCGATTCCTTCACCGCGCGCCGCCTGCACCGCAGGCGCGATGACGCGCAACTCCTCGTCGCCGAACAGGCCGCCTTCGCCGGCATGCGGGTTGAGCCCCGCAACCGCCACCCGGGGGCGTGCGGTGCCGAGCCGGCGCACCGCGGCATCGGCCATCCGGATCGTCTCGACGACAGCATCGAAGGTGACCGCTTCGATCGCGCGCCGCAGCGCCATGTGGACGGTGACGAGGACCGTCTTCAGCTCGTCGTTGGCGAGCATCATGCGGACCGGCGATAGCGCGCCGCCGTCGGCTGCGAGCGCCTGCAACATCTCGGTGTGGCCCGGCCAGGCGATCCCGGCAGCGGCGAACGCCCCCTTGTGGATCGGCGCGGTGACGAGCGCTGCCGCCTCGCCGGCGCGCACGAGTGCGACCGCGCGCTCGATCGAGCGCGCCGCGGCCGCGCCGGCGCGAGCGTCGACGGCGCCGATCGGCGCAGCGAGAAGATCGCTCGCGATGCCCTCGACCTGCAGCACCGGGAGGCAGCGCCGCGGCAGCGTCGCGACGTCGCCCGGACTCTCGATCCGCGCCACCGGCAGCATCGCCCCGATGGCCGCGGCAGCGCGGCGCAACACGCCGACATCGCCGACGACGAACGCGTTCACCGCCTCGTCGGCGCCGAACCAGGCGGCAACGATCTCCGGGCCGATGCCGCATGCATCGCCCATCGTGACGGCGAGCGGCGGGGCGAGCGGGGAAGCCATGTCTCGATTGTGAAGGGCGGTGAACGGCAGCGATGAAGGAGCGGCGCGAACCCATAATGGCCGCTCACTTCCCGTCGAGCGATGCGCAAGGCCTGGCTCCTGTTCTCCCAGACCGTGACGATCGCGGTCGCGCTGCTGTTCGTGGTCGCCACGCTGAAGCCGGGTTGGCTGAAGCGCGACCCGGATACGGTCGCCGTCGCACCGGCAACACCTGTCGTCACGCTGCCGGCGCCCGTGCGCAGCGTCTCGCTCATCGGTACCGGCACGGCGGCGACGAGCTATGCCGAGGCTGCCAAGCGCGCTTCACCGGCCGTCGTCAGCATCACGGCCAGCCGCACCGCGCGGCAGGTCGACCCTGCGTTCGGGCTTTTCTTCGGCAACCGCACGCGCCAGCCCGAAGCGCGCCAGGTCGGCCTCGGCTCCGGCGTGATCGTCTCGCCCGAGGGTTACCTGCTCACCAACAACCACGTCATCGAAGGCGCCGACGACATCGAGGTCGAGCTCGGCGACGGCCGCAACGCGCGCGCGAAGACGATCGGCACCGACCCCGAGTCCGACATCGCCGTCCTCAGGATCGAGCTCGACAAGCTGCCGTCGATCGACTTCGGCGACGTCGAGCATCTCCAGGTCGGCGACGTCGTCCTCGCGATCGGCAACCCGTTCGGCGTCGGCCAGACGGTGACCTCGGGAATCGTCAGCGCGCTCGGCCGCAATGCGCTCGGCATCAACACGTTCGAGAACTTCATCCAGACCGACGCCGCGATCAACCCCGGCAACTCCGGCGGCGCGCTGGTCGACGTCGCCGGCAACCTGCTCGGCATCAACACCGCGATCTTCTCGCGCACCGGCGGCAGTCTCGGCATCGGCTTCGCGATTCCCGTCAGCACTGCGCGTCAGGTGATGGACAGCCTCATCAAGGAAGGCCGCGTGACGCGCGGCTGGATCGGCGTCGAGCCGCGCGACCTGACGCCGGAGATCGCCAAGACGCTCGACCTGCCGGTCAGGCAAGGCGTTCTCATCACCGGGGTGGTCCAGAACGGGCCAGCCAGTGAGGGCGGCCTGCGCCCCGGTGATGTCGTGCTGAAGGTCGCCGGTATCCAGGTCAGCAACACGCCGCAACTGCTGAACGCAGTCGCGGCGCTGAAGCCGCGCCAGACGGCAACGGTCAGCGTCCAGCGCGGCGCCAAGCCGCTCGACATCGAAGTGACCGTCGGCCAGCGCCCGCCGATGCGTCCGCAGCCCGTCGACCGCTAGCCTGCGCCAGCGGCGCTGCGTCAGTCGCTGGCGCCGCCAGCCACCGACTCCGGTGCCTGGGTGTGGCGGATGAAGATCTGCGCCGCCCAGATGCCGATCTCGTAGAGCAGGCACATCGGGATCGCCAGCGCCAGCTGCGAAACGACGTCGGGTGGCGTCAGGATCGCGGCGATGATGAAGGCGAGGACGATGAAGTAGGCGCGGAAGCTCTTCAGCTTCTCGATGCTGACGACGCCCAGGCGAGCCAGCACGACGACGGCGATCGGCACCTCGAACGCGGCGCCGAAGGCGATGAACATCGTCATCACGAAGCTGAGGTAGGCCTCGATGTCGGGCATCGCCGAGACGCTCTTCGGAGCGAAACTCTGGATGAAGGTGAAGACCTTGCCGAAGACGAAGAAATAGCAGAAGGCGACGCCGAGGAAGAACAGGATCGTGCTCGAGACGACGAGCGGCAGGACCATGCGCTTCTCATGCATATAGAGGCCGGGCGCGACGAACGCCCACGCCTGATAGAGGACGACCGGCAAGGCCATCAGGAACGCGGCCATCAGCGTGATCTTCATCGGCACCAGGAACGGCGAGATGACGTTGGTCGCGATCAGCGTCCCGCCCGAAGGAAGGTGGGCGACGAGGGGCGCGGCGAGCAGGTCGTACAGCGCCGACGGCCCGGGGTAGAAGAACAGCACCGCGGCACAGACGAGCACCGCGATCGCCGAGCGGATCAACCGGTCGCGCAACTCGACGAGATGCGAGACGAACGGCTGCTCGGTTCCCGCAAGCTCGTCGGGGTCCTTGTCGGCGCCACCAGCCATCTAGACCGGCCGTGCGCCGGGTCGCTCGAAGGCCGGCCGCGCCCCCGGCAGCGAACGGCGTGAGCGTGAAGGCTTCATAGCGGGCGCGGCGGGCGAAAGCGTGCCACCCGCGCGGCGCCCGATTGCGCCCGCGCACGGATGCCGTTCTTCTGCTTGTACCACTGCGGCATCGTGCCGCGCTTGATGCGCCAGTTCTTCTTCGGATGCCGATAGGCCGGCGGCGGCGACGCCAGCGGGCTGTCGCTCGCGAGCGGCGGCACGGTGTCTGCGGGCGGTTGCCAGGCCGCGTTCAAGTCGGCGGCGGTCTGGTTCATCTCGTTCGAGACGGTCCTCTCGACGTTGCGAGCAGCGTCCTCGAACTCGGTCTTCATCTTCTTCAGATCTTCGAGCTCGATCGAGCGGTTGACCTCGGCCTTGACGTCGGCGACGTAACGCTGCGCCTTGCCGAGCAGCGTGCCGACGGTGCGCGCGACGCGCGGCAGCTTCTCGGGCCCGATGACGACGAGCGCGACGGCGCTGATCAGCGCCAGCTTGTCGAATCCGAAATCGATCATGGCGCGAACCGCGCGGAGCTCAGCTCCGGGTCGTCTTGGCCTCGACGTCGACGGTGCCCGGATCCGCCGTCCGCTCGGCGCCGACGCGTTGCGGCGGTGCTGCCGGATCGGCGGGGCTGGCGGTGCCGTCGCGAACGCCGTCCTTGAAGCCCTTGACCGCGCTGCCGAGGTCGCTGCCCATGTTCTTCAGCTTCTTGGTGCCGAAGATCAGCACGACGATCAGGAGCACGATCAACCAGTGCCAGACGCTGAACGAGCCCATGATGGTTCTCCAATGAGGAAACTGGCGAAGATTCTAGGTCAGCCCTTCGCCCACGGACGCGGACCGCCCATGACGTGAACGTGGAGGTGCTGCACCTCCTGGCGGCCGTCCTCGCCGGTATTGACGAGGGTGCGAAAGCCGTTCGTCACGCCGTTCTCGCGCATCAGCCGCGGCGCCAGCGCCATCATCCGGCCGAGCATCGGCGTGTGCCGGTCGCTGACCTCGTAGAAGGTCGCGATGTGCTCCTTCGGGATCAGCAGCACGTGCACCGGCGCCCACGGCGCGATGTCGTGGAAGACGAGCATCTCGTCGTCCTCGTACGCCTTCCGGCTCGGGATCTCGCCGGCGGCGATCCGGCAGAAAATGCAGCTCGGGTCCTTCATCGCCCGCTCACATCGGCATCGGCGTGTTCGACGACAGATTCAGCCAGCCGCGCGCGATGCGGTAGAGGAACCAGATCGAGATGATCGCCCAGGCGATCCAGCCCGGCACCAGGAGCAGCAGCCAGAGCGGCGCGGTGACCAGATAGAGGCCGCCGGCCCAGAGGACGGTGCGAATGCGCCAGCTGAAGTGCGACTCCTGCCAGGTGCCGCGCGCTTCGTCGCGCTTCATCATGTCGAGGAAGAACGCGATCAGGAGCAGCAGCACGCTCGCCTGCACGCCCGGCAGCACCGCACCGACCGCGACGACCGCGTGCATGAAGTAGCTGATGTGGCCGATCGTCTTCAGCGACTGCTGCGACTCGGGGACTTCGATGACGTCGTTCATGTTCCGTCTGCCTCCCTGTTGCTCATCTTTCGCGCCGCGAATTCCTCGAGCCCGGACTGTCCTTCGCGCCGCTCGAGCTCGGCGATGACGTCGCCGGGCGTGAGGCCGTGGCCGGCGAGGGCGATCATGGTGTGAAACCAGAGATCGGCGACCTCGGCGACGATCCGCTTCGGGTCGCCGTCCTTGCACGCCATCACGACCTCGGTCGCTTCCTCGCCGATCTTCTTCAGCACCGCGTCGGCGCCCTTGTCGACCAGGCGCGCGACGTAGCTCGTCGCCGGGTCGGCGCCGCGACGCGCCGCGATCACGCCGGCGAGCCTTGCCAGCGTCTCGTTGCCCTTGGCGGTCCGCTCGTCCATTGCGGCGCTATCTGTAGATCCGTTCCGGGTCTTTCAAGACCGGGTCGACCGCGCGCCAGGCGCCACCGTCGTAGCGCTGGAAGAAGCACGAGTGGCGGCCGGTGTGGCAGGCGATCGTCGGCTCGCCTGTCGGGCTTCCGGTCTGCTCGACCTTGAGCAGGACGACGTCGTTGTCGCAGTCGAGGCGAAGCTCCATCACCTTCTGGACATGGCCGCTCTCCTCCCCCTTTCGCCACAGCCGCCCGCGTGACCGGCTCCAGTAGACGGCCTCGCCGAGCTCGGCGGTCCGGGCGAGTGCCTCGCGGTTCATGAACGCGAGCATGAGCACGTCGCCGGTCCCGGCCTCCTGCGCGATCGCAGGAACGAGGCCGTCGGCATCCCATTTCACCTCGTCGAGCCAGCTCATTTCTTCAGTGTAGCGGCCGGCTCCGCGGCGACGCAGGTCGGGCCGACGAAGCCTTGCTCGGCGGCGAACCAGTCGAGCACCGGCAGCGTTCCCGGCAACACCGGCGCGACCGTCACCGGCAGCGATTGCCACGCCATTTCCTGCCCTTCTCGCATCTCGAACGTGCCTCGCCAGGCGAGCACCTTGCAGAAGTGGAGGCGGACGCGGGCATGGGCGTAGTCCACGCGCGTCGTGTTCCAGGGCTCGGCGTCGACGACGTCGATGCCGAGCTCCTCGTGCAGCTCGCGCGCGAGCGCGGCCGTGACCGACTCGCCGCGCTCGAGCTTGCCGCCCGGGAACTCCCACCAACCCGCGTAGACCTTGCCGGGCGGACGCGAGGTGAGAAGGAAGCGCCGGTCGACGTCGATCAGCACGCCGACCGCGACGTCGACGATGTCGCTCGCCGCCCGGCCGGCGGCGCTCAAGCGTGCCGCCCGGCGTAGTCCCTGGCGAACTGGTAGGCGACGCGCCCCGAGCGCGAGCCGCGCTCGAGCGCCCAGACGAGCGACTCCTGGCGTGCCGCGGCGATCGCAGCGGCGCCGACGCCGAAGCCACGCAGCCACTGGGCGACGATCGCGAGGTACTCGTCCTGCGTGAACGGATAGAAGCTCACCCACAGGCCGAAGCGCTCGGACAGCGAGATCTTCTCCTCGACGACTTCGCCGGGATGAACCTCGCCGTCCTCGGTATGGCGGTAGCTGAGGTTCTCCTTCATGTACTCGGGCAGCAGGTGGCGACGGTTGCTCGTCGCATAGATCAGAACGTTCTCCGAGCTTTCCGAGACCGAGCCGTCGAGGATCGACTTCAGCGCCTTGTAGCCCGGCTCGCCTTCGTCGAAGCTGAGGTCGTCGCAGAAGACGATGAAGCGCTCCGGCCGCTCGGCGACGATGTCGACGATGTCGGGCAGCTCGACGAGATCGGTCTTGTCGACCTCGATCAGGCGCAGGCCCTGAGGCGCGAACTCGTTCAGACACGCCTTGATCAGCGAGCTCTTGCCGGTTCCGCGCGAGCCAGTCAGCAGCACGTTGTTCGCGCCCTTGCCGGCGACGAACTGCTCGGTGTTCCTGATGAGCTTTTCCTTCTGCGCGTCGACCACGACCAGCGACGGGAGCCGGATCGTCGCCACGTGGCGTACCGGCTCGAGCCGGCCGCCGCCGCGGCGCCGGTAGCGAAACGCGATCGACGCATTCCAGTCGGGCGGCGCGAGCGGATGCGGCAGCACGGCCTCGAGGCGGCTGACGAGCGCCTCGGCGCGTGCCACGAGCTGCAGCAGCGGGTCGAACGCCATCGCCGAGGACCTAGGCGGCACGACGGTCGCCGGGCGCGCCGCGATCGCGGCCGCGCAGCGCGGCGACGGCACCGTCGGCGATCGCAAAGACGCGGTCGGTCGCGCCGACGCGGATCGGGTGCATGCCGGTGAAGGCGCCGAACGCGGGCAGTACGCCGACGTCGTCACCGAGCCAGAAGCACGGCAGGCGCAGATGGTCGAAGGCGCGGCCGCCGATGCCGACGCACGGATGCAGGTGACCGGCAAGGACGTAGGCGCCGCGGCGCGGGCGCGGGTGGTGGCAAAGCGCGAACCCTTCGAACTCGAACGGTTCGTCGACGACGCGGATGTCGAGATACGGCGGCGGATCGCCGGCGCGATCGTCGTGGTTGCCGCGCACGAGGACGAGCTCGAGCGCCGCCTGCGCGCGCCGCCAGCGGGCGAGCGCGCCGAGCGTCGCCGCCGCATGCGCGTGTGCCGAATGGAGGAAATCGCCGAGGAAGACGATGCGGCGCGCGCGCCAGGCGGCGACCAGCGCCGACAGCGAATCGAGCGTCTCGGTCGTGGTGCCGCGCGGCACCGGCACACCGAGCGCGCGAAAGGTCACCGCCTTGCCGATGTGGGCGTCGGCGACAAGCAGGGTGCGGCTGGCGGCGAGGAACGCCGCCTTCGCGGGCAGCAAGGTGAGCGGCCGACCGGCGGCCGCGATCGTCGTCGTCACGCGCGCCCTCCGCCGCTCACGCCGCGAACAGGCGCAGCGCGACGTCGAGGTACTCGGTCGGGCTCTTCTTGAACCCGGAACGCGCGAAGCGCTGCAGGCGGCCGATCGCGAACGCGGTGAGCACCGACGCCTGCGCGTTGGCATCGACCGTCGGCGTCGTCGAGGCCTTGCCCTCGGCGTGCTGGCGCAGGCTCTGGCGCAGCTGCGATTCGATCCGCTCGAAGAACTGATTCATGCGCGCCGTCAGCCGGTCGTTCTCGAACACCAGCGCGTCGCCGACCATGACTCGCGTCATGCCGGGGTTCTTCTCGCCGAACTGGAGCAGGACGGCGAGGACGCGCTGGACCTGCGTTGCCGGATCCGACTCGCGCTCGACGATCTGGTTGACGAGCGTGAAGACGCTTTGCTCGATGAACTCGATCAGTCCCTCGAACATCTGCGCCTTGCTCGCGAAGTGGCGGTAGAGCGCCGCTTCCGAGACGTCGAGCTTGGCCGCGAGCGCCGCCGTCGTGACGCGCTCGGCGCCGGGCTCCTGCAGCATCGTCGCCAGCGTCTCGAGGATCTGGACCCGACGTTCGCCCGGGCGCGGGCGCTTGCGCGCGGGCAGCGCCGGAGCGACCGCGCGCGTGGCGCCGGGAACGATCGCCGGGTCGGGAAGCGGGCTTTGCCCGGCGCTCGCGTCTTCCTCGGAGGCACCGGTGGTACCGGCAGGCAGGTCGGAGGAAGGCGTCATCTAGGAACGTGCCAGGTGCCGGAGCGCGCCGATTTTGGCATAGAGGTAAGGCGGTTTCGGGCACGTTCGGCGCGTCGGCGATCGCAATCTTGCGCCGGCGTTCGGGAGGTCGCGGCGGGTGCCACGGAATCGGCCGCCGAGATAGCGCTGCATCCAGACGGTGCGCATGCCGACCGCGCGCGCCGCCTTCAGATGGGCAAGCGTGTCCTCGACCAGGACGCAACGGCTCGGCAGCACCGCCAGGCGCGCCGCGATCCGGCGCAGCATGCGCGCGTCGGGCTTGGGCCGGAGGGCGCCGAACATCGCCATGTCCTCGATCGTGATGACACCGTCGACGTGGCGAAGCAGGCGCAGGGTCGTGAGGACGCGCGTCGCGTAGGCGCGCGGCGCGTTGGTGACGATGAACTTGCGACCGCGCAGGCGCGCCAGCGCGGCACGGTCGTGCGCGCTCGTCCTCAGGCGCGCTTCGAGGCCCGGCAGCCGATGCGTCTCGGCGAGGAAGTGCGCGGCGCGAACGCCATGGTGGCGCACCAGGCCGAGCAGAGTCGCGCCGTAGCGCAGCCAGTAGCGCTCGCGCAGCCGGCCGGCTTCTTCGGCGTCGAGGTCGAGATGCGCGGCGACGTAGTCGGCCATGGCGACGTGGAGCTCGCCGAACGAAGCGTGGCTGGCGTCGTGCAGCGTGTTGTCGAGATCGAACAGCCAGACGGTGGCCGCCCTGCGGCCGCCGACGGGCTTCGCCATGGGCTCGCACGCTCCCCGCGGCGCTCCCCTCTCGCCGAACGGGAGGGGCGGACGCCTTCGGCGTCTCATCGGCGTGCCGGACATGCGCCGCTAGCGCGACCTGATCATCGTCCCGTACGCCTGCTCCGTGAGGACCTCGAGCAGCATCGCGTGCGGCACGCGGCCGTCGATGATGTGGACGGTGTTGACGCCGTTCTTCGCCGCGTCGAGCGCCGACTGGATCTTCGGCAGCATGCCGCCCGAGATCGTGCCGTCGGCGAACAGCTCGTCGATCTCGCGCGCCGAGAGGTCGGTCAGGAGCTTGCCGGACTTGTCGAGCACGCCCGGGGTGTTGGTCAGCATCATGAGCTTTTCGGCCTTCAGCACCTCGGCGAGCTTGCCGGCGACGACATCGGCGTTGATGTTGTAGTTCTCGTTGTCGGCGCCGAAGCCGAGCGGCGAGACGACCGGAATGAACTGGTCGTCCTGGAGCGCGCGCACGACGCTCGGATCGATCGACTCGATCTCGCCGACCAGGCCGACGTCGTGCTCCTTGCTCGGATCCTGGAGGTCGAGCATGCGCAGCTTCTTGGCACGGATCAAGCCGCCGTCGCGGCCGGTGAGGCCGACCGCCTTGCCGCCGGCAACGTTGATCAGGCCGACGACATCCTGCTGGACCTGGCCGGCGAGCACCCACTCGACGACCTCCATCGTCTCGTCGTCGGTGACACGCATGCCCTGGATGAAAGTGCCCTTCTTGCCGATCTTGGCGAGCGCCTCCTCGATCTGCGGCCCGCCGCCATGGACGACGACCGGGTTCATGCCGACCAGCTTCAGCAGCACGACGTCTTCGGCGAAGTCCTGCTGCAGGCCGGCGTCGGTCATGGCGTTGCCGCCGTACTTGATGACGATCGTCTTGCCGTGGAAGCGCCGGATGTACGGCAGCGCCTGGGCCAGGATCTCGGCCTTGTCGCGCGGCGCAATGTGCGTCAGATCGTGCGTGAGGTCGTGCGTCTGGCCGGTGGCGACGGCGGCGGCGGCAGGCTTGGAGGTCATGGGCACAGGAATCCGGTGGCAGGCGGAATGCGGCCAGAATCCTAACCTTCGAAGAGGGCCGAGACGATGATTCGCAACGCTTTACCGACCGTCGCGCGCACCGCGCTGGCGCTCGCGGTCGCCATCGGCGCGGTCGCTGCGGCCGCGCAATCCGCACCCGCCGCCGACTGGCCCAAGGGGCCAGTCCGCATCATCGTCCCGTACGGCCCCGGCTCGACGCCGGACATCATCGCCCGCATCGTCGGCGACAAGCTGGCCAAGCGGACGGGGCAGCCGATCATCGTCGACAACAAGCCGGGCGCCGCCGGCAATCTCGGCACCGACGCGATCGCCAAGGCAGTGCCCGACGGGCAGACGATCGGCGTCAGCATCGCCGGGCCGCTCGGCGTCAACGCGCTGCTGTTCAAGAAGATGCCGTACGACCCGGCGAAGGACCTCGAGCTGGTCAGCATCGCGGCGACGCAGCCGAGCGTTCTCGTCGTGCCGAGCGCGCTCGGCGTCAACAGCACCGACGAGCTCGTCGCCCTGATGAAGAAGAACCCGGGCAAGTACAACTACGCGTCGATGGGCGCCGGCACGATCTCGCATCTGGCGATGGAGGCGCTCGCGACCAAGAGCGGCACGAGCGTCGTCCACGTCCCCTACGCGGGCTCCGGCCCGGCAGTGACCGCGCTGCTGTCGGGCAACGCCGACATCGCGGTCCTGCCCGCGGCGGCGGTGATGCCGCAGGTCAAGGCCGGCAAAGTCAAGGCGCTCGCGGTCGCGACGGCCAAGCGCTCGGGCGCTTTGCCCGAGGTGCCGACGCTCGCCGAAAGCGGCCTCAAGGACATCCAGGCCGACGCCTGGATGGGCTTTGTCGTTCCCGCGAAGACGCCCGATGGGATCGTGCGCAAGCTCCACGACGAGCTGGTGCAGATCCTCGCCGAGCCCGAGGTCCGGGAGCGCCTGAAGCTGCAGTACATGGATGTCGTCGCCGACACGCCGGCCGAAGCGCGCGCCGTCCTCGCCGCCGACATCGAGCGCTGGCGGCCGATCATCCAGAAGAACAACATCACCCTCGACTGAAGCCAGCCATGGCCGCCGCGGCGATCGCCGAGCCGGCGCGCTCGACGCCAGTCTTCGCCGAGCGCGACGTCGTCGTCCTCGGCGGCGGTCCGGCGGGCCTGGCGGCAGCCGCCGCCGCAGCACGGCGCGGCGCGAGAACGCTCCTCGTCGAGCGCTACGGCTTTCTCGGTGGCATGGGCACCGCCGCGGGCGTCACCAATTTCTGCGGCCTGCACGCCAATGTGCACGGGACGATCGTGCAGGTCGTCCACGGCGTCGCCGACGAGTTGCTCGACCGGCTGCGCGCGCTCGACGGGCTCAGCGCACCGCACCTCGTCCTCGGCAAGATCCACGCGCAGGCGTACGACAACGCGGCGTTCAAATGCGCCGCCGACGCGATGTTGCTCGGCGCCGGCGCCGAGGTCCTGTTCCACGCCGCCGCCGTCGGCGTCGCGCGCGGCGATCGCGGCGACCTCGATGCCCTCCTCGTCGAGACGAAGTCGGGGCGCTTCGCGATCCGTGCCCGCACCTTCATCGACTGCTCGGGCGACGGCGACCTCGCCCACTTCGCCGGCGCCGCGATGGAGCACGGCGGCCCGATGCTCTTTCCGACGCTGATGTTTCGCGTCGGCGGCGTCGACGACGCGTGCGCCGGCGAGGCCTGGCGAACGATCCCCGCTCGCATGGACGCGGCCGAGGCGGCGGGCGAGTTCCGCTTCCCGCGCCGCGGCGCGATCGTGCGGCCGCAGCGCCACGCGGGCGAGTGGCGCGTCAACGTCACCCAGCTGAAGAACGCCGACGGCTCGGCCGTCGACGGCGTCGACGCGCGATCGCTTTCCGGCGCTGAAGTCGACGGCCGGCGCCAGGTGCTCGACTACCTGCGCTTCCTGCGCACCCGCGTGCCCGGATTCGAGAACGCCTACCTGCTCGAGATCGCGCCGCAGGTCGGCATCCGCGAGACGCGCCGGCTCATCGGCGAGCACGTGCTGAGCGGCGAGGAGGTCGTCGGCTGCGCCGACTTCGCCGACACGATCGGCGTCAACGGCTGGCCGCTCGAGCTGCATGTCGCCGGCGACGTCGAGTGGCGCTGGCCGCCGATTCCGCAGTCGCGCGGCTTCAACCAGCTGCCGCTCGGGATGCTGCTGCCGCGCAGCCTCGCCGCTGCGCAGCCGCCCCGGAACCTGCTCGTCGCCGGCCGCTGCGCGTCGATGACGCACGACGGCCAATCGGCGGCGCGCGTCTCGGGCGCTTGCTTCGTCATGGGCCAGGCTGCGGGGACGCTCGCCGCGCTCGGGCAGCGCCGGTCGGAGGCGCTGCGCGCGGTGCCGATCGATGTCTTGCAGGCAGCGCTCGCCGAAGACGGCGCTTATCTCGGCACGGCCTTGCCGGCCGCGACGCCGCAAGGGCTTGGCGAGACCGCCTGCGTGCCGACGTCCACTCTGTAATGATCTGCCCGCCGGCGCCGACCGAGCGACATTTGACGGAGCCACGATCATGACCGGACGCTTCCTTTCCCTCTCGCCGACGCGCCGCACGGGCCTCTGCGCCACTATCGCCGCCCTCGTCCTCGCCGGCATCGCTCCGGTGGCGGGCAGCGCCGGCGAGGCGGCGGTGAAGATCGCGCCGCCGGCGGCCGACACGACGACCGGCGCGAGCGGCATCCAGACCGCGGTCTTTGCCGGCGGCTGTTTCTGGGGCATCCAGGGCGTCTTCCAGCGCGTGGGCGGCGTCGTCCAGGCGGTCTCGGGGTATTCCGGCGGCGCCGAGAAGACGGCGATGTACGAGCTGGTCGGCAGCGGCCTCACCGGCCACGCCGAGTCGGTGAAGATCACCTACGACCCGAAGAAGGTGAGCTACGGCGCGCTGCTGCAGATCTTCTTCTCGGTCGCGCACGACCCGACCCAGCTCAACCGGCAGGACCCCGACAGCGGCACCCAGTACCGCTCGGCGGTCTTCTATGCCGACGCGGCGCAGAAGGAGACGACCGAGCGCTACATCGCCCAGCTCGACGCGGCCAAGGTCTATCCGAAGAAGATCGTCACCCAGGTCGTCCCCTTGGTCGCCTTTTACCCCGCCGAGGCCTACCACCAGGACTACCTGACGCTGCACCCCGACTCCGGCTACATCGCCCGCTTCGACTTGCCCAAGATCGCGAACCTGAAGGCGATGTTCCCGCAGCAGTACCGCGCCGAGCCCGCCCTCGTCATGGCCCGCGCGAAATCCTGACAGCGAAGCCGGCCCCCTGGCCGGCGAGCCGGGCGAGTTGACGGACGCTGCGCCTTCGGCGCGGTGATCCGTCGAACGAGCCCCACCCGGCCGACGCGCGCCAGCGCAGTCGAGCTGGGTCAGAAATGGATGCCGCGCATCATCTGCGCCATCGCCAGCGCTTCCGCCGACGGCTGGTATTTCTTCTCCTTGTCGCCCTTCGCCGCCGCGCTGTCGGGGAACATGCGGAAGGTCGAGTTCATGACGATCTGGGCGACACGCGGCACGAGCGCGTGCAGCAGCTCGCCCGTGATCCCCAGCCGCGTCGCGATCCTGACCGGCTTGGCGACGCACGCCTCGGCGATCATGTTCGCCGCGTCCTCCGGCGCCAGCACCGGGACGTTGTCGTAGATCTTGGTCGGGCCGATCATCGGCGTGCGCACCAGCGGCATGTTGATCGTCGTGAAGGTGATGCCCATGTCGGCGTATTCGCTCGATGCGCAGCGCGTCCAGGCGTCGAGCGCAGCCTTCGAGGCGACGTAGGCGGAAAAGCGCGGCGCGTTCGTCAGCACGCCGATCGAGCTGATGTTGACGATATGGCCCTTGCGCTTGGCAACCATGCCGGGCAAGAGGCCCATCGTCACGCGCAGGCAGCCGAAGTAGTTCAGCTGCATCGTCCGCTCGAAATCGTGGAAGCGGTCGTAGCTCGCCTCGATCGCGCGCCGGATCGAGCGGCCGGCGTTGTTGATCAGGAAGTCGACGCCGCCATGCTTGTCATGGAGCCAGTCGATCAGCGCCTTGCAGCTCGCCTCGTCGGCGATGTCGGCCGGGAAGGTCTCGACGTTGGCGCCCTTGCCGGCCTTGGCGACGATCTCGCCCTTCGCCTCGGCGAGCTTGGCTTCGTCGCGGGCGCAGATCACGGTGATCGCGCCGGCCTCGGCGAACTTGCACGCCGCCGCCAGCCCGATGCCCGACGAGCCGCCGGTGACAAGCACGACCTTGCCGGCGACCGTGCCGCGCAGGGTGCGATCGATCTGCAGCGCCGGGTCGAGATGGCGCTCCCAGTAGTCCCACAGGCGCCAGGCGTAGTCTGGCAGCGGCGGGCACTCGATTCCCGACCCCTTCAGCGCCGCGAGCGTCTCGCGGCAGTCATAGCGGGTCGGGAAGTTGACGAAGGTGAGCATGTCGTCGGGCAGGCCGAGATCCTTCAGCACCGCCGCCTTGACGCGGCGCATGGGCGCGAGCGCCATCAGCCCTTTCTTCACGCTCTTCGGCACGAAGCCGAGCAGCGCCGCGTTCACGAACAGATTCATCTTCGGCGCGTGCGCTGCCTTGCTGAAGATGTCGAGCACGTCGCCGACGCGATAGCCGAGCGGGTCGACGAGGTGAAAGCAGCGGCCGGCGAGGTCGGTCTTCAGATGGCTGATGTGGTCGAGCGCGGCGACGACGAAGTCGACCGGCACGATGTTGATGCGGCCGCCCTCGATGCCGATCGACGGCATCCAGGGCGGCAGGATCTGGCGCATCCGCTGGATGAGCTTGAAGAAATAGTACGGGCCGTCGATCTTGTCCATCTCGCCGGTGCGCGAATCGCCGACGACGAGTGCCGGCCGATAGACGGTCCACGGCACCTTCGATTCCGTGCGCACGATCTTCTCGCTCTCGTGCTTGGTCATGAAATACGGGTGGTCGAGGTTCTCGGCCTCGTCGAACATGTCCTCGCGAAAGACGCCTTCGTAGAGGCCGGCGGCGGCGATCGAGCTGACGTGGTGCAGATGGCCGGCGTCGACTGCCTTCGCGAACTCGACGACGGCGCGCGTGCCGTCGATGTTGGTCGCGACCTGCGATTCGGCGTCCGCCGAGAGGTCGTACACCGCGGCGAGGTGATAGACGTGATCGACCTGGCCCTTCAGCTTCCTGATCTCGTCCGTGCCGACGCCGAGGCGCTTGGCTGTCAGGTCGCCGTAGACGGCGACCGCGCGGGGCTTGCCCTCGCTGCCGTCTTCGCCCCAGTACGCGAGCAGGGCCGGGACCTTGGCTTCGCTCTCGCGACGCAGCAGGAAGTAGACGACGGCTCCGCGCCGCGCCAGCAGCGTCTTGACGAGTCGCTTGCCGATGAAGCCGGTGGCTCCGGTGACGAAGTAACGCATGCCGAACTCTCCTGTCGCGCCGCGCGCCCACCGCGCCGCCTGCGCCGATTCTTGAGCAGAGACGCGGCCCCGCCCGCGGGGCAAACCCGGTTAGGGGCGGCGCACTAGCACGTTTAGGGTGCCCTCCCGAGCCGGCCTGACTACAGTGATGCTCAGCGGTCGCACATGCATGCCGCAGCACAAGACAGGAGAACCAGATGGTCAAGAAACTCAAGGCGATGGCCGACAAGAAGAAGAGCGGCGGCGCCGGCCTCTTCGACAGCGCGCTCGCCAGCCAGGTGAAGGATTCGGCGCAGCAGATCTGGCTCGCCGGCATGGGCGCATTCGCGAAGGCGCAAGCCGAAGGCAAGCAGGTCTTCGACGCGCTCGTCAAGGAAGGCGCCAACCTGCAGAAGAAGACGCAGACCGTTGCCGAGGAGCGCTTCGGCGACGTCACGAGCAAGATGACAAGCATGGCCGACGACGTCAGCGCCAAGGCCGGCAAGCACTGGGACAAGCTCGAGTCGATCTTCGAGGAGCGCACCGCCAAGGCGATGAAGAAGCTCGGCGTGCCGTCGGCGCGCGATGTCGAAGCGCTCAAGGCCCGCATCGAGGTGCTCTCGGCGCAAGTCGCGCGCGGCGCCCGCTCGGCGGCCGGCAAGACCGCGGCCAAGACCGGCGCCAAGTCGGCGGCGGGCAAAACCGCCAAGCGCGCACGCAAGAGCGCTGCCTGATCCGGGTCGGCACCGGACGCGAAGAGGACGCTGCGGCGTCCTCTTCGTCCTTTGCGACTCAGCGCGTGAACGGGCCGGGGAAAAACCAGAGCAACCCGGCCGTCATCACGACGTAGCGTCCGAACTTGCCGATCAGCATGTAGACGACGCACGGCCAGAACGGCAGCTTCAGCCATCCGGACACCGCGCAGAGCGGATCGCCGACGACCGGAAGCCACGAGAGCAGGCATGCCTTCGGCCCGAATCGCTCGAGCCAGCGCAGCGCACGAACGTTCGGGTTGCGGTGCGTCATGTGCTCGTACGCGCGCTCGGCGCCGTAGCCCATCCACCACGTGAGCGCGCCGCCGAGCGTCGCCCCTGCCGTTGCCGCGCCGACCGCCGGCCAGAACATCGCCGGATTGAGCTTGACGAGCGCGAAGACCGCCGGCTCGGAGCCGAGCGGCACCAGCGTCGAGGCGACGAAGGCGATGAAGAAGACCGTCGAGAGGCCGACCTCCGGCAGCGACATCGCCCCGATCAGCCAATCGAGCCACCCGTTCATCGAGCAGATTATCTGGCCCGCGAATGCGGTGGTCGGGCGCGTTCCGGCGCGGTTTTCGCGCCGCTATACTGCTGCCTCGTTTTTCAGCAACCCCCGAACTGCCCATGCGCATCGGCCACATCACGCTGGCGAATCGCCTTTTCGCCGCGCCGATGGCGGGGGTCACCGATCGACCGTTCCGCCAGCTCTGCAAGCGCCTCGGCGCCGGCTACGCGGTGAGCGAGATGGTGACGTCGCGCAAGGACCTGTGGGCGACGCTGAAGACGAGCCGGCGCGCCGACCACGACGGCGAGACGGCGCCGATCGCGGTGCAGATCGCCGGCACCGATGCCGCCATGATGGCCGAGGCCGCCGCCTACAACGTCGCGCGCGGCGCGCAGATCATCGACATCAACATGGGTTGCCCCGCCAAGAAGGTGTGCAACCAGTGGGCCGGCTCGGCACTGATGAAGGACGAGCCGCTCGCGCTCGCGATCGTCGAGGCGGTCGTGGCCGAATGCGCGCCGCACGGCGTGCCGGTGACGCTGAAGATGCGCACCGGCTGGTGCGCGAGCGAGAAGAACGCCGTCCGCATCGCCCGCGCCGCCGAAGACGCCGGCGTCGCGATGATCGCCGTGCACGGGCGAACCCGCGAGCAGGGCTACAAGGGCGAGGCCGAATACGACACCGTCGCGGCGGTCAAGCGCGCGGTCCGGGTCCCGGTCGTCGCCAACGGCGACATCGATTCGCCAGCGAAGGCGCGCGAGGTGTTTGCCAAGACCGGCGCCGATGCCATCATGATCGGCCGCGCCGCCCAGGGCCGGCCCTGGCTGTTCGGCGAGATCGCCCATCACCTCACGACCGGCGAGGCGGCGCCGCCGCCGCGCGTCGCCGACGTCAAGGGCTGGCTGCTCGAGCACCTCGACGATCACTATCGCCTCTACGGCGAGTTCGCCGGCGTCCGCAGCGCGAGAAAGCATATCGGCTGGACGCTGCGCGGGCTGCCCGGCGGCGAGGCGTTCCGCGCCGAAATGAACTCGATCGAGTCCTGCGACGAGCAGGCGCGCGCCGTCGGCGCCTGGTTCGACCAACTCGCGGACGACATGCCGTCGATGCCGGCGACCGACGCGGCCGGCGGCGCGACGTCGGCCATCCACTGAACGAGCGAGCGCATGGCGAGCACCAACAAGAAACACATCGAGGAGTGCGTTCGCGAAAGCCTCGAGAGCTACTTTCGCGACCTCCGCGGCGTCGAGCCGACCGCGATGCATGAGATGATCATCCGCGTCGTCGAGCGACCGCTGTTCGAAGTGGTCATGAAGGAAGCGGGCGGCAACCAGAGCCGCGCCGCCGAATGGCTCGGCATCAACCGCAACACGCTGCGCCGCAAGCTCCTCGAGCACAAGCTGATCAAGTGAGCGCGTGCGCTCGCGACCGCGAGGGAGGACCGCGATGCACGCATTGATCTCCGTCTCCGACAAGACCGGCGTCGTCGACCTCGCGCGCGAATTGGCCGCGCTCGGCATCCGCTTGCTGTCGACCGGCGGCACGGCGAAGCTGCTCGCCGGCGCAGGCATCGCGGTGACGGAGGTCGCTTCGCACACCGGATTTCCGGAGATGCTCGACGGCCGCGTCAAGACGCTGCACCCGACCGTCCACGGCGGCCTGCTGGCGCGCCGCGACGACATCGCGCACATGGCGGCGCTCGCAGAGCACGGCATCGCCGCGATCGACTTGCTCGTCGTCAACCTCTACCCGTTCGAGGCGACCGTCGCGCGCGAAGGCTGCACCCTCGCCGACGCGATCGAGAACATCGACATCGGCGGCCCGGCGATGGTGCGATCGGCGGCGAAGAACTGGAACCACGTCGCCGTCCTCACCGAGCCTTCGCAATACGCCGGCGTCGTCGCCGAGTTGAAGCGCGACGGCGCGGTCGCCGAAGCGACGCGCTTCGCGCTCGCGGTCACCGCCTTCGACCGCATCGCGCAGTACGACGGCGCGATCAGCGACTACCTGTCGTCGCTCGCCGGCCCGAGCGACGGCGTTCCCGAACGGAGCGAATTCCCGGCCCAGGCCAACGGCAGGTTCGTCAAGCTGCAAGACCTGCGCTACGGCGAGAACCCGCACCAGCGCGCCGCCTTCTACCGCGATCTCGCGCCGGCGCCGGGATCGCTCGTCACGGCCCGGCAGCTGCAGGGCAAGGAACTCTCGTACAACAACATCGCCGATGCCGACGCCGCCTGGGAGTGCGTCAAGTGCTTCGAGACGCCGGCGTGCGTCATCGTCAAGCACGCCAATCCGTGCGGCGTCGCCGTCGCCGAGGACAGCGCGGCGGCCTACGCGAAGGCGTTCAAGACCGACCCGACGTCGGCGTTCGGCGGCATCATCGCCTTCAATCGCGAGGTTGACCGCGCCTCGGCCGAGCTCGTCGCCAGGCAGTTCGTCGAGGTGCTGATCGCGCCGTCGTACAGCGCCGATGCGCTCGCCGTCTTTGCCGCCAAGGCGAACACGCGCGTCCTGCAGATCGCGCTGCCCGGCCCCGGCGCCAGCCGCAACACGCACGAGCTGAAGCGCGTCGGCTCGGGACTGCTGATCCAGACCGCCGACAACCTCGACATCGGCGAGCGCGACCTCAAGGTCGTCACGACGAAGGCGCCGACTGCGGAGCAGACGCGCGACCTGCTGTTCGCCTGGACCGTCGCCCGCTACGTCAAGAGCAACGCGATCGTGTTCTGCGCCGGCGGCATGACGCTCGGCGTCGGCGCCGGCCAGATGAGCCGGCTCGACTCGGCGCGGATCGCCTCGATCAAGGCCGAGGCGGCACACCTGTCGCTGGTCGGCTCGGCGGTGGCGAGCGACGCGTTCTTTCCGTTCCGCGACGGCCTCGATGTCGTCATCGACGCCGGCGCGGCATGCGTGATCCAGCCCGGCGGCTCGATGCGCGACGACCAGGTCATCGCCGCCGCGAACGAGCGCGGCATCGCGATGGTCTTCACCGGCGTGCGCCATTTCCGCCATTGAGGCGGCCGTCGGCCTGACGAGCAGGGTGCGATGAAGCTCCCGCAAGCCACCGGCCTCGCGCTCGCCTTCGTCGCCCGCCTCATCACCGGTGCGCAGGGCCACTGGCACGGCTCGACGCCGAAGGCCGAGCAGCGGATCTACTTCGCCAACCACCAGAGCCACTTCGACTGGTTGCTGATCTGGGCGGCGCTGCCGCGCGACCTGCGCGCGGCGACGCGGCCGATCGCGGCGCGCGACTACTGGACGGCGACGCCGCTCCGGCACTGGCTGACGCGCGAGGTGTTCAACGCCGTCTATGTCAGCCGGCAGCGCGCGAAGGACGGCACCGGCGACGACGAGGATCCGCTCGAGCCGCTGATGGAGGCGCTTCGCCACGGTGACTCGCTCGTCATCTTTCCCGAAGGAACGCGCGGCCATGGCGCCGACCCGGCGCCGTTCAAGTCGGGCCTGTACTCGCTCGCGCAGTCATTCCCCGAGGTGCAGCTCATCCCCGCCTGGATCGACAACGTGCAGCGGGTGATGCCCAAGGGCGAGGTCGTTCCGGTGCCGATCCTGTGCACCGTCGTCTTCGGCTCGCCGATCGGGCTCGCGCCCGGCGAGGAGCGACGCGCATTCCTCGACCGCGCTCGTGCCGCGGTGATGGCGCTCCGCGAGGCCGCATGATGGGCGAGCTGCGTGCGCTCAGCGTCAGCCAGCAGGTCGGGCTGCTGTTCGTCGTCCTGTTCGGCCTGCTCGGGCTCGCCACGCTGGTCGGCTTCGGACGCTCGCTCGGCGAACTCACGCCCGGGCAGACCGCACTGCGCGAGCGCTTCGCGGGCGAGCTGCGCGCGCTCTGGGTCGGCGCGCTGCTGTTCTGGATCGCGTGGGTGTCGGGGCCGCTCGGCTCGACGCTGCTGTTCGGCTTCGTCTCGTTCCTGGCCTTGCGCGAATTCATCACGCTGACGCACACCCGCCGTGCCGACCACCGCAGCCTCCTGCTCGCCTTCTTCGTCGTCCTGCCGCTGCAATATGTGCTCGTCGGCGCGCGCCTGATCAACGCCTTCACCGTCTTCATCCCGGTGTACGTGTTCTTCGCGATCCCGGTCATCAGCGCGCTCGCCAACGACCCGTTCCGCTTCCTCGAGCGGACGGCGAAGATCCAGTGGGGAGTCACGGTCACGGTCTACGGCATGAGCCATGCGCCGGCGCTGCTCCTGCTCGACCTGCCGCGCTACCACGAACGCGGCGCGTTCCTGGTCCTGTTCCTCGTCGTCGTCGTCGTCGCCGCGCAGCTCGGCCAGGAGGCGGCGAGCCGGCGCCTTCGCCGGCGGCCGGTGGCGCGCGCGATCAGCCGCTCGTTCTCCTGGCGTGCGTTCGGTGCCGGCGCCGGCGCCGCCGCCGTGGTCGGCCTGCTGCTCGACTGGGTCACCCCGTTCGATCCGCTCGCCGCGATGGCGATGGGCGCGCTGGCCGGTGCCGCCGGGACGCTCGGCGAGTTCGTCGTCAAAGCGCTCAAGCGCGACGCCGGCGTCCGCAGCTGGAGCGGCGACTCGTCGGTCACCGGCGCGGTCGGCCTGCTCGACCGCGTCGCGCCGCTCTGCTTCGCCGCACCGGTCTTCTTCCACTCCGTGCGCGCCTATTTCGGCATCTGAGCGGGGCATCGACGTCACGGCCTGCTCGGGTTCGGTTCCAATGGTGGCCATGCGCGTGCTCGGCATCGACCCCGGACTTCGCACGACCGGCTTCGGCGTCGTCGATTGCGACGGCGGCAGACTCGGCTATGTCGCCAGCGGCACGATCCGCACCGCGACGGTCGCGCTCGCCGATCTGCCCGGGCGCCTCAAGATCATCTTCGACGGCGTGCGCGAGATCGCCGCGCGCTACGGCCCGACGTGCGCGTCGATCGAGATCGTTTTCGTCAACGTCAATCCGCAGGCGACGCTGCTGCTCGGCCAGGCGCGCGGCGCCGCGCTCTCGGC
This sequence comes from Caldimonas sp., assembly GCA_036496385.1. Taxonomy (GTDB): domain Bacteria; phylum Pseudomonadota; class Gammaproteobacteria; order Burkholderiales; family Burkholderiaceae_C; genus Schlegelella_A. Next base: position 25,743 of record DASXLD010000062.1, on the reverse strand, counting down.
GCTGGTCGCCGACGAGCTCGCGGTCGCCGAATACACCGCGCTGCAGATGAAGCGGGCGATCGTCGGCCATGGCCAGGCGAAGAAGGAACAAGTGCAACAGATGGTGATGCGCCTGCTCGCTCTGCCCGGCGCTCCCGGGCCCGACGCTGCCGACGCGCTCGGCCTGGCGATCTGCCACGCCCACGCCGCCGGAAGCTTTGCGGCGATCGGCCGCAGCGCCGCCCTCGCGCCGCGCGCCTCAGGACGCTACAAGAGCGGTCGAACCTACTGAAAGTGCGCATCCCGCGATGGCCTGCGCGGCCGGCGGACGCAGATCCTCAGGCGACAATCGGCGCCCCATGAATGCCCTCTTCGAAGACGGCGGCAAGTTCCACGTCGGCCGCGTCATGAGCGAGACCGACACGTCGCTGCAGGTCGAGCTCGCCTCGGGCAGGCGGGCCAAGGTCAAGGCGGCCAACGTGCTGCTGCGCTTCGCCCAGCCCGACCCCGACGCGCTGCTCGGCGAAGCCGAGGCGATCGCACGCGAAATCGATCTCGATCTGGCGTGGGAATTTGCTCCCGAGGGCGAGTTCGCGTTTGCCGAGCTGGCGCGCGACTACTTCGGCGCCAAGGCGGGCAGCGCGCATGAAGCCGCCGCCTTGCTGCGGCTGTTCTCGGCGCCGCACTATTTCCGCCGCCTCGGCAAGGGGCGCTTCAAGAAGGCACCGGAAGAGATCGTCAAGGCGGCCCTGCTCGGCATCGAGCGCAAGAAGCAGGTCGCGGCGCAGGTCGATGCCTGGGCCGAAGCGTTGATCGCAGGCAGCTGCCCGCCGCCGGTGCGCGAGCAGATCTACCGCATCCTCTTCAAGCCCGACAAGAACGCCATCGAGTACAAGTCCGTCGTCGAGGCGGCGCGGCGCTCGGGGCGCGCACCGCTCGATGTGCTGAAGTCGGCCGGCGCAATCGACTCGCCGTACGAGTTCCACTGGCGCCGCTTCCTGTTCGAGGAGTTCCCGAAGGGAACGGGCTTCGCCGACGTCGCGGTGCCGCAGCCGGCGGGCGAGCTCGCGCTCGCGCCCGCGCAGGCGTTCTCGATCGACGACTCGTCGACGACCGAGATCGACGACGCGCTCTCGGTGCAAGGGCTCGGCAGCGGCAAGGTCGTCGTCGGCATCCACATCGCGGCGCCGGCGCTCGCCTTCCTGCCGGCGACGCCGATCGCGCAGATCGCCCGTGACCGGCTCTCGACCGTCTACATCCCCGGCCACAAGCTGACGATGCTGCCGGATGCCGTCGTCGATGCGTTCACGCTCGCCGAAGGGAAGGACGCCGCCGTCGTCTCGCTCTACGTGACCTTCGATGAAGGATCGTTCGCGACGCTGGCGAGCGAGACCCGGCTCGAGCGAGTCCGCATCGCGGCCAACCTCCGTCACGACCTGCTCGAGGCGCAGATCGACGAGAGCGCGATCGCCGCCGGCCTGCCGACATCGCTGCCGTTCGCCGCCGAGCTGGGCTTCCTGCATGTCCTCGCGCAAAGGCTGAAGGCCGGGCGCGAGCGGGTGCGCGGCAAGCCCGAGCACTTCAGCCGTCCCGACTACACGTTTCGCGTCGATCGCGAAGGCGAGCGACCGATCACGGGCGAAGAACGGGTCGAGATCGTGCCGCGCAAGCGCGGCTCGCCGCTCGACCTCATCGTCGCCGAGGCGATGATCCTGGCCAACAGCACTTGGGGCGGCTGGCTCGCGGCGTGCGGCGTTCCCGGCATCTATCGCAGCCAGGCGAGCCTCGCGCCCGGCGTCAAGGTACGCATGGGAATGCAGCCTGCGCCACACGCCGGCATCGGCGTCGAGCAGTACGCGTGGGCGACGTCGCCGCTCCGGCGCTACGTCGATCTCGTCAACCAGTGGCAGATCGTCGCTTGTGCTCGCGGCGGCCGCAGCGCCCCCCTGGTTGCGCCGTTCAAGCCGAAGGACGTCCAGCTGCTTGCGACAACCGCCGACTTCGAGGCGTCGTACGCCGCCTATAACGCGTTCCAGGCCCAGATCGAGCGCTACTGGTCGTTGCGCTGGCTGCAGCAGAACGACGTCCGCGAGCTCGATGCGGCGGTGCTGAAGGACGGCCTCGTCCGCGCCGATGCGCTGCCGCTCGTCTTTCGCGCCGTCGGCAGCGAGCAGCTCGCGCGCGGCAGCGCCGTCCGCGTTCGCCTCGGCGCGGTCGATCTGCTGACGCTCGACGTTGCTGCCTCCGTCGTCGCCCGCCGCGACGAGGCCACGGCGCCCGCCGAGGCCATCGCCGGCGACGACGACGATGCCGACAGCGCCGGACCGCTGGCGATCGCGATTGACGTCTCGGCGCCGGACACCGGCGTCGAGGCCGATCCCGTCGCCGCCACAGCCGCGTGAGATTGCCGCTGCCGAAGAAGCTGTCGACGCTGCACGTCGCGCTCGGCATCTCGCTCGCCGTCCACGGCGCGCTGCTCGGCGTGCGCTTCGTCGACCCCGAGGGGTTCAACCGGATGTTCGAGGATTCGCCGCTCGAGGTGGTCCTCGTCAACTCGCGCTCTGGCGAGGCGCCCGAGAAGGCGCAGGCGATCGCGCAGGCCAGCCTCGCCGGCGGCGGCGACGCGGCGACCGGCCGCGCGACTTCGCCGCTGCCGCCCTCGGCGCTGACCGAGATCGGCGACGCGCACGAGGACACGCGCAAGCAGATCGAGCAACTGCAGCAGACGCAGCAGCAGCTGTTGTCGCAAGTGCGGCGCGAGCTCGCGCTGCTGCCTCCGACCGACCCGATGCGCGACCAGGGCACACCGGAGGAGCGCGAGCAGGAGGACCGGCGGCGCCAGCTGATCGAGATGCTCGCCGAGATCGAGAAGCGGATCAACGATGAGAACGCGCGGCCGAAGAAGCGCTACATCAGCCCGGCGACGCGCGAGGAGGTCTACGCTTTGTACTACGACAAGCTGCGGCGCAAGATCGAGGACCGCGGCACGCGCAATTTTCCGGAGAACCAGGGCAAGAAGCTGTACGGCGAGTTGACCATGCTCATCACGGTCGACTCCGAAGGCCGCGTCCTCGACACCGAGGTCGTCCGTGGCTCCGGCAACAAGGTTCTCGATCGCCGCGCGATCGCGATCGTCCACGCCGCCGCGCCGTACGGTCGCTTCACGACGGCGATGAAGCGGCAGGCCGATCAGCTCGCGATTCCTTCGCGCTTCCGCTTCACGCGCGAGGAGAACCTCGAAACGACGCTGAGCGGGCGCTGATGGCGACGCCACCGAGCCGCTACGTCGTCGCCGGCAACCCGGTCGCGCACAGCCAGTCGCCGTTCATTCACTGCGCCTTTGCGGCGCAGACCGGCGAGGCGGTCGTCTACGAGCGCCTGCTCTGCCCACTCGACGCCTTCGCGGCGACGGTCCGGGGCTTCGCCGAAGGCGGCGGCAGCGGCTGCAACGTGACGATGCCGTTCAAGTTCGAGGCCTGTGCGCTCGCCGACCGGCACAGCGCCCGCGCCCGCCTTGCCGGCGCCTGCAACGTCCTGCGCTTCGACGCCGGCGGCTGGCACGGCGACAACACCGACGGCGCGGGCTTGGTGCGCGACATCGAGCGCAACGCCGGCGTCGCCGTGCGCGGCGCGCGGGTGCTGCTGATCGGCGCCGGCGGTGGCGCCGCCGGCGCGCTCGGGCCGTTGCTCGACGGCGGCGCAAGCGAGGTCGTCGTCGCCAATCGCAGCGTCGAGCGCGCGCGATCGCTCGTCACCCGCCACCTTGCCGGCCTCGACGACGACCCGGCGACGCGTGTCGCGGCGGCGGCGCTCGACGCCTGCGGCAGCGGATTCGACATCGTTGTCAACGCCAGCGCGAGCAGCGTCTCGGGCGCCCCGGTTCCGGTCGCGGCCAACGTCCTGAAGCGGGGCACGCTGGCGCTCGACATGATGTACGGCCCGGCAGCGCGGCCGTTTCTCGACTGGGCTCAGGCGCATGACGCGAGCGGGCGCGACGGCCTCGGCATGCTCGTCGAGCAGGCCGCCGAAGCGTTCTTCTTCTGGCGCGGCGTCGCGCCGCAGACCGCCCCGGTGCTGCGTGCGGTGCGCGAGCGCCTTGGATCGACATGACGACGCCGCGCGGCCTGTCGCTGCGCCGCTTCCTCGTTCTCGTGCTCGTCAGCGCAGTCGCGCTGCAGCTCTACTTTGTCGCTCGCATCGCGCTGATGGCATTCGTCGATCCGCAATCGACGACGTTCCAGCGTTCGGAAGCGTGGCGGCTCGCCCGCAGCCCGGGGGCGCATCGCTGGCGACAGCAGTGGATCGACTACGGAGGCCTGTCGTCGAACCTGAAGCGCGCCGTCATCGCTGCCGAGGACAGCGGCTTTGCCGAGCACAGCGGCGTCGAATGGGATGCGCTCGAGAAGGCCTGGGTGAAGAACGAGCGCGCCGAGACCGTCGCCGAGCAGGCGGCGCAGCGCGCGCAGCGGCGCGACGCGGGCAATGGCGGCAAGCCGGCCGCCGGTGCGCGCTCGCCCGTCGCTGCCAAGGTCGTCGGCGGCTCGACGATCACCCAGCAGTTGGCGAAGAACCTGTTCCTGAGCGGCGAGCGCAACTTCCTCCGCAAGGGCCAGGAGCTCGTTCTCTCGTACGCGCTCGAGGCGATCCTCGGCAAGCGCCGCATCCTCGAGCTCTATCTCAACGCCGTCGAGTGGGGTGAGGGTGTGTTCGGCGCCGAAGCGGCCGCGCAGCGCTACTTCGGCGTCTCGGCGCGCCAGCTCGGCGTCCAGCAGGCAGGCCAGCTCGCGGTGATGCTGCCAGCGCCGAAGCGGTTCGAGAAGCGGCCGGGATCGGCGTACGTCGTCGGCCGCGCCGCGACCATCGTCGCCCGGATGGGGCAGGTCGAGCTGCCTTAGTCGCATCCCGCGCGCGCTGCCTAAAATGGCCCGATGGCAGGCACGCACAGCGCAGCGATCGCGGTCGCCGCGGCACGGCTGATCGTCGAGGAAGGCCTGGAATACGGCGCCGCCAAACGGCGCGCTGCCCGTGATCTCGGCTTGCATGCGCGCAACGGCGAGCTGCCGGGCAACGACGAGATCGAGGACGAGGTGCGCACTTACCTCGACCTCTTCCACGCCGACACCCAACCGGCCGAGCTCGCCGAGCTGCGCCGCCTTGCTGCCGTGTGGATGGAACGCCTCGCCGCCTTCCGGCCGCACCTCGCCGGCGCGGTCTGGCGCGGCACCGCGACCCGGCTCAGCAGCATCGCCATCGATCTCTTCTGCGACGATTCGAAGTCGGCCGAGATCGCACTGATCGACCTGCGCATCGACTATGACGTCAGCAGCGTCGAGGGGCCGCGCGGGCGTGTCCTCGACGTTCTCAACGTCCAGGTGCCGAGCCCGGCGCTCGGCGTCGTCGTCCACATCGCCATGACGGTGCGCGACTACGACGACCTGCGCGGCGCGCTCCATCGCGACGCGCGCGGCCGCAGCGACCGCGGCGACCTCGCCGCGCTGCGCTCCCGCGAGGCGCAGACGTGAACCGGCGCGCCGCCCTCGTCGGCGTGGCGGCGCTGGTCGCTGCCGCCGGCGGGTTCGGCGTGCGGCTGTGGCAATCGCGATCGCGATCGCGATCGCGAAGCGACGACGTCGACGAGCCGGCCGCCCTCGACCTCTGGTCGCTGACCTTCCGGGACGTCGACGGCAATGCCCTGCCCATGGCAGCGCTCCGCGGCCGACCCCTGCTGCTCAACTTCTGGGCCACCTGGTGCGGCCCCTGCGTCGTCGAGATGCCGTTGCTCGACCGCTTCGCACGCGAACGCGCGCGCGAACGCTGGCAGGTGCTTGCCCTCGCGATCGACCAGCCGGACCCGGTGCGCCGGTTCATCGCCGAGCGAGCGCTTCGCCTGCCGGTCGCGATCGCGGGCACGATCGGTCTCGACCTTTCGCGCCAACTCGGCAATCGCAACGGTGGCCTGCCCTTCACCGCGGCCTTCGACACCGCCGGGGCGCAGTCGGGCGGACATCTCGGCGCGGTCGACGCCAGCCTTCTCGCCGGCTGGGTCGGTTCAATCCGCTGAACGAGATTCGGCGCCAATTTCCAGTAACTGTCGCCGATCAGCCTAGAATGCGCGCCTTCTTGCGGCTGCCCACCGGGCCGCACCGACTCGACTCCGGATGCCTCGATGGACCTTCGCAAACTGAAGACCTTGATCGATCTGGTCTCGGAATCGAACATCTCGGAGCTCGAGATCGCCGAAGCCGATGGCAAGGTCCGGATCGTGAAGGCGCAGGCCGCGGGAGCCGCGGCACCGCCTGCGAATTCGCAGCCGCAGACGAGCTCCACGGCGGCCGCCGGCCTTGCCGGGGAGCGCACCGTGGCCGCGCCGGCCGAGGCCGACATCGCCGCGGCCAACGTCGTCAAGTCGCCGATGGTGGGCACGTTCTATCGCTCGGCGAGCCCCGGCGCCGAAGCGTTCGTCGAGATCGGCAGCGTCGTCAAGGTCGGCGAGCCGATCTGCATCATCGAGGCGATGAAGATCATGAATGAGATCGAGGCGGACGCCGCCGGCACGATCCGCCAGATCCTGTGCGAGAACGGCCAGGCGGTGGAGTTCGGCCAGCCGCTGTTCGTCATCGAATGAGGCGCGCCCTCGACGCCGGGCATCGCTCGCGAACGGCCGGCCACGGCGACTGACGATGTTCAAGAAGATCCTGATCGCCAACCGGGGCGAGATCGCGTTGCGCATCCAGCGCGCCTGCCGCGAGCTCGGCGTCAAGTCGGTCATCGTCTACTCGGAGGCGGACCGCGACGCGAAGTACGTCAAGCTGGCCGACGAGGCCGTCTGCATCGGGCCGGCGCCGTCGACGCAAAGCTACCTCAATATGCCGGCGATCATCGCCACCGCCGAGGTCACCGACGCCGAGGCGATCCATCCCGGCTATGGCTTCCTCGCGGAGAACGCCGACTTCGCCGAGCGCGTCGAGCGCAGCGGCTTCACCTTCATCGGGCCGACCCCCGAGGCGATCCGGATCATGGGCGACAAGGTCTCGGCCAAGCAGGCGATGATCAAGTCGGGCGTGCCGTGTGTCCCGGGCTCGGAGGGCGCGCTGCCCGACGACCCGAAAGAGGCGATCAAGGCGGCGCGGGCGCTCGGCTACCCGGTGATCATCAAGGCGGCAGGAGGCGGCGGCGGGCGCGGCATGCGCGTCGTCCACACCGAGGCAGCACTCGTATCGGCAGTGCAGACGACACGGGCCGAGGCCGGCGCGGCGTTCTCGAACGCGGCGGTCTATATGGAGAAGTTCCTCCAGAACCCTCGCCACATCGAGATCCAGGTGCTTGCCGACACCCACAAGAACGCGGTCTGGCTTGGCGAACGCGATTGCTCGATGCAGCGCCGCCACCAGAAGATCATCGAGGAGGCGCCGGCGCCGGGAATCCAGCGCCGGGTGATCGAGAAGATCGGCGAGCGCTGCATTGCCGCCTGCAAGAAGATCGGCTACCGCGGTGCCGGCACGTTCGAGTTCCTGTACGAGAACAACGAGTTCTTCTTCATCGAGATGAACACGCGCATCCAGGTCGAGCACCCGGTGACCGAGTGGGTGACCGGGATCGACATCGTGCAGATGCAGATCCGCATCGCCGCCGGCGAGAAACTGCCCTTCCCGCAGCGCGCGATCGTCTGCCGCGGTCACGCGATCGAATGCCGGATCAACGCCGAAGACCCGTTCAAGTTCACGCCGTCGCCCGGTCGAGTCACGATGTGGCATCCGCCGGGTGGCCCGGGCGTGCGGGTCGATTCGCACGCCTACACGAACTACTTCGTGCCACCGAACTACGATTCGATGATCGGCAAGATCATCGTTCATGGCGACGACCGCGATCAGGCGCTCGCACGGATGCGGACGGCGCTCTCGGAGACGGTCGTCGAGGGGATCCAGACCAACATCCCGCTCCATCGCGAGCTGATGGTCGACGCCAAGTTCGTCGAAGGCGGGACGAGCATCCATTACCTGGAAGGCTGGCTCGACCAACACAAGCGTTGAGCGCGCGATGCACGCCCTCGCGCTCCTCGTTCCCGCCGGCGCGGTCGACGCCTTGAGCGACCGGCTCGCCGACGAGCTCGGCGCGCTCTCGGTGTCGATCGAGGACGCCGACGCCGGCAGCGACGCCGAGCAGCCGGTGTTCGACGAGCCTGGCGTCGCCGCGCCGGCGGCGTGGCAGCGCGCCCGCGTCGGCGCGCTCTTCGCCGACGAGGCGGACGCGATCTCGGCTGCCGCCGCCCTCGTCGCCGCAACGGCGGCGGGCAAGGTGCGCGTCGTCGCGATCTCGCCAGTCGCCGAGGAGGACTGGGTGCGTCTGACGCAGGCGCAGTTCGGCCCGTGCCGGATCGCCGACGACTTCTGGGTCGCGCCGACATGGAGCGGCGTGCCGCCGAATGCGCGCCACGTCATCCGCCTCGACCCGGGTCGCGCGTTCGGCACCGGCACGCATCCGACGACGCGGATGTGCCTGCGCTGGATCGCCGCGCACGGTGCCGCCGGTGGCATCGCCTGGCGGCGCGCACTCGACTACGGATCGGGCTCGGGCGTGCTCGCCATCGCCGCGAGCCTGTTCGGCGCCGGCGAGGTCGATGCCGTCGACGTCGATCCGGTGGCGATCGAGACGTCGCGCGCGAACGCGCTCGCCAACGGCGTCTCGATGCGGGCCGGCACGCCGGACGATGTCGCCGGGCCGTACACGCTCGTCGTCGCCAACATCCTCGCCGCGCCGCTCAAGCTGCTCGCCCCGGTCCTGTCGGGCCTCGTCGATGCCGGCGGCGACCTCGTCCTGTCAGGAATCCTCGAGCGGCAGACCGACGAGCTGCGCTCGGCGTACGCGCCCTGGATCGCCCTCGAGGCCGAAGCGTGCGACGACGGCTGGGTCCTCCTCATCGGCAAGCGGCCCGCAGGGTCGCGCATGGCATGATTTGGCGATGAGTCTGGCGACGCGCTGCAGTTCTTGCGGGACGGCGTTTCGAGTCGTCCAGGACCAGCTCAAGGTGTCCGAAGGCTGGGTTCGCTGCGGCCGCTGCAACGCCGTCTTCAATGCGATCGAGGGATTGTTCGACCTCGGACGCGACACCCCGGCCGAAGCGGGCGAGCGCAGCCCGCCCCTCGCCGATCGCGCCGCGCCCGGACGCGAGGCGAGCGAGCGAGCGACACTGTCGCGGACCGCGGAGTTCGAAAAGACGCTGCGCTCTCCGCCGATCACGGAGGCCGGATCGCAGCCGGCCGCCAAGCCGGTCGAAAAGAAAGCGGCGGCGGCGAACAGCGACGACGTCGAGTCGAGCGGCGACGACGTCGACTCGACCGGGGACCTCGGCGAGCTGCTCGCCGATCCGATCGACGCCCGCCTGTTCGGACCGCGCAAGCGCGCCGAGCATGCCCACAAGCCGGCCGCCGAGCTCGGCGGTCGCGACCGGGTCGAATTCTCCGACGCGCGCTTCGATTCCGACCTGTTCGGCGACAACCCGACCGAAAACGAGGCCGACCTCGTCGTCCTGCCGGCCACCGACGCCGGCGCGCTGCCGCTCGAGAGCGAAGCGCACCCGGAATTCATCCGCCGTGCCGACCGGCGCGCACGCTGGCAGAGCGGAGCCGCACGCAGCGCCCTCGGCGGGCTCGCGCTGCTCGCAACCGCGCTTCTGGCGCTGCAGGTCGCCCACCAGTGGCGCGACACGATCGCCGCGAGCTGGCCGTCGCTGCACGCGCCGCTCGCGGCCTGGTGCCGCGTCGCCGGCTGCCGGATCGAGGCGCCTCGGCACATCGAAGACGTCGTCGTCGAAAGCACGGCGCTGACGCGGGCGCCGGCGCCCGACACCTTCGTCCTCTCGGTCACGCTGCGCAGCCGCAGCGCGATCGCGCTCGGCATGCCGTCGATCGATCTCGCCCTCACCGATGCGACCGGGCGTCTGGTTGCCCGCCGCGTCCTGGCGCCGCACGATCTCCGCGCCGCCGAGGTGCTCGCGCCGCATGCCGAGTCCAGCATGCAAGTGCTTCTCACCGCCGGGCCGGCGGCGGTGGTCGGCTATACGGTCGAGATCTTCTATCCCTGAATCTCGCGCGCTCGCGCGTACCCACCCTTCTCCGGAGAACGCATGGCCGCCATCGTCTGTGGATCGCTTGCCTACGACAGCATCGCCAATTTCGGCGGCCGCTTCGCCGACCAGATCCTGCCCAACCAGCTGCACGTCCTCAACGTCTCGTTCCTCGTGCCGACCTTGCGGCGCGAATTCGGCGGCTGCGCGGGCAACATCGCCTACAACCTCGCCGCGCTCGGCGGCGACCCGATCGTGATCGCAACGCTCGGCATCGACGGCGACGACTACCGCGCACGGCTGCAATCGTGGGGCGCGACGACGGCGCACGTCCGCACGGTGAGCGAGGCGTACACGGCGCAGGCGTTCATCATCACCGACCGCGACAACAACCAGATCACCGCATTCCATCCCGGCGCCATGCAGTGGGCGCACGAGACTGCTGTGCCTGCGGCCGCCGACGTGCGGATCGCGATCATCGCGCCCGACGGCCGCAGCGCCATGCTCGGCCACGCGAGCCAACTCGCGGCGGCAGGCGTCCCCTTCATCTTCGACCCCGGCCAGGGCCTGCCGATGTTCGACGGCGAGGAGCTGCGCGCCTTCGTCGATCGGGCAAGCTGGGTCGCGGTCAACGACTACGAAGCGCAAATGCTCGTCGAGCGCACTGGTCGCTCGATCGAGCAGATGTCGAGATCGCGGCTGCGCGGCGTCGTCGTCACGCTCGGTGCCGAGGGCTGCGAGATCTGGCAGCAGGGCGAGAGGACTGCGATCCCCGGCGTGCCGGCGACGGAGGTCGTCGACCCGACCGGCTGCGGCGACGCCTTCCGCAGCGCGATGCTGTTCGGCCTCGAACGCGGCTGGTCGCTCGCCGACTGCGCCCGCCTGGGCAATCGGCTCGGCGCGCTGAAGATCGCGAGCCGTGGCGGCCAGAATCATGTGCTGGATCGCACGTTCGCTGCTTCCTGAGGCTCAAGTCCCGAACGATCCCGGCCGAAGTTGCTCCTCATGGACATTCGTCAGGCAGGCGTGCTCGCGGTGGCAATCCCGATCGCCATCGCCGTCGCTTCCGCGGTCATGTGGGCGGGCTGCCGCTGGTGGTATGGCCGCCAGCTCGCCGCTGCGGGGCACCGGCTGCAGAAGCTCGAGAAGGCGCGACTCTTCTCGCAACAGCAGACCGCACAAGCGCGCCAGCAGATCGGCCTGTTGAAGGCCGAGCTCGAGGCGCACCAGCAGGCAGCTCTGGAGCTCGAGGCCGCCAGGCGTCGCGCCGCCCAGCTCGAGGAAGCGATGCACGCGGCCGATCGTGCGCGCGAGCGCGAACGCGAACGCGACCCGCTGTCCGAAGCCAGGATGCCGGCCGTCTCGGCGCACGGCTTCGCCGACACCCAGATCCTGCCGGATTAGCGACGCAGCGCGCCCGAGAGCGTCGGCAACCGCGCGTGCGGCCGGCTGCCGCGAAGGCCCACCTCACAGACAATAAAAAGCCCGGCCGAGGCCGGGCTGGATGACGGACGTCAGACGTCGGTCAGGGTTTGCTGCCGGTCGGAAACGGCCAGGCAGCTTGCGGGCTCAAGGCAGTCTTCGCCGGTGCCGCGGGAGCGGCGGCGGGCATCGCGCCCATCGACGAAGACGCCTTCTTCACAGGCGCCTTTCTTGCCGCCTTCTTAGCTGACGCCTTCTTGGCGGCCTTCTTGGCACCGCCGGCCTTCTTGGCGACGCGTCGTCTGGCACCTGACTTCTTGGCAGCCTTCTTGGCGCCAGACTTCTTGGCAGCCTTCTTGGCGCCGGAGCGCTTCTTGGCAGCCTTCTTGGCGCCAGTCTTCTTCTTGGCAGTCTTCTTCTTGGCAGCCTTCTTCGCGCCCTTCTTGGCGGCCTTCTTCGCGCCGGTCTTCTTGGCCGCGCGCTTCGCGCCAGTCTTCTTCGCGGTCGACTTGCGGGCGGTCTTCTTCGCGCCCATCGACTTCTTCGCAGCCTTCTTCGCCGTCGATTTCCGAGCGGCTTTCTTCGCAGTTGCCATCACGTTTCTCCTTGATCAAGTTGACATGGAACCATCGGCCTTCGACGCGTCGTCGGCCGGTGGCTATTCATCGCCCGCAAGCTGCCCAGGAGGGGCGCCCCAGTCCGATGAATCCGGGTGCAGGCCGGCAGCGCTCGTGGTCGCCGCTCTGGTCCTGCGAATCTTGATCTCTCACTTGCCGACGCGATGTCACGCGACGGCCTCTACTCCCACGACAGCGCACCACCAGTCTGGTAGTCGATGACGCGGGTCTCGAAAAAGTTGCGCTCCTTCTTCAGATCGATCATTTCGCTCATCCACGGAAACGGGTTTTCCTCGTTCGGGAAGAGCTCCTGGAGGCCGATCTGCACCGCCCGCCGGTTGGCGATGTAGCGCAGATAGCCCTTGAACATGGACGCGTTCATGCCGAGCACGCCGCGCGGCATGGTGTCCTCCGCGTAGCGGTATTCGAGCGCGACCGCCTTTTCGAACAGCTCGCGGACCTCGGTCTTGAACTCCGTCGTCCACAGGTGCGGGTTCTCGGCCTTGATCTGGTTGATGAGGTCGATGCCGAAGTTGCAGTGCATCGACTCGTCGCGCAGGATGTACTGGTATTGCTCGGCGGCGCCGGTCATCTTGTTCTGCCGGCCGAGCGCCAGGATCTGCGTGAAGCCGACGTAGAAGAAGAGCCCTTCCATCAGGCAGGCGAAGACGATCAGCGACTTGAGCAGCGTCTGGTCGCTCTCGGCCGTCCCGGTGTGGAAATTCGGGTCCATGATCGCCTCGATGAAGGGGAGCAGGAACTCGTCCTTCTCGCGGATCGACGCGACCTCGTGGTAGGCGTTGAAGATCTCGCCCTCGTCCAGCCCGAGCGACTCGACGATGTACTGGTAGGCGTGGGTGTGGATCGCCTCCTCGAACGCCTGGCGCAGCAGGAACTGCCGGCACTCGGGCGCCGTGATGTGGCGATAGGTGCCGAGGACGATGTTGTTGGCGGCGAGCGAATCGGCGGTGACGAAAAAGCCGAGGTTGCGCTTGACGATCCGCCGCTCGTCCTCGGTCAGGCCGTTCGGGTTCTTCCAGGTCGCGATGTCGCGCGACATGTTCACTTCCTGCGGCATCCAGTGGTTGGCGCAGGTCGCAAGATACTTTTCCCAAGCCCACTTGTACTTGAACGGCACCAGCTGATTGACGTCGGTGCTGCCGTTGATGATCCGCTTGTCGGCGGCACGGACGCGCCGGGTCACCGACGCGGCGGCCGAAACGGTTGCGGGAGCGAGCTGCTGCCGCGCAGGCAAGGTCGCTTCGGAAGTGAGAGGGGGCGCGGCAACGGCCGACGGCAAAGCGGAAACCGCGCGCGGCGCGGTGCTTGCGGCAGGAACGTTCTCGGTGGTTCTGTCTTCTTCCCAAACCAGCATTGCGGGGTTTTCCTCTACCGGCGGATTATCGGATCGATGCCATTGAAGCCCAAGACATATCAACGCTGTGGCTTCGATTTTGTTGCTCTGTTGCATCGCGCGCGGCGAAGAACGGTACTCGTTCACGCCGCGAATGCGTGATGCACTTGCTCACTGACACGCTTCGCACTCGGGGTTGTCGAGCGCGCAGAACTTGACGTCGCTCGCGACCTCGTCGTTCGCGACCGCGGTCGGCGCGCTGGCCGTTCCCGCTCCGACGCCACCGCGCGACCCGTTCGAGACGGCATTGAGCTGGCTCGACTTCACTGTCGACTTCTCGGCGTTGGTCGCACTCAGCGTGCGCAGGTAGTACGTCGTCTTCAGGCCGCGCAGCCAGGCGAGCTTGTAGGTCTCGTCGAGCTTCTTGCCCGAAGCGCCGGCCATGTAGATATTGAGCGACTGCGCCTGGTCGATCCACTTCTGGCGCCGCGCCGCCGCCTCGACGAGCCACTGCGTCTCGATCTCGAACGCGGTCGCATAGAGCGCCTTCAGGTCTTCGGGGACGCGGTCGATCCGGCGCAGCGACCCGTCGAAGTGCTTCAGGTCCATCACCATCACCTCGTCCCAGAGCCCCGCCTTCTTCAGGTCGCGCACCAGGTACTCGTTGACGATCGTGAACTCGCCCGACAGGTTCGACTTGACCGACAGGTTGCCGAACGACGGCTCGATCGACGCGCCGACGCCGACGATGTTGGAGATCGTCGCCGTCGGCGCGATCGCGATGCAGTTCGAGTTGCGCATGCCGTGGACGCCGATCCGGGCGCGCAGCTCGTCCCAGTCGAGCGTCGCGCTGCGGTCGATCTCGACCAGCGCGAGGTCGGCGCCCGCCTCGGTTTGCAGCTTGCCGCGCTGCTCGACGAGCAGGTCGAGCGAGTCGACCGGGAGGATGCCGCGATCCCACAACGAGCCCCGATAGCTCGAATAGCGGCCGCGCTCCTCGGCCAGCTCGGTCGACGCCCAGTACGCGTGATAGCAGACCGCCTCCATCGAATGGTCGGCGAACGCGACCGCCTCATCGGAGGCGTACGGCAGCTTCAGCTCGTAGAGCGTGTCCTGGAAGCCCATGATGCCCAGACCCACCGGGCGATGCTTCAGGTTCGAGTCGCGCGCCTTCTTGACCGCGTAGTAGTTGATGTCGATGACGTTGTCGAGCATCCGCATCGCCGTCGCCACCGTCTTCTTCAGCTTGGCCTGGTCGAGCTTGCCGCCGGCGACGTGCTGCGCCAGGTTGACCGAGCCGAGGTTGCAGACCGCGATCTCGGTCGGACCGGTGTTGAGGGTGATCTCGGTGCACAGGTTGCTCGAGTGGACGACGCCGACGTGCTGCTGCGGCGAGCGCACGTTGCACGCGTCTTTGAACGTGATCCACGGATGGCCGGTCTCGAACAGCATCGTCAGCATGCGGCGCCAGAGGTCTGCCGCCTTCACCTTCTTGAACAGCTTCAGCTCGCCGCGCGCCGCCTTCTCCTCGTAGCCGACGTAGGCCTCCTCGAAGGCGCGGCCGAACTTGTCGTGCAGGTCGGAGCAGGTCGAGGGCGAGAAGAGCGTCCACTCGCCGCCTTCCATGACCCGCTTCATGAACAGGTCGGGCACCCAGTTCGCGGTGTTCATGTCGTGCGTGCGCCGACGGTCGTCGCCGGTGTTCTTGCGCAGCTCGAGGAACTCCTCGATATCGAGATGCCAGGACTCGAGGTAGGCGCAGACCGCGCCCTTCCGCTTGCCGCCTTGGTTGACGGCGACTGCGGTGTCGTTGACGACCTTCAGGAACGGCACCACGCCCTGGCTCTTGCCGTTGGTGCCCTTGATGTGGCTGCCGAGCGCACGGACGTTGGTCCAGTCGTTGCCGAGGCCGCCGGCGAACTTCGACAGCAGCGCGTTCTCCTTCAGCGCCTCGTAGATGCCGTCGAGGTCGTCGGAGACGGTCGTCAGGTAACAGCTCGAGAGCTGCGAGCGGCGGGTTCCGGAGTTGAAGAGCGTCGGCGTCGAGCTCATGAAGTCGAACGTCGAGAGGACCTCGTAGAACTCGATCGCGCGCTCCTCGCGGTCGATCTCGTTCAGCGCCAGGCCCATTGCCACGCGCATGAAGAATGCCTGTGGCAGCTCGATGCGGGCGTCGTCGTGGTGCAGGAAATAGCGGTCGTAGAGCGTCTGCAGGCCGAGGTAGTCGAACTGCAGGTCGCGCTCTGCCTTCAGTGCGGCGCCGAGGCGGGCGAGGTCGAACTGGAGCAGCTTTTCGTCGAGCAGCTCGGCAGCGACGCCCTTCCTGACGAACAGCGGGAAGTACTCGGCGTAGCGCGCCTGCATGTCCGACTGCAGCAGCTCCTCGCCGAGGATCTCGCGCCGGATCGTGTGCAGCAGGAGCCGCGCCGTTGCCCGCGTGTAGCCCGGGTCCTTCTCGATCAGCGTGCGTGCGGCGAGGATCGCCGCCTTGTGGACCTCGTCGATCGGCACGCCGTCGTAGAGGTTGCGGCGCGTCTCGGTCAGGATCGGTTCGGGGCGAACGTCGGCGCCGAGGCCGGCGCACGCCGACTCGATCAGCGCCTGCATCCGCGCCGAATCGAACGGCACGCGGACGCCGCGGTCGGTGACCATCAGCACCGGCGGCGCCACGACCTTCGCTTCGCCCTGGCGAGCGCGCTCCTGGGCCCGGCGCTCGCGATAGAGCACATAGGCACGCGCGACCTCGTGGTGGCCGCCGCGCATCAGGCCGAGCTCGACCTGGTCCTGCACGTCCTCGATATGGAACGTGCCGCCACCCGGACGCGAGCGCAGCAGGCCGCGCACGACCGTCTCCGTCAACTGGTCGACCGTCTCGCGGACGCTCGCCGAGGCCGCGCCCTGCGTGCCATGGACGGCGAGGAACGCCTTCATCAACGCAACCGCGATCTTGTTCGGCTCGAAGGACACGACGGCGCCGTTGCGGCGCAGGATCTGGTAGCCCTGGTACGCCGACGCGGCGGCTGCCGGCCGGGCCGCGGGCCGGGTCGAAGCCGGAGCGATGGAGCTCGCCTGGGCGGTGGTTGCTTGCATGGAGTCCCCTCTGGGTGCCCCGGCGTACGTGTGCGCCGGGGACGCTTCTGGCATCGCCTCGGCGCCGCCGCCGAAGCTCGGATGATCTCGCCGGCCAAGCGCCGCCAAGGGCGGCAGCGAATAGGTCGTCGAGGCAAAATCAGGATACGCGACGAACACTATATCTAGGGTCTGGACGCTCGACAACCACTACCTATAGCGTCTAACCCGTAGATTTGTCACGGATCGATTGTCGCCGATCCGGCCTTGACACGAGGCCGAAAAGGGCATTGCGGGAAGCGCGAGCTCAAGCCGCGAAGCGCAGTGCCGACCGTCCGCTCAGGCGCCGCAGCAACGACCAGTCGAAGCCTGCGCCGGGGTCGGCCTTGCGCCCTGGCGCGACGTGCTCGTGGCCGGCGACGGCGGCGATCGGATAGTGCTCGGCGACGCTTCGCAGCAGCGCCGCGAGCACCGGATACTGCAGCCCGTCGAAGGCCTCGCCTTCGAGCCCTTCGAGCTCGATGCCGACCGAGAAGTCGTTGCAATCCTCGCGACCTTGCCACGACGACGCGCCGGCGTGCCAGGCACGATCGTCGCACGAGACGAACTGGCGGAGGACGCCGTCGCGGCGAACGAGGAAGTGCGCCGACACCGCGAGACCGCGAATCGACTCGTAGTACGGGTGCGCGCTCCAGTCGAGCCGGTTCGTGAACAGCCGCTCGATCTCGTCGCCGCCGAACTGGCCCGGCGGCAGGCTGATCGAGTGGAGCACGACGAGGTCGACGACCGTCGCCTCAGGTCGCGGGCTGAAGTTCGGCGACCGGACGCAGTGCGCGCGCCGCAGCCAGCCGCCGCGCCACTCGCCGCCGCTCACTCGCGATCCGCGCTGCCCGAATCGGCGCCGACGTTGACGTTGAGGCGCGCCATCCGGTAGCGCATCTGGCGCAGAGACAGGCCGAGGCTGATGCCGGCCGCGGTCCGGTTGAAGCGGTGGTGCTCGAGGGCACGGACGAGGATGTCGCGCTCGACGTCGTCGAGATAGCGTGCGAGATCGCTCGGCAAGGGCTCTTCGATCGGCGCCATTCGCGCCGCAGCGCGCGCCGCGTCGGTGCCGGGCTCGACGGCGACCGCGATCTGATCGAGCTCCTGGGCGGCGCTGTCGGTGAAGACGGACTCGGGCAGGCCGAGGTCGTAGACGTCGAGCTCCTCGGCGCCCGACAGCGCGACCGCGCGATGGAGCAGATTCTCGAGCTCGCGGACGTTGCCCGGGAAGGGGTAGCGGGAGAGATGAACGAGCGCGTCACGCGTCAGCCGCGGCGGCGGCCAGACGCCGGCGTCGCGCGCGAGGCGCTCGAGAACGCGCTCGCTGATCCCCATCAGGTCCTCGAGTCGCTCGCGCAGCGGCGGGACGCGAATCTGGATGACGTTGAGCCGGTAGTAGAGATCCTGGCGGAACTGCCCGGTCTGGACCTCGGCGCCGAGGTCCTTGTGCGTCGCGCTCAGCAGGCGGACGTCGACCGGCTGCTCGATGACCGCGCCGACGGGCCGCACCGAGCGCTCCTGGATCGAGCGCAAGAGCTTCGACTGCATTGACAGCGGCAGGTCGCCGATCTCGTCGAGAAAGAGCGTGCCGCCATTGGCGGCCTGGAAGAATCCTTCGCGGTCATCGTTCGCGCCAGTGAACGCGCCCTTGCGGTAGCCGAAGAACTCGGCCTCGAGCAGCTGCTCGGGAATCGCGCTGCAGTTGACCGGCACGAACGGCATCGCGCCGCGTGCGCTGACCTCGTGGATGGCACGTGCGACGAGCTCCTTGCCGGTCCCGGACTCGCCGCTGACGAGCACCGGCGCCATGCTGCGCGCGACCTTCTCGACCAGCGAACGCACCTGCTGCATCGCCATCGACTGCCCGGCCATGCGGCCGAGCGCTGCGCTCACCGGCGCCGCCGGCGCCGGCGTCGCCACCGGACGCGGCGCTCGCGGCGGCGCCGAGGCGCGATGCTCAGAGGGCAGCGTCGACGGGTCGACCGTCGGCGCGCCGCTGCCGCCGCGGCCCAGCGCCGAGGCGACGACGCCGCGGAATTGCTTGAGGTCGACCGGCTTGGTGAGGTAGTCGTAGGCGCCGGCCTTCAGCGCCTCGACCGCGTTCTCCGAAGATCCGTACGCGGTGATCACGATCGCCTTCTCGCGCCGATTGCTCTCCTCGAGCCAGCGCAGGACGTCGAGACCACTGCCGTCGGGCAGCCGCATGTCGGTGATCACGGCGCTGTAGGTGCGATCCTTCAGGTGCAGCAATGCTTCCTGCACGGTGCCCGCGGTGTCGAGGTCGTAGCCCTCGCGCAGGAGCGTCAGCTCGTAGAGCGTGCGCAGGTCGGGCTCGTCGTCGACGACGAGCAGGCTGAAATGCGATGCAGTGGTCATGGTGTGAGCGTCGCACGGTCGGCGGCGGCCTGAACGCTGCCCCGCCTCATGTCGACGTAGAAGTCGTTGCGGCGCGGCTCCTCGGGCGGGAGAAGCCGGTAGTCGATGCGGGCGCCGTATCGTTCGCAGAGCTCGCGGCAAATGTAAAGGCCGAGACCGGCACCGCGGCTGCGGGTCGAGAAAAACGGCTCGAACAAATAGGCTTCGACGTCGGCCGCGATGGGCGCACCGTCGCTCAGGACGCTGAAGACGGCGCGCCCACCGGCATCGGCCGAGGCGGCCAGCCGAACCAGCACCGCGCCCGGCTTGGCGCTGGCGTGGCGGCGCGCGTTGTCGAGCAGGTTGACGAGCACGCGACGCAGGTGCTCGACGTCGAACAGAACGCCGACCGGCTCGGCCGGCAGCTCGACCTGAAACATTCCGGCGCCACCGATCTCGACACCGGCGGCCTGCGCCCACTCGGCGCAGATCGCAGCGATCCGCGTCGTCGCGTCGATCGCGCCGACGTCCTGCACCTGCCCCGGCGCGACCTCCATGACGTCATCGACGATCCGCTTCAGCCGCTCGACGTTCTCGGTCACCATCAGCATCAGCTGGCGCTGCGCCGGATCGGTCGCGTCCTCCGAGAGGAGCGCGTTGGCCTGCGAGATCGCGGCGAGCGGATTGCGGATCTCGTGCGCGATGCCGGCGGAGACGCGGCCCATCGCCGCGAGCTTTTCCTGGCGGCTCCTCGCTTGCACGTTGCGCACATCCTCGAGGAAAAGAACGCAGAACTCCTCGCTTGCCGGCGGCTCGCGCTTCCTCGTGAAGCGGACACGGACGCGCAGCGTGCGGTGCGAATCGGGCGCGAACTGGATCGCGACGTCGCGGCCGGCCTCAGGCCACGACGCCTCGGCGAACGCGCGCTCGACGGCGCGCACCAGCGCGCCCCATGCCGGCGCGGCGCGCAGCTGGAACGGCGCCGGCCGGCTCATGCCTTCGGGGGCGAGCAGGCGACGCGCCGCCGGATTGGCCGCGCGCACCTTGCCGGCACGGTCGACGACCAGCACGCCGTCGGCCATCTCCTCGATCACGAGCCGGTTGAGCTGCGCCTGCTGGCGCGCCATCTCGAGGCTGCCGCGCGCGCTCAGCTCCTCGCGCGCGAGCCGGCCGGCGAGTTCACCGGCGAGCACGGTGATGACGAAAAAGCCGCTGCCCGCGAGCCCCGCCTGCGTCATCAGCAGAGTCGCATCGCCGCCGGCGACGATGCCGAGCCACGCCGTGACGAGCAGCGCCAGCGTCGCCACCGCGGCCGTCGCGAGGGCCAGCACGCGCGGTGTCAGCACTCCGGCCATCAGCACCGGCAACACCAGCAGCGCGACGTAGTTGAAGCTCGACCCCGGCGAGAGGACGTGGAGCATCGTGAAGAGGGCGAGGTCGGCGCCGATCGTCGCCAACCACTGCGGGCTGCTCAGGCGCGCGAACGCCTGCGGCGCGGCGCCGCCACGAAAGCGCGGCAGCAGCCACATGCTGATCGTGAGCGCCGCATAGGCAATGCTCACGGCGACGACGGCGCCGCCGGGCCGCAGGCCGAAGGCGCCGGTCAGAGCCAGCGTCACGATCAGCGCGACGCCGATCGCCGCGCGCGCAGCGATGAACGCGCCGTAGATGCGCGCGAAGGTCGTCTCGGCGATGCTGCGTCCCGGGCGCGCCGACCGTTCCCGCGCGACGTCGCCATCGCCCTGGCCCCACGAGACGGTGAACCGCGAGTCGTCCATCAGCGACGGCGCGTCGCCGGTGGCGCCGAAGGCACCGAACCACGACTCGTCGACGACAGTGCGGCGACGCGGCGGGCGGGCGGGCGTGTCCGACGCTGCGCTCATCGCTTCTTCGCCTCCGCTTCCTCGAACGCGGCGCGGTGGGCGTCGCCGCAGAAGGCGCCGCCGCGGCCCGGCAGCGCCTCGTCGCGCGGCAGATGCACGCCACAGTAGGCACACGCGATCATCGGCTGCGCGGTCGGCGGCATCGCCTTGCCGCCGCCCGGGCCGCGCCGCATCGTCGTGCCACGCAGCAGCCAGAGCAGAACGACGACGGCGATCAGGAAGATGACGATCTTCATCGGGCGCTCACGTCGCGGGCGGGCGGTGCAGCACGACTTCGAGGACGAAGCGCGAGCCGACGTACGCCAGCAGCAGCAGCGCCGCCCCGACGTAGACGCCGCGCGTCGCGCGCGGGCCGCGCCAGCCGAACGCGCTGCGGCCGGCGAGCAGCCCCGCGAAGACGAGCCAGCCGAGGACCGAGAAGACCGCCTTGTGGTCCCAGCGCCAGCGGTCACTGAACCAGATGCCAAGGACGATCGCGGCCGACAGGACGACGAAACCGGCGCCGACGAAACGGAACGTCAGCCGCTCGAGGCGCAGCAGCGGCAGGCCTTGCAGCGTCGGATCGGTGAGCGACGGGGCGCGCCGCATCTGCCGCTCGGCGCGGTTGAGGAGCAGCGCGTGCAGCACGGCGACGCCGAACAGCCCGTAAGAGGCGACGCCGAGCAGCCAGTGCAGCGGCGCCCACACCGATGCCGCCTGCGGATGGACCTGGCCCGGGAACAGCCATGCCAGGACGACGACCGCGACGCCGAGCGCGGCGAGCGCGCGGCGAGCGCCGGCAAGCGGAACGAGCCGGCTTTCGAACTCGTAGACGGCGAGGACGAGCCAGAGCGTCACCGAGAGCGCGGGCGCGAAGCCGAAGCGCGCGCCGGGTCGATCGGAGCCGATGCCGGCGACGTCGATGACGATCGAGATCCCCTGCATGACCCAGCCGACCAGCAGCGCCGTCCGCAGCCCGGACGAATAGCGCTCGCCGGGAACCGCCGCAGCGAGATAGCAGACGAGAGCGGCAACGCTCGGCGCGGTGAGCGCCAGCGCCATCGGCGTGACGGCGCCCGCGTCGGGACCGAACGATAGAATCATCGACTGAAGTGTACTGACGGTCCATCGCCCGACGACGTGGCTTCCGCCCTCACCGATCGCCTGAGCCGGCTCGTCAAGACGATGCGCGGCTCGGCACGCATCACCGACGAGAACGTCCAGGACATGCTGCGCGAGGTGCGCGTCGCGCTGCTCGAAGCCGACGTCGCGTTGCCGGTGGTGCGCGATTTCATCGCCCGCGTCAAGGAGCGCGCCCTCGGCGCCGAGGTCGCGGGCGCGCTCTCGCCGGGCCAGGCCCTGGTCGGTGTCGTCGACCGCGAGCTCGCCGCGACCATGGCGGCCGACGACGGCGGCATCGCCGAGCTCGATCTCGCGACGCAACCGCCGGCGGTGATCCTGATGGCAGGCCTGCAGGGCGCCGGCAAGACGACGACCACGGCCAAGCTCGCCAAGCACCTGATCGAGAAGCGCAGGAAGAAGGTGCTCACCGTCTCGGCGGACGTCTACCGGCCGGCCGCGATCGAGCAGCTGAAGACGGTGACGCGCCAGGCCGGCGCCGAGTGGTTCGCATCGACCAAGGACGATGCGCCGGTCGCGATCGCGCGCGCCGCGCTCGAGCATGCCCGCCGCCACTACTTCGACGTGCTGCTCGTCGATACCGCCGGTCGCCTCGCGATCGACGACAAGCTGATGGCCGAGATCCGCGAGCTGCACGCGGCGCTGAATCCGATCGAGACGCTGTTCGTCGTCGACGCCATGCAGGGCCAGGACGCGGTCAACACCGCCAAGGCGTTCAAGGATGCCCTGCCGCTCACCGGCATCGTCCTCACCAAGATGGATGGCGACTCGCGCGGCGGCGCGGCGCTCTCGGTACGCACGATCACCGGGGCGCCGATCAAGTTCGCCGGCACGAGCGAGAAGCTCGACGGGCTCGAGGTCTTCGACGCCAAGCGCCACGCCGGCCGCATCCTCGGCATGGGCGACATCGTCGGCCTTGTTCAGGAAGTCGAGAAGAGCGTCGACGTCGCCGCCGCGCAGAAGCTCGCCGACAAGGTCAAGACGACCGGCAGCTTCGATCTGAATGACTTCCTGTCGCAGATTTCACAGATGAAGAAGATGGGCGGTCTGGGCGGCCTGCTGGACAAGCTACCCTCGCAACTGTCCGGGCGCGCCGGTCAGCTCGGGCCGGCCGAGCTGGACCGTGCCGAGCGTGACGTTCGCCGCATGGAAGGCATCATTTGCTCGATGACGCCGCTTGAGCGCAGGAAGCCCGAGCTTCTGAAGGCCACCCGCAAGCGCCGCATCGCCAACGGCGCGGGAGTGCAGGTGCAGGATGTCAACCGGCTGCTCAACCAGTTCGAGCAGATGCGTGACGTGATGAAGAAGATGAAGGGCAGCGGGATGATGAAGATGATGAAACGGATGGGTGGGATGAAGGGGATGGGCGGGGTGCGCTGAGCGCCCCGCGACGCCTGCCGCATCAGAGGGAAGCGATGGCACCGGATTTCAGCACGCTCATCTACGTTTCGGTAGCCGCTCTCCTGTGCGCGGTGCCACTCATCTGGTGGCTGGCGCGAAGGCAGGGTCCGCCGATGCGCCCTGAGACCCCCGCGGAGCGGCTCGACACCCTCGCCGGCTGGCCGCCCGAGCCGACGCGCATCCTCCGTTCGTCGGAGCGGCTCGCGTTCAGCACCCTGAAGCTCGCGCTGCCGGGCTACCTGATCCTGGCCCAGGTGCCGCTGGCGCGCTTTCTCAGTGTTCCGAAACGCAACTCGTATGCCGAGTGGATGCGCCGGCTCGGCAACCAGTGCGTCGACTTCGTCGTCTGCGATGTCACGTCGCAGGTCGTTGCCGTGGTCGAGGTCCGGCCGCCGATGGACCAGCTCGACGAGAAGGTGCGCGTTCGCCTCGACCGCGTCGCCCGGGCCCTGAAGGCGGCGAAGATCCCGCTCCACGTCTGGAACGAGGAGAAGCTGCCGTCGATCGAGGCAGCGCGCGAAAAGATCCTGCCGAGCGTCCCGGCGGTGCCCAGCTTCATGGCGAAGAAGGCGGCGCCGGTGATGGCCGCCGCGTCGACGGCCGTGGTCGGCGCTGCCGAATTCAGCGAGGCGGCGTTCGGCGACGCGGCGGCGATGAACGAGCCCACCCTGGCCGACGCGCCGCTCGGCGACGCCTACGTCGAGGGCGGCCCGGCCGTCGATCCGTTCGCCGACACCGACCGCGACTGGTCGAAGAGCGAGATCATCGAAGTGCGCGAGCCGAGCAACACCTCTTGGTTCGACGAGCTCGAATCGGTCAGCGCCGAGCTGCCGCCACCCGAGAAGCGCTAGTTCAGTCGACCAGCGCAGCGGCGAATTCGCGCGCGCGAAAGGTCTGCAGATCGGCGAGCTTCTCGCCGACGCCCACGAAATAGACCGGCAGCGGCTCTGCGCGCGACCGCGACCAGAGCGCGATCGCGGCGAGCACGCCGCCCTTGGCGGTGCCGTCGAGCTTGGTGATGACGAGGCCGGTGAGCTGCAGCGCCTCGTCGAACGCCTGGACTTGCGCCAACGCGTTCTGGCCGGTGTTGCCGTCGATCACGAGCAAGACCTCATGCGGCGCGCCGGGCTCCGCCTTGGCGATCACCCGCTTCATCTTCTTCAGCTCTTCCATCAGGTGAGCCTGCGTCGCGAGCCGGCCGGCGGTGTCGACAATGACGACATCGCAGCCGCGCGCCCTGCCGGCGACGACGGCATCGAATGTCACGCCGGCAGGATCGCCGCCTTCCTGGCTGACGATCTCGATCCGACCCGTGCCGCGCGACGCAGCGCCGCCGCCTGCCCCGGCGCGCTCGGCCCAGGCGAGGAGCTGCTCGCGTGCGGCAGCGCGGAAGGTATCTGCGGCAGCGAGGAGCACGTTTTGCTGCGAATCGAGCAGGTGCCGGGCGAGCTTGCCGATGCTGGTCGTCTTGCCGGCGCCGTTGACGCCGACCACCATGATCACGGTCGGCGTGTGCTCGCCGACGACGAGCGTCCGCTCGAGCGGTTGCAGCAACTCCTCGACGATGGTCGCGAGCAGCCGCCGCGCCGCCGCCGCATCGCGCACGTGCGTGCGCGTGACGCGCGCCTGCAGTTGATCGAGCAGGTAGAGCGTCGCCTCCGCGCCGGCGTCCGCCTGCAGCAGCGCCACCTCGAGATCCTCGTAAAGCGCGTCGCCGATCTCGGCGCCGACGAACGCGCCCGCGATCGTCGAGCCGGTGCGCTGCAGGCCGGTCTTCAGCTTGGTGAGCCAGCCGGCTCGTTCGGCCGCGCTCTCTTCGACCGCCAGCGGCATCGCCGTGGACGGCCCCGGTGGCGCGGCCGCGGTCGTGCTCGCCGCGCTCTGGGTGCCGGAATCCCGCGCCGAAGCGTCGGCCGGCGCCGACACGGGTGCGCCCGGAGGCGGCTTTTTCTTGAAGAAGCTGAACATCGAAGGCCGGCCGTGCCGGTGCAGGAATGAGCGCCCGCGGACAGGGCAAGGGCGGCGCCGCTGCGACCGATCGTGACGAGTCGGCTCGCTATACTCGTGGGCTCAGGCGCTTTAGCTCAGTCGGTTAGAGCGACGGAATCATAATCCGCAGGTCCGGGGTTCGAGTCCCTGAAGCGCCACCAACCCCTGAGCACACCGCCGGGTTGCCGACATCCGCCGAGCTGGGCAAGCCCGAGCGCTTGATGACGTGCCGCCGAACCCGCAGCCCGCCGCAGGACTGCCCGTGAGGCTCGCGGGTCCGATCCCGTCGCTCGACGGCTTGCGCCGTCTCGATCTCGATCGTCTTCCTCGCCCACAGGGCTGCGCGGCATCGTCCCCGGCTTCTTCGGCGTGACGGTGTTCTTCTTTCTCAGCGGCTACTTCTATCTCGCGCTGCCGGTGGTCTACCTGGCGATGCTGAAGACAGGCCTG
>DASXLD010000061.1:0-5418 GCA_036496385.1 Caldimonas sp. | reverse complement strand
GAGCCGCCGCGAGCCGGCGGAAGGTGAGAAGCGAGCGAGCGAAGGGAGGCGAGGCGAGGCGAGCCGCCGCGAGCCGGCGGAAGGTGAGAAGCGAGCGAGCGAAGCGAGGCGAGGCGAGCCGCCGCGAGCCGGCGGATGGTGAGAAGCGAGCGAGTACAACGAGCGAGCCACGCGAACGGAGCGCGCCGACGAAGCGGCGCGCGAGAGAGCGTGTAGGGGAGTCCGAGGGGCGAAAGCCCCTCGGTTAATCATGAAGCGACTGACCGACTATTCGCACTGCGCCGGTTGAGCGAGCAAACTCGCCGCTGGCGAGCTTGCCCAGGTGCTGGGTGATCTGCCCGTGTCGACCGATCGCCGGGTCCTCGTCGACTACAGGACCTCGGACGATGCGGGTGTGTACCGGCTCGACGAGCGACGCGCGCTGGTGCAGACGGTCGATTTCTTCACGCCGATCGTGGACGATCCGGTGGCCTACGGACGCATTGCCGCCGCGAATGCGCTCTCGGACATCTACGCCATGGGGGGGACGCCGTTGACCGCGCTGGCCGTCGCGGCGTTCCCGAACGACGGCGACGCTTCGGTGCTCTCGCAGATCTTCCGAGGCGGGCTCGAGGTGCTCACTGACGCCAAGGTGGCGCTGCTCGGCGGCCACACCGTGCAGGACCAGGAAATCAAGTTCGGCTACGCCGTCACCGGCGAGGCGGATCCGGCGCGGATTTGGACCAACGCCGGCGCTCGCGCCGGTGACGTGCTGGTTCTCACCAAAGCGATCGGCACCGGCGTGATCGCGACGGCGATCAAATTCGAGCGAGCGCCTGCCGGAGCGGCCGCCGCCGCGGTCGCGTCGATGTCACAGCTCAACCGCGAGGCGGCCGCGGCGTTGGCGACGCTCGACGCCGGCGCCGTACATGCCTGCACCGACGTCACCGGCTTCGGACTGATCGGCCACGCGTCCGAGATCGCCAGAGCCAGCGGCGTCACCGTCAGCATCGACGTCAACGCCATTCCGCTGCTCGAGGGCGCGCTGCAGCTCGTCGACGGCAATACGCCAGGTGGCGGCTTGGCCAATGCGCGGCATTTCGGCGGCTTGGTGTCTGCGGATCCCCGGCTGGATACGCGGCGGGTACAGCTCCTCTACGATCCCCAGACCTCCGGAGGCCTGCTTGCGGCGATCGAGGGGCAGGCGGTCCCGGCCGCGCTCGCCGCGTTCGCGGCGCGCGGGGTTCCGGCTCGGGTCGTGGGGAACGTGGGACCGGGATCGAACGCCGCCATTCGACTCCGGTCGGGGCCCTCCTGAGGCCCGTCGGTTGCCGTGAAGCTATGCAGAATGGTATAAATCTTCGTTTGGCATGCTTCCGACCTTGCCTGCCCGTAGGGCTCAGTCTCAGAATCCGGCAGTGAAGGACGTGCGATCGTGACGAGAGGCGTGGCCGCCGGCCGTTACGCGCGTGCGCTGTTCGACGTTGTCTTAAAGGAAGCGCCGGCGGATCTCGAGACCGTCGAATCGCAGGTGCGCGATCTGGGATCGCTCTTCACCGGAATGCCGGCGCTGGCCGGCGCGATGAGCAATCCGGCCGTCCCGCTGACCAAGAAGGTGGCTGTCGCGGGCGCGATCCTCGAGAAATCGGGAGCCATTGCGGCGCCTGTCCGGCAGATGGTGCTGATGCTGGCCGAGCGCGGCCGCCTGGTGCTGCTCCCGGACATCGCCCGTGTCTACGGCGAGCGTCTGATGGACCATCAGCGGGTCATCCGGGGAGAGGTGACGACCGCGCGCGCGCTCGCACCCGACAAGCTCCGCGGGCTCGAGCAGGGGCTGGCGCAGGCGACCGGCCGGCGGGTCGTGCTCGAATCCAAGGTGAATCCCGAGATCATCGGCGGCATCGTGGCGCGGCTCGGCGGCACCGTCTACGACGGCAGCGTGACGACGCAGCTGCACAAGCTGAAACAGTCGCTGCTCGACGCGGGTCAGTAGCAGCGAACGCGGTGAATAGATGGACATCAAAGTCGAAGAAATTTCCAAGATCATCCGCGACCAGATCGGCAGCTATGCCGTCGACGTCGACGTCGCCGAAGTCGGCACGATCGTGTCGGTCGGCGACGGCATCGCGCGGGTCCACGGCGTCGAAAAGACCATGGCGGGCGAGATGCTCGAATTCCCGCATGGCATCTACGGCATCGCGCTGAACCTCGAAGAGGAGAGCGTCGGGGCGGTGCTGCTCGGCGACTTCACCGAGATGCGCGAAGGCGACATCGTCAAGCGCACGGGCAGGATCATCTCGGTGCCGGTCGGCCCTGAGCTGGTTGGCCGCGTCGTCAATGCGCTCGGGCAGCCGATCGACGGGAAAGGTCCGATCGCCGCGAAGCAGAGCTCGGCGATCGAGCGGATCGCGCCGGGCGTCGTGGCGCGCTCGCCGGTCAAGGAGCCGATGCAGACCGGCCTCAAGGCGATCGACGCGATGGTGCCGGTCGGCCGCGGTCAGCGCGAATTGATCATCGGCGACCGCCAGACGGGCAAGACCGCCGTCGCGATCGACACGATCATCAATCAGCAGGGGCAGAACGTCATCTGCATCTACAACGCGATCGGCCAGAAGCAGTCGACGATCGCGCAGGTGGTGCGGACGCTCGAAGAGGCCGGCGCGATGGAGTACACCATCGTGGTCGCCGCCGGGGCGTCCGATCCGGCGCCGCTGCTCTACATCAGCCCGTACTCGGCCTGCACCATGGGCGAGTACTTCCGCGACAGCGGCGGCCACGCACTGTGCATCTACGACGACCTGTCGAAGCACGCGCAGGCCTACCGCGAGATCTCGCTGCTGCTGCGGCGGCCGCCGGGCCGCGAGGCGTATCCGGGCGACGTCTTCTATCTGCACTCGCGCCTGCTGGAGCGCGCCGCGAAGCTCAAGAAGGAACTGGGCGGCGGGTCGCTGACGGCGCTGCCGATCATCGAGACGCAGGCCGGCGACCTCTCGGCCTACATCCCGACCAACGTCATCTCGATCACCGACGGTCAGATCTTCCTCGAGTCGGATCTGTTCCACCAGGGCATCCGTCCGGCGATCAACGTCGGCAACTCGGTCAGCCGGGTCGGCGGCTCGGCGCAGGTGAAGGCGATGCGTCAGGTCGCCGGTACGCTGCGCCTCGACCTCGCCCAGTACCGCGAGCTCGCGGCGTTCGCGCAGTTCGGGTCCGACCTCGACAAGTCGACGCTCAACCAGCTCAATCGCGGCCGCCGGCTCGTCGAAGTGCTGAAGCAGCCGCAGTATCAGCCGCTGGCGGTCGAGAAGCAGGTGATCATCATCTACGCCGCGACCGCCGGCTATCTCGATCCGGTGCCGGTCGAACAGGTCCGCAACTACGAAGTGGAGCTGTACCGCTACCTCGATACGCGCGCCGCCGGCGTGCTCGCGGCGCTGACCGAGAAGAAGGCGCTCGACGATCAGCTCAAGGCCGACCTGAACAAGGCGCTGGAGGACTTCGGCAAGACCTTCGTGACCTCCGCGAAGACGGCGGTCGCCTAGTCGCCGGCGAATGTCGAATTCGCCGTTCGCAATTGACGAAATGGTAGAAGCCTAGATGCCGTCGTTATTGGACATCCGCCGCCGGGTGCGTGCGGTCAAGTCGACGCAGCAGATCACCAAGGCGATGAAGATGGTCGCCGCGTCGAGGCTGCGCCGCGCCCAGGAGCGCATCCAGGCGGCGCGGCCGTTCGCGATCGAGACGCGGCGGGTGATCTCGAGCCTGGCGGCGCGCGTCGACACGTCGGCGCACCCGCTGCTCGACGCGCGCAAGACCCTGCTCGCCGGCGGCAAGACGCTGCTCATC
Source organism: Caldimonas sp. (assembly GCA_036496385.1). GTDB lineage: Bacteria > Pseudomonadota > Gammaproteobacteria > Burkholderiales > Burkholderiaceae_C > Schlegelella_A. The sequence goes on along the minus strand of DASXLD010000061.1, from coordinate 1,593 downwards.
GTCGTCACCGCCGACCGCGGCCTGTGCGGCAGCTTCAACACCAACATCATCAAGACGGCGAGCACGTTCATCGTCGAGAGCCCGGCGCGCCAGGTGGCGCTCGGCCTGGTCGGCCGCCGCGGCCGCGACTATTTCGGCCGCCGCGGCTTCGAAGTGGTGCTCGAGCAGGTCAACTTCTTCGGCGCGTTGAAGTTCGATCACGCCAAGGCGATCGCCGATGCCGCGATCGCGGCGTTCACCGAGGGCCGCGTCGACGGCGTGTTCATTGTCTACAACGAGTTCAAGTCGGTGATGACGCAGGCGGTCGACGTCGATCAGTTGCTGCCGGTTCCGCGCGCCGCGATCGCCGGCGACGGTGCGGCGGTGAAGACCGACTATCTGTTCGAGCCGTCGGCAGAAAAAATGTTCGCGCGGATCCTGCCGAGGCACGTCGAAGTGCAGGTGTTCCGCGCCCTGCTCGAGTCGAACGCGGCGTTCTACGCGGCGCAGATGACGGCGATGGACGCCGCGACCAAGAACTCCGCCGAGATGATCGAGCAGCTGACGCTCTACATGAACAAGGTGCGGCAGGCGGCGATTACGCGGGAAATCATCGAAGTCGTTTCTGGCGCAGAGGCGCTCTAATCGCTTATGGCAACAGCAGCAGTGGATACGAAGGTCGGCAAGGTCGTCCAGGTCATCGGCCCGGTCGTCGACGTGGAATTCGCCGGCGGGCGGCTGCCGGCCATCTACAACGCCGTCCGCATCACCTCCGACCCCGGCGACGCCGGCGACGCGATCGACGTCATCTGCGAAGTCGAGCAGCACCTCGGCGAGAGCCGCGTCCGGACCGTCGCGATGAAGGCGACCGACGGCATGCGCCGCGGCATGACGGTCGTCGACACCGGTTCGCCGATCTCGATGCCGGTCGGCACGCCGACACTCGGCCGCGTCATGAACGTGCTCGGCGAGCCGGTCGACTTCCCCGACCGGCCGATTGTCTCGAACGAGCGCTGGTCGATCCACCGCGAGGCGCCGTCGCTCGAGGATCAGTCGACCGAGACGCAGATGTTCGAGACCGGCATCAAGGTCGTCGACCTGCTGGAGCCGTACCTGCGCGGCGGCAAGATCGGCCTGTTCGGCGGCGCCGGCGTCGGCAAGACGGTCATCATCCAGGAACTCATCCACAACGTCGCCATGAAGCACGGCGGCGTCTCCGTGTTCGCGGGCGTCGGCGAACGCACGCGCGAAGGCAACGACCTCTGGCTCGAGTTCCAGGAGTCGGGCGTCATCAACATGGAGCACCCGGAGAAGTCGCGCGCCGCCCTGGTCTACGGCCAGATGACGGAGCCGCCGGGCGCCCGCCTGCGCGTCGCGCTCAGCGGCCTCACCGTCGCCGAGTACTTCCGCGACGCCGAGAACAAGGACGTCCTGCTCTTCATCGACAACATCTTCCGCTTCACGCAGGCGGGGTCGGAAGTCTCGGCGCTGCTCGGCCGCATGCCGAGCGCGGTCGGCTACCAGCCGACCCTGCTGACCGAGATGGGCGAGCTGCAGGAGCGGATTACCTCGACCAAGAAGGGCTCGATCACCTCCGTGCAGGCGATCTACGTG
>DASXLD010000060.1:0-2695 GCA_036496385.1 Caldimonas sp. | reverse complement strand
GGTCCCACGCCGCCTTGAGCGAACCGTTGAGGTCGATGCCGCGCGACGCGTCTTCGATGACGTAGGCCTTGAAGCCGGCCTTCCTCGCGTCGAGTGCAGTCCAGGCGACACAGAAATCGGTCGCGAGGCCGCACACATAGACCGTGTCGACGCCGTGCGCCTTCAGGTATGCGGCCAGGCCGGTCGACGTCTTGCCATCCGCTTCCATGAACGCCGAATAGCTGTCGGTGCCCTGGTGGTAGCCCTTCCTGATGATGAGCTGCGCCTTCGGCAGCGAGAGGTCCTTCAGCAGCGCCGCATCCTGCGAGCCCTGCACGCAGTGGTCGGGCCAGAGCACCTGGGTGCCGTAGCTGAGCTTGGTCGTCTCGAACGGCTTCTTGCCGGCGTGTGCCGACGCGAACGAGATGTGGCCCGGGGTGTGCCAGTCCTGGGTGACGACGACGTTCTCGAACGCGGTCGCGAGCTTGTTGATGACGGGAACGACCTGCTCGCCGTCCTTGACCGGCAGCGTGCCGCCGGTGACGAAGCAGTTCTGCACGTCGATGACGAGCAGCGCGCTCTTGGCATCGGGCTTGATCGTCGCTGCCGCGAACGCGAGCCGCGCGCCGGCGATGCCGAGCAGGCCCGCGACGCCGACCTGACGAACGAACTCCCTGCGTTGCATCCCTTCCATGGTGTCCTCCGTGTCGTTGCGATCCTGCCCCATGCAGCGATCGTGCCGCCGCTCGCGCGCCGGCGCTCGGGGCACGCTAGCGCTGCCCATCGAACTTCGCAATCTCGTCAGCCCCAAGGCCGCCGACGCGCGCGTGCGGCCGCGCCCCGGTCGTCATGGCGATGACGAGCAGCATCTCGTCGGGCCGCGGCGAGTCGGCGACGCGCACCTCGACCGAGTCGAAGTGGCTGCGCACGTAGGCGGCGACGCGGTGGTGGATCGGGACGTCGATCGAGGCGCCGGCGGCGCCGATCTTGGTCGTCGACGGCACGATCGCGTGCGACCCTTCGAGCAGGTCGCGCATGCCGTAGCCGCCGGGGACGTGCCAGAGCGCGCCGTGCTCGAGCTCGCCGCCGATGCCGATCAGGGCGCCCTTGCCGTACGCCTCGATGCGCGCCGCGCCGCCGAGCGCCTCGACCAGACGCGCCGCCATCTCGCGGCCGAGCGGCTTCAGCGCTTCCATCATCGGCTGGATGTCGGCGACGTAGCGGCCGGCGTAGGGGTTGCGCAGAACGGCGGCGAGACTGCCGCGGCGCAGCGGCTGCGCGAGGCGCGGGCCGTTGTCGTGCCAGACGTCCTCGACGGTGCAGACGAGCTTGCGGACGTCGATCGCGGGGGCTGCGTTGCCGGCGGGGTAGAGCATCGGAAGTCCTTTCGGGCGTTCAGCACGGTGCGAGCACGCGCGCGTCGACGGCACGCGACGAAGCGCCTGAAGACGGCGCGCCCGCCGCCGGGACAGCATTCGCCGGCAGCGCCGCGGCGACTTCGCCGACCACCGACCAGCGGCCCTGCAGCGACAGCACGGCAGCGACGATGCGGCCGGCCGCGACCTGCGCCCGCGCCGCGGCGGCGCCGCGCGCGAGCGCGAGCGCGACGAGCGCATCGGGCAGCGGCGGCACATCGCGCGTGACCAGGCGATCGCCGAGATCGCTGTCGTCGCGCAGCGCGCTCGCCGGCGCCCGGACGATCCGCGCGTCGTCGATGTCGACGGCGTTGGCGACGATCGTCGCCGCGGCGTCGGCGGCGGACGCGCTCGGCGCGAGGATGGTGACGCTGTCGGCGATGCCGAGCGAAAAGCTGCGGCCGCGCCAGCCCGAGGTCGCGATGCCACGGACTGGCGATGAGGCATCGATCTTGAAGCGGCCGTCGAGCGGCGTCGCGAAGCGGCCGCGCAGCGGATCGGCGCAGACGCCGATCGCGAACGACTGCCCCGGCTGAAGACGGATGGCAATGTCGCCGCCGTTGTTGACCGCTGCGCGGGCGATCGCCGGATCGTCGAACGCCGCGATCAGCTCCTCGGCGACGCTACCGGCAACCGCAGCCATCGCGGTGATGAAGCGGCCCTCGTCGGCGTGCGGCCGGCACGCCGCGACCATGCGCTCTGCGACCGCTCCGCGCGGCGAAAGCGTCCTGGCAGGGACGGCGGCAAGATCGGCGCGCAGCAACGGCAGCTCTGCCACCAGCTCGGCGAGCAACGGCTGGAAGCGGAGCCACGCGCGCTCGACGGCAGCGGCGACGGCGCGCGCATCGCCGTCGGCGGCGACGATGCAATCGATCGGGCCGTGCTGGAAATGCCAGCGGCCGTCGTCGAGGCGACGGCGCGTGGCTCGATGCGCAACCGGTCCGCTCATCGCTCCGTCCCCGCGGCCGTTCGCAGCGGCCAGGGCACGCCAGGCTCGGCGCCGATCAGCCGCCAGCCGCCGCTGGCGAGAACGTCGTCGAGCCGTTGCACGCGATCGATGTGGCCACCGAGCGCGCGATAGTCGCCGAGCCGCATCGTGAATTCGATCGGCGAGACGATCGCGGGCGTCGGCACCGAGCCGAAGCTGTTGGCGGGCATCTTGGCGACGTCGACCATCACCGTGATGCCGCCGCCCGGCCAGACGTAGACCGGCGCACCGCCACAGGTGACGTTGACGAGCAGCGACTTGATCGAGCGCGTCAGCGCGACCGGGTTCTCGGTGACGCCGGCACGCAGCGACC
>DASXLD010000059.1:0-45111 GCA_036496385.1 Caldimonas sp. | reverse complement strand
AGCCGCGGCGCTCGCTCAAGTCGCGCGCGCTGCAGCTGTTGGCTCAGCGCGACCAGAGCCGGCTCGAGCTGCGCCGCAAGCTCTTGCGCCACCTGCGCTCCGCGCAGGCGGCAGGTATCGCCGATGTCGATATCGCTGACGAGGCTGCGCGCGCACCGGCAGCGGCAGAGGTCGAGCCGCTGCTCGACTGGCTCGAGGCGAACGGCTTTCTCTCGAACGAGCGCTTTGCCGAATCGCGCGTTCACGCACGTCAGTCGCGTTTCGGCCTGCTGCGCATCAAGAGCGAGCTCGGCCGGCACGACGTTGGGCTGCCGGCCGAGCTTGCGCAATCGCTGGCCGCGAGCGAGCTCGAGCGCGCCGCCGCGGTGCGCGAGCGTCGGTTCGCGGCGCTGCCCGCCGACGCTGCCGAGCGCGCTGCGCAGTCGCGCTTCCTGCTCGCTCGCGGCTTCGCTCCCGAGCTCGTGCACCGCCTGATGCGAGGCCTCGGCCGCGCGCCGGCCGACGCCGAACCCGTCGCGAACGACCCCGCCTGAAGCCTGCGAGCGCGTCGCGGCCGGCGGCTCCTGCCACCGTCTGCGTCGAGCCGTGCGCGCGCCTGCGCGAGCAGCGGGAGGAAAGTCGCGTGCTACATTTCCCGGCGCCTTCCCGGGCCTGCGGCCGGGACACGTGCACCTCCTTCGCCACCGCAGCGCCGACCTTCGATGAAGATCCACGAATACCAGGGCAAGGAGATCCTCGCCCGCTTCGGCATCCCCGTGCCCCGCGGCTATCCGGCGTTCAGCGTCCGCGAAGCGACCGAAGCGGCGCAGAAGCTCGGCGGCTCGGTCTGGGTCGTCAAGGCGCAGATCCACGCCGGCGGCCGCGGCAAGGGCGGCGGCGTCAAGCTGGCGCGCTCGGAGGCCGAGGTCGCGCAGCTCGCCGGTCAGATCCTCGGCATGCAGCTCATCACCCACCAGACCGGGCCGCAGGGGCAGAAGGTGCGACGCCTGCTGATCGAAGAGGGCGCCGACATCAAGAAGGAGTACTACGTCGCCGTCCTCACCGACCGCGCGACCCAGAAGGTCGCGATGATGGGATCGAGCGAAGGCGGCATGGATATCGAGCAGGTCGCGCACGACACGCCGGAGAAGATCATCCGCGTCTTCATCGATCCGCTCGAAGGCATGAGCGACGACGCGGCGCGCGAGCTCGCGGCCGGCATCGGCATTCCGAAGGAAGCCGAGAAGCAGGCGGTCGATGTCTTCAAGAAGCTCTACGCCTGCTACCTCGAGACCGACGCCTCGCTCGCCGAGATCAACCCGCTGATCCTCGAGGGCGGCAAGAACGGCGGGCCGCAGACGATCAAGGCGCTCGACGCCAAGTTCAACTTCGACTCGAACGCGATGTACCGCCACCCCGAGATCGCCGCCTATCGCGACCTCGACGAGGAGGACCCGGCCGAGATCGAGGCGAGCAAGTTCGACCTCGCCTACATCCAGCTCGACGGCAACATCGGCTGCCTCGTCAACGGCGCTGGTCTGGCGATGGCGACGATGGACACGATCAAGCTGTTCGGCGGCGCGCCGGCGAACTTCCTCGACGTCGGCGGCGGCGCCTCGGCCGAGAAGGTCACCGAGGCGTTCAAGATCATGCTCGCCAACCCGAAGGTGAAGGCGATCCTGGTCAACATCTTCGGCGGCATCATGCGCTGCGACACGATCGCCGAAGGCGTGATCGCCGCCTGCAAGGCGACCAACCTGAGCGTGCCGCTGGTCGTGCGCATGAAGGGGACGAACGAGGAGCTCGGCAAGAAGATGCTCGCCGACTCCCGCCTGCCGATCATCAGCGCCGACTCGATGGCCGAGGCGGCGCAGAAGGTGATGGCGGCGCTGCAGCAGCCGGCGAAGAAGGCATGAGCCGCCGGGTCGTTGCCAACGCGAATCCGTGTGGGCGAAGCACGAAGGCCATCGAATGAGCATCCTGATCGACAAGAACACCCGCGTCATCACGCAGGGCATCACCGGCAAGACCGGGCAGTTCCACACTCGCATGTGCCGCGACTACGCCAACGGCCGTGCCTGCTTCGTCGCCGGCGTCAACCCGAAGAAGGCGGGCGAAGACTTCGAAGGCATCCCGATCTTCGCGACCGTCAAGGAAGCGGCTCGGCAGACTGGCGCGACCGTGAGCGTCATCTACGTGCCGCCGGCGGGCGCCGCGGCGGCGATCTGGGAAGCCGTCGAGGCCGAGCTCGATCTCGCGATCTGCATCACCGAGGGCATCCCGGTGCGCGACATGCTCGAGGTGAAGAGCCGCATGCGGGCGCGCGAGGCGGCCGGCGCGAAGAAGACCCTGCTGCTCGGGCCGAACTGTCCCGGCCTGATCACGCCCGACGAGATCAAGATCGGCATCATGCCGGGCCACATCCACAGGAAGGGCAGGATCGGCGTCGTCAGCCGCTCGGGAACGCTGACCTACGAGGCGGTAGCGCAGCTGACCGAGGTCGGCCTCGGCCAGTCGAGCGCGGTCGGCATCGGCGGCGACCCGATCAACGGCCTGAAGCACATCGACATCATGAAGCTCTTCAACGACGACCCGGCGACCGATGCCGTCGTCATGATCGGCGAGATCGGCGGCTCCGACGAGGCCGACGCGGCGCGTTGGTGCAAGGCGAACATGACCAAGCCGGTCGTCGGCTTCATCGCCGGCGTCACCGCGCCGCCGGGCAAGCGCATGGGCCACGCCGGCGCCCTCATCTCCGGCGGCGCCGACACCGCGGATGCCAAGCTCGCGGTCATGGAGCAGAGCGGCTTCACGGTGACCCGCAATCCTTCCGAGATGGGCCGCTTGATGAAAGCGCTGGTCTGACGGATGTCGGCTGAGGCCAGGGCCGAGGCAAGGGGCCGATGGACCTGATGTCGGGTGCCGTCTGGGGCGCACTCGGCGCCATCGTCGTCGCCAACATCCTTCTTTCCGGCGACAACGCCGTCGTCATCGCCATGGCGGCGCGCTCGTTGCCGCCGGCGCAGCAGCGAAAGGCGATCTTCTGGGGCAGCGCCGCCGCGATCGTGCTGCGGATCATCCTGACGATCGCTGCGGTGCAGCTGCTGCAGCTGCCGTACCTCAAGGTGATCGGTGCCATTGCGCTGTTGTGGATCGGCATCCAGCTCCTGATCGATTCCGAGGAGGAGGGCGAGGTCAAGGCGGAAGGGACGATGGCTGCGGCCGTCCGCACGATCCTGGTGGCCGACCTGGTCATGAGCATCGACAACGTGATCGCCGTCGCGGGCGCCGCCGACCGTGCCCCGGCGGACTACCGGATTCCTCTGCTGTTCGTCGGGCTGGCGATGTCGATCCCGCTGATCATCGTCGGCAGCACGCTGCTGATGAAGGTGATGGAGCGCTCCCCGATCATCATCACGCTCGGCGCCGCGCTGCTCGGCTACCTGGCCGGCCAGATGCTCGCGACCGACCCCGCGCTCGAAGCCTGGTTCAAGGCCAACCTGCCGCACGCAGAGCTGATCTTCGGCGCCGTCGGCGCGGTCGCGGTGGTCGTCGCGGGTCGCTTCCTGCACCATCGCCAGCTGCGTGACGGAGCCGCGATGGAACCGAGGCACAATTCGTCGCGTTGAACGACCTTCTCCTTCCCACCTTCGTGTCGATGATGACGCTCGAGTTCCACTGCGCCTCGGACACCGGTCGGGCGCGGAGCAACAACGAGGACTCGGCGGTCCTCGACGAGGCGACCTCGCTCGTCGTCCTCGCCGATGGCATGGGTGGCTACAACGCCGGCGAAGTCGCGAGCGGCATGTGCACCTCGTTCATCAAGACCGAGCTCGGCCGCTGGCTTGCCGAAGCGTCAGAGTCGGCGACCGACACCGATGTCCGCCGCGCGATGGACATCTGCGTCGACAACGCCAACCGGGCGATCTTCAACGCCGCCAATTCGAATCCGCAGTACGCCGGCATGGGCACGACGCTGGTCGTCGGCGTCTTTCGCGACAACCGCCTGCTGCTCGGCCACGTCGGCGACTCGCGCTGCTATCGGCAGCGCCATGGCCGCCTGGTGCAGATCACGCACGATCATTCACTGCTTCAGGAGCAGATCGACTCCGGCCTCATCACCGCCGAGCAGGCAGCGTTCTCGGCGAACAAGAATCTGGTGACGCGTGCAGTCGGCGTCGAGGACACGGTGCTGCTCGAGACGCACCTGCACGACGTCATGCCGGGCGATCTCTATCTGCTCTGCTCCGACGGTCTCTCCGACATGGTCGACGACGAGACGATCAGCCAGCTGTTGCAGAGTTGCGAATTACTGCCGGAAGCGGCCCGGGCTCTCATCGATGCGGCCAACGAGGCGGGCGGAAAGGATAATATCTCCGTCGTACTCGTCCGGGTGAGGGGACCCGCGGGTGCCGCGCGTTCCTGGTGGCCGTTTCGTCGCTAGCGCCGCACCGAGGGCAGCCGGCCCCTCGCGTCCTCCGGACGCCGGGCACTACAAGATAAGAGACTGAGGTCAGACATGGGCAAGCTGGTGGTATCGCTCGACGGGGTCGTGATCAAGGAAGTACAGATCACGAAAGACAAGACAACCCTCGGCCGCCGCCCCTATAACGACATCGTCATCGACAACCTCGCCGTCAGCGGCGAGCACGCGGTGCTGCAGATGGTCGGCTCCGACGTCTTCATCGAGGACCTCAACAGCACCAACGGCACGTACATCAACGGCAAGGCCGTCAAGAAGCAGCTGCTCGCCCACAACGACACCGTCGAGGTCGGCAAGTACAAGATCAAGTTCATGGTCGAGGACGGCACCGACTATGAAAAGACGATGATCATGAAGCCCGGCTCGATGGCGGGCGGTATCTCCGGCCGCGCGTCGGGCTTCGGCGGTCTTGGCGGCGCCGGTTCCAGCGTCGGCCCGGCGACGATCCGCGTCATGAACGGCGCAGCGGCCGGCCGCGAGGTCGTCCTCACCAAGGTCGTCACGACGGTCGGCAAGCCCGGCGTCCAGGTCGCCTCGATCACCAAGCGACCGACGGGCTACGTCCTCGCCCATGTCGAGGGTTCGTCGCGGCCGACGGTCAACAGCAATCCGCTCGTCGGCGAGACCGTCAATCTCAAGAACGGCGACGTCATCGAGCTCGCCGGCACCCAGATGCAGTTCGTGCAGGCTGCCTGATCGGCTTTAGCCCGGCGGGCGTGACGGATGTCACGCCTTCGGGCAGGGCGAATGGGAAGCGCGCCGCCCCGGCGGTAAATGCGGCATCGGCCGCTTGTGCGGAGTCCCGGCTCCGCCGAACATTCCGGACCCGCACCTCCACCCGAACGTCCGCTGCTGCCGAGCTGCAACGGCGCCTCCCAACAACGGCAGCATGATCGTCCAGGTCCTCGGTTGCTCCGGCTCGATCGCAGCCGGTTGCAGAACCACCTCGTTCCTCCTCGACGACGACGTCCTGATCGACGCCGGCACCGGCGTCGGCGACATGCCGCTCGATGCCCTCGCCCGCATCGAGCACATCCTGATCAGTCATTCGCATCTCGACCACATCCTGGCGATCGGGCTGCTCGCCGACAGCGTGATGCGCGAGCGAAGCACGGTATCGCGCGGGCCGATCCAGGTGCACGCGCTGCCGGAGACGATCGCGGCTCTGCGCACGCACATCTTCAACGGCATCATCTGGCCCGACTTCACGCGCTTGCCGAGCGCCGACAAGCCGATGCTCTCGCTGGTACCGATCGCAGTCGGCGAGGTCCTCGAGCTGAACGGCAAGCGGGTCGAGGTGCTCGACGCGTCGCATACGGTTCCCGCGGTCGGCTACGCAGTCGACGGCGGCAGCGCCGGCTGGTGGGTCTACACCGGCGACACCGGACCGAACCCGAAGCTGTGGGAACGGCTGTCGACGATGCGCGTCGCCCACCTCGTCATCGAGACCGCGTTCGGCGACGACGAGCGCCAGCTCGCGCGCATCAGCCGGCACCTGTGCCCCGCGGCACTCGGCCACGAGCTCAAGAACCTGGCGGGCAGCATCGACGTCCACATCACGCACATCAAGCCGGGCGAGCGCGCCGCGGTGATGGCTGAAATCGGCCGCCTCGGCTCGCCCCACAAGATCCGCGCCCTCGAGATCGGCGACGTCATGCGTCTGATCGACGAACCGAAGCGGGCATACGCCTGAGGCCGGGCAATCGTCGCCATCGTGACGGAATGCGTCAGCAGGGGCCCGATTCGCGGGGGTGTTGCGCGGATTGGTGACCGTTTGTGTCACGTCGTGGGATGCAGTTCACGCTTTTTTGTCGATCGGGCGTGGCATGGCCCCTGCAATGAACTGGGGGTCTTTCCACCCCTACTTCAAACGGGAGTTCTTATGAAACGTGCTATCCAGAAGGGTTTCACCCTGATCGAGTTGATGATCGTGGTTGCGATCATCGGCATCTTGGCGGCGGTCGCGCTGCCGGCGTACCAGGACTACACGGTCCGGGCGAAGGTCTCGGAAATCGTGCTTGCGGCTTCGTCATGCCGCAGCACCATCTCGGAAACCGTCGGCAACTCGAACGTCACCAACCTCGCCGCGACCCTGACGGGTATCTGCCCGATCGCGGCAACGAAGTTCGTCACCGGCGGCAACTCTGACGTCAACGGCATGATCACTGTCACCGGCAACGCAGTGAATCTTTCCCAGCTGACCGCGGGTACCAACACCCTGACCTTGCGCCCGATGATCTCCGGCGCCGTGCTGGCTCCGGGTACCGACGGCGGCAAGACGGTCGAAGGCTGGCGTTGTGGCCTGCCTGGCGACGGCACCACGGTTCTGCCGAAGTACCTGCCGTCTTCGTGCCGCGGCGTCTACCCGTAAGGCCTGGAAGCTTCGAGACCACTGGAAGTCCAGACTCTACGAAGCTCTCCGTGCAGAACAAAAGGGCCGCGTCGCTGACGCGGCCCTTTTTGTGACAGGCAACAAGAACCATATTCGAAGGACCCAACATGAAGCAGCGATTGATTCACCAGGGGTTCACTCTCATCGAACTGATGATCGTGGTTGCGATCATCGGCATCCTGGCGGCGGTTGCGCTGCCGGCATACCAGGACTACACGGTCCGGGCGAAGGTCTCGGAGATCGTCCTTGCCGCGTCGTCGTGCCGAAGCACGGTGTCGGAGGTCGTCGCCAACGCCAATGTCACCAACCTTGCTGCCGCTTTGACAGGCATTTGTCCGCTTGTCGCCACCAAGGCCGTCACCGGGGGCGATTCCGACGTCAACGGCATGATCACCGTCACCGGCAACACGGCCAACGTTGCCCAGCTGACCGCTGCTACCAACACCCTGACCTTGCGGCCGATGATCTCCGGCGCCGTTTTGGCCCCTGGTACCGACGGCGGCAAGACGGTCGAAGGCTGGCGTTGTGGTCTGGCTGGCGATGGCACCACGGTTCTGCCGAAATACCTGCCGTCTTCGTGTCGCGGAACCTATCCGTAGTTGGGTCTGGAGGGCCGGCATCGCGGTGATGAGGCGGACGACACGACGATCCGGATTTCTACCGACTCCCTGTCGGGGCGCTCTATCCGTAGCTTGCAAGAGCGTCGCCGATGGGGCCTCGTCGGCGCCATTGCACGCATTTGACCGCTCATTGCCTCGATGAAGCTTCCCTTCTCACCCCGCACACGCCGCGCTCGGGCGGCTGGCATTCACCTCTTCGCCAGCGGTTGCGTCGCCGCGCTGGTTGCGCTGGTGGTATTCGGCCTCTGGTATCCCCCACCTTATTCGACGATCGCCGCGGGCACGACCTTGTTCGCTCTCCTGATTTCCGTGGATGTGGTGCTTGGCCCGGCGCTGACGGCGATCGCCGCCGATCCCGGTAAGGCGATCGGAGCGTTTCGCCGCGACCTCGCAGTCATCGTCTTCCTGCAGCTCGCGGGCCTCACATACGGCCTCTACTCGATCGCCCTCGCGCGTCCTGTGTATCTCGCGTTCGAAGTCGATCGGATGCGCGTCGTGACCGCGGCGGACATCGACCCGGCAACACTCCTTGAAGCGCCGCCTCAGTTTCGTGCATTACCCTGGACCGGTCCTCGGCTCATCGCCGCCGTCCGCCCTACGGATCCCGACGAGGTGCTGCGCTCGATCGACCTCGCTCTTGGCGGCATCGATATATCGATGACGCCCAAGCAGTGGCGCGACGTAGAGACACAGAGGGAAGCCATGTTGCGCGTGTCGCGTCCGGCCACCGACCTTGAGGCGAAATACCCAAGCGCCGAAAGCGACCTCGCCAAGCTGGCGACAAGATCCGCCCGACCCCTGCAGGCTCTGCGCTTTCTGCCGGTCCTTGGGCGACACTCGAGCACGGTCGTCGTGATCGCGCCCCCCGATGCGAGCATCGTCGGCTTTCTTCCGTACGATGGCTTTTTCTGACCCGCCCCGATTGGCGGTCGACGCCACGATAGAAGGTCAACCCAGTCTCGGTCAGCAGGCGGAGAGCGGCCGCGCCGACGCCGCGACCGAGGGTAGCCTCGCTCGGATTGTGGTCGCGATCGGGCTGGTCGCGCCGTGGTGGCTGCCGGTGCTCGCGACGACGATTCCGACGTTCTACAAGGAATGGCTGTTCGTATTGGCGCTGGGCTTTGCCGGGCTCATTGCGAAGCCGCTGGCCTCGCCCATCGCGGTACGCGAGCGGCCCAATCCACTCGTCCTTGCCGCGCTCGCCGCGATCGTCATCCTGCTGCTGCAGATCGTCCTCTTCGAGGGCGTATGGCGCAAGGCGACGCTGATGATCTTCTGCCTCGCGTTGTTCGTGTTCGCGATCGTCCTCGGTCAACGCATGCATACGCAGAGCGACAACAGCCTGGCCTGGATCGCCAAGTGCCTTCTCGTCGCAGCGGTCGGCTCGTGCCTGCTCGCGGCGGCGCAGCTGTTCCTGCCGGGGCTGCCGTTCGTGCTGCCGCGGGCCGGCCCGCGCCTCTATGCCAACGTCGCGCAGTCGAACCACTTCGCCGATCTGCTTTGGATCGGATGCGTCTCGGTTGCCGTTCTCTATGCCGGTCGCGTTCTCGGCTGGAAGACCGCCCTGGGACTCATCATCGCGATCCTGACGTGCTCGACGACGAGCGGGTCCCGCATGGCCTGGATCTATGCCGCAGGATTGGGATTGCTCGGTGCTGCATGCTGGTTGCGCACCAGCGATCCATGGGCACGCCGGCTCGCCCGCGCCTTGGTCGCGGTAGCCCTGGCCTATGTCGCCGTGACCACCTTGGTCGCGATGTCGGGAATCCTCGAGTCGTTTGGCCTTACCTCGGCCGAGCAGCGTGTGGCGGGTGGAGAGTCGGCGGAGTCGAATGCGCAGCGGCTTTGGTTCTGGCACGTCGGTCTTTCCGCGGCCGTCGACCATCCCTTGCTCGGTGTCGGGGCTGGACGCTTTGCCGGAGAAGGACTCGCTTCGGCGATGCGCGTCAGTAGCGCGCCCCGTGCCGCTGCCGACGCACAAGCGCACAACGCCTTCGTTCAACTCGCTGCCGAGTGCGGCATCCCACTCGCGCTCGCGGCAATCGTCGCGCTGCTGGTCTGGCTGGCGCGCGCCTGGCGAGGCGCTTCCCGCTGGCCGGAGACATTCGCCGCCATCGCGTTGGCGTTGCCGATCCTCATCCACGCCAACCTCGAGCACCCGCTTGGCTACCTGTACTTCCTGGGGCTACTCGGCCTCCTGGTCGGCCACGTCCATGGAACCGTCGTCGCGAACGCTGATCCGGTCGAAGGAACTGTTCCTGCGGAAGCGCTGCGATGGGCATCATTCGCAGTGCTCGCCGTCGCCGCCTTCTGCTATGTGCAATTCGTGCAGGTCGAGCGGGCGACCCAGGCGCTCGCTGCGCAGATGCGTGCGGGAGTACCTCCGCAGCCGACGAGCGAGCTCGAGGCGCGGCTTTCGAAGGTGCCACGATGGTCGGTATTCGGCGACTACGCCGAGCTCGTCGCGCTCATCGCGGCAGTGCCGACGGCGGCCGACGCCACCGAGCTCGCGAGCCGCTGCGAGCGTTCGATCGCATTCGGTCCGTCGCCGCCGCTGCTGGCGCGCTGCGCAACGATCCTGCAGGTCGCTGGCCAGTCGGAGCGCGCGTCGTACTTCGCCAACGCCCTGTGCAAGATCTACCCGGAGGCGGTGCCGACGCTCATCGAGTCGATGACCTTGGTCGATCGCACAAATCCTGCAGTCGAGGACTTGCGCAGCACGTGCGTGCAGCGAGCGAAATGATGCCCCGCAGCGAGCGACGCGACTGCGTCAGGGCGCCTTCAGCGCAGCGGCCTGCGCCGCCAGTGCCCGTGCGACGACGACGCTGCCGGCGTGCGAAAGGTGATTCACGTCGCGCAGTTCGTTCCAGGAGCACCAGCGGTCGCCGCAAAGCGTCGCCATCGGATCGAGCACCTGCACGTTGGGCCGCCGCTTCGCCAGCGCGACGACCCGCTGGTTGAAGGGCGCCTGTCGCTGTCGCTGGACATCGACCGCGAGGCCGCGGCGTGGCGTGTCGAGGACGATCGTCACGGCGACGCTGCCAAGCCGATCGAGCTGCCGCTCCAGGCCAGCGACATAGGCGTCGAGCGCGCTCGCCTCGACCGGTGCGAAGGTCGACATGGGCCTGCCGGTCCAATACTCGATCTCGCGTCCCGAGTCGTCGAATGTTCGCCACATCGCCGAGACGATGACCCAGCGCAGTGGCGCGACGTCGATCACGTGTCGCTGCAGGTAGTCGCTCTGGGCCACGAAGCGATCGTTGAAGCAGGCTCCGCTGGCATCGGTGCGCTCGGGATAGACGAGGCCGACCGTCGGCATGCAGGCGCCGACCGTCAGGACCGCATCGCCGGGGAACACTTCGGCGATGCCGTCGTACAGATGATTGGCATGGCTGTCGCCGAGCACGAGCACGGTCGGCGCGGCGTCCTTGCTGAGTCGGCAGAACCAGAGCCCGGGCGGCTGGAACGGATAACGCGCCGTGCAGGCGGCGTTCGCGATCTCGTTCGACTCCACCGGCGCGGCCTTGTAGGCGACCGCCGCGAGCGCGACGGCGACGACCATGGCGGTCGCGAGGCCGACGGCGACTCGGCCCAGGCGCAGCAGGACCAGCGGCCGCTCGACGACGCGCCATGTCAGGGCAGCCAGCACGAACGCCAGCGTGAGCGCCGCGCAGATTGCAAGCGTCGACGGTGCGCGATCGAAGTTGCGCAGCAGCGAAAGCAGCGGCCAGTGCCAGAGATAGAGCGGATAGCTGATCAGACCGACCGCGACCGCGCTGCGGCTCGACAGAAGTCGGCCGGCCAGATGATCGCCCGGCGAGGCGACGACGAGGCAGGCGCCAATGGTCGGCGCGAGCATCAGGGCACCCGGGAATTCGGTCTCGCTCGAGATCAGCGCGGCGCTGGCGGCGATCAGCGCGAGCCCGGTGGCCGCCGCGGCGCCTGCCCAGCGCGTCGGGACCACGGAGCGGACGAGCATCGCGCCGGCCAGCAGCTCCCAGAAGCGCGGCGGCGACAGGTAGAAGGCGGCACGGGGATTGGCCTCGCTCAACCAAACGAAAAGAACGAACGAGGCGAGTGCCAGGGTTGCCATCGCCGGCACGAGGACGCGTCTGCGCACCGCCAGCCAGACCAGCACCGGCCAGAGCAGATAGAACTGTTCTTCGACGCCGAGCGACCAGAGGTGGACGAGCGGCTTCAGCTCGGAGGCGCCGCTGAAGTAGCCGGCGTCGTGATACGAGACGAAGTTGGCGACGAAGAGACCGCCGCCGAGCGTGTGCGCCAGAAGGTTGCGCAGGTTGTCGGGCGGCAGGAAGGTCGCGCCGATCGCCAGCGTCGCGGCGAGCACGATCAGCAGCGCCGGAAAGATCCGCCGCACCCGGCGGGCATAGAAGCTCGCGAACGAGAACCTCGGTGCCAGCAGGATCCGGGTGATCAGGAAGCCGCTGATGACGAAGAAGACGTCGACGCCGACGAAACCGCCGCCGAGCGCATGGGGCCACGCGTGGTAGGCGACGACGGCGAGGACGGCGACCGCTCGCAGGCCGTCGATGTCGGGGCGGTAAGGGGTCGCGCTCATCGGCTGGGTCCGGCCCTCTTATCATCCCGCGCTTTGCTGCTGCAACCGAGATGGATGTCATCGAACCGAGGCCGATTGCGGCACTCGTCACAGTGAGACGCCGCTGATGGCCCGGTCCAAGCGCATCGCCGCTGCCGCCGATGGCGTCGACGGACGGCCCGCACTCCCTGGACCGCTCCTGATCGCTTGCGCGATCGCCGCCGTCGCGGTGCCGATGCTGATCGCGTTCAACGTCGCGCCGTCGGCGACCTTCTTCAACCAGGCGGCCGCATTCGTCGGCTGGGGCGCGTTCCTGCTCGTCCTCGCGACCGCGTTGCCGCGCAGCCTCTGGCCGCGCTCGGGCGGCACGCTCGCGCTGCTCACCGCGCTCGCGCTGTCGACGCTCAGTGCGCTGGCAGCGACGACGGTCGCGGTGCCGTGGACGCTCGCGCTGTCGTCGGCGGGAACGATCCTGCCCGCCGTTCTCGCCGTCGCCGTCGCCGCCTCGGCGCGACGCGCTGGCAAGTCGTGGCCGGCGTTCTGCGCTTTCTGCGTCGCTCTCGCGATCGCCGGCGTCGGCAGCGCCATGATCGGCCTCGTGCAGGTGTTCGCGCCGCGGCTCCCCGACGGCGACTGGATCGCCCTCGCTGCGATCGTCGGCCGCGCCACCGGCAACCTGCGCCAACCCAATCATCTGAGCAGCCTGCTGCTGTGGTCGGTTGTCGCCGTGATCTGGCTCGGCGAGGCCAAACTGCTCGACGGCCGCATCGCCGCTGCAATCACGCTCGTCTTCGTCTACGTCGTCGTGCTGAGCGCATCGCGAACCGGTGCCATCGGCATGCTGACGCTCGCCGGCTGGGGCCTGCTCGACCGCCGGCTGTCGCGCCGCGCCCGCGCCGTTCTCATGCTCGCGCCGGTGTTCTACGCCGTCAGCTGGTGGGCGACAGGCCTCTGGGCCGACTACAGCCATCAGGTCTTCGCCGGCCAGGCGCGCCTTTCTGCCAGCGGCGGCGACATCTCGTCCAACCGCTTTGCGATCTGGTCGAACGCGCTCTCGCTGATCGCGTCGCATCCCTGGCTCGGCGTCGGCTTCGGCGACTTCAATTTCGCCTGGACGTTGACGCCTTTTCCGGGCCGTCCGACCGAGTTCTTCGATCACACGCACAACCTGGTGCTGAATCTCGCTGTCGAGATGGGTATCCCGCTCGCGGCGCTCGTCCTAGTGCTCTTGGTGTACGCGCTCTGGAGAGCGCTTCGCAATGCCATCGACGACGGGCGCACCGAGGGGGAGAAAGGCTTTCCGGTCCAGCGGGCGGCGTTCGTCATCCTCTTCTTGGTCGCTGTCCACAGCATGCTCGAGTACCCGCTGTGGTATTCGTACTTCCTGCTGCCGACCGCGTTCGCGTTCGGCCTTTGCCTCGAGCAGCGAACGGTCGGCGCACTTGCCGACGAATCGAGCGGCAACGTCACCCGGCCATACGTGCTGGCGGCGATGTTCGTGATGCTCGGCGGCACGCTCGCGGTCTACGACTACATGCGCGTCGTCGTCATCTTCGCGCCGCCGGCCGACGCCGGGCCGCTCGAGCATCGCATCGCCCTGGGTCGTCGCAGCGTCCTGTTCGGGCACCACGCCGACTACGCCGCGGCGACGATCGCCGAGCACCCGGGCAAGGTGATGATCGCGTTCGAGCGCGCGCCGCACTACCTCCTCGACACGCGCTTGATGGTCGCGTGGGCGAAGGCGTTCGAGGAAAACGGCGAGCACGACAAGGCGCGCTGGATCGCCGATCGGCTGCGCGAGTTCCGCAACGAGCAGTCCGACGGCTTCTTCGCGGCCTGCAAGCCCGCCCAGGCAGCGAGTGCGGCAGCGGCCGCGAGCGCGCCGCCTTTCCAGTGCCAGCACGCGGCGCGGACGTTCCGCTTCGAGGACTTTCGTTAGCGCCGCCGCGCGACGCGGCCCCGAGGTCAGCCGGCTGCCACCCAGTCGCCTGACTTGCCGCCGCGCTTTTCGAGCAGACGAACGTCGCCGATCACCATGCCGCGGTCGGCTGCCTTGCACATGTCGTAGATCGTCAGCAGGCCGACCTGAACTGCGGTCAGCGCTTCCATCTCGACGCCGGTGCGGCCGACGGTCTCGACCTGCGCCGTGCAGCGCACCTCGCTGGTCGCATCGACAAGCTCGAACTCGACGCCGACGCACGTGAGCGCGATCGGATGGCAGAGCGGCACCAGCTCCGAAGTGCGCTTGGCGCCCTGGATCGCGGCGACGCGGGCGACGCCGAGGACGTCGCCCTTGGCGGCGCTGCCGGCGGCGATCAGCGCCAGGGTTGCCGGCAGCATCCGGATCGAGCCGGTCGCCCGCGCGAGACGGCGTGTCTCGTCCTTGTCGGCAACGTCGACCATGTGCGCGCGGCCCTGCGCATCGAAGTGCGTGAGCGGGCCGGGAACGGTGGATCGGGCAACCATCGGCGATACAAAGGGGAAATGTTTCCGTTGCATGATACGAGGCGAGGGGGCGGGTCCTCCCGCCCTGCTTCGATCGATGTCTCGCGCCTATCCCCCGTGCCCGATCCCTGCCTGCGCCGGGCAGCGGTGGCGCCGGCGTGTGCTCGCGACCCTTTGCGCGCTGGCGATCGCCGCCCCTGGCGGCGGCATGCCGGCTTCGGCGCAGAACGCGCTGCCGGCGCTCGGCGACACCGACTCGGCTGATTTCACGATCGGCACCGAGCGCAAGATCGGCGACGAGATCATGCGCGAGATCCACGCCGACCCGGACTACGTCGACGATCCCCTGCTGTTCGAGTACCTGGAGACGGTCTGGCAGCCGCTGGTCGCGGCGTCGCGCAAGCTCGGCAACATCACTCCCGACATCGACCAGCGCTTCGCATGGGAGCCGTTCCTGGTCCGCGACCCGAGCGTCAACGCGTTCGCCCTGCCCGGCGGCTTCGTCGGCGTCCATCTCGGCCTGATCGCATTGACGACGTCGCGTGACGAGCTCGCATCGGTTCTCGGCCACGAGATGTCGCACATCACGCAGCGCCACATCGCGCGCAGCATCTCGGGCGATTCCAAGCGCTCGCTGATCGGCCTGGCGGCGCTGGTGCTCGGCCTGCTCGCCGCCTCGCGCGCCCACAGCGCCGACGCGGCCAATGCGGTCGTCGCCGGCTCGCAGGCGGCAACGCTGCAGGGCCAGCTCAACTTCTCGCGCGACGTCGAGCGCGAAGCCGACCGGGTCGGCTTCCAGGTGATGACCGCGGCCGGCTTTGGGCCCGGCGGCATGGCAGCGATGTTCGAGAAGATGGACCGCTCGGCGCGCCTCAACGATTACGGCGGCTTTCCTTACCTGCGCACTCACCCGCTGACGATCGAGCGCATCGGCGAGGCGAGGGCGCGCGCGAGCGCGCTCGAGGGCCCTGGCCACGCCGCCGCCCCGGCGCCGGTGAGCGTCCTCGAGCACACGATTGCGCAGGCGCGCGCGAGCGTGCTGATGGATCCGCGCACCGACGCCCTGCGGCGCTGGCAGGGGCGCGATGCCGACTACGACGGCAGCGCTGCCGACAAGCTGCGCGCGGCGTGCGAAAGCGCGGTGGCGTCGAGCTTGTTGCGCGACTGGGCGCGGGCCGATGCCGCATTCGCAACCGCGCTCGGGGTCGTGCGCGGCAGCCCGAGCGGCGGCGGTCGCGCCGAGCGAGCCGTCGTCCTGATGCACGCACAGTCGCTGCTCGACCGCGGTGCGCCGGCGCGGGCTGCCGAGGCGATGAAGGCCTACGCCGGCGACGGCTCGCGGCCGAGCCTCCTGCTCGATTCGCAGATCACTCTCCTCGAAGCGCAGGCGGTGGCGCCGGACAACCCGGCGCTGAAGGCGAGCGCATCGGCACTGCAGACGTGGGTCGCCGTCCACCCAGACGATTCGCTCGCGTGGACGGCGCTCGGCCAGACATGGGGCAAGCTCGGCATGCCGCTGCGTGCGATCCGTGCCGAGGCCGAGGCGCGCTATGCGCTCGGCGACCTGCTCGGTGCCTCCGACCGGCTGCGCGCCGGCCAGCGGCTGGCACGTGCCGGCGGCCCGGTCGACTTCATCGACGCCTCGGTGCTCGACTCGAGGCTGCGCGCGATCGAGGCGCAGCGCAGGCAGATCGCCGCCGACCAGCGCGCCGGCCGCTAAGGCGACGACGGGTCACCGCGCCGCGCGCGGCCCATTCAGCGGCGGGCGAACAGCCGCTCCATCGCGGCGTCGATCACGAGGCCGCAGAGGCTGTAGAGCAGCGATCCGACCAGGGCGGCGACGAAGCCGGCGACGTTGAATCCGGCCAGCAGCGCCGCTGCGAAATAGAACATCAGGGCGTTGATGACGAACAGAAAGAGGCCGAGCGTGAGCACGGTGACCGGCAGTGTCAGCAGCACGAGGATCGGCCGGACCAGGGTGTTGAGGAGGCCGAGCACGAGCGCCGCGATCATCGCGGCGCCGAAGCTGGCGACGCTCACGCCAGGATAGATCTCGGCAACCAGCAGCAGAGCAGCGGCGAGCAGCAGCCAGCGAAGGAGGATCTTCATGGCCGAAGAATACGGCTGTCCACGGCCGGCTGCCCGCAGGACGGAAAGGATCCGCGTGATTGCGCCGCGCCGGCTCGGCGTCGCCACCACGCCTGGATCGGCCCCACCGGGCGCGCGTTCCTGCGCGCCGCCGGTGTCGTCGCGAACGCGACGAGAGAGGGCGAAAAGCTGGTCGCGGTGGCGATCCGCGTCTTGCAGCGAGTGCCCGAGGACGGTGACATCGAGCGACGAAAGCTCGCCGGCAGTGACGTGTGGCAACGACAAAGCGCAGTCTCGGTCGGTGGATTGCTTGCTCCACGAGTGAAAAAAGGTTCTCCTCCCTCTGTACACGCAGTACTATTCGCTCCGCGCGGAACCTGGAGAACTGAGAGTCCACGTGGCTCTCGCCCGCTCCGAGCACATCAACCAATCACTTGATGGAGAGATTCAACATGGCAACTGCGAAGAAAGCTGGGAAGAAGGCGGCGAAGAAGGCGGCACCGAAGAAGGCCGCGCCGAAGCGCGCTGCGCCGGTCAAGAAGGCGGCGAAGAAGGCGGCGCCGGCGAAGAAGGCGAAGGCGCCCGCCAAGAAGCGCACCCCGAACGCCGCGTTCATGAAGGCGATGACGCCGAGCAGCTCGCTCGCCGCGATCATCGGCGAGCGCCCGGTTCCCCGCACGGAGGTGACCAAGAAGGTGTGGGAGTACATCAAGAAGAACAATCTCCAGGACGCAACCAAGCGGACGATGATCAACGCCGACGCGAAGCTGCGCGAGATCTTCAAGAAGGGCCAGGTCTCGATGTTCGAGATGACCAAGCTCATCAACAATCACCTGAGCTGACAGTGACGCGCGCCTTCGGGCGCTGCAGGAAAGCCGGCCATGCGCCGGCTTTTTCTTTTCCGGAGCCGCTTTCGTAGGAGGGCGCTCACCGCAAAATCAGCCGGCGTCCCACAGGCCGCGGCTCGCCTTGCCGAGCGACGCGGGCCGGACGAAGTTGCACAGTGCGTCGCCCCGAACATCTGGAGCCTGGCCATGCGAACTCTCCCTCTTGCTCTCCTTGTCCGCGCGCTAGCCCTCGTCGCGGGCACGCTCACCCTTGCGGCCGGGGCTCACGCTGCCGGCGACAAGAACGCCTACGAAAGCGCCAAGGCATCCGCCAAGTCGACCTACGAGGCGGCGGCGAAGCAGTGCGACGCGATGAAGGACAACGCCAGGGACATCTGCATCGCCGAGGCAAGGGAGGCGCGCACGAGGACCGAGGTCGATGCCGAGGCTGCCTACAAGGACACCCCGAAGGCGCGTGCCCACGCGGTCGAGGAGGTCGCCGAGGCGCACTACAAGGTCGCCAAGGAACGCTGCGATGACCGCACCGGCAACGACAAGGACGTCTGCATCAAGGTCGCCAAGGCCGAGCTGACCAAGACCAAGGCCAACGCCAACGCGCATCTCAAGTCGACCGAGGCGCACAACGACGCCGCCAAGGACTCGCGCGAGGCCGACTACAAGGTCGCGGCCGAGAAATGCGACGCCATGAGCGGCGACGCCAAGAGCACCTGCGTCAAGCGGGCGAAGGCCAAGTACGGGATGTAGGCGGCGTCAGCCGCGGGCCAGGCGGCGCTCGAGAAAGTCGAGCCGGTCCTGGCCCCAGAACAGCTCGCCGAAGGCGACGTAGGTCGGCGCGCCGAAGACACCGGTGTCGATCGCGCGCTGCGAGTCCTGCTCGTAGCGTTCGTGCACGGCCTGCGACTGCGAGTCGTCGAGGCGGCGCGACGGCAGGCCGCATGCCTCGAGCATCGTTTGCAGCGTGGCGGGATCGGCGATGTTCCTCTCGTCGACCCAGACGCCGCGCAGGATCGCGCCGGCGATCCGCATCGCCGCGTCGCCGCCATCGTTCGAATCGACCGCGATGATGAGCTTGGCGGCGTCGTCGCTTGCGACCGGGAAGTAGCGCGGCTGCAACCGGAGAGGCCGGCCGAGGTGCTCGCTGAACCGTTTCAGCTCGACGAGCCGGTAAGCCTGCCGCTGCGGCGCGCGCTTGGCGAGCGGCAAGCCGCCCGAGACGGGGAAGACGCGGCCGAGATCGACCGGCAGGACGTTGATCGCGGCGCTGGCGTCGCGTGCGATCGCGGCGAAGCGCTCGTGGCCGAGATAGGTCCACGGCGACTGCGGCGAGAAGAAGTAATCGATGACGACGGCCATGCGCCCTCCCGGTCTCGGAACGGCCGGAGTCTAGTGCGCGGCGACGATGGCCGCGCGGCCCGCGCGCGGTTGCCGCTCAGGCGGCGAGCAGCGGCCGCAGGTAGCGCCCGGTGAAGCTGGCGTCGCTCGCGGCGACGTCCTCGGGCGTCCCGGTCGCGACGACGCGGCCGCCGCCGGCGCCGCCCTCCGGGCCCAGGTCGACGACCCAGTCCGCGGTCTTGATGACGTCGAGGTTGTGCTCGATCACGACCACCGTGTTGCCGGCGTCGCGCAGCGTGTGCAGCACTTTCAGCAGCAGGTCGATGTCGGCGAAGTGGAGGCCCGTCGTCGGCTCGTCGAGGATGTAGAGCGTGCGTCCGGTGTCGCGCTTGGAGAGTTCGAGCGCGAGCTTGACGCGCTGCGCCTCGCCGCCCGAAAGCGTCGTCGCGCTCTGGCCGAGCCGGATGTAGCCGAGGCCGACGTCGAGCAGCGTCTGCAACTTCCTCGCGATCGCCGGCACCGCGCTGAAGAAGGCGTGCGCGTCCTCGACCGTCAGCTCGAGCACCTCGGTGATGTTCCTGCCCTTGTAGAGGATCTCGAGCGTCTCGCGGTTGTAGCGGCGGCCGTGGCAGACGTCGCACGGCACGTAGACGTCGGGCAGGAAATGCATCTCGACCTTGAGCACGCCGTCGCCCTGGCACGCCTCGCAACGGCCGCCGGCGACGTTGAACGAGAAGCGCCCTGGGCCGTAGCCGCGCTCGCGCGCCGCCGGTACCTCGGCGAACAGCTCGCGGATCGGGGTGAAGAGGCCGGTGTAGGTCGCCGGATTCGATCGTGGCGTGCGGCCGATCGGCGATTGGTCGACGCTGATCACCTTGTCGAACGCGTCGAGCCCCGAGACCGTGTCGTGCGGCTCGGGCTCGGCGTGGCTGTTGTAGAGGTGGCGCGCGACCGCGGCGTAGAGCGTGTCGTTGACGAGCGTCGACTTGCCCGAGCCCGAGACACCCGTGACGCAGGTGAAGAGGCCGACCGGGATCGCGAGATCGACGCCCTGCAGGTTGTGGCCGCGCGCGCCGCCGATCCGCAGCCAGTCGCCAGGACCCGGTGGCGCGCGTCGCCTGGGCACCGGGATGCGCAGCGTCCGGGCGAGGTAGCGGCCGGTCAGCGACTCCGGCGCCGCGGCGACGTCGTCCGGAGTCCCTTGCGCCATCACGCGACCGCCGTGCACGCCGGCGCCCGGGCCCATATCGATCACGTGGTCCGCGGCGCGGATCGCCTCCTCGTCGTGCTCGACGACGATGACGCTGTTGCCGATGTCGCGCAGGTGAAAGAGCGTGCCGATCAGGCGCTCGTTGTCGCGCTGGTGCAGCCCGATCGACGGCTCGTCGAGGACGTACATCACGCCGGTCAGCCCCGAGCCGATCTGCGACGCGAGCCGGATCCGCTGCGCTTCGCCGCCGGAAAGCGTCTCCGCGCTGCGGTCGAGGCTGAGATAGCTGAGCCCGACGTCGTTCAGGAACCTGAGCCGAGACACGATCTCGCGGATCACCTTGTCGGCGATCTCGGCTTTCGCGCCGGCGAGCGCGAGCCGCTCGAACCAGGCCAGCGCCTCGCGCAGCGTGAAGTGCTCGACGCTGAAGATCGCCTCCTTGCTGCCATCGGCGACGTCGACCAGGAAGACGTTCCTCGCCTCGGTGCGCAGGCGCGTGCCGAGGCAGGCGGGGCATGGCTTGGCGCTCTGCAGGCGCATCAGCTCCTCGCGCACCGCCATCGAATCGGTTTCGCGCAGGCGTCGCTCGAGGCTGGGAACGATGCCTTCGAAGGGGTGACGCCGCTTGACCGAGCGTTGCTTGCCGCGCGCCGCGGAGGCTTCGTAGACGAACTCGATCTCGTCCGTCCCCGAGCCGCGCAACAGCACCTCGCGCGCCGTCGCCGGCAACTCCTCGAAGGGGGTGTCGAGGTCGAAGCCGTAGTGCGCCGCGACGCTCTCGAGCAGCGAGAAGGTGTAGGGGTTGCGCCGGTCCCAGCCCTTGATCGCACCGCTGGCGACGCTGAGCGACGGGAAAGCGACGACGCGCTCGGCGTCGAACACGGTCGTGACGCCGAGGCCGTCGCAGGTCGGGCACGCGCCGACCGGCGAATTGAACGAGAACAGGCGCGGCTCGAGCTCGGGGAGCGAGTAGTCGCAGAGCGGACACGCGAACTTGCTCGAATAGAGGTGCTCGGTGCCGCCCGCTTCCTCCAGCTCCACCGCGAGGGCGCGGCCGTCGGCGATGCGCAGCGCCGCCTCGAAGCTCTCGGCGAGCCGCTGACGCAGAGGCGCGCCGGCGGCCGCGTCGGCCTCGGGCCGCACCTTGATGCGGTCGATGACGACGTCGATGTCGTGCTTCTCGGCCTTCTTCAGTTTTGGCACGTCGGCTGCCTCGACCGTCTGGCCGTCGACGCGAAAGCGGACGAAGCCCTGCGCCTGCATCTGCTCGAACAGCTCGGCGAACTCGCCCTTCCTGTCACGGACCACCGGCGCGAGCACCATCAGCCGCGTCTCTGCCGGCAGGGCGAGCGTTGCGTCGACCATCTGGCTGACGCTCTGCGCCTGCAGCGCCAGGCCGTGGTTCGGACAGTACGGCGTGCCGGCGCGCGCAAACAACAGGCGCAGGTAATCGTGGATCTCGGTCACGGTGCCGACCGTCGAGCGCGGGTTGTGCGACGTCGCCTTCTGCTCGATCGAGATCGCCGGCGACAAACCCTCGATGACATCGACGTCGGGCTTGTCCATCAACTGCAGGAACTGGCGCGCGTAGGCCGACAGGCTCTCGACGTAGCGGCGCTGCCCCTCGGCGTAGAGGGTGTCGAACGCCAGGCTCGACTTGCCCGAGCCCGAGAGCCCCGTCACGACGACGAGCCGGTTCCGCGGCAGATCGAGGTCGATGTTCTTCAGGTTGTGCGTGCGCGCACCGCGGACGCGGATGAAGCCGCTGCCGATCCCCGGTTCGCGTGCCGGGTTGCGCTGGCGCGGGCGGCGGATCGAAAGGGGCGAGGAGGCGGGCATCGGTGCGAACAGGCGAACCGACCATGATAGCCGCGCACCTCTTCTCGGCGCGAGTGGCGGGACGCGAGCCGCGCAGCGCGTCACGCCGGGGCGATCGGCACGCGGACGATCAGCGGGGGAGATGCTCGGCGGCGCCGCGCAGCCGTTCGGCGACGGCGGCCGGCAGGGTTGCCTGCCAGCGCTCGCCGGGGACGCCGCCGTCGACACGTGCCGTCTTGCCGTCGAGGCGGACGACGGCGTCGGCCCGGCCCGCGGCGAGCAAACGAAGGAGCGTCGTGCCGTCGCGATCGGGGGCGGTAGCGCCGGCGAGCTCGACGCGCTGCCAGCGGCCGCTCGCGGCGCTGTCGAGCTGCGTCAGCCAATCGCGCCAGCCGGCTTCGAGCGCGACCGCGCTGCCGTCGGCCGCCGTCCGCGACCACCGTCCCGGCTCGTTAGCGAACGAGCCGACGATCGGCGCGAGCGGCGTCGCCGCCGCGCCGCCGTCGCTGCGTCGCGCCGGCGCGAGCTTGTTGAACGTTTGTGCGTTCGACTGCGCAGCGAACGCGCTCGCTTGGCGCTCGCGAGCGTCGGCGATGGCGCCGCTGCGCACTGCGGGCGCGGGTGGCTGCGGTCGTACCGGCGCGGCGGCCGGCGCGCTCTTGGCCGCGTCGAGCTCGCGGTCGTTCGCTGTCGGCGTGCGGGATTCTTTCGGCTCGCCGGGGCGACCGGCGGCAGGCGCCGTCGTCGCGTCGGGGAGCGCCACCTGCCCGTGTGCTGCCTCCGACGGGACAGGCGAAGCCGGCGGCTCGATGATTGAATTGGCAGCAGCAGCGCCCCCAGGCGCAGCCGCGTCGGTGGCTTGAGCGACGGCTGCTTCACGGTCCTTCCTGGCCGCGAATTCCGGCGCTGGCGCGGCGGCCGCACGCTCGCCATCGGTCACCGGAAACGGCGATGGCTTGGCCTCCTTCTGCTCGGCGCGCGCGGCACTCTTCTTCGCGAGCGCGTCGACGACCTTGTGCTTGTCGTCCCCCGCCTGCATCGCGACCTCGGCGTTGCTCCTCGCTGCGTCGTCCCGCTCCACGCGAAGCTGGTGCTTCGGCGCAGCCGCGTCGGCAAGCGCTCCGGCAGGGGCGGCGCGCGACTCTGCCGCGGCGGACCCGGCGTTGGCGGCAGTGCCGGTGCTGGGCTCGTTCTTCTCGAGCGGCATCGGGGCCTGCGCCGGGGCGGTGGCGCCGGCGTCGCTCGCCGGCGTCGTCTTCGCACGCTCGCCGACGGCGTCGGGACGGCGCGGCAGCGTCTCGTCCATGGGCCGGTCCCACCACATCAGCCCGACCAGTGTCGCCGCCATCAAGCTCGCGAAGCCGGCCGCGACGGGCGGGCGAGCGAGCCAGTCCCAGAACGCAGCGAGCGGATGGCGGGGCGCGGCGGCCGGACGCGACCCGCGTGGTCGCGTTGCCTGTGCCTGGCGAGCAGTGACGCGCGCTTCGGCAAGGATTGCCTCGCTGATGTCGCGCGGCGGCAGCGCGCCCGAATCGGGAGTGTGGCGCAGCGCTTCGCGCAGCCAGGCGTCGCGTTCGGCGTCGTTCATGGCTGCACCCTCGGCCTGCGGCTGGTCCGACCAGGCGGGACGGAGCGTTGGCCTCGAAGCGAAGGTGCGGTGACGCTCATCGATGCAACGGCTCGAGATACGCGCCCATGCACGTGCGCAGCTTGCTCATCGCGTAGCGCAGGCGCGTCTTCGCCGTCTCGAAACCGACCTCGAGTGCGCGCGCCACCTCGTCGAGCGTGAGGCCGTCGTCGTGGTGAAGCAGGAACGCGCTGCGCTGCGGCAGCGGCAGCTGCTCGAGGCAGTCGAGCAGCTTCTCGCCGGCCCGGCGCCAGAACGCGAGCTCGTCACCTTGCAGTGCCGCACCTGCGGGCTGGGGCCAGTGCTGCCACGCGGTCGCCTCCGGTTGCCACGGCTCGTCACTCTCGCCGGCCGCTTCGATGGCGTCGCTCGACACTTCGCGACCGCTGCGCCGCAGCAGGTCGATCACGCGATGGTGGGCGAGCGTGAAGAGCCAGGTGCGAAACGTGGCACCCTGCGGCTCCCAGCGCTGGCGCGCATGGACGACGCGCAGCCAGGTGTCCTGGAAGACCTCGTCGGTCTGCGCCGCGAGCGCTGCACCGAGCAGGCGGCGCACGAAGCGGTAGAGCGCCGCCTGGTGGCGCCGATAGAGCTCCTCGAAGGCGGCCGCATCGCCGGCCGCGTAGGCTTTCATCAGCGCATCGTCGCTCGTTTCGGGGGTGCCCATGGTGCGCCGGAAGTCTGCCTCACCGTCCTGATACGGTGGACCGGGGCGAGCGGGGTGAATCCCGCCCAGCGTGCATCAAGTCTCGCGCAGCACCCCCAGGATCTGCTCGCCGTAGGCTTCGAGCTTGCGGACGCCGACGCCGCTGATCGCGGCCAGCGCGGCGAGCGAATCGGGCCGCAAGTCGGCCATCTCGGCGAGCGTCGCGTCGTGAAAGACGACGTAGGCCGGCAGGTTGTGCGCGCGCGCGACCTCGGCGCGCCAGCTCTTCAAAGCCGCGAAGCGCGCCAGGCCCGCCGTGTCGAGCGGGCGTGGCGGCGGCTTGGCGGCGGCGTCGCCACGGCCGCCGCGGGCGCGCGAGGACTTGCCGCGCGGGCTCGCCGTCTGTTCGCGCAGCAGCAGCGGAACTTCACCCCGCAGCACCGCGCGCGAGCTCTCGGTCAGTGCAAGCGTCTGGTATTCGCTCTCGGTGCGCAAGTGGCCGAGCGCGATCAGCTGACGCAGCACGGCGCGCCAGCGGACCTCGCTGACGGCAGCGCCGATGGCGAAAGTGCTGAGCCGCTCGTGGCCGAACTGGGCGACCTTGTCGGTCGGCTTGCCGCGCAGGACGTCGATCAGGTGGCCGGCACCGAAGCTCGGGCCGCCGGACTGCTGGAAGCGGTAGACGCACGAGAGCGCCATCCGCGCCGCCTCGGTCGCGTCCCACGTTGCCGGCGTCTGGCGGCAGTTGTCGCATGCGTTCTGGTGTGCACCGCATGGCGTGCTTGCCTCGCCGAAGTAGGCGAGCAGGCGAACGCGCCGGCAGTCGTGCGCCTCCGCGAGGGCGAGCAGTGCGTCGAGCTTGCCGCGCTGGGCACGCTTGAATTCGTCGTCGGCAGGGCTGTCGTCGATCATGCGCCGCTGGTTGACGACGTCGGCGAGCCCGTACGCCATCCACGCGTCGGCGGCAAGGCCGTCGCGGCCGGCGCGACCGGTCTCCTGGTAGTAGCCCTCGATGTTCTTCGGCAAATCGAGATGGGCGACGAAGCGCACGTCGGGCTTGTCGATGCCCATGCCGAAGGCGATCGTCGCGACGATGACGATGCCGCCGTCTTGTTCCTGATCGCTGCGGACGAAGCGCTGCTGGTGGCGCTGGCGAACGTCGGCGTCGAGGCCGGCGTGGTACGGCAGCGCGACGATGCCTTCGCCGTTCAGCCAGGCGGCGGTCTCGTCGACCTTCTTGCGCGACTGGCAATAGACGATGCCGGCGTCGCCGGGGTGCTCCTCGCGCAGGAAGGCGAGCAACTGTGCCCGCGCGTTCTCCTTGGCGACCACCGCGTAGCGGAGGTTCGGCCGATCGAAGCTGCTGACGAAAACGCGTGCCGCGCCGAGCTCGAGGCGGCGGACGATGTCGGCTCGCGTCAGCGCATCGGCGGTCGCTGTCAGCGCGATGCGCGGCACCCCCGGATAGCGCTCGTGCAGCACCGACAGGCGCAGGTAGTCCTCGCGGAAGTCGTGGCCCCATTGGCTGACGCAGTGCGCCTCGTCGATGGCGAACATCGACAACAGCCCGCGCGCGTGCAGCGAATCGAGCTGGGCAAGCATGCGCGGGGTCGCGATGCGCTCGGGCGCGGCGTAGAGGAGGACGATGCGGCCGCTCATCATCTCGCGCTCGATCCGTGCCGCGGCGTCGCTGTCGAGGGTCGAGTTGAGGAAGGCGGCGTGCACCCCTGCCTCCTCGAGCGCGCCGACCTGGTCCTGCATCAGCGCGATCAGCGGGCTGACGACGATCGCGACTCCCTTGCCTGCGCGGTGGCGAACGATCGCCGGCACCTGATAGCACAGGCTCTTGCCGCCGCCGGTCGGCATCAGGACGAGCGCGTCGCCGCCGCCGGCGACGTGGTCGATGATCTCCTCCTGCGGGCCGCGGAACTGGCCGTAGCCGAACACCTCGGCGAGAACGCCGCCGGCGGCGCTGCTCGCGCGCGGCGGTGCGAAGAGGCTCTCGATGCTCATCTCCGAAGCACTGTACGCGAGCGCAGGCGCCGCGCGTTCCGCCGTCGGAGGGGCGCCGAAGAGGGGCGCCGGGAGAGGGTCCGGGCGCTGCGGCGTGCGCCGATAATCCGGTCAACCCAGCAAGGAGCGGCCATGGCATCGGTCAACAAGGTCATCATCGTCGGCAACCTCGGCCGCGACCCCGAGGTGCGCTACACGCCCAACGGCAGCGCCGTCTGCAACGTCAGCGTCGCGACGACGCGCAGCTGGAAGAACAAGGAGTCGGGCGACAAGTCCGAAGAGACCGAGTGGCACCGCGTCGTCTTCTACGACAAGCTCGCCGAGATCGCCGGCGAATACCTCAAGAAGGGGCGCTCGGTCTACGTCGAGGGGCGTCTGAAGACGCGCAAGTGGCAGGACAAGGACGGCGTCGAGAAGTATTCGACCGAGATCATCGCCACCGACATGCAGATGCTCGGCAGCCGCGAAGGGATGGGTGGCGGTGCCGCGGCCGACGACGGCGGCGGCTACGAGCGGCCGGCACCGGCAGCGCGCCCGGCCGCCACGGCCGCGACACGGCCGGCGGCGAAGCCCTCGGGCTTCAGCGACATGGACGACGACATCCCGTTCTGACGCCAACGGCCGGGTCGGTTCAACGCGGCTCAGCGCCGCGATAGCGGCTCACCTCGAGCGTCGATACCGCGGCCGCGTCGTGGCCCCAGGACGCCCGCAGATACGACAGCACGTCGGCGACGTCCTGGTCCGAGAGCACGGTCGCGAATGGCGGCATCCCGAACGGACGCGGGTTGCCCGTGGTCGTCGGCGGAAAGCCGCCGCGCAGGACGATGTGCACCAGATTCGCCGGCGGTGAGAGCGCGACGGCGCGGTTCTTCGCCAAGGTCGGATAGGCGCCGGTGACACCTTCGCCGTGCTCGCCGTGGCAGGTGGCGCAGTGGTCGCCGTAGAGCTTGCCGCCGCGCGCGCTCGCGACCGCCGCGCCGCGCCCCGCCGCAGCGGCCGCCGTCTCGCCCTTGTCCGGCAGCGTCCGCAGGTAGACCGCCATCGCCTCGAGATCGTCATCGCTCAGGTAGCGGGTCGAGCGCGCGACGACCTCGGCCATCGGGCCCTGCACCGAACCGCGCGCCGAGACGCCGCTCTTCAGGAGCGCGACGATCTCGCTCGCCGGCCAGTCGGCGAGCCCGGCCTCGCGGTCGTCGTAGAGCGACGGCGCGTACCAGTTCTGGATCGGGATCAGGCCGCCGGCGAGGTCGAGCGGGCCGGCCGTGGCGCCGAACACGTTGCGCCGCGAGTGGCAGGCATTGCAGTGACCGAGCGTCTCGACGAGATAGGCGCCGCGGTTCCACTGCGGCGATTGCGAGGTGTCGGTCTCGAAGCGTGCGGGGCGAAAGAAGAGCACGCGCCAGAGTGCGAGCGCTGCCTGCTGGTCGAACGGGAAGCGAAGCGCGTGCGGCTTGTTCGGATTGGCGACCGGTGCGAGGCTCCTGAGGTACGCGAACATCGCGTCGCTGTCGGCGCGGGCGAGCCGCGTGTAGTTCGGATATGGAAACGCCGGAGCGAGGAGGCGGCCGTCGCGCGAACGGCCGTTGTGCAGCGCCCGCCAGAATTCGTCGCTGCTCCACGCGGCAAGCCCGGTCGCGTCAGGCGTCAGGTTCGGCGCGTGGACGACTCCGAACGGCGTCTCGATCGCGCGCCCGCCTGCGTAAGGCGCGCCGCCCGGCTC
Source organism: Caldimonas sp. (assembly GCA_036496385.1). Taxonomy (GTDB): domain Bacteria; phylum Pseudomonadota; class Gammaproteobacteria; order Burkholderiales; family Burkholderiaceae_C; genus Schlegelella_A. The sequence continues at coordinate 17,332 of DASXLD010000059.1, read as the reverse complement.
GGTGTGGCAGCCGAAGCAGCTGCCGGCGTGAACGAGATATTCGCCGCGAACGACGAGGCCGGCCGGATCGGTGGCCGGTGCCGACGCGGCCGTCTCGTCGTCGCCGTTCAACCAGACGACGACCGCCACTGCGAGCAAGCCGGTCGCCGCAAAGGCGGCGAGCGCGAGACGCGTCCTGCCGATCGTCATCGCCCTGCCTCGCTGGCACCGTGCTCTGCGCCGGCGATCCCGACCGTGAGCGCAGCGGCGACTCCGCCGCACGGCAGCGGCAAGCGGGCGTTCGGCTCGCTCGCTGCCGCGGCAGCGTGCGGCGGCACCGGTTGCGCGGCGAGCCACGCCGAGACCGCGCCGATCTCTTCCGGCGCAAGGCTGCGCGCGACTTCGGCCATGCAGTCCGGCGCCATCGCGCGCCGCTGGCCGTTGCGCCAGGCGCCGAGCTGCGCGTTGAGGTAGTCGCGCGGCAAGCCGAGCAGCCCGGGGATAAACGGGGCGCGGCCGGTCATCGCGGCGCCATGACAGTCGCTGCAAGCGGGCAGCGAGCGAGCGGGGTCGCCGTTCCTGACGAGCGCCTCGCCGCGCTCTCGCAACGCCGCCGGCTCGATGGCGGCGAGCGGCGGCGGGTAGGGCAGCTCGAGGCCGGAGAAATACGCGGCGATCTGGTGCAGGTAGTCATCGTCGAGCAGCGCGAGCAGGCCGTTCATGAGCTCGTAGTGGCGACGCTCGTCGCGGAAGTTTCGCAGCTGGTTGAAGAGGTAGCCCTCGGGCTTGCCGGCGATCCTCGGGTAGTAGCCGTCGGGACCGGCGCGCCCCTCCTTGCCGTGGCATCCGGTGCATGCGAGCACGCGTTGCGCGATCGTGTCTTCGAACGCCGCTGCCGCGGCCGCCGTGGCCGGCGCGAGCGCGGCGAAGGCGAGCATGACCGCGACCCACCAGCGGACAGGCCTGCCGGCGTTGCTTTGGCCCGGGACGGGCGGCGGATCGGCCGTCATCGATCGTGCGCGGAACGAGCGCCGCACCCGCCGCCGCCCGGTCTCAGCCGCCGCCCGGCGCCCGCACCTCGGCGGCGAGAGCGGTGTCGCCGCGCTCGCGGACGAGCCCTTCGATGACGCCGGCGCGATCGGCCTCGCCGCGGTTCTGCGACACCTTCCACTTGCCGACCAGCGAGCTCAGCGGCAGCTCGATGCCGACGATCGCGCCGAGCATCGTGTCGATGAAGTCGGCGGGAGCGTCGCCGACCGCCCACGGCATCGCGCGCCCGCTCTCGTGCCGTGCGGTGAGCCGGGTGACGAAGTCGCGCAGCCAGGCGCGATCGTCGATCGCGCGCAGACGCCCGCGCGCCTGCACCATCAGATAGTTCCAGGTCGGAACGACCTTGCCATGCTCCGCCTTGCTCGGGTACCACCCAGGCGAGACGTAACCCTGCGGGCCCTGGAAGACGACGAGCGCGTCGACGTCGTCGCGTGCGGTCGTCCAGACCGGGTTGGCGCGCGCGACGTGGGCGCGCAGGACTCCCGGCGCGTCGCCATCGGCGTCGAGGATGAACGGGACGCTGTTGGCATCGATGTCGCCGCCGCGGCTTTGCGTCACCAGCAGGCCGAGCGGATGGTCGCGGACGAATGCGCGCAGCACCGCTGGACGCGCTTCGTTGAAGTGGGCCGGCAGATACATCGTCGTTGCGAAGGAAGTGGCGACGGAGCCCAGTATGGACGCGTTCTACCTTCGCGGTGACGGGTCTATCGCCGGCCGGCGACCGCGGTCGACTCGGCTCGGCGCTGAGCCTCGGCCGGCCGCGCTGAAGCGCGGCGGTCGCTCAGCGCTTGCGGACCGTCAGATTGTTTCCGCTGCCTTGCTCCGCCGAACCGGCGGTCGGCGCGCCGCGCAAGAGCGGCGCTTCGATCACCTGGTCGCGCGAGGTCTCGACCTTGCCCGAATCGAAGCGCGGCGAGGTGATGGGACCGGTACGGAACTCAAGGCAATCGGCGTCGTCGGGGACGATGATCAGGTAGCCGCCGGGGAAGCGCTCGCGCATCGCCTGCGAGATGCGCGTCGAGAGATCGACCGGCGAGACCGTCGACTGGAAGGTGAGACGGTTCTGGGCGTCGTAGACCGAATAGCAGTTCGCCGCGTTCGCGAGGCTCGGCAGCGCGAGCAGCAACAAAAGCGAAAAGCTGGCCTGGAGTCGGTGGGTTCGCATGGCGGATCCGCCTGATCGTGAAAGCGCGAACATAGCGCCAAGCGCGATTGTTGTCATGCCCGCTCGGCGGTACGCGCCGAGGCGACCGGCGGTCGCTCGGGTCGGCTCGACGGTCGCCCCGGCGTTGCGTTGACGGCATCGGACGACGCGATGACGGCGCCGCCGAGGCAGACCGCGCCGTCGTAGACGACCGCCGACTGGCCCGGCGTCACTGCCCATTGCGGTGCCTCGAAGGCAAGCTCGAGCGTGCCGTTTGCGTCGGCGCTCGTCAGCATGCACGGCGCGTCGGCCTGGCGGTAGCGCGCCTTCGCGGCGTAGCGCCCCGGCGGTGGCGGCGACCCCGAGATCCAGCTCGCCTCGGCGGCGGCGAGCCGGCGCGACAGCAGCCAGGCGTGGTCACGGCCGGCGACGACCTGGAGCACGTTGCGCTCGACGTCCTTGCCGGCGACGAACCACGCCGCATGCTCGCCGCCAGAACGCGCCTTGCCTGCTTCCTTGAGGCCGCCGATCCCGATCCCCTTGCGCTGGCCGAGCGTGTAGAACGAGAGGCCGACGTGGTTGCCGATCGTGCGGCCGCGATCGTCTTCGATCGGCCCCGGCGCGGTGGCGAGATAGCGTGCCAGGAACTCGCGAAACGGCCGCTCGCCGATGAAGCAGATGCCGGTCGAGTCCTTCTTCTTCGCGTTCGGCAGGCCGATCTCGGCGGCAATGCGGCGGACCTCCGACTTCTGCAGCTCGCCGATCGGAAAGAGCGTGCGCGCGAGCTGCGCCTGGTTCAGCCGGTGCAGGAAGTAGCTCTGGTCCTTCTGCGGATCGAGCCCCTTCAGGAGCTGGAACCCGCCGCTGCCCTGGCGCACCCGAGCGTAGTGCCCGGTGGCGATGCGTTCGGCGCCGAGTCGGATCGCGTGCTCGAGGAACGCCTTGAACTTGATCTCGGCATTGCACAGCACGTCGGGATTCGGCGTCCGGCCGGCCTGGTACTCGCGCAGGAACTCGGCGAAGACGCGGTCCTTGTATTCGGCCGCGAAGTTGACGTGCTCGATCTCGATGCCGATCACGTCGGCGACGCTCGCCGCGTCGAGGAAGTCCTGGCGCGACGAGCAGTACTCGTCGTCGTCGTCCTCTTCCCAGTTCTTCATGAAGATGCCGACCACCTCGTGGCCGGCACGCTTGAGCAGCCATGCGGTGACTGCCGAGTCGACGCCGCCGGAGAGGCCGACGACGATGCGTTGCGGGCGCGAGGTGGTCATGACATGGATGAAGGAGGAAGCAGCACTGCAGCGTGGTTGAATCCGCCGTGCGCAGCCGTTTTCTCCAGTATGCCGCGGTCGGTGCCGTCGCCACCGCGACGCACTACGCCATCCTCGTCGGCCTCGTCGAGGCCGGCTGGCTCGAGGCGCCGCGCGCCGCCGCGCTCGGCGCCTGGGTCGGCGCCCAGGTCGCGTTCGCCGGCAATGCGGCGTTCACGTTCCGCGACTCGCGTGCGACCGTCGGCGCGTGGCTCCGCTTCCAGGTCACGGCGCTGGTCGGCGCGGCGCTCAGCTTCGGGCTCGTCGCGGGCGGTGTGCGCCTCGGCGTCCACTACCTGCTGGCCCAAGTCGTCGCGACGCTCGTCACCCTCGGCGTCACCTTCGAGATCAACCGTCGCTGGAGCTTCGCCGCGCCCACGCCGAGCCGATCGTGACGTTCGCTGCCACGAGATCGGCGGCAAAGGCGTCGCTGGCGAGGTAGGCGGCTTCGCGCCGGCGTGCCGCTGCGATCGGATCGGCATCGCCGCCGGCGCCATCGGCGCAGGGATGGCAGAACAGCAGGCCGCCTTCGGGCGGCGCCGCGGCGAGCCAACGCTGCACGAGGGCGCGATAGTCGACCGCGTCGAAGTCGTAGGCACCGAGCAGGACGCGGTTGTGAGCGACGCCACGAGCGACGAGCGCGCGCTCGAGCGCCTTGCCGCCGCTCGCTTCGATGATCGTGCGCTTGAGCGTGGCGCCAGGACCGAGCAGACGGGCGGTGCTGCGCACCGCGGGCGGCTCGGCCCAGGCGGCGATCGCGTCGAGCACGAGCTCGCGAACTCCGGGCAGCGCGTGTACGTGCTGGTGGCCGTCGACGAACGCTGGCGCGCGGCCAAGGGCGTCGCCGAACGCGCCGGCCTGGGCGCGGAATTCGGCGCCGATGGCGGCAAGCGGCAGCGCGCGCACCGCGGCCGCGGCAAGCAAGTGCGCAAGGCCGGGCAGCGTCGGCCAGCGCCGGCGCAACTCCGCGCTGAGCGGAGCGCCTTCGCTGAGATTGAAGTGCAGGCCGAGCTCGAGCGACGGGCGAGCGTGCGCGTGCCGCGCCGCCGCGAGCCGCGCCGCCGCGGGCCGCCAGCCGGGTGCCGTCGTGAGGCACGAAGCGGCGGAGAGCCGCCCCGTCGCGGCGAGCTCGACGACCGTCTCGGCGACGCCGTCGACGAGGCCGACGTCGTCCGCGCAAACCGCGACGATGCGCCGGGGCAGCGCGCTCAAGGCAGCGGCGCCGCGGGCGCGGCGCTCGGTCCGCTGTCGTGGCGGACGAGGTAGACCGGCCGCTGCTTGACCTCGTCGAAGATGCGGCCGACGTACTCGCCGAGGATGCCGATCGAGAGCAGCTGCACGCCGCTGAAGAACAACATGCTGACCACGAGCGTCGCCCAGCCGGGGACGTCGGTGCCGAAGGTGTAGTGCTCGACGATGAACCAGACGCCGCCGAGCAGCGCACCGACCGCGATCAGCGCCCCGAGTGCGCTCCATAGACGCAACGGCGCGTTGGTGAACGCGGTGACGCCGGTGAGGGCGAGGCGCGACAGGCGGCGCATCGAGAACGAGCTCTCGCCGGCGAAGCGTTCATCGGGGACGTAGTCGACCGAGACCGAGCGGAAGCCGACCCACGCGTAGAGCCCTTTCATGAAACGGTTGCGCTCCGGCAGGCTGTTCAGGGCGTCGACCACCGAGCGGTCGAGCAGCCGGAAGTCGCCGGCGTTGGCGGGGATCTCGACCGCCGAGCCGGCGTTGACGATGCGATAGAACACGCGCGTGCCGAGCTTCTTCAGGAACGATTCGTCGCCGCGCGTCGAGCGCACGGTGTAGACCATGTCGGCACCGGCGCGCCAGGCTGCGACCATCTCGGTGATCAGCGCCGGCGAGTGCTGGAGGTCGGCATCCATCAGCAGGACGACGTCGCCGCGGGTGCGATCGAGGCCGGCGGTGAGCGCCGCCTCCTTGCCGAAATTGCGTGACAGCGAGACGTAGCGCACGCCGCGGCCGCGCAGCCACGGCAGTATCGCGGTCTCGGTGTCGTCGCTGCTGCCGTCGTTGACGACGATGATCTCCCAGTCGTCGCTGTGCTGGCGCAGCTCCTCGGTCAGTTGCGTCAGCAGCGCGGGCAGCGATTCGCCTTCGTTGAACGCCGGCAGGACGCAGCTGATCGACGGCACCCGGTCGCGCCGCGCGGGTGCGACGGGGTCGGCACCGATCGCCTCGCTCATCGCATCGCAGCCATCGGAGCCGGCGACGGCGCCCCGCCGCAGGCCTGCGGCGCGAGGCGCCAGAGCGCGGCCCGGCGCGAAGCGGCGACGCGGATCGAATCGGGCTGAGCCGCGACCGTCGCTTCGTCCTGCGTCTTGACCACGACCCAGAGCGGCGCCTTGCCGCAGCGCAGCGCAAAGCCGCGGGCGCGGTCGACGAGGAGCGCGGCGGCGCGTTCGGGCGCGAACCGGGCCGCCTCGGCGAGCTCGCGACGCCAGTTGTCGCGCTCGCCGATCTTCGGATCCTTCCAGTCGGCGATCACCGCGACCGGCTCGCCGAGGCGAGCCAGCAGGGGCACGTCGAAGAAGTATTCATCGACGAAGGCGACCGGGTCGCCCGGCGCCCGGGAGGCGAGCAACGCGCGCGCGACCGGCGTGTGGTCGCCGTCGTAGACGATCGCCGCCCACGCCACGGCGGCAAGGCAGATCGAGACCGAGGCCGCAAGGGTCGCGGCCGCGATCCGCCGCCGCGTCGCGCTGCCGCTGCGCCACGCTGCCAGCACCGGCTCGGCAATCAGGAACCCGGCCGGAAAGAGCGCCGGCATCACGTAGCCGGCCGGCTTCGACTGCGGCAGCGAAAAGAAGACGAGGACGGTCGCAAGCCAGATCCACATCAGCCGACGCCAGTCGCGCCGGTCGGTGCTCTCGTCGCCGATGCCGCGGCCAGGCGAGCGTGCCAGCCAGAGCGACCACGGCAGCGTCAAGGCCGGAAAGACGACGAAGAAGAACCACCACGGCTGCGGATTGTTGAAGCCGGTCTCGGTGAATCGTTCGAAGTGGTGGTGGATGAAGAAGTAGTGGGCGAACTCCGGGTATCGCTGCTGCACGGCGACGAACCAGGGCGCTGCGACAAGCACGAAAGCAGCGAGGCCGAGCGGCGACAGCAGGCGCGGGATCGTTCGCCAGCGGCCGGCGGCGACGAGCCAGACCACGATGACGAGCCCGGGCAGGACGACGCCGATCAAACCCTTGGCGAGGACACCGAGCGCCGCGCACGCCCACGCCATGACGAGCGCCTTGCGGTGCGGTGCACCGCGGCCGAGGTCGAGTGCGGCGTCGGCGGCAAACACGACCGCAAGCGCGATGAAGGCGGCAACCAGCATGTCGAGGTTGGCGTACTGCGCGGCGACGAAGAAGAAGGGCAGCGTCGCCGTCACGACCACCGCTGCATCGGCGACCGCCTCGCCGGCGCGCCGGCGCGTCACCGCGTGGACGCCGAGCATCGCGGCCAGCGCGGCAAGCAGAGGCGCGACGCGCGCCGCGGCGGGACCGACGCCGAAGACTTGCATCGACGATGCCGTCAGCCAGTAGAAGAGCGGCGGCTTGTGGAAGAACGGCAGCCCGTTCTCCGTCGGCACGATCCAGTCTGCCGAGCGCAGCATCTCCCAGGCGACGCCGGCGTAGCGTCCTTCGTCGGGCACGGTGAGCGGATGCAGGCCGAGCGAAAAGGCGAGCCAGGCGAACACGGCGAGCGCGCCGAGAACGCGAGGCCGCAAGACGCGGCGCGGAACTGCCGACGACTCGGCGACGCTCAGCGGCTGGGCGTCGTCGGTCGACATACGAGCGGCAGGAAAAGTGCGGCGCAGACGGTCCAGTCGACGGTCGCCGACCAGAGCGTCGGGCTCGCGAATTGTGCGCCTCGCCGGCGGTGGGCGACGCTGAACGGCGCGTCGGCGGCAACGCCGCGCCTTGCGGCCGACCCCGTCATCGCGTCGAGCTCCGTCGCGCCGGCCGGCGCACGCTGCCATCGGTGACGATGCGATCGAGCGGAACCGCGCAGCCTGCGGCGGCGTCCTCGATCGAGCGCAGGACGAGAACGCTGCGGTGCCGGTCGCGGCAGGCGCGCAGCTCGTCGAGCGTCAGCCAGAGGGTGCCGACGATGCCGTCGTCGAGGCGGCGCAGAGGATCGGCGGCGCCGGCCGCGCCGGCGAAGGCAAAGCGCAGGTAGGTGACGTCGTCGTCGTCGCCTGCCGCGGCGTCGACGTGGGCGAGGTAGACGCCGACGAGCCGCTCGGGGACGAACGGCATCGCCGTCTCCTCGAGGACTTCGCGAACGACCGCCTCGGCGAGCGATTCGCCGGCTTCGAGGTGGCCGGCCGGATTGTTGATCCGCAGTCCGGCCGCGGTCTCTTCCTCGACCAGGAGGTACTCGTCGATTCCCGCCTGGCCGCCGCGCGGTCGGCTGGCAATCGCCGCGACAGTGACGCTCGGCTTCCAGCGTGCAGCCATGACGGCGATGCTAGCGCTGCATGCGCGCGCGCCGACGCCAGGTCTCGATGGCCTTTCTTGTAAGCTCGCGCCATTCCAGGGCCGGCGAGGGGACAAGAACATGTTGATCGGGGTGCCGCGCGAGACGGCCGCCGGCGAAACGCGCGTCGCCGTGACGCCGGAGACGGCCAAGAAGCTGACCGCGCTCGGCCACACGGTGCGCGTCGAAGCGGGCGCCGGGGTCGCGGCGAGCGCGATCGACTCCGGCTACAGCGCCGTCGGCGCCGAGATCAGCGATCGCGCCGGCGCCTTCGGCTGCGAGCTCGTGCTCAAGGTCCGCACACCGAGCGCAGACGAGCTCAACCTGATGAAGCCCGGCACCAACGTCGTCGGCATGCTCAACCCGTTCGACCGCGCCGGCCTCGACGCACTCGCCGCCGCCGGGTTGACGAGCTTCGCGCTCGAGGCGGCGCCGCGGACGACGCGCGCACAGAGCATGGACGTGCTGTCGAGCCAGGCCAACATCGCCGGCTACAAGGCCGTGATCGTCGCCGCCGACAGCTACCAGCGCTTCCTGCCGATGCTGATGACCGCCGCCGGAACGGTGAAGGCGGCGCGCGTCGTCATCCTCGGCGTCGGCGTCGCCGGGCTGCAGGCGATCGCGACTGCCAAGCGGCTCGGCGCGGTGATCGAGGCGAGCGACGTGCGGCCGAGCGTCAAGGAACAGGTCGAGTCGCTCGGCGCCAAGTTCATCGACGTCCCGTACGAGACCGCCGAGGAGAAGGAAGCCGCCGAAGGCGTCGGCGGCTATGCGCGGCCGATGCCGCAGAGCTGGCTCGACCGGCAGAAGGTCGAGGTCGGCAAGCGGGTCGCCCTCGCCGACATCGTCGTCACGACCGCGCTCATCCCGGGCCGCGCCGCACCGGTCCTCGTCACCGAGGAGATGGTCAAGGCGATGAAGCCGGGCTCGGTCATCGTCGACCTCGCCGCCGGCCGCGGCCCCGACGGCGTCGGCGGCAACACGCCGCTGAGCGTTGCCGACCGCACCGTCGTCCAGCACGGCGTCACGATCGTCGGCGAGACCAACCTCGCCGCCCGCGTCGGCGCCGACGCCTCCGCCCTCTACGCGAGGAACGTCCTCGATTTCCTCAAGCTCGTCCTGACCAAGGAAGGCGGCTTCGCCGTTCCGATGGAGGACGACATCGTCGCCGCGTGCCTGATGACGCAGGGCGGCGAAGTCAAGCGAAAGTAGGCCATGGACGTCGTCTCCCACACTGTCATCAACCTGATCATCTTCGTGCTCGCGATCTACGTCGGCTACCACGTCGTCTGGACCGTGACGCCGGCGCTGCATACGCCGCTGATGGCGGTGACGAACGCGATCTCGGCGATCGTCATCGTCGGCGCCATGCTCGCCGCCGCGCTCACCGAGACGCCGCTCGGCAAGACGATGGGTGTGCTCGCGGTCGCGCTCGCCGCGGTCAACGTCTTCGGCGGCTTCCTGGTGACGCGGCGGATGCTCGAGATGTTCAGGAAGAAGGACAAGCCGAAGGCGATCGCTGCGCCGGAGAAAAAAGCGTGAGCTTGAACGTCGTCACGCTGCTCTACCTGGTCGCGAGCATCTGCTTCATCCAGGCCTTGAAGGGCCTGTCGCACCCGACGACGTCGATCCGCGGCAACCTGTTCGGCATGGTCGGCATGGCGATCGCGGCGCTGACGACGGCGGCGCTGATCGTCAAGCTGATCCAGTCGTACCAGCTGTCGACCGCGGTCGGCCTCGGCTGGATCGTGCTCGGGCTGGTCGTCGGCGGCGGCTACGGGACGTGGCGCGCGCGCACCGTGCAGATGACGCAGATGCCCGAGCTGGTCGCGTTCTTCCACAGCATGATCGGCATGGCGGCGGTCTTCATCGCCGTCGCCGCCGCAGTCGAGCCGTACGCGTTCGGCATCGTCGCGCGGCCGGCGGCGGGCGGCGTGATCGACCCGCTCCCGACCGGCAACCGGCTCGAGCTGATCCTCGGCGCGGCGATCGGCGCGATCACGTTCAGCGGCTCGGTGATCGCCTGGGGCAAGCTCTCGGCCAAGTACAAGATCCGCGTCTTCCAGGGCGCGCCGGTGACGTTCAAGGGGCAGCACTGGCTGAACCTCGCGCTGGCGATCGCGATGGTCGTCTTCATCGTCGGCTACACGCTGACCGAGAGCCGGTTCGATTTCTATCTCGTGCTGGCGATCGCCTTCCTGCTCGGCGTCCTCATCATCATCCCGATCGGCGGCGCCGACATGCCGGTCGTCGTCTCGATGCTCAACAGCTACTCGGGCTGGGCGGCGGCGGGCATCGGCTTCTCGCTCAACAACTCGATGCTGATCATCGCCGGCTCGCTGGTCGGCTCGTCGGGTGCGATCCTCAGCTACATCATGTGCCGGGCGATGAACCGCTCGTTCTTCAACGTCATCCTCGGCGGCTTCGGCGGCGAGGGCGGCCCGGTCGCGGGCAAGACCGAGCAGCGCCCGGTCAAGAGCGGCAGCGCCGATGACGCCGCGTTCCTCCTCGGCAACGCCGAGACCATCGTCATCGTCCCCGGCTACGGCCTTGCGGTCGCGCGTGCGCAGCACGCGGTCAAGGAGCTCGCGACCAAGCTGATCGAGAAAGGCGTCTCCGTCAAGTATGCGATCCATCCGGTCGCCGGCCGCATGCCGGGCCACATGAACGTGCTGCTCGCCGAGGCCGAGGTTCCGTACGACCAGGTGTTCGAGATGGAAGACATCAACGGCGAGCTCGGCCAGGTCGACGTCGCCGTCATCCTCGGCGCCAACGACGTCGTCAACCCCGCCGCGCACACCAAGGGCAGCCCGATCTACGGCATGCCGATCATCGAGGCCTACAAGGCCAAGACCGTGATCGTCAACAAGCGCTCGATGGCCGCCGGCTACGCCGGCCTCGACAACGAGCTCTTCTACATGGACAAGACGATGATGGTCTTCGGCGATGCCAAGAAGGTCGTCGAGGACATGGTCAAGGCGATCGAATAGGTCGCTGCGGCCGCGCTGCTCAGCGCGCGGTCGCCGCCAGCCAGTCGGCCAGAACGCGGCTCACCGCGTCCGGCTGCTCGAGGGTTGACAGGTGGCCGCAGTCGGCGATGCGCTCGAAGCGCGCGCCGGCGATGCGCGCCGCGATCGCCGCGTGGTCGGCGACCGGCGTCACCGGGTCCTGCTCGCCGCAGAGCACCAGCGTCGGCACGCGCACGCGTTCCAGGTCGGCGAGCGAGTCGGGCCGGCCGAGCATCGCCTGTTGCTGGTTGCGCTGACCGCGTCCGCCGACGCTGCGCGCCATGCTCGCCATCAAGGCGACGAGATCGGCGCGGCTCGCGTGCGCCGGCAGGAGCCAGCGCTTCGGCAACTCGGGGATGAGCGCGTCGATGCCGCCGGCCTCGACCTTGGCGATGTCGGCGAGGCGGCCGGCACGCCGCGTCTGGCTGTCTGCAGCGGCAGTCGTGTCGAGCAGCGCGACGCGCTCGACGCGCCCGGCGGCGCGCCGCAGAACCTCGAAGGCGACATAGCCGCCGAGGGAGAGGCCGACCAGCGTGAAGCGGGGCGGCGCCGCGGCGAGCAGGGCCTCGGCCATCGCGCCGAGCGAGTCCTGGTCACGGAAGACGAGGGCGCGGCAGTCGAAGTCGGCCGTGAGCGCGGTGATCTGCGGAGCGAACAGGCGCTCGTCGGTCAGGTGCGCGCACGCGAACGCGATCGCAGGGCGGCCGGACAGTGCCGGCCTCAGAACATCAGCTTCGGCAGCCACAAGGTGAGCGACGGCACATAGGTGACGACGACCAGGAAGCCGAGCAGGACGAGCGACCACGGCAACGCGGCGCGGACGACGCGCGCGATCGACATTCCGGTGATCCCCGACGTGACGAACAGGTTCAGCCCGATCGGCGGCGTGACCATGCCGATCTCGAGATTGACGACCATGATGATGCCCAGGTGCACCGGGTCGATGCCGAGGCGGCTCGCGATCGGGAACAGGATCGGCGCCATGATGAGGATGATCCCGGTCGGCTCCATGAACATGCCGGCGACCAGCAGCAGGGCGTTGACGACCACCAGGAACTGCCACGCCGGCATGCCCCAGCCGACGATCGTCTCGGCGATCGCCTGCGGGATGCGCTCGGTCGTCAGGACGTGCGCGAACAGCAGCGCGTTGGCGATGATGAACATCAGCATCACCGTCACCTTGCCCGAGTCGACGAGGACGCGCGGCACGTCCTTCATGCCGATGTCGCGATAGACGAACACGGCGATGAAGAAGGCGTAGACCGCGGCGACGGCGGCCGCCTCGGTCGGTGTGAAGACGCCGCCGTAGATGCCGCCGAGGATGATGACGACCAGCATCAGCCCCCAGAGCGACTCGCGGCCGGAGACGACGATGTCGCGAACCTCGGCGCGCGGCTGCTTGGGCAGTGCGAGGATGCGCGCGCGCACGTAGATCGCGACCATCAGCAGCAACCCGAGGACGATGCCGGGGACGACGCCGGCCATGAACAGCTGGCCGACCGAGGTCTCGGTCGCTGCGCCGTAGACGACCATGACGATCGACGGCGGGATCAGGATCCCGAGCGTGCCAGCGTTGCAGATCACGCCGGCGGCGAAGTTCTGCGGGTAGCCGGCCTTGACCATGCCGGCGATGACGATCGAGCCGACCGCGACGACCGTCGCCGGCGACGACCCCGAGACCGCAGCGAACAGCATGCACGCGAGCACCGAGGCCATGGCCAGGCCGCCGCGCAGGTGGCCGATGCAGGCGTTGGCGAAGCGGATCATCCGCTTGGCGACGCCGCCCGTCGTCATGAACGTGCCGCCGAGGATGAAGAACGGGATCGCCAGCAGCGTGAACTGCTCCGACGTCTCGTACAGCTTGAGGGCGAGCGATGCGAGCGAGTCGTGGGCGAAGAAGAGGATCGTCAGCAGCGAGGAGAGCCCGAGGGCGATGGCGACCGGCATGCCGAGCACCATGAAGATCGCGAGCATCGCGAACAGGGCCGCCGTCGTCACTCGCGCACCTCACCGGGCGGAACGCCGCCGGTTTCGCGGAGCTTGAGGGCGTCCTCCGCTTCGTCGGCCAGCAGCCGCGTCGTGTCGCCGCGCCAGAGGCGGACGAACGCCTGGCCAAAGCGCAGCGCAAGCAGGGCGAAGCCGAGCGGCACGACCGTGCGCGGCGGCCACTGCGGGATTGGCAGGTCATCCATGTCGATGCCGACTTCGAATATCGTGTGCACGTAGCGCCAGCCGCCGAACAGCACGATCAGCGCATAGACGATGCAGAGCGCCGCGCTGACCATGCCGAAAACGCGCGCAGCGGCCGGGCCGAGCTGCTTGACGACGGCGTCGATGCCGATGTGGGCGCCGACGCGAACGCCGTACGACATGCCGACGAAGATCAGCCAGGCGAAGAAGACGGTATTGAGTTCGAGCGCCCAGACGAAGCTGTAGTTGAAGACGTAGCGCGCGACGACCTGGACGAACGTGACCAGCGTCATGGCCGCCATGAGGAAGGCGATCAGGCCTTCCTCGAGGCGTTCGAGCCAGCGCATGAAGCGGTCGCGCGGCGAAAGCAACCCGGTGCGCTACTTGTTGGCCTTCAGCGCCGCCTCGATCAGGTCGTTGCCGATGTCGCCTTCGAACTTCTTCCAGACCGGCTCCATCGCCTTCCGCCAGGCAGCGAGGTCATCCTTGCTGAGCTTCTGGATCTTCGCCTTGCCGGCTTCGGCGATGCGCTTCTTGTCGTTTTCGTTGATGTCGTTGGCGATCTTGTTGCCGTACGTCGTTGCTTCCGCCATCGCCTCCGAGAGGCCCTTCTTGATGTCGGGCGGCAGGCCGTCCCACCACTTCGCGTTCGTCACCACCATGTAGTCGATGACACCGTGGTTGGTCTCGGCGATCGTCTTCTGGACCTCGAAGAACTTTTGCGAGTAGATGTTCGACCAGGTGTTCTCCTGGCCGTCGACGACGCCGGTCTGCAGCGCCTGGTAGACCTCGCTGAACGCCATCTTCTGCGGGTTCGCACCGAGGGCCCGGAACTGCGCTTCGAGGACGTCGGATTGCTGGATGCGGAACTTCAACCCCTTGACGTCCTCCGGCCGCTTCAGCTGATCCTTGTTGTCGGAGAGCTGCTTCATGCCGTTGTGCCAATAGGCGAGGCCGAGCAGGCCGCGGCCTTTCATGATCTCGAGCAGCGCCTTGCCCTCGGGGCTCGACTGGAAGCGGTCGACGGCGTCGACGTCCTCGAACAGGAACGGCAGGTCGAAGACCTGGATCTTCTTCGTGTAGCGGTCGAACTTCGAGAGCGATGTGGCGATGAACTGGACGTCGCCGAGCAGCAGCGCCTCGACCTCTTTGGCGTCGCCGAACAGCTGCGAGTTCGGGAAGACCTGGACGGTCACCTTGCCGGGCAGCTTCTTCTCGGCCAGCTCCTTGAACTTCAGCGCCGCCTGGCCCTTGGGCGTGTTCTCGGCGACGACGTGGCTGAACTTGATCACCATTTGCGCCTGCGCGGCGCCGACCGCGCACGCCAGCGCGAGCACGCCGGCTCCGATGGTTGCGAACACCTTCATCTCGTGTCTCCTAAGGTTCGTGAATGAGCCGGCCGAGCGTTTCGCGGGCGCGACCCTGGGTCCGGAACACCTTAGCGATTGCGAAAAATGCGTGCAATCGAGGTCTACCCCACGACCGAGGCCCGGCCGCGACCTGCCTAGACGGCGTTTTCCCGGTGCAGGCGCGCGATCGTCGCATCGTCGAGACCGATCTCGGCGAGCAGCGCGTCGGTGTGCGCGCCGAGCGCCGGGACCGCGTCCATGCGGACCTCGTCGCCGCTCTCTGCGCCGGGCGGCAGCAGCGCCGGCACGGCGCCGGACGGCGTCTCGACCTCGGTCCAGCGGCCGCGCGCCTGCAGCTGGGGATGGCGCCAGACGTCGGCCATCGTGTTGACGCGCGCGTTGGCGATCTGCGCCGCGTCGAGCCGCGCGACGACCTCTTCGACGCTGAGCGCGGCGAACGTCCGGGCGATGAGGTCGCGCAGCACGTCGCGCGCGACCGTGCGCGCCGCGTTCGACGCGAAGCGCGGATCGCGGGTCAGCGCCGGCTGGCCGAGGACGCGTTCGCAGAAGACCTGCCACTCGCGCTCGTTCTGCAGGCCGAGCATGACGATGCCGCCGTCACCGGCAGGAAACGGGCCGTACGGATAGATCGTCGCGTGCGCCGCGCCGCTGCGCGGCGGTGCGGCGGCGCCGTCGAACGCGTAGTAGAGCGGATAGCTCATCCACTCGACCATGCTCTCGAGCAGCGAGATGTCGATCCTTCTGCCGCGGCCGGTGCGACCGCGCTCGATGAGTGCGGCGAGGACGCTGCTGTACGCGTACATGCCGGCGGCGATGTCGGCGATCGAGCAGCCGGCCTTGACCGGCTCGTCCGGCGTTCCGGTGATCGAGAGAAAGCCCGACTCGCTCTGGATCAGCAGGTCGTAGGCCTTCTTGTCACGGTACGGCCCGGGCCGCGCGGGATCGTCGCCATAGCCCGAGATGTCGCAGACGATCAAGGCGGGATGCGTCGGCGCGAGCAGCTCGTGCGACAGCCCCATGCGCGCCGCCGCGCCGGGTGCGAGGTTTTGCACCAGGACATCGGCGCGGCCGAGAAGACGATCGAGGATGCCTCGGGCCTCGACGTGCTTGAGGTCGAGCGAGAGGCTTTCCTTGCTGCGGTTGGTCCAGACGAAGTGCGACGCGAGGCCCTTGACGCGGCTGTCGTAGCCGCGCGCGAAGTCGCCGCTGCCGGGCCGCTCGACCTTGATCACGCGGGCGCCGAGGTCGGCGAGCTGGCGCGTGCAGAACGGCGCCGCGACCGCCTGCTCGAGAGTGACGACGGTGATGCCGGCGAGCGGCTTCATCGCTGGCCGGCCGGCCGCCGGGCCGCCACAAGGACGGCCGCGCCCCCTCGGGGGGCAGCGAACGAAGAGAGCGTCAGGGCAGACATCAAAACGAGCGCGGCAGGCCGAGCACGTGCTCGGCGACGTAGCTGAGGATGAGATTGGTCGAGATCGGTGCGACCTGGTAAAGGCGCGTCTCGCGGAACTTGCGCTCGACGTCGTATTCGTGCGCGAAGCCGAAGCCGCCGTGAAACTGCAGGCACGCGTTGGCCGCTTCCCAGCTCGCCTTGGCGGCGAGGTACTTGGCCAGGTTGGCCTCGGCGCCGCACGGCAACTGGGCGTCGAACAGCTCGCAGGCGCGAAAGCGCATCAGGTTGGCGGCGGCGACCTCGATGTAGGCCTCGGCGATCGGGAACTGCACGCCCTGGTTCTGACCGATCGGCCGACCGAAGACGACGCGTTCGCTCGCGTACTTCGTGACCCGGTCGATGAACCACCAGCCGTCGCCGATGCATTCGGCGGCGATCAGCGTGCGCTCGGCATTCAGCCCGTCGAGGATGTACCTGAAGCCCTTGCCTTCCGCGCCGATCAGGTTCTCGGCCGGGATCTCGAGGTTCTCGAAGAACAGCTCGTTGGTTTCGTGGTTGACCATGTTGGCGATCGGCCGCACGGTCATGCCGCTCTGTTCCGCCTGCCGCAGGTCGACCATGAAGATCGACATCCCTTCGGTCTTCTTCTTGACCTCGGCGAGCGGCGTCGTCCGCGCCAGCAGGATCATCCAGTCGCTGTGCTGGACGCGCGAGATCCACACCTTCTGGCCGTTGACGACGTAACGGTCGCCGCGCCTGACGGCAGTGGTCCGGATCGCCGTCGTGTCGGTGCCGCTGGTCGGCTCGGTGACGCCCATCGACTGCAGCCGCCATTCGCCGCTCGCGATCTTCGGCAGGTAGAGCTGCTTCTGCGCGTCGCTGCCGTGGCGCAGCAGCGTGCCCATGTTGTACATCTGGCCGTGGCAGGCACCGGCGTTGCCGCCGCTGCGGTTGATCTCCTCCATGATCACCGTCGCCTCGGCGAGGCCGAGGCCCGAGCCGCCGTACTGCTGCGGGATCAGGGCGGCGAGCCAGCCGGCTTTCGTCAGCGCGTCGACGAACGCTTCCGGATAGGCGCGCTGGGTGTCGATCTCGCGGTGATAGCTGTCGGGAAACCCGGCGCAGAGCCCGCGCACGGCGTCACGCAGGTCTTGGAAGCGATCGGACGCGCTCTTGAGCATGGCCACTTCCCCGCTTTGCGACGTCAGGCGACCTCGGCGCTCGCCTGCATCGCCAGGCCGCCTTCGTGGTCGCGTGCCCAGAGCGCAAAGCGCCGTGCGCCGTCGGGCCGGCCGCAGAGCCCGAACGGATGCAGGTCGAACAGCGGGCGCATCGCCTTGAACTCGAAGCGCGCGACCGTCGCGCCGGCGTGCTCACGGCGCAGGAGGTCG
>DASXLD010000058.1:0-11111 GCA_036496385.1 Caldimonas sp. | reverse complement strand
ATGCGTTCGCAAAGGCGCGCTTCGCGCCCGGAATGGCCGCGGGCACGCCGGTCAAGAGCCAGATCACGGTCGAGGTCCAGTTCGTGCCGATCAACCGTGGCGCCCGGGTGTCAGGACGCACCTACTGAGCGCCCTCGGCGGCGGCGGAATTGCTGCACTGCGGTATTCTTCGTCCTCGATGGAAAAGTCGGGGCACGCCGTGGGCGAAATCGAGAGCGGGCGCTTGACGCCGCAGGCAGAAGTGGACGTCGCCGGGGCCTTGGGGCTCTACGCGCGAGAGTACGAGCACGACGCTTGCGGCGTCGGCTTCGTCGCCCACATCGCGGGGCGAAAGTCGCACGCGATCGTGACGCAGGGGCTCAAGATCCTCGAGAACCTGAACCACCGCGGCGCGGTGGGCGCCGATCCGCTGATGGGCGACGGCGCCGGCATCCTGATCCAGATCCCGGACGACTTCTATCGCGCCGAGATGGCGACTCAAGGCGTGGCCCTTCCGGCGCCCGGCGAGTACGGCGTCGGCATGGTGTTCCTGCCGAAGGAACACGCCTCGCGCCTTGCCTGCACGCAGGAGCTCGAGCGCGCCGTGCGCACCGAGGGCCAGGTCGTCCTCGGCTGGCGCGACGTCCCGGTCGACGCCGAGATGCCGATGTCGCCGGCCGTGCGCGCCAAGGAGCCGATCATTCGGCAGCTCTTCATCGGCCGTGGTCCCGACGTCATCGTCCCCGACGCGCTCGAGAGGAAGCTCTACCTCATCCGCAAGACCGCGTCCAGCGCGATTCAGGCGCTTAAGCTCACCCACAGCCGCGAGTACTACGTGCCGAGCATGAGCTGCCGCACGGTGATCTACAAGGGGCTGCTGCTCGCCGACCAGGTCGGCAAGTACTACAAAGACCTCGCCGACCCGCGCCTGACGACGGCGCTCGCGCTCGTCCACCAGCGCTTCTCGACCAACACCTTTCCCGAGTGGCCGCTCGCGCATCCGTACCGGATGGTCGCGCATAACGGCGAGATCAACACCGTCAAGGGCAACTTCAACTGGATGCGCGCGCGCGAGGGCGTCATGAAGTCGCCCGTCCTCGGCGCCGACCTGCACAAGCTCTATCCGATCACCTTCGAGGGGCAGAGCGACACCGCGACGTTCGACAACGCGCTCGAGCTGCTGACGATGAGTGGCTATTCGCTCGCGCACGCCGTGATGATGATGATCCCCGAGGCGTGGGAGCAGCACACGGCGATGGATGCGCGCCGGCGTGCGTTCTACGAGTACCACGCGGCCATGATGGAGCCGTG
This sequence comes from Caldimonas sp., assembly GCA_036496385.1. Classification (GTDB taxonomy): domain Bacteria; phylum Pseudomonadota; class Gammaproteobacteria; order Burkholderiales; family Burkholderiaceae_C; genus Schlegelella_A. Next base: position 9,821 of record DASXLD010000058.1, on the reverse strand, counting down.
GGACGGCCCGGCGGCGATGGTCTTCACCGACGGGCGCCAGATCGGCGCCACGCTCGACCGCAATGGCCTCCGTCCGGCGCGCTATTGCGTCACCGACGACGGGCTCGTCGTCATGGCATCCGAGAGCGGCGTGCTGCCGATCCCGGAGGGCAGGATCACCAAGAAGTGGCGTCTGCAGCCGGGCAAGATGTTCCTGATCGACTTCGAGCAGGGACGCATCGTCGACGACGAGGAGCTGAAGAACCAGTTCGCGTCCGCCAAGCCGTACCGGCAATGGGTCGACAGCGTCCGCATCAAGCTCGAGGACCTGCCCGCAGGGGCCATGCCGAGCCAGTTCAGCGAGACGATCCTCGACCGCCAGCAGGCGTTCGGCTACACGCAGGAAGACATCAAGTTCCTGATGAGCCCGATGGCGCAGGCCGGCGAGGAGGGCGTCGGCTCGATGGGCAACGACTCGCCGCTCGCCGTTCTCTCGGACAAGAACAAGCCGCTCTACAACTACTTCAAGCAGCTGTTCGCCCAGGTGACGAACCCGCCGATCGATCCGATCCGCGAGTCGATCGTCATGTCGCTCGTGTCGTTCATCGGGCCGAAGCCCGACCTGCTCGACATCAACGCCGTCAATCCGCCGATGCGCCTCGAGGTCGCGCAACCGGTTCTCGACGCCGACGACATGGCGCGCCTGCGCTCGATCGCCGCCCACACCGGCGCGAAGTTCCAGAGCTACGAGCTCGACATCACGTATCCGCTCGCCTGGGGCGCCGAGGCGGTCGAGGCGAAGCTCGCGTCGATGTGCGCCGAGAGCGTCGATGCGATCAGGAGCGGCCACAACATCCTGATCCTCACGGACCGGGCGATGGATCGCGAGCACGTCGCTCTGCCGGCAGCGCTCGCGCTGTCGGCGGTGCACCAGCACCTCGTCCGCGAGGGGCTGCGCACGACCGCCGGCCTTGTCGTCGAGACCGGCTCTGCGCGCGAGGTCCATCACTTCGCGGTGCTCGCCGGCTACGGCGCCGAGGCGGTCCACCCGTACCTCGCGTTCGAAACGCTCGCCGCGCTGCAGAAGGAGCTTCCGGAGGATCTCGCCGGCGCGAAGGCGGTCGCCAATTACATCAAGGCGATCGGCAAGGGCCTCTCGAAGATCATGTCCAAGATGGGCGTGTCGACCTACATGTCGTACTGCGGCGCGCAGCTGTTCGAGGCGGTCGGCCTCGAGAAGGCGCTGGTCGACAAGTACTTCCGCGGCACCGCGAGCCAGGTCGGCGGGATCGACATCTTCGGCGTCGCCGAAGAGACGATCCGCATGCACCGCGCCGCGTTCAGCGACGACCCGGTGCTCGCCGGCATGCTCGATGCGGGTGGCGAGTACGCGTGGCGCGTGCGCGGCGAGGAGCACATGTGGACGCCCGACGCGATCGCCAAGCTGCAGCACGGTGTGCGCGCGAACCGCTACGAGACCTACCAGGAATACGCGCGCCTCATCAACGACCAGTCCGAGCGCTTGATGACGCTGCGCGGCCTGTTCGAGCTCGTCGTCGACCCGGCGCGGTCGATTCCGCTCGACGAGGTCGAGCCGGCGGCGGAGATCGTCAAGCGCTTCTCCACCGGCGCGATGTCGCTCGGCTCGATCTCGACCGAGGCACACGCGACGCTCGCCATCGCGATGAACCGGATCGGCGGCAAGTCGAACACCGGCGAAGGCGGCGAGGATCCGGCGCGCTACCGCGCCGAGATGAAGGGCGAAGTCATCGCCGAAGGCACGCACTTCGGCGACATCATCGGCAAGGGCGACATCGTGGTCGACTTCCCGCTGAAGCAAGGCGACTCGCTGCGCTCGAAGATCAAGCAGGTCGCGTCGGGCCGCTTCGGCGTCACGACCGAGTACCTCGTTTCCGCCGACCAGCTGCAGATCAAGATGGCGCAGGGTGCCAAGCCGGGCGAGGGCGGGCAGCTGCCCGGCGGCAAGGTCAGCGAATACATCGGCCGGCTGCGCTATTCGGTGCCGGGAGTCGGATTGATCTCGCCGCCGCCGCACCACGACATCTATTCGATCGAGGACCTGGCGCAGCTGATCCACGACCTGAAGAACGCCAACCAGCAGGCGAGCATCAGCGTCAAGCTCGTCTCCGAAGTCGGCGTCGGCACGGTCGCCGCCGGCGTCGCCAAGGCGAAGGCCGACCACGTCGTGATCGCCGGCCACGACGGCGGCACCGGCGCGTCGCCCTGGAGCTCGATCAAGCACGCGGGAACGCCCTGGGAGCTCGGCCTTGCCGAGACACAGCAGACGCTGGTGCTGAACCGGCTGCGCGGGCGGATCCGCGTCCAGACCGACGGCCAGATGAAGACCGGCCGCGACGTCGTCATCGGCGCCTTGCTCGGCGCCGACGAGTTCGGCTTCGCGACCGCGCCGCTCATCGCCGAGGGCTGCATCATGATGAGGAAGTGCCACCTCAACACCTGCCCGGTGGGGGTGGCGACGCAGGACCCGGTGCTGCGCGCGAAGTTCGCGGGCCGCCCCGAGCACGTCGTCAACTTCTTCTTCTTCGTCGCCGAGGAAGCGCGCGCGATCATGGCCGAGCTCGGCGTGCGCAGCTTCGACGAGCTGATCGGCCGCGTCGACCTGCTCGACACGAAGAAGGGCATCGCCCACTGGAAGGCGCGCGGTCTCGACTTCAGTCGGCTGTTGCAGGCGCCGACGGCGCCGCCCGAGGTCGCGCGCCGTCATGTCGAGGCGCAGGACCACGGGCTCGCCAAGGCGCTCGACGTGCGCCTGATCGAGAAGTGCGCGCCGGCGCTCGAGCGCGGCGAGAAGGTGCAGATCCTCGAGCACGTGAGAAACGTCAACCGCACCGTCGGCGCGATGCTCTCGGGCGAGCTGATCCGGCGTCATCCGCAGGGGCTGCCCGACCAGACGATCTTCATCCAGATGGAAGGCACGGGCGGGCAGAGCTTCGGCGCCTTCCTCGCCCAGGGCATCACGATCTACCTGATTGGCGACGCCAACGACTACACCGGCAAGGGCCTCTCGGGCGGGCGGCTCGCGATCCGGCCGAGCATCGATTTCCGCGGTGACGCGACCAAGAACATCATCGTCGGCAATACCGTGCTCTACGGCGCGACCAGCGGCGAAGCGTTCCTGCGCGGCGTCGCCGGCGAGCGCTTCGCGGTGCGTCTGTCGGGCGCGACGGCGGTCGTCGAAGGCACCGGCGATCACGGCTGCGAGTACATGACGAGCGGCACCGTCGTCGTCCTCGGCAAGACCGGGCGCAACTTCGCCGCCGGAATGAGCGGCGGCATCGCCTATGTCTACGACGAGGACGGCCAGTTCACCTCGCGCTGCAACACGTCGATGGTCTCGCTCGGCCGCGTCCTGCCGGTCGCCGAGCAGGAAAAGTCGCTCGAGCGCGCGATCTGGCATCGCGAGCAGGCCGACGAGGTCCTGCTCAAGTCGCTGATCGCCGACCACCACCAGTGGACCGGCAGCCTGCGTGCACGCGAGATCCTCGACCACTGGAACGAGGCGCTGCCGAAGTTCGTGAAAGTCTTCCCGAACGAGTACAAGCGCGCGCTGGCAGAGATCAGCCTGAAGGCGATGACGGCGCTCGGCGAGATCCGCGCCACGACGGCTGCCGAGGATGCGATCGCCAAGGCCCGGACCACGGGCAAGACGGTCAAGACCGCCGTGCCCAAGTAAGGCCGGATCCGAAGAACAACAACGAAGCGAGAGCGATGGGCAACGTCACCGGTTTCATGGATTTCGCGCGCGTGGAGGAAGACCACGAGCCGGTGCCCGAGCGCGTCAAGAACCACCGCGAGTTCATCCTCACGCTGACCGAGGAAGATGCGAAGGTGCAAAGCGCGCGCTGCATGGACTGCGGCATTCCGTTCTGCAACCACGGCTGCCCGGTCAACAACATCATTCCGGACTTCAACGACCTGGTCTACCGCAGCGACTGGAAGAACGCGTTCGCGGTGCTCGACTCGACCAACAACTTCCCCGAATTCACCGGCCGCATCTGCCCGGCGCCGTGCGAAGCCGCGTGCACGCTCAACATCAACGACGATCCGGTCGGCATCAAGTCGATCGAGCACGCGATCATCGACCGCGCCTGGGCCGAAGGCTTCGTCGTGCCGCGCCCGCCGGCGACGAAAACCGGCAAGACGGTCGCCGTCGTCGGATCCGGGCCGGCTGGCCTCGCGGCCGCGCAGCAGCTCGCGCGCGTCGGCCACTCGGTCACCGTGTTCGAGCGCAACGACGCGATCGGCGGCTTGCTGCGCTACGGCATCCCCGACTTCAAGATGGAGAAATCGCACATCGATCGCCGCATTGCCCAGATGGAGGCCGAGGGCGTCGTCTTTCGCGCCGGCGTCGAGATCGGCGAGCGCGCCGCCGGCGAGGTCGTCACCGACTGGTCGAAGGAGCACCTCGGCGCCGACGAGCTGCTGGCGCAGTTCGACGCGGTCGTCCTCGCCGCCGGCGCCGAGCGCTCGCGCGAGCTGCCGGTGCCGGGACGCGATCTCGACGGCGTCCACTACGCGATGGAGTTCCTGCCGCAGCAGAACAAGGTCAACGCCGGCGGCAAGGTCGAGCGCCAGATCCGCGCCGACGGCAAGGACGTGATCGTCATCGGCGGCGGTGACACCGGCAGCGACTGCGTCGGCACGAGCAACCGGCACGGCGCCAGGAGCGTGACGCAGCTCGAGCTGCTGCCGATGCCGCCCGACGAGGAGAACAAGCCTCTGGTCTGGCCGTACTGGCCGACCAAGCTGCGGACGTCGTCGAGCCATGAGGAAGGCTGCGAGCGCGAGTTTGCGATCGCGACCAAGGAGTTCGTCGGCGAGGGTGGCAAGCTGACTGCATTGAAGGCAGTCCGCGTCGAATGGCAGGGCGGCAAGATGACCGAGGTGCCGGGCACCGAGCAGATCATCCCGACCCAGCTCGTCCTGCTCGCGATGGGCTTCGTCAGCCCGCTCGCCAGTTTGCTCGAGTCGTTCGGCGTCGAGCGCGACCGGCGCGGCAACGCGAAGGCGAGCACCGATCTCATCGGCGGCTACGCGACGAGCGTGCCGAAGGTGTTCGCCGCGGGCGACGTTCGTCGCGGCCAGTCGCTCGTCGTCTGGGCGATTCGCGAGGGTCGCCAGGCAGCGCGCGCGGTCGACGAGCATCTGATGGGCTTCAGCGAGCTGCCTCGCTGATGACCGAGCTCCACCCGACCGCGGCAGCGACCGGCATTCCCTCGAGCGATTCGCTGGTCGAGATCGACCACGTCGTCTTCGGCTACGACGCCAGCCGGACGGTCCTCAACGATGTCTCGCTGACCTTCGGCCGCGGCAAGGTCACCGCGATCCTCGGCGGCTCCGGCTGCGGCAAGACGACGCTGCTGCGCCTGATCGGCGGCGTCTATCCGACCAACTCCGGCAGCGTCCGCGCCTTCGGCCAGGTCGTCGATGCGCGCGACGAGGAGCAGCTGTTCGCACTCAGACGCAAGCTCGGGATGCTGTTCCAGTTCGGTGCGCTGTTCACCGACCTGTCGGTCTTCGACAATGTCGCATTCCCGCTGCGCGAGCACACCGATCTCGAGGAGACGATGATCCGCGACATCGTGCTGATGAAGCTGAACGCCGTCGGCTTGCGCGGTGCCGCGGCATTGCGCATCTCGGAGATTTCCGGCGGCATGGCGCGCCGCGTCGCCCTCGCGCGCGCAATCGCGCTCGACCCCGAGCTGTTGATGTACGACGAGCCGTTCGCCGGGCTCGATCCGATCTCGATGTCGATCGCCGCCAATCTCATCCGGACGCTGAACGACACCACCGGCGCAACGTCGATCCTCGTCTCGCACGACGTCGACGAGTGCTTCTCGATCTGCGACTACGCCTATCTGATGTCGTCGCAGGGCAAGGTGGTCGCGCACGGCACCGCCAAGCAGCTCGCCGACTCTCAGGATCCCGAAGTGCGCCAGTTCATCCGTGGCGAGCCCGACGGCCCGGTGCGTTTCCACTACCCGGCCAGGCCGCTCGCGGAAGACTTCGGAGTCAGCGCGTGAGTCGCAGCGGCGAGGCAGCCGATGGAGCGCAAGCGAGATGACCGACGCCATCGCTGCCGTCGGCCGGCGCACGCTCGAAGTGCTGCGCATCCTCGGCCACCACGCCACCTTCTTCGTCGACATCCTGCGCGCATGCCCGGCGGCATTGCGGCGCCCCTACCTGGTCGTCGCGCAGATCCACGCGATCGGCAACCTCTCGCTCGTCATCATCCTCGCCTCGGGGCTGGCGGTCGGCTTCGTCCTCGCGCTGCAGATGTACTACGCGCTCGTCACCTACGGCGCGGCAGAGTCGCTCGGCCTGATCGTCAACCTGTCGCTGACTCGCGAGCTCGGGCCGGTCGTCACGGCGCTGCTGTTCGCCGGTCGCGCCGGCACCTCGCTGACGGCCGAGATCGGCCTGATGAAGGCCGGCGAGCAGCTCGCGGCAATGGACATGATGGCGGTCGACCCGAAGAGCCGCGTGCTCGCCCCCCGCTTTCTCGCCGGCATCGTCTCGATGCCGATCCTGGCGATCCTGTTCTCCTCGATCGGCATCCTCGGCGCCTACGTCGTCGCGGTGCTCCTGATCGGCGTAGATGCGGGCAACTTCTGGTCGATCATGCAATCGGGGGTCGATGTCCGCCGCGACATCGGCAACGGCATCGTCAAGAGCGTCGTGTTCGGCTTCATCTGCACCTTCATCGCGCTCTACCAGGGCTATGAAGCGGAGGCGACTCCCGAAGGCGTCGCGCACGGCACGACGCGAACCGTCGTCATCGCTTCTCTCGGCGTCCTCATGATGGACTTCGTCCTCACCGCGCTCATGTTCTCGACGCCCTAGCGGCGCTCGTCTTCCCTTCAACGCGCACACACCGGAACGATCGATGGGCAAGAAAAGCGTAGAAATGTTGGTCGGCATCTTCGTCCTGCTCGGGTTGGCGGGGCTGGTCTTCCTCGCCCTCAAGGCGGCCAACCTCGGCACCTTCAGCAGCGCCGACACCTACACGCTGAAGGCGTACTTCGACAACATCGGAGCGCTCAAGGTCCGGGCGCCGGTGCGCAGCGCCGGCGTCACGGTCGGCCGCGTCGCGTCGATCAAGCTCGACCCTAAGCTCTACCAGGGCGTTGTCGAGCTCGCGATCCAGCGCGACGTCCAGTTTCCGAGCGATTCTTCGTTGCGAATCCTCACCTCGGGACTCCTCGGCGACCAGTACGTCGGCGTCGAGCCCGGAGCTTCGGACAAGATGTGGGTCGCCGGGGACGAGATCAAACAGACACAATCGGCCGTGGTGCTCGAGAGCCTGATCAGCCAGTTCCTGTTCAGCAAGGCAGCCGATGCCGGCGGGACGAGTGCTCCGGCCGCGTCGGGTCCAGGAGGTGCAAAGAGGTGAAGACGTCGATGCTGCGGACCGCGACGATCGCGATGGCGCTCGCGGCGGTGGTTGCGCTCGCCGGTTGCCAGACGATCCGCGAGGGGCGTGGCGGCCCCGGTCAGCGTCTCGATCCGTGGGAGAAGTGGAACCGCAAGGTCTTCAACTTCAACGAGGACGTCGACCACGCCGTGCTGATCCCGGTCGCGACGGCCTACTCGAACGTCGTCCCGCAACCGATGCGCCGCGGCGTGAGCAACTTCTTCAGCAACTTCGCCGACGCCTGGTCGGCGATCAACAACATGCTGCAGGGCAAGTTCGAGCTCGGCTTCGAGGACGCGACGCGGGTCGGCGCAAACACGCTGTTCGGCCTGTTCGGCGTTCTCGACGTCGCCTCCGAGATGGGGCTCGATCACCACTACGAGGACTTCGGTCAGACGCTCGGCCGCTACGGCGTCGGCGCCGGTGCCTATCTCGTACTGCCCATCCTCGGCCCTTCGACCGTGCGCGACGCGGTCGCGCTGCCCGTCGATTGGCAGGCGACGCCGACGGCGTTCTTCGAAGGGACGAACACGAAGATCGGCATGACGGTGCTGCAGATCGTCAATAAGCGTTCGAGCCTGCTCGGCGCGACGCGTGTCATCGACGACATTTCCTTGGACAAGTACACGTTCATTCGTGACGCCTACTTGCAGCGGCGCCGCAGCTTGGTGTTCGACGGCGATGCTCCCGAGACGCCGGCGGCGCCCGAAGAGGCGGCGTCCGCGGCCGCCGGCGCAGCTGCGGGCAACGATGCACCGCCGGCCGCGGCGACCGCCGCCTCGGCACCGCCAGCGCCACCGCCGCCGGCGTCGGCACCGGGCTGAGTCCAGCCTCCTCTGTGAACCCCGGGCGACCGTCGCGCGTTGTTCGAGCAGGGTGCGTTCCCTGCCGCGAGCAGGGTTCCTGAACATCGCGCACGCTCCCGCCCTCACATTTCTCGAAGGAACGAACAATGTCCATCAAGCGAACGATCGGCTGGCTCACGGCCGCAGTCCTTTCCGTCGCCGCCGTCGGCGCGCAGGCGCAGGCGAAGGCCCCCGAGGAACTCATCAAGGAGGTCTCGACCGATGTCCTCGAGGCCGTCAAGGCCGACAAGACGATCAGGGCCGGCGATCTGCGCAAGGTGATCGCGCTCGTCGACCAGAAGGTGCTGCCCTACGTCAACTTCCAGCGCATGACGGCGGCCGCGGTCGGCCGCTACTGGCGCCAGGCGACGCCCGAGCAGCAGAAGCGGCTGGCGGACGAATTCAAGCTCCTGCTCGTCCGGACCTATTCCGGTGCGCTGTCGCAGGTCAGCGCCGAGCAGAAGGTCGAGCTGAAGCCGATGCGCTCCTCGCCGAGTGATCAGGAGGTCGTCGTGCGGACCGAGATCCGAGGCAAGGGTGACCCGATCCAGCTCGACTACCGCCTCGAGAAGGCGGGCGACACGTGGAAGATCTACGACGTCAACGTGCTCGGCGTCTGGCTGGTCGAGAACTACCGCAACAGCTTCGCCCAGGAAATCGGCGCCAACGGAATCGACGGTCTGATCGCCAAGCTGGCGGAGCGCAACAAGTCCGCCGCCGCGGCCACCAAGAGCTGATGCTGCTGCTGCCGGCCACCCTCACGTCGCGGGAAGCGCAGGTGACGCTGCGCATGCTCAAGCAGGCGCTGCAGGGCGAAGGCAGCGAAGGGCCGGTGATCGTCGAAGCGGCGTCGCTGCAGACCCTGGACTCCGCGGCGCTCGCGGTGCTGCTCGAGATCGAGCGGCTTGCGGTCGCGTGGGGTCGTGCGTTCGCCGTCCGCGGCGTGCCGCCCAAGCTGGCGGCACTCGCCAAGCTCTACGGTGTCGACGAGCTGCTCCTCAGGCCCGAAGCGTCGCCGCCGGCCGGCGACGTTCAGCGCAGGCCGGCGATGTAGTCGGCGACTGCCTTGATGTCGCGGTCGTTGAGCCTGGCGGCGACCGCGCTCATCACAGCATTGTTGTGCCGCGCGCCGCCGCGAAACGCGGTCAGCTGGGCGTCGACGTAGTCGGCATGCTGGCCGGCGAGACGCGGGTACTGCGCCGGGATGCCGGCGCCGGCCGGACCGTGGCATCCCGAGCACGCCGGAACGCCGCGGTCGGCGACGCCTCCCCGGTAGATCTTCTCGCCGTGCGCGACGAGATCCTTGTTCTTGCCAAAGCCAGGCTTCGGCTGCTTGCTCGCATAGAAGGCGGCGACGTTTCTCATGTCGGCTTCGCTGAGCGGCGCTGCCATCGCCTTCATGACGGCGTTGTCGCGCTTGCCGGCCTTGAACTCCGTCAGCTGCTTGACGAGATACTCCGGGTGCTGGCCCTGGATGATCGGGTTGGCCGCGACGCCGCGCGAGCCGTCATTGGTGTGGCACGCGGCGCAGACCGAGGCCG
>DASXLD010000057.1:0-14021 GCA_036496385.1 Caldimonas sp. | reverse complement strand
GCAGGCCACGCTCGCGGTCGACCGCGACAAGGTCGCCGCGCTCGGCATGACGCAGCAGGACGTCGGCGCCGCCCTCGGCGCGGCGCTCGGCGGCGGCTACGTCAACTACTTCTCGATCGCCGGACGCTCGTACAAGGTGATCCCGCAGGTCCTGCAAGTCGACCGCCTGAACCCGCGCAACGTGCTCGACTTCTACATCCGCACGCCGAACGCCGGCCTCATCCCCGCGAGCACCGTCGCGCATCTGAAGTACGACATCGTGCCGGAGTCGATCAACCGCTTCCAGCAGCTCAACTCGGTGACGGTCTCCGGCGTCGCCGGCGCCTCGCAGGGCGAAACGCTGCAGGTGTTGCGCGACTCGCTCAAGGCGGTGGCGCCGAGCGGCTACAACGTCGACTACTCGGGCCAGTCGCGCCAGTTCGTGCAGGAGTCGGGCGGCTTCATCGTGACGCTGGCGTTCGCGATCATCATCGTCTTCCTGGCGCTGGCGGCGCAGTTCGAGAGCTTCCGCGACCCGGTCGTCATCCTCGTCTCGGTGCCGCTCGCCCTGTTCGGGGCGACCATCTTCATCTTCCTCGGCTTCACGACGGTGAACATCTATACCCAGATCGGGCTGGTGACGCTGATGGGGCTGATCAGCAAGCACGGCATCCTCATCGTCGAGGTCGCCAACCAGCTGCAGAAAACGGGCAAGACCAAGCGCGAGGCCATCGAGGAGGCGAGCGGCATCCGCCTGCGACCGATCCTGATGACGACGGCGGCGATGGTCTTCGGCGTCATCCCGCTCGTCATCGCCTCGGGCGCAGGCGCTGCGGGCCGCTACGCGATGGGCCTGGTCATCTTCACCGGGCTGTCGATCGGCACGCTGTTCACTCTCTTCGTCGTGCCGGCGATGTATCTCTTCATCGGTGCCGACCACCACAAGCAGAGCGCCGCCGCCGCAGCGCCGGCCGCGCCGCCGCTGCTGACCGACGAGACGACCGCCAGCCCGCGATCGGCGACCTGAGCCCGAGGCGGACCCGCGGCGCGACTCCATCGAGCCGCGCTTCTGATTTCGCCGCGCCGGCAAGCGGCGGCGCGCTCCCGACGACGTGACGCTCGTGTGACGGTATGCCGCCTACAACGGCTCGCCTTCACGAAGCAGATCGGTCCTCCCCACGCCCGTCCACCAGGAGATCGCCATGAACATCGCCCGCTCCGCCCGAACCGTGCCGCATTCGTTCCGATTCGCGTTTCTCGCGCTCTGGCTCTGCGCGGCATGGCAATCCGCCGCCGCGGCGCTGCCTGATGCGAGCGGAACCTTCAACACCAACGTCTCGAATACGTTCTTCGTCTTTCCCGCCAGCGCGTCGTTTGCCTGCGGCACCGCTTCCATCAGCGCAACGCCGCTGCCGGCACTCTCGGTGTCGGGAAGCGACTGCCCCGACGGGCTGCAGGCGATCCTGAACTACTACTTCCAGATCATCGGGCCGGCCGGCACGCTCGTGCCCGTTTCCGTCGCGAGTGCGCATTCGCTGGCCGCCTCCGGCTCGGCGCAGGCGGGCTTTTCGCTGACAGTCGCCAACCAGACCATCGACATCGGCAACTGCTATTTCGCGAGCCTCGCGGCCTGCGGCTCGCACGACTCGTTCACTACGCTGTCTCTGATGGCGAACCAGATCTACGGGGTCTCGATGATGACCATCATCGCCAACAACCTCGGGCCCGGAGCGGCAGCCGCATTTCTGGACCCCCGGTTCGACTTCGCCGCCGGCTTTGCGAATGCTGCCGACTACAAGTTCGAATTCAGCGCCGGCATCGGCAACGGCAGCGTCACGGCCGTTCCCGAGCCGCAGCCGTTGTCGACGATGTTGCTCGGCCTGGCAAGCCTGGCGGGCATGGCTCGCCTGCAGCGCCGCCGGTCGCGCTGAATCCGGACGCCGGAAAACGGCCGGCGCCGACTCCGTTCGTCACCGCGAACCCGGCACGGTGACCGCCGGCGCCGGCAGCTCGATCCCGCAGCCGGCAATCGCCCGCTCGGCCTGCTCTTCCCAGCCCCGATTGGCCGCGGGGCTGGCGGGGCTCGGGTGCGGGATGCAGCCGACATCGACGCCCATCCCCGCGAGCGCGATGCCGGCGCGCCGCTCGGCGAAGCGCCCGATGCCGAGCACGCAACGCGGCGCCAGAACGCGCACCGTCTCGCGCAACGCGTGGTCGCAATGGCGGGCGATCGCTCGCTGCTCGTCGCCCGCGAGCCTGTCGAGCGGAAGATTGCGCCCGGAGTCCTCGAGAAAAAGCAGCGGGCAGTAGTTGGCGACGAAGAAGCGGTCGAAAAAAGCGCCCGGGGTGCCGAAGCGGCGCCGCGCCCAGCCCCACAGTCGCTGTCCGCTGACCTCGGCGCGGTGACATTCGAATCCGCTGACCGGCCGCTTCGGGTGCTCGGCCGGTGGCTTGCCGATGGCTGCACGGATGCCGAGCCAGTCGCGAACGCTCGCCACTTCGCCGAACGGCACGCCGGTCTGCGCCATGCCGAACGGGCCGGGATTCATGCCGACGAAGAGCGCCTCCTTCGGCGGCGCGGCGAAGCGCGCGACATACGTCGCGTACGCCTCGCGCGCATAGTCGAGCGGGTTGTAGACAAACGCGACCGGCGGCCGAAAGCGCAGGGCTGCGAGCTCGCGCGACAAGCGGTCGGCGATCGCAAGGAGCGCGGAGTCAGGCGTCACGTGATCGTCCGCCGAGCCGCGGGCTGCGTCCCAGGACGTCCGAGGCGACGGCACGGGCGACGTCAGCGCCGCGCCGGCGGCAGGTCGGTGCAGACGCCTTCGAACGCCTCGGCGGCGAGGCCGATCGATTCGCCGAGCGTCGGATGCGGGTGAATCGTCTTGCCGATGTCGACCGCGTCGGCGCCCATCTCGATCGCCAGCGCGATCTCGCCGATCATGTCGCCCGCGTGCGTGCCGACGATGCCGCCGCCGACGATCGCGTGCGTTGCCTCGTCGAACAGCAGCTTGGTGAACCCTTCGTCGCGGCCGTTGGCGATCGCCCGGCCCGACGCGGTCCACGGAAAGAGGCCCTTCTTCACCTTGTCGCCGCGCGCCTTCGCCTCGTCCTCGGTGATGCCGACCCAGGCGATCTCCGGATCGGTATAGGCGACGCTCGGGATCACGCGCGCGTCGAACGCGGTCCTGGCGAGCTTGTCGTCGCCGAGCTGCTCGCCGGCGGCGACCTCGGCGGCGACGTGCGCCTCGTGGACCGCCTTGTGCTCGAGCATCGGCTGGCCGACGATGTCGCCGACCGCGAAGATGTGCGGCACGTTGGTCCGCATCTGGATGTCGACCGCGACGAAGCCGCGCTCGCTCACGTTCACGCCGGCCGCTTCGGCGCCGATCCGCTTGCCGTTCGGAACCCGGCCGACCGCCTGCAGCACCATGTCGTAGACCTGCTCCTTGAGCGCGCCCTCGCCTTCGAACTTGACGAAGATGCCGGCGCTGCGCGCTTCGGCGCTGACGGTCTTGGTCTTCAGCAGGATGTTGTCGAAGCGCGGCGCGTTCAGCTTCTGCCAGACCTTCACCAGGTCGCGGTCGGCGCCGAGCATCAGGCCCTCGAGCATCTCGACGACGTCGAGGCGGGCGCCGAGCGTCGAGTAGACCGTCCCCATCTCGAGGCCGATGATGCCGCCGCCGACGATCAGCAAGCGCTTGGGCCGGCTCGGCAGCTCGAGCGCGCCGGTCGAGGTGACGACGCGCGGATCGTCCTTCGGCATGAACGGCAGCTTCACCGCCTCCGAGCCGGCGGCGATGATCGCGCGCGCGAAGCCGATCGTCGTCGTGCCGCCGGCGGCGAGGTCGACGACGACATGGTTGGCATCGCTGAACCTGCCGACGCCGGTCACGACCGTCACCTTGCGCATCTTGGCCATCTGCGCGAGACCGCCCGTCAGCCTGCCGACGACCTTGTTCTTGTGCGCGACGAGCTGCGCGGTGTCGACGGTCGGGGCGCCGAAGGTGACGCCGACGCCGCCGAAGTGCGCGACCTCGTCGATCACGGCGGCGACGTGCAGCATCGCCTTCGACGGAATGCAGCCGACGTTGAGGCAGACGCCGCCGAGCGCCTTGTAGCGCTCGACGAGGACGACCTTGAGCCCGAGGTCGGCGGCGCGAAACGCGGCCGAGTAGCCGCCCGGGCCGGCACCGAGGACGAGCAGGTCGAAGACGCTGTCGCCGCCGATGGCCGCCGGCGTGGCGGCGCGCGCGGTCGACTGCGGGGGCGCAGCAGCCGGTGCGGCTGCCTTCGCGGCCGCTGCGGGCGCGGCAGCGGCCGGCGCCGGCGCCCCAGCCGCAGGCGAGGCTCCAGCCGCGGCAGCGACCGGATCGAGGCGAAGGATCAGCGACCCCTCGTTGACCGTGTCGCCGACCGCGACCTTGATCTCCTTCACCACGCCGGCCTGCGACGACGGGATCTCCATCGACGCCTTGTCGCTCTCGATCGTGATCAGGCTCTGCTCGAGCGCGACCGTGTCGCCCGGCTTGACGAGGACCTCGATGACGCCGACGTCCTTGAAGTCGCCGATGTCCGGCACCCGGACATCGACCGTCACAGCAGCACCCTGCGGAAGTCGCCGAGCACCTGGATCAGGTAGGCGTTGAAGCGTGCCGCCGCGGCGCCGTCGACGACGCGGTGGTCCCAGCTGAGCGAGAGCGGCAGGATGAGGCGCGGCTGGAACGCCTTGCCGTCCCAGACCGGCTCGGTGGTGCTGCGGCAGACGCCGAGGATCGCGACCTCGGGCGCGTTGATGATCGGCGTGAAGTAGCGCCCGCCGATGCCGCCGAGCGACGAGATCGAGAAGCACCCGCCGCTCATGTCGCCAGGTGTCAGCTTGCCGTCGCGCGCCTTCTTGGCGAGCTCGCCCATCTCCTGCGAGATCTGCAGCACGCCTTTCTTGTCGGCGTCCTTGAGGACCGGGACGACGAGGCCGTTCGGCGTGTCGGCAGCAAAGCCGATATGGAAGTACTGCTTGAGAACGATCTGCTCGCCGTCCAGGCTGGCATTGAACTCGGGGAACTTCTTCAGCGCCGCGACCGATGCCTTGATCAGGAACGCGAGCATCGTCACCTTGACGCCCGACTTCTCGTTCTCCCTGTTGGTGAGAACGCGGAAAGCCTCGAGGTCGGTGATGTCGGCGTCGTCGTGGTTGGTGACGTGCGGGATCGTCACCCAGTTGCGGTGCAGCGCCGGGCCGCTGATCCGCTTGATCCGCGACAGGTCCTTCTTCTCGATCGGCCCGAACTTGGCGAAGTCGACCTGCGGCCACGGCACGAGGCCCGCGAGTCCGGCGCCGGCGGCCGGCGCAGCGGCGCTGCCCTTGCCCGCCTGCGCCTTGGTCCGCGTCGTGCCGGCGAGCACCGACTGGACGAATTCCTGGACGTCTTCCTGCGTGATCCTGTCTTTCGGGCCGCTGCCCTTGACTTCTGCGAGCGGAACGCCGAGCTCGCGGGCGAGCTTGCGGACCGTCGGCGACGCGTGCGGCAGCGCGCCGGCGGGCGCGGTCGGCTCGTGTGCCGGCAGCGCCGCAGTCGGGACGTGACGCTCCGACGACGCTGACGCGCCGGTTGCGGGCGACGACGAAGCCGTTGCCGACGGCGCCGCCGATGCCGAGCTCGCTGCCGCGCCTTCCCTCGGCGCGGCGCCCGCCGGCGCGACCGCACCGCCGCTGCCTTGCAGCACGGCGACGACGCTGCCCTGCGAGACCTTGTCGCCGACCTTGACGCGCAGGTCCTGGACGACTCCGGCGGCGCTCGACGGGATTTCCATCGACGCCTTGTCGCTCTCGACGGTGATAAGACTCTGCTCGACGGCGACGGTATCGCCCGCCTTGACGAGCACTTCGATGACGGCGACTTCGTCGAAGTCGCCGATGTCGGGAACGACCACCTCGACCGTGCCGCCGCCGCTCGCAGCCTGCGCAGGCGGCGCGGCGACCGGAGCTGATGCCGCCGGTGGCGCTGGCGACGGTGCGGCGGGTGCAGCGCGTGGCGCGGCCGCTGCTGCGGCGGCCGGAGCGGCAGCGCCCTCGGCATCGAGCATGAGCAGGACCGAGCCTTCGCTCACCTTGTCGCCGACCTTGACCTTCATCTCCTTGACGACGCCGGCAGTGCTCGACGGAATCTCCATCGACGCCTTGTCGCTCTCGACGGTGATCAGCGATTGCTCGGCCTGGATGCGGTCGCCCGGCTTGACGAGCACCTCGATGATCTCGACGTCCTTGAAATCGCCGATGTCGGGAACCTTCACTTCCAGCGCGGCCATGTTCTTGTCCTTGTCGGTGGCGGTGCTCAGGCGTAGAGCGGATTGATCCTGTCGGCGTCGATCTGGTAGCGCGCGATCGCCTCGGCGACCTTGGCCGCGGGCACGCTGCCTTCGTCGGCGAGCGCCTTCAGCGCCGCGATGACGACGTAGTGCCGGTCGATCTCGAAGTGGGCCCGCAGCCGGGTCCGGAAATCGCTGCGGCCAAAGCCGTCGGTGCCGAGCACCTTGTAGGCGCGGCCCTTCGGCAGGAACGGCCGGATCTGCTCGGCGTAGTTCTTCATGTAATCGGTCGACGCGATCACCGGGCCGCCGAACTTCTCGAGCTGCTGGGCGACGAAGGGGACGCGCTGGCGCTCGGTCGGATGAAGCAGGTTCCAGCGCTCGACGTCCTGACCGTCGCGGGCGAGCTGGTTGAAGCTCGGGCAGCTCCAGACGTTGGCGGCGATGCCCCAGTCCTTGTCGAGGAGATCGCGCGCGGCGATGCTCTCGCGCAGGATCGTGCCGCTGCCGAGCAGGTTGACGCGCGGCGCCTTCTTGCCGCCTTCCTGCAGCAGGTACATGCCCTTGACGATCTCCTGCTCGCTGCCGAAGCGCAGCCCCGGCTGGGCGTAGTTCTCGTTCAGCAGCGTCAGATAGAAATAGACGTTGTCCTGCTGCTCGACCATCCGCACCAGGCCGTGGTGGAGGATGACGCCGACCTCGTGCGCGAACGTCGGGTCGTACGAGATGCAGTTCGGAATCGTGCTGGCCAGGATGTGGCTGTGGCCGTCCTCGTGCTGCAGGCCCTCGCCGTTGAGCGTCGTCCGCCCCGAGGTGCCGCCGAGCAGGAAGCCGCGCGCCTGCATGTCGCCGGCCGCCCAGGCGAGGTCGCCGATGCGCTGGAAGCCGAACATCGAGTAGTAGACGTAGAACGGCACCATGATGCGGTTGTTCGTCGAGTACGACGTAGCCGCCGCGATCCAGCTGCACATGCCGCCGGCCTCGTTGATGCCTTCCTGCAGCACCTGGCCGGCCTTGTCCTCGCGGTAGTACATCACCTGGTCACGGTCGACCGGCGTGTACTTCTGGCCTTCCGGGTTGTAGATGCCGATCTGCCGGAACAGGCCCTCCATGCCGAACGTGCGTGCCTCGTCGACCAGGATCGGCACCGCACGCGGGCCGAGCTCCTTGTCGCGGAGGAGCTGGGTCAGGAAGCGGACGAACGCCTGCGTGGTCGAGATCTCGCGGCCCTCGGCGGTCGGCTCGAGCACCGCCTTGAAGGTATCGAGCGGCGGCACCTTGAGCTGCTCGTCGGCGCGCGGGCGCCGGCGCGGCAGGTAGCCGCCGAGCGCCTGCCGGCGCTCGTGCAGGTACTTCATCTCCGGCGTGTCGTCGGCCGGCCTGTAGAACGGGATGCCTTCGAGCTGGTCGTCGGGAACCGGGATGTTCCAGCGGTCGCGGAACGCCTTGACGTCCTCGTCGACGAGCTTCTTGGTCTGGTGCGCGGTGTTCTTGCCCTCGCCGCTCTTGCCCATGCCGAAGCCCTTGACGGTCTTGACGAGCAGCACCGTCGGCTGGCCCTGGTGATTCGCCGCGCGATGAAACGCCGCGTACACCTTCTGCGGATCGTGGCCGCCGCGATTCAGCCGCCAGATGTCCTCGTCGCTCATCCTGGCGACCATCTCGAGCAGCTTGGGATCCTGGCCGAAGAAGTGCTTGCGAACGAACGCGCCGTCGTTGGCCTTCATCGCCTGGTAGTCGCCGTCGACCGTCTGCATCATGACGCGGCGCAGCGTGCCGTCCTTGTCGCGCGCGAGCAGCGGATCCCAGTAGCTGCCCCAGATCAGCTTGATGACGTTCCAGCCCGAGCCGCGGAACTCGCTCTCGAGCTCCTGGATGATCTTGCCGTTGCCGCGCACTGGCCCGTCGAGGCGCTGCAGGTTGCAGTTGATGACGAACACCAGGTTGTCGAGCTTCTCGCGCGCCGCCAGGCCGATCGCGCCGAGCGACTCGGGCTCGTCCATCTCGCCGTCGCCGCAGAAGACCCAGACCTTGCGCCTGGAGGTGTCGGCGATGCCGCGCGCGTGCAGGTACTTGAGGAAGCGCGCCTGGTAGATCGCCATGATCGGCCCGAGGCCCATCGAGACGGTCGGGAACTGCCAGAAGTCGGGCATCAGCTTCGGATGCGGGTAGCTCGAGATGCCCCGGCCATCGACTTCCTGACGGAAGTGGAGCAGCTGGTCCTCGCTGAGCCGCCCTTCCATGAAGGCGCGCGCGTAGATGCCGGGCGACGAATGGCCCTGGATGTAGAGCAGGTCGCCGCCGTGGTCGGGCGAATCGGCGTGCCAGAAGTGGTTGAAGCCGGTGCCGAACATCGTCGCCACCGACGCGAAGCTCGAGATGTGGCCGCCGAGATCGCCGCCGTCGGCGGGATGGAGGCGGTTCGCCTTGACGACCATCGCCATCGCGTTCCAGCGCATGTAGGCGCGCAGCCGCTCCTCGATCTCGATGTTGCCCGGCGTGCGCTCCTCCTGGTCGGCAGGGATCGTGTTGACGTACGCGGTGTTGGCCGAGAACGGCACGTCGACGCCGGCCTGGCGCGCGTCGTCGATCAGCTGCTCGAGCAGGAAGTGGGCGCGCTCGCCGCCTTCGGAGGCGATGACCGCGGCGAGCGCGTCGAGCCACTCGCGGGTTTCGGCCGGGTCGGCGTCGTCGCCGACGGCGCCGCGGACGGATTCGGGCAGAGCGGACATGGTGGTCTCCGGCTGACTCTTCTTGGCGCGAGTCTCGCACACGCGCGCGGGCGAATGCTCGCGCCGAACCGCTGCGTCGCGCAGGGTCACCCGCGCCGCGGCGAGTCGATCAGGATGGCGCGGAAGTCGTTGACGTTGGTCAGCGTCGGTCCGGTCACGAGCGAGTCGCCGAGGGCCTGGAAAAAGCCGTGGCCGTCGTTATCGGCGAGGCGGTCGTTCGGCCGCATGCCGAGCTTCCAGGCCCGCGCGAGCGAATCCGGCGCGGCGAACGCGCCGGCGATCTCCTCCTGGCCGTCGACGCCGTCGGTGTCGGCGGCGAGGGCGTGGATCCCGGGCCGGCCGTCGAGGCCGATCGCGAGCGAGAGCAGGAACTCGACGTTGCGGCCGCCGCGGCCGCGGCCGCGGACCGTCACCGTCGTCTCGCCGCCCGAGAGCAGGACGCACGGCGGCGCGAATGGCTGCGCGCGTTCGGCGACCTGAAGCGCGACCGCGGCAAGCACCTTGCCGACGTCCTTTGCCTCGCCCTCGATCGCGTCGCCGAGGATGTGGGCAGCGATGCCGGCTTCGCGCGCCACCGCCGCCGCGGCCTCGAGCGCGAGCTGCGGTGCCGCGATGATCAGCGTCTCGGCGCGGGCCAGGCGCGGATCGCCCGGCTTCACCGACTCGCCGGTGCCGCTTTCGAGCAGCGCGCGCAGCGAGCTCGGCAGCTCGATGCCGTAGCGGCGGACGATATCGAGCGCGTCGGCGCAGGTCGTCGGATCGGCGACCGTCGGCCCCGACGCGATGTCGCCCGGCTTGTCGCCGGGAACGTCGGAGATCAGCAGGGTCAGGACCCGCGCCGGATGGCACGCCGCCGCGAGCCGGCCGCCCTTGATCGCCGAGACGTGGCGGCGCACGCAGTTCATCTCGCCGATCGTCGCCCCCGACGCGAGCAGCGCCCGGTTGAGCTGCTGCTTGTCGGCCAGCGTCGCACCGGCCGGAGGCAGCGCGAGCAGCGACGAGCCGCCGCCCGAGATCAGGCAGAGGACGAGGTCGTCGGCGCCGAGGCCTTGAACGAGAGCGAGGATGCGCGCTGCGGCGGCGACGCCGGCGGCATCGGGAACCGGATGGGACGCCTCCACGATCTCGATCCGCTCGCAGGCCACGCCGTAGCCGTAACGCGTCACGACGAGACCCGCGAGCGGGCCGCGCCAGCGCTCCTCGACCGCGCGCGCCATCGCCGCCGAGGCCTTGCCGGCACCGACGACGACGAGCCGCCCCGCGCCGAGCGACTTCGGCGACGGCAGATGCGGTGGGATGCAGAGCGCAGGCTGCGCGCTCGCGACGGCGGCGTCGAACATCCGGCGCAGCAGCGCCCTCGGATCGTTCACCTTCATTGCACCGGCGCGCCCGATTCGTACCAGCGCTTGAGAAGGGCGCGCTCGTCGTCGGTCATTCCCGTCGCGTTGTTGAACGGCATCTGCCGCAGCACCACGGCCTGCTGGTAGACCTGCTGCGCATGTTGGCGCAGCAGCTCCGGCGTCTGCAGCGAGACGCCCTTCTGCTGCACTGCCTCGCCGTGGCAGACGGCACAACGCTGGTCGATGACCGCACGCACCTGCGCATAGCCGGCCGGCGCGGTCGTCGCCGCGGCGGCACGCACGCCCGCCGCCGGCGGCGCCGGCGCCAGCCAGACGACGAGACCGACGATCGCGAGCGTGCCGGCCACGGCGTGTTGCCACGGCGTCCGCCGTCCTTCGACGCGGGCCTTGTGGCGGGCGACGAAGCTGTAGCGGATGAGCGCACCGGCCAGCATCAGCAGCACCAGGACGATCCAGTTGTGCGCGCCCTGGACGAGCCAGCCGTAGTGATTCGACAGCATCGCGACGATCACCGGCAGCGTGAAATAGGTGTTGTGCACGCTGCGCTGCTTGCCGCGCCAGCCGTGGATCGGATCGACCGGCTCGCCGGCTTGGATCTGGGCGACGACCTTGCGCTGGCCGGGAATGATCCAGGCGGCGACGTTGCCCGTCATCGCCGTCGCCAGCATCGCGCCGACGATCAGAAACGCGGCACGCCCCGGAAACAGCCGGCACGCGAGCCACGACGCGAACGCGACCGCGATCAGCACGCCGACGCCGACGATGAGCTCGCCGTGCGCGCGGCGGCCGAACACTCGACAGATCGCGTCGTAGACGAACCAGAACGCGGCGAACATGCCGAGCGCCGTCGCGATCGCCGCCGCCGGCGTCCAGTCATGGACGTTCTTGTCGACCAGGAAACTGCCGGCGTTGAACAGGTAGAGAACGGTGAAGAGCCCGAACCCGGTCATCCAGGTGGCGTAGCTCTCCCAGTAGAACCAGTGCAGATGCTCGGGCAGCCGCGGCGGCGCGACGACGTACTTCTGCGGGTGATAGAAGCCGCCGCCGTGGACTGCCCAGAGCTCGCCGTCGACGCCCTTGGCGACGAGATCGGGCGCGGTCGGCGCGGTCAGGCTGCTGTCGAGGAAGACGAAGTAGAACGAGGAGCCGATCCAGGCGATCGCGGTGACGACGTGCGCCCAGCGCAGCAGCAGGTTGGCCCAGTCGAGGAGATAGGTGTCGAGCACGGCGCTCACGAGCCCCGGTAGGTCGAGTACGACCACGGGCTGACGAGCAGCGGCACGTGGTAGTGGCCGGCCGCGTCGGCGATGCCGAAGTCGATCCGGACGACGTCGATGAACGGCGGCTCGGGCAACGCGATGCCGCGCGCGCGGAAGTACGCGGCGACCGCGAACGTCAGCCGGTAGCGGCCGCTTGCCATTGCCGCGGCGTCGAGCAGCGGGCCGTCGCCCGAGCGGCCATCGGCGTCGAGCACCAGCGCCTTGACGAGCTTCGTATCGGTGCCGGTGAGATGGTGCAACTCGACCGCCATGCCGGCGGCCGGGCAGCCGTTCATCGTGTCGAGGACGTGCGTGCTGAGATGTCCCATCGGCGGTGTGTTGAAGCGCAGTCGCGGAATGATGGCATGGCGAGCTCGTCAGCCACCGAGCGCGCGAAGTCACGGCCGGGCAGCGCGCTCCGCTCCGACTGCGGCGGTCGTCCCCGCGGGCCGACTGCCCTGCGGTGCTCGGCCGCGGGGCCTGCCGCATAACTCGCTTCGTTCGCTGCGCTCACTGCGCTCAGACAGATGCGGCAAGTCAGAAGTGGAAGCGCGCTGCGCGCGCGGCCCCGCGACCTGCGCTCCTCGGCGCCGCAGAGTCACTGCGCCCGCTGCCCGGCCGCGCCTTCGCGAACCCACCGGGCTCGGCCCGTCGAAGCCGCCTCTGTCCACTTTCATCCGGCTTCGCCCCGTCCACTTTCACCCCATGCGCCGGCCACCATCGCCAAGTCGCACCATGCTCTTACCGGGCGTCAGTCCGTTGGTTGGCTCTGTCCAGTTTCATCGATAGACTGGACGAGTCATGTCCTCGATATCACTACAAGGGCTTCCCTCACTGTCAAGCGAGATTAGGTCTTGATGGGCCGCGCGGCGACGCATCAAGGGGCTAGACGTCGTTAGCCCCCACACCCTGCAGCGGAGTCACGCCTTGCGTCCGATCAAGCACCCGGCAAGCTGCGAGCTCGCAGAGAGCGAATTCGGCGGTGCTACGTTTCCCGCATCTTCCACTTCTGGGAGGGACGCAATGCCTACCACGGAGCATGGTCTCGCATCTACCCGCTCGAATACTCGTTCTCTCGTAGTCAACAAGCCATCAGGCGCCGGATCGAGCGACAGCGAAAGCAAGGATCGCAGTTCACTGTTGTCCAGCTTCCTTGCCTTGTCGTGCAATCGGACTCCGCTTCCATAGTCATAGCGGACCCGAACTCTCTGGAGCCCTTCAAGTCGCTGCAAGGTCTCAAGCTACGTGAAGCCCTCTTGGGCTCGGTGCTCGCACAGCTCATGCAACGCAGTTCTAGGCTTCTCATTTGGTCGGCCAAGGTCTCTCCGCCAGCAACCAGTTCCGAGCCATTCAGGAAGGAGGTTTCGCACCCGCGCTTGCCTGGCTCTACCCTCGCTTGGTACCGAAGCGAACACAAGCCAAGGCTAAGGTCCGTAAATCTACTTGCCCGCAACGTCTCGGGTGCCGTCAAGCGTGGAGGCTAACCCCCCCATCAAGCACACGTCCCCCGGCAAGCTTCGCCTGCCTACGGCCGCCGCTCATGTCGAACGTTAGGCGCCTCGAATGAGTTCCCACCCAACGCCCCCGCTGTCTACTGAGCTCGCCAGGCGCATCAAGCTTGTTCGCCGAGACGTCAGTGATCTTCTGTTTCACTTCACGCGCGGCCCGGAGCCAAAGTGGGCCGAGGTTCGGGGACACAGAAGAAACATCGGTGTCACGGCATCCCATGTCCTGGGCAAGATACTTTCCTCTGGCGAGTTACTCGGATCCGCCCGCTGGACCTACGGTTACGAGACTGTTTGCTTCACCGAAGCGCCAATTCAAGAGTTCAACGCAATCTTTTCGCTCGCTTCCATCGCGTCCGAGGAGGGCCTGAGACCACGATACGAACCGTACGGCGTGGCAGTGAGCAAGGCGTGGTTGTATCAGCAAGGCGGGCGGCCAGTAATCTACGACCACCCAGACCGTCTCGCGCAGTTTCCCGAGTCATTGAAGTACCGGTTCTGTCCCTACGATCCACGTGACGCGATCGATTTCACCTGGGAGCGTGAATGGCGCATCGCCTCAAAATCGCTGAAACTCGATCCGAATCACACTTTGGTCATTGTTCCAACCTCGGCTGAGGCCTTCGAGTTCGTGTACCAGCATGCGAGTGAGGAGCCGGAGATCGACGGCAGTGGTTCAACATTCGGCTCATACCATCACCCAAAGTGGTTGGCCGTTTCACTCGACATGTTTGGTGTCAAGTACAACAGTGCCGACGCCTAACGCTTCGGTGCAGCCGACTCGCTACGGCTGGCTTCGCCAGCCTCCGCGAGCGGCTGAACTCAAACGTTAGACGCCACTAACACCAACAACGGAGCTTTCATGCCCCTGCCCAG
>DASXLD010000056.1:0-1695 GCA_036496385.1 Caldimonas sp. | reverse complement strand
AATGCGATCATCGGCTACGGCCTGGGCGGCTTCCTCTCCTTCGCGCTGATGATCACCGGCGCAGCCCTCTTCCTCGGTCACGGCATCTCCCCCGAGCATCTCGGCACGATCGCCCTCGGCGCCGAGAATCCGCTCGGCAGGATCGGACTGCTGTTCGCGCTCGTCGGGATCCTGTTCGCGGTCGGCGGCGCCTCGATCGACACGGTTTTCTCAGGTGCCTACAATCTGGCGCAGTTCTGCGGCTGGGAGTGGGGCCGCTACCGGCAGCCACGCGCCGCGCCGCGTTTCACACTCACGTGGCTCGTCCTGCTCGTGCTGGCGCTCGCGATCGTCAGCACCGGCGTCGACCCGGTGGTGCTGACCGAATACGCCGTCATCTTCTCCGTCGTCGCGCTGCCGCTCACCTACATCCCGATTCTGCTCGTCGCGAACGACAGCACGTACATGGGTCACTACCGGAACCGCCGGCTCGCGAACGGGCTCGGCCTCCTCTATCTCGTCGTGATCATCATCGTCGCGGTGACCGCCATCCCCTTGATGCTGCTGACGAACGTGGGCCAGAATTGAGCAGCACCCACATCGACATCGGCTTGCATGTTCTCGACCGCCAGCTGCTCGACAAGAACGGCCGACGCTGCGGCAAGGTCGACGACCTCGCGATCGAAGGCGGCGCGGGCGAAGCACCAGAAGTCGTCGCTATCCTCGTCGGCCCCGGCTACTGGCCCCAGCGCGCCGGGTTGATCGGCAGGCTCGCCGGCTGGATCGGCGGCGGCCGCCGCGTCCGCCTCGACTGGAGCGACGTAAGGAAGGTCGACTCGGCGCTCGAGCTCAAGCGCGAAGCCACCGAGCTCGGCCTCGGCCGCGGCGACGACCGCCTGCGCCCATACCTCGACAAGATCCCCGGAGCGCGACGATGAGGACACTCTCCTCGCTGCTGCGTCGAAAGGTCGTAACGGAATCCGGGCATTCGCTCGGCCGCTGCAACGACCTCCGCGGTGAGCTGACCGCATCGAAACTGCGCGTCACCGGCATCTGCGTTGGACCCAGCGGCTGGCTCGAGCACTTCGGCATCCACGGCCATGACGCCCATCAAACGATTCCCTGGAGCGCCGTCATCCGCATCGAGGGGAAAAAAATCGTCGTGCGCGACATGGCCGCCGGTCACGCGAAGTAGAGGATGACCAAGACGAGGGCAAGAATCGTGGCAGCGGCCCAGAGCCAGCCGGGCAGGCCGATTCGCTGTAGTCGTTGTCGCAGCGTTGGCCGCCGCCGCCGGTGGGGACCCTCGAGCACGGTAAGTGGGAAACGCAAGGCATGCGGGAATCGTCACGACCAAGAGCTTCCGAATCTGCAGCTCAGCCGTCGGCGTTGAAATGGCATGGATGATCGGGATGTCCGGTTGGCCATCGCGCTCGGGTCGCGGCGCGGGGGCAGTGAGTGGCGACTGCTTCCTGATCGGCGCAGCGGAGTAGACCGGCGGCAGGTTGCGCTCGACGTTTGGGTGGTTGAGCGGCGCCGGAGGGTTGAGCGAAGACAACTCGCTCGACGCAGGATGGACAGAGACGAGGGTGCCACCCTGCCGCAGAAGGCGCCGCCTACCGCGCCGCCGGAACATCGACCGAATCCCGTTCGCCCCGCAGAGGCTCGCCAACGCAGCAAGAGCGGGCTGCGACTCCGCCACCGACAGGAATAGCG
>DASXLD010000055.1:0-30280 GCA_036496385.1 Caldimonas sp. | reverse complement strand
TGGCGACGTCGACCATCACCGTGATGCCGCCGCCCGGCCAGACGTAGACCGGCGCACCGCCACAGGTGACGTTGACGAGCAGCGACTTGATCGAGCGCGTCAGCGCGACCGGGTTCTCGGTGACGCCGGCACGCAGCGACCCGCCGGCGCCGGCGACATAGAGCACCGAGCAGAGCGACGGCTCGCAGTTCTCGCCGATCCGGGCGACGACGCGGCGCACCGCGTCGGGCATGGCCGCGCGCTGCGGCACGAGATCGTCGTCGAGGACGAACCAGGCCGAGTCCTCGCCGGTGGTCGAGACCATGAGCACCCTGAGGCCCGGACGCGCGCCGTGCTTTGCGTCCCAGCCCTCGACGATCGAGAGCGGGTCGCTGACGTCGGTGCCGCCCCAGCCCGCGCCGGGATTGGCGACCTGGAAGTAGCGCCCCGGCGTCGACTTGCGGCCGCGGACGCGGATCCCGCTCGGCGCCATGTCGAGGAACTTGCCGGCCTGGTGCTCGGAGAGCACGCCGGTGATGTGATCGTCGACCACCACCACCTCGTCGACGTGGCCGTACCACTGCTGGGCGAAGATGCCGATCGTGGCCGAGCCGCAGCCGACGCGCATGCGCCGCTCCTCGACGCCGTCGACGACCGGTGGCTGGTCGGCGGCGACGATGACGCTGGCGCCGCCCTCGATCTCGAGCTCGACCGGGTGCCGGTTGCCGAGCGCCATCATCAGTTCGCACGCGACCCGGCCCTCCTTCTTCGAGCCGCCGGTGAGGTGGTGGACGCCGCCGAGGGCGAGGAACTGCGAGCCGTACTCGATCGTGCTGACGTGGCCGACCGCCTCGCCGCGGTGGCGCACGGTCGCCTGCTCCGGACCGAGGTAGCGGTCGGTGTCGATCTTCACCTTGAAGCTGCAGTAGCTGAAGATGCCCTCGGTGACGACGGTGACGAGATCGACACCCTCGTGCTTCGACGCGACGATGAAGGGCGCCGGCTTGTAGTCGGGGTACGTCGTCCCCGAGCCGATGCCGGAGACGAACACCGGCGCGTCGGCGGCGCCGGCGGCGACGAGCGAGCCGTCCCAGCCGCCGTCCTGCGCCGCCTGCCAGGCGACGAGGTCGGTCCCGGGCCTGGCGACGAGATGCAGCGTGTCGAGCCGCGTCAGCTTGCCGTCGACGTTGCCGTAGCGATCGCACGCGCCGAGCTTGCCCGGGCCGATCTGGCACAGGACCGGGCAGGCTTCGCAACGAACCTTGTCCGCAGCCATGCGCTCGGGCGCACGCGAGTGCGCGAGCACAGTCGGCGTCGACTCGGCGTCGGCCTCGACGGCCTGGCCGTCGGAGCGCGCGGCGAAATGCGCCGGCTCGTTCATCGCTGCTGCTTGGCCGCGAGCAGCGCCGCGCGCAACCGCGCCGGCGTCACCGGCACTTCACGCATCCGCACACCGGTCGCGGCGTGGATCGCGTTCAGGATCGCTGGCGCGGTGGCGACGAGCGCCGGCTCGCCGACGCCCTTGGCGCCCCACGGGCCGAGCGGCTCCGGGTCCTCGATCAGGTGCACGGTGATCGGCGGCACGTCGCCGACGGTCGGGATCAGATAGTCGTGCAGATTGTCGGTGCGGCCGTTGACATATTCCTCCATCAGCGCCATGCCGATCCCTTGCGCGATGCCGCCGTGGATCTGCCCCTCGACAAGCGTCGGGTGAATCGCCCGACCGACGTCGTGGGCGGCGTGGATATGGCGCAGCTCGACCGTGCCGAGATCGAGGTCGACCGCGACCTCGGCGATCTGCGCCGCAAAGCCGTAGGTCGCGTAGGGAACGCCCTGGCCGTTGGCATCGAGCGGAACCGTCGGTGGGTTGAAGTGGCCGCTGCCGACGAAGAGGTCGCCGGGCTCGCCGACGACGGCGGCCGCGTCACCGGCCCCGGCCGCAGCACCGCTCGCGACCGCCGACGGCAGCCCGCGCAGCCCGATCGTGCGTTCGACGCCGCCAGAGCGGCCGACGAGCCAGTCGCGCTCGAGCGCGAGCACGACGCTCGCCGGGTCGCGATCGGCGAAGCCGAGCCGCGCGAGCAGCTCGCGGCGCAGATCGGCGCCCGCGGCGCGTGCCGCGTTGCCCGAGACGAAGGTCTGCCGCGACGCCGACGACTTGCCGGCGTCGGCGGTGCGGTCGGTGTCGCCCATCACCTGCTCGACCGCCGCGAGCGGCAGGCCGACGGCGTCGGCAAACATCTGCGCCATGATCGTCGCGCTCCCCTGGCCGATCTCCTGGGCGCCGTTGTAAAGCATGAGGTGGGCACCGCGCTCGGCGCTCCAGCGCAGCGCGCCGCGCATGGTCGAGGGATTGGCGATGACCGTGTTGCCGATGCCGTACCACATGCAGGCGATGCCGGCGCCGCGCCGCTCGGGCGAGCCGCGCGCGACCGCATCCGCGTTGGCGTCGCGCGCCGCCGCCACCGCCGCCCGCCACGCCGGCCGCAGCGCCTCGAGACACGCCTGCAGGCCGACGCTCGCCGCCAGCGTCTGCCCGGTCGGCGTCGTGTCGCCGGCGACGAGCGCGTTACGGTGGCGGAACTCGAGCGCGTCGATCCGGCTGCGCTTGGCGAGCTCGTCGATCAGCAGCTCGCCGAGCAGCGTCGACTGCGGCACGCCGAAGCCGCGGAACGCGCCGGCGACGCTGTCGTGCGTCAGCACGGCTCGCGTCAGCGCGCGCACGTGAGCAACGCGGTACGGGCCGCTGGCGTGGATCGGCACGCGGTTGGCGACCGTCGGCCCCCACGACGAATAGGCGCCGGTGTTGAAGTCGCCGACGAAGTCGAACGCGACGAGCCTGCCGTCGCCGTCGCACGCCGCGCTCGCCCGCATCGATGCCGGATGCCGCTTCGTGCTCGACAGCATCGACTCGGGCCGCTCGTAGACGAGGCGCACCGCGCGACCGAGCTTCCACGCGGCGACGGCGAGGAGCGGCTGCACCGAGAGGTCGAGCTTGCCGCCGAAGCCGCCGCCGATCGCCGACGGCACGATGTGCACCTGCGCCGGCGCGACGGCGAGCACGCTCGCGACCTCGTCGCGATCCAGGTACGGCGTCTGCGTGCAGGCGAAGATGCGGACACGGCGAAGCACCGCGCCGCTCGCGTCGCTGCCTGCGACGATCTCGGCATATCCCGCCTCGGGCTCGATGTAGGCGTGCTCAACGTGGCGGGTCTCGAACGACGCCGTCGCCACGTGCGTCGCGCCGGCGATGGCGGCATCGACGTCGCCGCGGGCGACACGGCCGCGGCAGAGCACGTTGTCGGAGTAGCGGGCGTGGACCGGCGTTCCGGCGGCGGCAGCGGCGAGCGCGTCGGCAATCGTTGCCGGCGCCGCAAGCGGCGTGTAGCGGACCGGCAGCTCGGCGAGGTCGATCGCCTCGACGGTCGCGGCATCGCCGACGAGCGCGAGCACCGCTTCGCCGCGGAAGCGAACGACGCCGTCGGCGAGGACCTGCTGGTCGCGCAGCTCGGGGAAGATGGCGAACGCGTTGCGCGGCACGTCGGCAGCGGTGACGACGTCGACCAGCCCCGGCCAGCGCGCACGCAGCGGCGCAAGGTCGCCGATCGACACCTGGCCATGCGGATGCGGCGAGCGGACGACGCGCATCGTCAGCACCGGCTCGGCCGCGGCCGGCAATGCGTCGGCGCCGAACCGCTCGGCGCCGGTGACTTTCGCGGCCGCATCGAGGCGTGCGACGCGGGCGCCGACGGCATGGCCCGCGGCCGCGGTCGGCGCGTCGGCGACCTTGCCGGCGGCAACCGCGAGCACGGCTTCGACGATCTTGCGGTAGCCGGTGCAGCGGCAGAGCACGCCGGCGAGCGCATCCCGCACCTCGGCTTCCGTCGGCCGCGCGTTCCGCCGCAGCAGCGCCGCCGCGCTCAGCAGCATGCCCGGCGTGCAGATCCCGCACTGGACCGCACCGTGGGCGACGAAGGCCCGCTGCAGCGGCGCCAGGGCGCCGTCGGCGCCGGCGAGACCCTCGACCGTGGTCACGGTGCGGCCGTCGCACTGGCCGATGGCGACGATGCACGAGCACACCTCTTCGCCGTCGAGCAGCACGGTGCACGCGCCGCAGTCGCCGGCGTGGCAGCCGATCTTGGTGCCCATGAGGCCGAGCTCGTCGCGGAGCGCGTCGGCGAGGCGCCGCGTCGGGTCGCCGGCGAGCTCGCATGCGCCGCCGTTGACGTCGAGCCGGACGATCTGGATCGCCGGCAGGTCGCGCGCCGTCATGGCCCGGCGGCCGCGGCGATGTCGCGCAGCGCACGGACGAGCAACGTGCGCGTGGCGCCAAGCCGGTAGGCGGCGCTGCCGCGCAGGTCGTCGATCGGCGCGAGCGGCGCCAGGTCGTCGGCCTCGACCAGCGCCGCAAGGTTGCCACGCACCGAGGTGCCGACGAGGCGGGCCTCGAGGCCGGGCAGGCGGCGCGCCACCGCGGCGCAGCTGCCGACGGCGGCGCCGGCGGCGACGATCGCGTCGTCGGCGTCGCGTTCGATGACGAGCGCCACCGTCGTCACCGAGATCGTCAGGTAGCGGCGGCCGCCGAGCTTGGCGAACGCCGAGCGGGCGCGGGCACTGCGAGCCGGAATGCGGACGGCGACGACAAGCTCGTCGGCCGCGCGCGCCGTCTGCCGGTTGCCGACCACGAACCGCTCGACCGGCAGCGTCCGCTCGCCGCGCTCGCTGCGCAGGACGACGCCGGCGCCGAGC
Organism: Caldimonas sp.; assembly: GCA_036496385.1. Lineage (GTDB taxonomy): Bacteria > Pseudomonadota > Gammaproteobacteria > Burkholderiales > Burkholderiaceae_C > Schlegelella_A. The sequence goes on along the minus strand of DASXLD010000055.1, from coordinate 25,552 downwards.
GCCAGCAGGACGGGCGTGCCGTCGGCGGCGGGCGAAGCGTTGCAGAGGTTGCCGGCGACCGTGCCGGTGTTCTGGATCTGGATGCCGCCGACCTCGCGCGCGGCCGCCTGCAGCGCGCCGAGCAGCGGCGGCAGATCGGCGCGGACGATGTCGGTCCACGTCGTCGTCGCGCCGATCGTCCAGCCGCCATCGTCGCGCCGGATGCCGCGCAGCTCGGCGATGCCGGTGATGTCGAGCAGCGGCGATGCGACCGGCCGACCGACGTGCGCGGGGTAGAGGTCGGTGCCGCCGGCGAGCACCGACCACGGGCCGGAGGCCAGCAACCGCGCGGCTTGCGCGATCGAAGCGGGGCGCTCGAAACGGTGCTGCATGCGGCGAGCCCGGGGATCCTCGGCACGACGCCGATGAATGAAGTGTTTACTTCATTGGCGAGTCAATTTAGCATGCCGCGGCGCGTTTGCAAAGACTCCTCGACCCGTCCTCCGATGGCCGTTGCCCGCGACCCGGTCCAGACGCAGCGGCGCATCCTCCGCGCGGCGCGCAACGAATTCATGCGCCACGGCTACAGCGGCGCGCGAATCGAGCGCATCTCGCGCGCCGCGCGCTCGAGCGACCGGATGATCTATTACTACTTCGCGAGCAAGGAGGCGCTCTACCTGCGGGTGCTGGAAGGCGTCTACAGCGACCTCGGCGAAGCGGAGAGCGCGCTCGCGCTCGACCCCTCGCGGCCGAAACAGGCGCTCGAACAGCTGATCTCCTTCACCTGGCGCTACTACCTCGAGCATCCGGAGTTCGTCGCCCTGCTCAGCAACGAGAACCTGATGCGCGGCAAGCACATCACCAAGTCGGTCAAGGTCAAGCTGCTATCGCGGCCGGTGCTCGAGATTTTGGAGACAATACTGGCCGAGGGCGCTCGCCAGGGTGTGTTCCGGCGCGGCCTCGACGTCAAGAAGGTCTACCTGACGCTCGCCGCGCTCGGGTACTTCTATCTCTCCAACCGATTCACACTGTCGAGCTTCCTCGGCGCAGATCTCATGCAGGCGGCCGAATGCGACGCCTGGCTGGCCGAGATCCGGCGCGTGATGACGGCAGCGGTGAGCGACCCGGACGGCGCGAACGACCGCGTCGCGAAAGCAAGATAAATGGCGGCCCACAACACTCAGAAGGTCCTGACGGTCCATCACTGGAACGAATCGCTGTTCACGTTCACCTGCACGCGCGGCAAGAGCCTGCGCTTCGAGAGCGGCCATTTCGTGATGGTCGGCATCATGGTCGACGGCAAGCCGCTCATGCGCGCGTACTCGGTCGCCAGCGCGCACTACGAGGAGCACCTCGAGTTCTTCAGCATCAAGGTGCCGAACGGGCCGCTCACGTCGCGCCTGCAGCACATGCAGGTCGGCGACGAGGTTCTGATCGGCAACAAGCCGACCGGGACGCTGGTGCTGACCGACCTGCTGCCGGGCCGGTTCCTCTACCTGTTCGCAACCGGCACCGGGCTGGCGCCCTTCATGAGCATCATCCGCGACCCCGACACCTACGAACGGTTCGAGAAGATCGTCCTCGTGCACGGCGTGCGCAAGGTCGACGAGCTCGCCTACGCCGACCTGATCGCGCACGACCTGCCGCGCCACGACCACCTCGGCGAGCAGGTGCGCGCCCAGCTCGTCTACTACCCGACCGTCACCCGCGAGCCGTTCCGCAACCAGGGCCGACTGCCCGAGCTGATCGCCAACGGCAAGCTCTGCCGCGACATCGCCTTCCCGCAGATCGACCCGAAGAGCGACCGCGCCATGATCTGCGGCGGCCCGGCGATGCTGAAGGACATGCGCGCCGTCCTCGACGAAGCAGGGTTCACGATCTCGGCCGGCATCGGACAGGCGGGCGGCTACGTGATCGAGCGGGCCTTCGTCGAGAAATAGCTCGGACAAAGGCGCTGCCTCACGGCGAGTGGCGACTCCCCTGCGATGCTCGAAGTTGCGGCCGCCGCAGAACTCGCTTTGTTCGCTTCGCTCCTGCGCTCAGACCACGGCGCCGCAGAGTCGCTGCGCACGCTGCCCGGCCGCGCCTCTGCCGAACCGCTTTGGCGCACGAACTCGTCGCACCGCTCACTGCTGATAGCGAAGCCGGGTGCGGGTGGTCGGTGGAGCGACTTTGCGGCGCCGAGGAGCGCAGGGCTTCGAGCCAGCGCGCGCAGCGCGCCTCCACTTCTGACTTGCCGCGTCTGTTTGAGCGCAGTGAGCGTAGCGAACGTAGCGAGTTATGCGGCAGGCTCGAAGATCGAGCACCACAGGGCAGTCGGCCCATCGGGCCGACCGCCGCAATCGGAGCGCAACCGACCACCCGCACGCGGCTTTGCTCGCTCAGCTGTCCCGCACGCGGCTTTGCGCGACCAGTACGCCGCTCAAGCAGAACCGATCCTCATTGAATCACTTGATCGGCCGCAAGCAGCAGCGCATTCGGCACGACGATCCCCAGCGCCTTCGCCGCGCGCATGTCGATCACAAGCTCGAGCTTGGTCGCCTGCTCGAACGGAATCTCCCCCGGCTTCGCGCCTTTCAGGATCGCGTCGACCAGCGTCGCCGCGCGCTTGAAGATGGCCGGGAAGTCCGACTGGTACGACGCCAGCCCGCCGCCGGTCAGGAAATCACGACCGCCCCAGACCGACGGCAACCGGTGCTGCAGGCAGAGTGCGTTGAGCCGCGCGCGATTGGTATAGGTGTTGGTATCGGCGAGCACGATCACGCCCGCGATGCCGTCGCGCACCATCGTCTTCCACACGGTTTCGCTCTCGTGCAGGTCGCGCGCCTCGTAGACGCGGACCTGCATGCCGAGCGCGCGACCCCATTCGAGCATGCCGGCATCGAGCAGCGATTGCGTGGCGCCCTCGCGCCCGGCGAGGACACCGACCCGTCGTGCCGTCGGCAAGAGGTCGCGCAACAACTGCAGCCGCTTGGCGACGAGCTCGGTTCCCCAGGAGCTGATGCCGGTGATGTTGCCGCCGGGGCGCGGCATCGTTTCCGCCAGGCCGGTCTCGACCGGGTTGTCGACGGCCACCGCCACCACCGGCACGCTGGTCGTTGCTCGGTGCACGACCCGCGCGGTGGCAGGAAAGGCGGCGACCAGCACATCGAGCGGGAGCTTCAGGATCTCGTCGACGACATCCGGCAGCGCCTCACGCTTGCCGTTCGCGGACCGCAGCTCGAGCACGTAGTGCTGTCCCTCGATCTGGCCGAGCTCGCGCAGCCCCTGGCGAAACGATCCGATCAGGACGCGTTGGATCGCGTCGTCGATCGGCAGCTCGATGACGAAGCCGATCCGCGCCTTGCGGGCGACGATCTGCGCGAGCGTCCGGCTCGCCGCCACGGGCCCGAGGAGGAGCACTGCGCAGGCGGAGCGACGATCCATGGCCGGGCGACGTCCGGAGGGCTTGCAGCGCCAGCGTCGGCGCGCGGCGCGGTCTAGGCCGCGACCCGCTTGGCGAGCAGCGCGTTGCCCACGCGCGAGATCGGCTTCCTGCCGAGAGCGCGCGAGATGAACGCCGCAGCGTCGACGACGCCGTCGAGCGCGACACCGGTCTCGACGCCGAGGCCGTCGAGCAGGAACAGCACGTCTTCGGTCGCGACGTTGCCGGTCGCGCCCTTCGCGTAGGGACAGCCGCCGAGACCGGCGACGCTGGCGTCGAAGGTCGCGATGCCGACTTCGAGGCTGGCGTAGACGTTGGCGATCGCCTGCCCGTAGGTGTCGTGGTAATGGCCGCTCACCTCGGCGACGGGATAGTGCTTGAGGGCGCGTTCGAGCGCCGCCTGGACGCGCTTCGGCGTGCCGACGCCGATCGTGTCGGCGATGCCGCAATGGTCGACCCCGATCTCCCTGATCAGGCGGACGACGCGCTCGACCTCGTCGGCGCTCACCTCGCCCTGGTACGGGCAGCCGAGCGCGCACGAGACGGCGCCGCGCACCTTGATGCCGTGCCGCTTCGCCGCTTCGACGACCGGCCGGAAGCGCTCGATGCTCTCGGCGATCGAGCAGTTGATGTTCTTCTGGCTGAACGCCTCGGTCGCCGCCGCGAAGACGACGATCTCGTCGGGCCGCTCGGCGCGCGGTGCCGAGAGGGCGGCGTCGAGTCCTTTCATGTTCGGGATCAGCACCGAGTAGCGCACGCCGGGCTTTCTCGCGATGCCGGCCAGGACCTCGGCGTTGTCGGCCATTTGCGGCACCCACTTCGGGCTGACGAAGCTCGTCACCTCGATTTCGCGCAGCCCGGCCGCCTGCAGCCGATGGACGAGCTCGATCTTGAGCGCGGCGTCGACGGTCTGCTTCTCGTTCTGCAGGCCATCGCGCGGGCCGACGTCGACCAGGGTGGCGCGGGAAGGCAGCATGGCGTTTCCTTTCGCGAGCGCTACTGCTCGAAGCGCGCGACGTAGCCGCCGCGCATGCGCCGCATCAGCCGGGCGATGAAGCGCCAGAGCACCCACACGACGACGAGCGAGACGACGACCACCGCCGCGAGAACGACGAGAGCGACGACCGGATGCACCCACGACAGCCACAGGATCGCGGGCACCGCGCCGTCGCCGACGAGCGACAACAGGATGTTCGAGAACGGCTCGGGCGAGGCGTTGGCCGAGGCGCGCGTGGTCAGCTTGGCGGCGTGGCTGGTGGCGGCGAGCGTTCCCCCCATCAGCGCCGCCGCCGTCACCCAGCTCGCCTGGTCACCGCCGAACACCGCCGCCGCGAGCGCCGCGCCGGCGGGAATGCGGACGAAGGTGTGGATCGCGTCCCAGACGCTGTCGAGGCCCGGGATCTTGTCGACGAAGAACTCGATGAAGAGCATCAGGCCGCTGGCGCCGAGGACGATCGGCTTCGCCAGCACGTGCAGGTCGCCGGGCAGGTCGACCCAGCCGAGCCAGCCCGCCATGCCGGTCAGGAAGACGACCGCATAGAGGCGCAGCCCGCTCGCCCAGCCGAGCGCTGCGGCGATGGCGATGAGCTGGGTGAGGTCGAGGTTCACGGTGTCTTGTCGGGGCGGCCGCCGGGCGACGCCGCGGCGTCGGCCGCTGGCGCAGCGGCCAGCCATTTTGGCGCCCTCTTGTCGAGAAAGCTCTGGATGCCTTCCCGGCCTTCTTCGCTGGCGCGGATGTCGGCGATCCGGCGCGCGGTGTCGGCCCGCAGCTCGGCGCTGATCTCGCGGCCGGCGACGTCCTGCACGAGCCGCTTGCAGGCGCGCGTCGCGCGCGGCCCGTTGGCGACGATCGCATCGACGATGCGGCCGACGACGTCGTCGATCACCGCCGCCGCGCAGGTCTCGTGCGCAAGCCCCATGGCTTTCGCTTCGGCGGCGCCGAAGCGCTCGGCAGTGACGAAGTAGCGCCGCGCCGCCTGCTCGCCGATGGCGCGGACGACGTACGGGCTGATCGTCGCCGGCAGCAGGCCGAGCCGCGCTTCGCTGAGCGAGAAGGTGACGCCCTCGGCGACGACGCGGATGTCGCACACCGAGGCGATGCCGAGCCCGCCTGCGTAGCAGTCGCCGTGGATCCGCGCGACCACCGGCACCGGGCAGCTGTAGAGCGACCAGAGCATCTCGGCGAGGCGGGCCGCGTCGGCGTGGTTCTGCTCCCACGTGAACGAGGCCGCCTCGCGCATCGCGCCGAGATCGGCGCCGGCGCAGAACGCCTTGCCGCTGCCGCCGAGGACGATCGCTCGCACGCCGTCGTCGCCGGCGAGCGCGGCGAATGCGGCCGCCAATTCGCCGATCAGGGTCGCATTCAAGGCGTTGCGCACCTCGGGCCGATCGAGCCAGATGCGCGCGACCGCGCCGCCACGCTCGATCCGGAGAGTCTTCGCCGTCATGTCGCCTCTTCTAGGTTTGCGCTCGCGATGCCCGCCGCGGGTCGCGGGCGCGACAGGGGTAGCCCATGGCTGCCGGCTCAATAGCGCTTTGCGACTTCATCGAGCATGACCTCGGTGGCACCGCCGCCGATCGCGAGGACGCGAGCGTCACGCCAGAGCCGCTCGATCACCGTGCCGCGCATGTAGCCCATGCCGCCGTGGAACTGCTGGCACGCCTGCACGACCTCGATGACGAGCTCGCCGGTCAGCGCCTTCAGCATCGAGACCTCCTGGACGACGTCGTCGCCACGCGTCAGCCGCCAGGCGCAGTGGTACATGAACGCACGCGCGGCGCGGACTCGCGCATCGAGCATGGCGAGGCGCTGGCGAACGACCTGCATGTCGAACAACGTCGCGCCGAACGCGCGCCGGTCGCGGACGTGCTCGAGGGTGACGCGCAGCGCCTGCATCGAATGGCCGACTGCCATCGCAGCGAGCGCGATGCGCTCGGTCTGGAAATTCTTCATCACCGAGTAGAAGCCGCGGCTCTCCTCGCCGAGCAGGTTCGCCGCCGGGATGCGGCAGTTCTCGAACACCAGCTCGGCGGTGTCGGACGAGAGCCAGCCGGTCTTGTCGAGCCGGCGGCCGACGCTGAACCCTGGCGTTCCCTTCTCGACCGCGAAGATCGAGATCGCGTGCCGGCCGCTGCCGGTGCGCGCGGCGACGAACACGAGATCGGCGTGGACGCCGTTGGTGATGAAGAGCTTGGTGCCGTTCAGCACCCACTCGCCGCCGTCGGCCGAGCGCGTCGCGGTCGTGCGGAGACCGGCGACGTCGGATCCCGCGCCGGGCTCGGTGACGGCGACGGCGGTGATCGTCGTCCCCGCCACGATTCCCGGCATCCAGCGCGCGCGTTGCGCCGCGTTGCCGGCGTGGTGCAGGTGCGGGCTCGCCATGTCGGTGTGGACGAGCACGGTGATGATGAAGCCGCCGAAGGTCGATTGCGACAGCGCCTCGGCGAAGACGAGGTTGGTGAGCGCGTCGGCGTCGCCGCCGCCGTGCTCGCCGGAATACATCAGGCCGAGCAGGCCGGCGGCGCCGAGCTTTCGCAGCACCTCGCGCGGCGTCATGCCGGCGTCTTCCCAGGCCAGCGCGTGCGGCTCGACCTCGCGCGCGAGGAAGCGCGCGACCTGATCGCGCAGCAGCTCGTGCTCGGGCGTGAGGTAGACGTTGTCCATCGGGGCGCGAGTCTAGGAGAACAGCGACGCCTCGCTCCAGCCGAGCGAGCGCAGCTCGTCGCTGCGCAGGTGGGCTTCGCTCGGCATCAGGAATTCGTCGAGCTGCGGCGGCGCGACCGCGGTGCCGGCGAGCATCGCGTGCGCCTGGCCGCGGTGGTGGACCTGGTGGTTGAGCAGATGGGCAATGACGTGGCCGCGCCGTTCGCGCTGGATGCGGCCGCCGCCGCGATCCATGGCGATGACGTCGTCGAGCGCTTCTGCGGTGAGCGCGCCGACGTGGTCGATGAAGCGCTGGTCGGACGCCGCTTGCGCTGCCGCGAGCGCTGCCAGCGGTACCGCCGCCGGCGCCGTGCTCCAGATGCGCTCCATGTCGGCCTCGCCGTGCAGCGCCGCGACGTAGTAGAGGTCGACCGCGAGGATATGCTCGAGCGTTGCCGCAAGGCTCGGAAAGAAGCTCGTTCGCGGCGCCACGTATTCGGCCGCCGAGAGCGCCCGCATCGCCTCGTGCAACCGGTGGTTGGCAAGGCGGTTGGCGTGCGCCTGGGTGCGCAGGAAAGCGAGCAGCTCCATCGCCATCTCCTCAAGCGCCGAGTTGGGCGGCGAGCGCGTGGAAGTCGCGCGCGACGTGGTCGAAGACGCGCTCGCCCGGCGGGTCGTGCAGCTCGCCGGCCGGCCCGTATTCGAGCGGCCGCGGCACGTACGCCGTGCGCAGGCCGGCGCGCGCAGCGCCGGCGAGATCGCTCGGGTGCGCGGCGACCATCAGCAGCTCGGCCGGCGCGACGTCGAGCATGCGCGCCGCGCCGAGATAGACCTCGGGATCGGGCTTGAAGTGGCCGAACATCTCGGCCGAGAGCACGCAATCCCACGCCAGCCCGGCACGCTTGGCCATGGCGACGAGGAGCGAGACGTTGCCGTTCGAGAGCGTCGCGATCGTGAAGCGGCGCTTCAGCCGGTCGAGGCCGGTGACGGCGTCGGGCCACGGATCGAGGCGGTGCCAGACCCGGTTGAGGGCGTCGCGCTCGCCATCGTCGAGGGCAGCGAGGCCGAAGCGCGGCAGCAGCGTCTCGAGGATGTCGCGATGCAGCCGGTCGACCGTCGTCCAGCCGATCTCGCCGCTCCTCACCCGCTGCATCGCCGGCTGGTAGCCGGCGCGCCAGGCGTCGGCGAACGCCGGCCAGTCGACGGCGATGCCCTTGGTTGCCGACAGCGCCGCGCCGTCGCGGACGATCCCGCCGCGCCAGTCGACGACCGTGCCGAAGACATCGAAGACGAGGGCGCGAACGGCAGTCGGGGTGGGCGCGGTCATGTCGGATCCGGGGCCGGAGCAGGCGCATTTTCAGGCGCTTCGCGCGCCATGTCTGCCTCCGGATAGAGCGCGCGCAGGCAAGCCCAGGCGGCGTCGCGGACGATCGGCTCGAGCCGCGCGGCGAGCGCCCCCGCCGTGGCGGTGTCGTCGTTGTCGCCGAACGCGCGCTCGGCCCAGGCGGCAGCGAGCGCCTCGCGCCAGGGTGCCAGCGCCGCGACGACGATGTCGGTCCACTGCGGCGGCGATTCGCCCCGCGCCCAGTCGCCGCGGCCGCGGCCGAAGTGCGCGACCGCGAGGTAGCGCAGCAGCGCCGCCTCGACGAGCGCGTCGAGCGTCTCCGCCTTCCACGCCACGAGCGAGCGATCGGTACCGCGGACGAGATTGACGCCGCGCGCCAGCCCGGCGCCGCCGAGCGCACCGAGGATGCCGCCGGTGAGCAGCCCGCCGCCGAGCGTCAGGCCGCCGCTCAGCACGTCGGCCTTGAGCCCCAGCAGCGCGCCGGTGACGGCGCCGCCCCACAACGCCGCTTGCGTCTCGTCGAGGCGCAGACGCAGCTCGACTTCCTTCGCCAGCCGCTCGAGGATGTCGCGCTCGGCGGTTCCGCCGAGGCCGTGGAGGCCGATCAACGCGAGCGTGTTGGCGCGCGCTTCGGCGTCGAGCCGAGCGGCGAGCGCCCTCTGCGCGGCGGCGCTCGGTGTGTCGTCGGCCTTGCCGATGCCGATCGCCGCGCCCGCCTGGCGGATGCGCGTGCCCAGGTCGCCGCGCTCGGGCAGGGTCTCGGTCGCGAGCGCGGTCCTTGCCAGGCTCGCGGCGATCGCGTGCATCGCCGCCGCGAAAGTCGCGCTGCGGCGCGCGCGCCAGGCCAGGCGCAGGCGCTGCATCGACGGGCGGCGCGCGGCCGGCAACGCCGCCTCGACCGCCGCCAGCAGCGTCAGCTCCTGCACCCAGCAGCGGGCAAACGCGTCGAGCGGCAGCACCGCGCGCACGATGGCAACGCCTGCCAGTTCGCGGCGCCAGCGCGCCTCGTCGGCGCCGCCGCCGCCGGCGTGCGGAGCCCCGAGCTGGTTGAGGAGAACGATCACCGGCTTGGCGATCCAGCCGAGCAGCTCCATCTCGGGAGCGACGTACGCCGCCGCTTCCGGCGACTGCGATGCGTCGACGAGATAGAGCATCACGTCGGCGTCGTTCTGGAGATGGCGCACCGCCTGCTGGCTGGCCCAGAACGGCCGGTCGCGCCAGCGGTCCCACGCTTCGCCGAGGAAGCGGACGATCGGCCGCTCGGCGCCGCGCAGCCGCTTGACGAGGCGCACCGTGTCGCCGAAACCGGGCGTGTCCCACAGGCAGAGCCGTTCGCCGGTGGCGGTCTCGAGCAGCGTGTGAGCCTCGACGAATTCGGTCACGTGCGGCGCGTCGCGGACCTCGCCGATGTCGCGGCCGAGCAGCGTGCGCGCGAGCGTCGTCTTGCCGGCGTTGGTGTGCGAGACGAGGCTGAGAGCGACGCTCGGCCGCCGCGACTCGCTCGCGTCGACGAGTGCGCTCATGGCGCCGCCCGGGCGCCGGGCAGCGCGAAGGCGGCCTGCAGCTCGGCCTCCGCGGCCGCGGCGTCGGCATCCTCGAGCGCGATGACGACGGCCGCCGCGCCGACCGCATCGCCCCACGCTCGCCAGGCGTCGCGGCGCTCGGCAACGCGTGCGCCGACGGCAGCGAAGCGGCGGCTGAATGCTGTTGCGTCGACGACCGTCGCGACGACCGCGCCGCCCGGCGCCGCGGTGAGCAGTGCGCGCAGGAACCGGCCCTGGTTCTCGAGCTCGGGCGTTGCCCCGAGGTCGAACAGCGCGACCACCTGCGTGGCCGCGGGATCGACGGCCGGCGCGGCGTCGTCTTCGCGGCCGAAGGCGACCGTCGGTGCGAATTCGAGCGCCAGCTGCGGTCCGAGTGCCGCGGCGAGCAGGGCGCGCAGGCCGAGCGTCGCCTGCGGCGTCGGCGCGATGCCGTAGGGATGGACCGAGACCCGCGCCGGTCCGCCCTTGCGCAGCCGCAGCAGCCGCTGGAAATAGGGCGCGTCGAGCGACAGCGCGAAGCGGCGCGTGCGCGCCGCGGCAATCGCGGCACAGCCGAGCGCGAGCAGCGTGCGCGGCAGCACGACCGCGCCGAGCAGCGTCAACGCGATCAGATGGATCCACGGCGCGGCCGGCGCACCGACGACGGTGTCGCCACGTGTCGCGCGCAGCGCCGCGAAGGCGGTCTCGTCCGGCAACGCGATCGCCGCCAGCCGTGCCGCCGGGCCGAAGGCCGTCGTGACGACGGCGTGGGCTGCGCTCGGATCGAGCAGCGTGCTCTCCCAGACGACGCGGTAGTCGAGCACGAGGCCGCGCGCGTAGATGCCGACGACGAGGCCGAGCGCGAGCGCCGCGGCACCGGCGTGCAGCACGGTCTCGGCGCGCAGCGCTGCGAGCGCGCCGCTGCGCTCGAGCCAGAGCGACGCGAAGCGTCGGATCGCGGTCGCGCTGCCCGCCGCCGACGCGCGCGGCAGGCGGCGGCCGTGCAGCAGCGCTTCCGTCGCCCGCACGATCGGTCCGCGCTTGGCCGGCGTGCGCCGCAGCACGCGCACCAGCGGCCACACGATCAGCACCGCATAGACGACGGCGTTCCACAACAGGACGCCCCAGAGCGGCGGCGCCAGCAGGTTGATGCGCTGGCCGCTGCCGATGGCGTCGGCAGCGACGCCGAGCACGAATGCGACCAGGGCGACCGCCCGGACCCAGCCGCTTCGCCAGGTCGTCGCGCCGACGATGCGCTCGAGCGCCGGCTCGCGCGGGCCGAGCCGTTGCAGGGCATGGCGGGCGCGGTCGGCGACGAAGACGTCGGCCGGCGCCTGGGCGGCGACCGCTTCGAGCGCGACGCGGTCGGCCCAGGCGCGATCCTCGTCGCTCCAGGTCGGCGCCGGTGGGCGCGCGGTCTCGAACGCCTCGAGCCAGGTGACGTCGCGGGCGTGGCGCTCGTTCATGCGCGAGCGCTTTCGCTCAGGCCAGGGCGCGCGCGATCAGGATCTTCTGCACGTCGCTCGTTCCTTCGTAGATCTGGCAGACGCGAACGTCGCGCCAGATGCGCTCGACCGGAAAGTCGCTGACGTAGCCGTAGCCGCCGTGGATCTGGATCGCCTCGCTGCAGACGCGCTCGGCCATCTCGCTCGCCATCAGCTTGCCCATCGCCGCTTCCTTCAGGCACGGCAGGCCGGCGTCCTTCAGGCTCGCCGCGTGGTGGACGAGCTGGCGCGCCGCCTCGATCCTTGTTGCCATCTCGGCGAGGCGGAACTGCACCGCCTGATGCTCGAAGATGGGCTTGCCGAAGGCGACCCGCTCCTTGGCGTAGGCGAGCGCGGCATCGAACGCGGCGCGCGCCATGCCGATCGACTGCGCGCCGATGCCGATCCGGCCGCCCTCGAGTCCCGACAGCGCGATCTTCAGGCCCTGTCCTTCCTCGCCCAGCAGGAACGCGGCCGGCACGCGGCAGCGCTCGAAGACGATCTGCGCCGTGTCGCTCGCGTGCTGACCGGCCTTGTCCTCGAGGCGCGCGACGGTGTAGCCCGGAGTCGACGTCGGCACGACGAAGGCACTGATGCCGCGCTTGCCGGCGCTCTTGTCGGTCACCGCCATGACGATCGCGACGTCGCCGTTCTTGCCGCTGGTGATGAACTGCTTGACGCCGTCGAGGATGTAGGCGTCGCCGTCGCGGACGGCGGTCGTGCGCAGGCCGCCCGCCTCCGAGCCGACGTGCGGCTCGGTGAGGCAGAACGCACCGAGCATCGCGCCGCGCGCGAGCGGCTTCAGCCACTGGTCTTTCTGCGCCTCGTTCGCGTACGCCATCAGGATCGAGCAGACCGGGCAGTTGTTGACGCTGACGATCGTCGACGTCGCGCCGTCGCCGGCGGCGATCTCCTCGAGGATGACGGCAAGGGCAAGGTAGTCGAGGCCGGCGCCGTCGTATTCGGTCGGCACCGCGACGCCATAGCAGCCGAGCGCGGCAAGGCCTTGCAGCTCTTCCTTCGGGAAGTGCACCTCGCGGTCCCAGCGCGCTGCGTTCGGCGCGATGCGGTCCTGCACGTAGCCGCGGACCGCGTCCTGCACCGCGCGATGGTCGTCGTCGAGGATCATGCAGCGCCCTTTCCTTCCGGCGCGCGCACGAGCAGCGTGCCGGTGCCGCTCAACAGCAGCCGCTCGCCGGCGCGCGCGTCGCCCTCGAGCCTGGTCATCCAGCCGGCGAGGCTCTCTTTCCAGGCGACGCCGGTCACGGTCCAGCGCAGCTCGATCACCTCGTCGGCGTAGACCGGGGCGCGAAAACGCAGCTCGAAGCCGAGGCCGAGGCCCAGACGCGGCTGGCCGTCGGCCGCCGGCTTCGCGAAATGGGTCGCCGTCATCGCCATGAAGACGCCGCCGAGCTGGGTTCCCGACGCGATCAGCGCGCGATAGCCGGCCGCCCGCGCGGCGGCGAGATCGTGGTGGAGCGGGTTGTGGTCGTGAACCGAGGTCGCGAAGGCGCGAATCGAATCGTCGGAAAAGCGGGTCCGCTGCGTGAACGTCTCGCCGACCGTCGCGAGCGCGGTGGCATGGCCGTCGGCGTTCGCGACGGCAGCCATCAGGCGCGCTCGATCAGCGCCAGCCGCGCCGCGAGCCAGGCGAAGAGGCCGGCACCGGCGACATGCAGGCCGCGCTGCAGCGGCGGCGACACGCGCCGGCGGCCGAGCGGCGCGACGAGCAGCACGAACGCGACCAGGAAGGCGCCGCCCTGGACGACGAACCAGGCGCCGAGAAAGAGGAACGCGAGCAGCTTGTGCGGCGCGTCGGCGGCGATGAACTGCGGCAGCAGGGCGAGGAAGAAGAGCGCGACCTTGGGATTGAGGACGTTGGTCGTCAGGCCCTGGGCGAAGAGCCGCGGCGCGCCGGGGCTCGCGGCGCGCGCTGCGTCGATCGCCGGCGTCGTGCCCGGCCGGAGGCCCTCGCGCAGCATGCCGATCGCAAGCCACAGCAGGTAGGCGGCGCCCAGCCATTTCACGACCGCGAACGCCGCGCCCGAGGCCGCGAGCAGGGCGGCGAGCCCGAACGCCGCGACGAGGGTGTGGACGACGCAGCCCGCCGCGACGCCGAGCGCCGCGGCGATGCCGCCGACGACGCCGTGGCGGAGCGTTCGCGTCAGCACCAGCATCATGTCGACGCCCGGCGTCGCGTTGACGACCAGGACCGTCACCGCGAAGACGCCGAGCGAATGGGTGCCGAGCACCGGGCGCGTTCCGCCGCTCGCGTCAGAGCATCTCCACCGCGACCGCGGTCGCCTCGCCGCCGCCGATGCACAGAGCAGCGACGCCCTTCTTCTTGCCCTGCTTCTTCAGCGCCCCGAGCAGCGTAACGACGATGCGCGCGCCGCTGGCGCCGATCGGGTGGCCGAGCGCGACGGCGCCGCCGTGGATGTTGACGATCTCGTGCGCGAGCTTGAACTCGGCCATCGCCGCCATCGTCACCGCGGCGAACGCCTCGTTGACCTCCCAGAGGTCGACGTCCTTGACGCTCCAGCCGGTCTTCTTGAGGAGCTTCTGGATCGCGCCCGCCGGCGCGGTCGCGAACCAGCTCGGCGCCTGGGCATGGACGCTGTGACCGACGATGCGCGCGATCGGCCGGGTGCCGAGCCGCGACGCGGTCGATTCGCGCATGAGGACGAGCGCGGCAGCGCCGTCGGAGATGCTCGACGAGGTCGCCGCCGTGATCGTGCCGTCCTTCTTGAACGCCGGCTTCAGGCCGGGGATCTTGTCGAGCTTGGCCTTGAACGGCTGCTCGTCGAGCTTGATCACCGTCTCGCCGGCCTTGCCGGGAATCGACACCGGCGCGATCTCCCACGCGAAGCTGCCGTCCTCGTTGGCTTTCTTCGCGCGCTCGGTCGAGCTGATCGCGAACTGGTCCATCGCCTCGCGCGTGAAGCCGTACTTGGCGACGCAATCCTCGGCGAAGGTGCCCATCGCCCGGCCGCGCTCGTAGGCGTCCTCGAGGCCGTCGAGGGCCATGTGGTCGTAGAGCTGCGTCGCACCGTAGCGCACGCCCTTGCGCACGAAGGTGAGGTGCGGCGCGTTGGTCATGCTTTCCATGCCGCCGGCGACGACGATCTCGGCGCTCTCGGCCTTCAGCATGTCGTTCGCGAACATCATCGTCCGCATCCCGGAGCCGCACATCTTCGAGAGCGTCACCGCACCCGCCGACTGCGGCAGGCCGGCGCCGAGCGCGGCCTGGCGCGCCGGCGCCTGACCCTGGCCGGCCATCAGGCAGTTGCCCATCAGCACCTCGTCGACGGCGTCGCCGGTGATGCCGGCGCGTTCGACCGCCGCCTTGATGGCGACGCTGCCGAGCTGGTGCGCGGCGAGCGCGCTGAAGTCGCCGAGCATGCCGCCGATGGGAGTGCGTGCTGCGGAAACGATGACGATGGATTCGGCCATGGGAGGCTCCTAGTCGAGAGTCAAAGCGGAAGGCGGTGGCACTGCGCGCTGGCGCCGGGCCTCGAAGCGCTTCTGCGCTTCGTATGGGAAGACATCATGCACGTAGCCGGCCAGGATTTCCTGCTTGTGGCCTTGCCAGAATGCCGGCTCGAGGAGGTCGGCGTGGTGCGCCAGGAAGACCTCGCGCACCGCAGGATCGCCGAGCAGGAAAGGCGCGAAGGTCTCGGGGAAGACATCCTTCGGGCCGACCTTGTACCAGACCTCGGCTGCGAGCTCGTCTTCCTCGGTGCGCGCCTCGGGGACCTTGCGAAAGTTGCAGGTGGTCAGGTACTCGATCTCGTCGTAGTCGTAGAAGACGACCTTGCCGTGGCGGGTGACGCCGAAGTTCTTCCACAGCATGTCGCCGGGGAAGATGTCGGCGCGCACCAGGTCCTTGATCGCGTTGCCGTACTCGACGACAACCGCCGCGACCTGCTCGGGCGCAGCTTCCTGGAGGTAGATGTTGAGCGGGATCATGCGCCGCTCGATATAGACGTGACGGATCACGAGCGTGTCGCGGTCCTCCTCGAGCACGCTCGGGCAGTAGCGGCGCAGCTCGGCGACGAGCTCGTCGTCGAAGCGCGCGATCGGGAACGCGACGTCGCTGTACTCGAGCGTGTCGGCCATCCGGCCGACGCGGTCGTGCTGCTTGACGAGCAGGTACTTGCCCTGGATCAGCTCACGCGTCGTCTCCTTCGGCGGCGGGTAGAAGTCCTTGATCACCTTGAACACGTACGGGAAGCTCGGCAAGTCGAAGACGAGCATCACCATGCCCTTGATGCCGGGCGCGATGCGGAACTTGTCCGACGAGTGGCGCATGTGCATCAGCAGGTCGCGGTAGAACAGGCTCTTGCCCTGCTTCTGCAGGCCGAGCGCGCTGTAGAGCTCGGAGTTCGCCTTTCTCGGCATCAGCGAGCGCAGGAAGTCGACGTAGGCCGACGGCACCTCCATCGTCACCATGAAGTAGGCGCGGGCGAAGCTGAAGATCAGCTCCAGGTCGTCCTCGCCGAAGAGAGCAGCGTCGACGACAAGTCCGCCCTGCTTGCCGTGCAGGATCGGCAGCGCGAACGGCGTCTCGGTGAAGCCGTTGACGATCTTGCCGACGACGTAGGCGCCCTTGTTGCGGAAGAACAGCGACGACAGCACCTGGATCTGGAAGTTCGCCTGCATGCGGAACTCGCCGAGCTGCTCGTCGACCGCCGCCATCACCGAACAGACGTCGCGATCCAGGTCCTCGAAGGCGCGCTCGAGCTGGAAGTTGGTGACGACGCGGTGCCAGGTCTCGACCAGGGAGTCGCGGCTCGGGTAGTAGGCGCGAAAGGTCGGCAGCGCCGCCGGCTCGTCGTTCTCGAGGTGCTCCGTCGAGACCGCCGAACGGACGAAGATGAAGTCGTTGTGGAAGTAGCGGCGATGCAGGATCTTGGTCGTCACCGAGTTGAAGAAGGTCTCGGCGCACTCGGGCTGGTAGTGGTTGATGAGCAGGCCGATGTAGTGAAGCTTGACCTGCTGCCAGACCTCCATCGGCAGCTTCGCCGCGGCGAACTCGCTCTGCAGCCGCTCGGTCGCCTCCTCGACGCGCTTGTCGTAGTACTCGATCCGCTGCGCCTGCGCGCGCTGCTGGCCATGCCAGTCGCCGTTCTCGAAGCGCGCCTTCGCCTCGGCGCTCGCCTGGCGGAAGAGCCGGTAGTGGCGATCGAAGCCGTCGAGCATCGCGCGCGCGATCGCGAACGCGCGGGCGTCGGTGAGCGCAGCCGGAAACGCGGGCGCGCCGGTCATGCCTTCGCCCTCGCCCGCGTGCGCAGGACCTGCCGCGCCGACCGCTCCTGGGCAACGACCTCGTCGAGCGTCGCGCGCAACTCGGCAAGGCGCGCCTCGAGCTGGCTGCGCTGGCGCGCCAGGACATCGACGAAGCGGCGCAGCTGAGCGTCGCTGTCGCGCCGCTTGTCGTACATGTCGACCAGATCCTTGATCTCGGCGAGCTTCAGGCCGAGCCGCTTGCCGCGCAGGGTCAACGTCAGGCGCGCGCGGTCGCGCGCGGTGAAGACGCGGTTCTTGCCGGCGCGCCCGGGATGGAGCAGGCCGCAATCCTCGTAGAAGCGGATCGCCCGCGTCGTCAGGCCGAACTCGCGCGCGAGCTCGCCGATCGAGAACGCCGACGCGGAGGCGGCTCGATGGCGGACGGCGGGGCGCGAAGCGACGGCGCGGGGCATGAGGGGCTAAACTCGCACTTGACGTTTACGTAAAGTGCTGAAAGTGTAAGGGGAAGGGAAGGCGCGCCGATGAACGCTCTCGAGAGCCAGCTCGACTACTGTCTCGGCACCGCGACCCCCGAGCCCGGCCGTGTCGTCGAGGTCGCGCCGGGAGTGCTGTGGGCGCGCATGACGCTGCCGTTCCAGCTCAACCACATCAACGTCTGGCTGCTGCGCGACGCGACCTCCGCCGGGCCCGGCACGCCCCCGCGCGAAGGCTGGAGCATCGTCGACTGCGGCATCGACAGCGCGGCGACGCGCGCCGCCTGGGAGGAGATCTTCGCGACCGCGCTCGGCGGCCTGCCGGTGCTGCGCGTCATCGTCACCCACATGCACCCCGACCACATCGGCTGCGCCCACTGGCTGTGCGAGCGCTGGAACGCGCGCCTGTGGATCAGCGCGACCGACTACGGCATCGCGCGGATGGCGACGCGCGCGAGCGCCGGCTTCGGCGGCCCGCTGTCGGCGGCGTTCATGGCTCAGCACGGCATGGCGGCAGACCGCGAAAAGGTCGGCGGCGTCGCCGCGCGCAGCAACTACTACAAGAGCC
This sequence comes from Caldimonas sp., assembly GCA_036496385.1. GTDB lineage: Bacteria > Pseudomonadota > Gammaproteobacteria > Burkholderiales > Burkholderiaceae_C > Schlegelella_A. The sequence goes on along the minus strand of DASXLD010000055.1, from coordinate 7,863 downwards.
TCGTCCCCGACGTGCCGGCGTCATACCGGCGCCTCCTCGGCGGCAACCGGATCGCGATCGGCAGCGGCGCGGCGCGCGCCGACTGGGCCTGCCACGCCGGCTACGGCCACGCGCCCGAGCACATCGCGCTCCATTGCGAGAGTGCGCGCGTCCTGATCAGCGGCGACATGGTGCTGCCGCGCATCTCGACCAACGTCAGTGTGATCGATGTCGAGCCCGAGGCCGATCCGCTGACGCTCTACCTCGACTCGATCGAGCGGATGCGCGCGATCGAGCCCGGCGTGCTCGTCCTGCCGTCGCACGGGCTGCCGTTCAAGGGCCTGCACACCCGGATCGGCCAGCTCCAGGCGCACCACGACGAGCGCTTCGTCGAGACGCTCGAGGCGTGCGCGGCAGCGCCGCAGAGCGCTTTCGAGCTCGTCCCGGTGCTCTTCAAGCGACCGCTCGACCTGCACCAGATGACGTTCGCGATCGGCGAGTCGATCGCCCACCTGCACGCACTCTGGTACCGCGGCAAGCTCGAGCGCCTGATCGGCGCCGACGAGGTGATCCGCTTCCGGACGATCTGAGGGCGGCGTCAGATCTCGGCGCGGGCGGCGCTGCGCAGGCGCGATCGCGCCTCGCGGTAATCGGGCAGTACGGACTCGACGACCTGCCAGAAGCGCGGGCCATGGTTCATCTCGCGCAAATGCGCGAGCTCGTGGGCGACAACGTAGTCGATCGTCGCCGAGGGATGCTCGATCAGGCGCCAGTGGAGGCGCACCGAGCCGTTGGCGTTGGCGCTGCCCCAGCGCGTCGCCGCCGACGACAGCGAGAGCCGGCGCACGCGAACGCCGAGCCGCTCGGCGAAGTGCGCCGCGCGCTCGGCAAAGACACGGCGTGCTTCGCGCTGCAGCCAGCTTTGGACCGCGTCCTGGATCCGCTCGGCCGAAGCATCGCGCGGCAGGCCGACGAAGAGGCGCCGGTTGGCGGTCGGCGGCACGTCATCGAGCAGCGCCGCTTGCCCGGCGGCGAGCGCTCGCGTCGGGTCGAGAGCGACAGTGAGCTTGGCGCCGAGATAGTCGATCGAAGTCCCGTCGCGCCAGACGATTCGCGTCGCCCGCGCGCGCTCGGCACGCTCGCGTTGCTCGGCCAGGCGGGCCACGATCCAGGCACGCTTCTCCTGCACCGCGGCGTCGATCTCGCGCAGCGTCACGCGCTGCGCGGCGCGCACGGTGAGCCCGTCGTGGTCGACGACGAAGCCGATGCTGCGTCGGCGCACGCGAACGAGACGGAAGGCGACGACGCGGCCGTCGAGCAGCGCCTCGCGCGTCGCCTGCGGGTGGCGAAGCACCTCGCCGGCGAGCTGCGCCGGCAGCTCCGGCGCACCCGGTGCAGCGGCCAGCGCCGTCGCCTCGGGCGCGTCGAACAAGCCGCGCTGCAGCACATCGACGATCCGGCGCAGGCCGCGCCGAACGCCCGCCGTCGTCATCGGCATGGCCTCACGCGTACGCCTCCGGGTCGAGCCGCCGCATCTCGGCCTCGATCCAGCGCTCGACCTCGCGCATCAGGTCCTCGGCGCTGCGGCCGGCGGGCTCGATCGGCGCCCCGATCGAGACGTCGATCACGCCGGGCCGGAGCAGGAAGCTCTTCCTCGGCCAGCAGCGCGCCGACGTGACGGCGATCGGTACCACTGGTCGGCCGGTCTCGACCGCGAGACGCGTGCCGCCGACCTTGTAGATGCCCTGGCTGCCGCGCGGCGTCCGCGTTCCTTCCGGGAACATGATCACCCAGTTGCCTTGCGCCATGAAGCGGCGCCCCTGCTCGGCGACCTTCGACCACGCCTCGGCGCGCTTGCTGCGGTCGATGTGGATGAGGTCCATCCGCGCCATCGCCCAGCCGAAGAACGGAATGAACAGGAGCTCGCGCTTGAAGACGTAGCAGAGCGGCCGCGGCATCAAGGTCGGGAACGCGAAGGTCTCCCAGGTCGACTGGTGCTTGGGCAGCAGGATCACCGACGTGCCCGACAGGTTCTCGCGCCCCTGCACGCGCGCGCGGACGCCGCAGATCGCGCGCGCCGCCCAGGTCGTCAGGCGCAGCCAGCCGACGAAGACCCAATAGAGCTTCTCGCCGCGGACGAAGATCGAATAGACGAGGCCGACGATCGCCCACGGCATGACCGTCACGATCATGAAGAGGACGAAGATCGTCGAGCGGACGGCGGCGAGCGCCCGCGTCATGGCAGCGCCCTCGCGCTGCCGGCGGTGCCGCAAGGCGAAACCGGGCAGCCGGTCCGCAGCGGCCGCGCTCGGCCGCTCATCGCTCGATCGGGATGAACACCGAATCCGCTTCGTCGGTCTCGCCGCGAGCGTGGCGCTCGCGCTGGATCAGTTGCTGCGCGAACGCCGCCAGATCGGCGTGGACGACGGCGTGCGGCACCGCTCTTTTCAGCGCGCGCATCGCTTCGTCGTCGAGGAGCGCGCCCTTGCCGGTGCGCACGAGGTGCGGCGCACAGCCGGCGGCGACGGCGGCTTCGAGGTCACGGAGCGAATCGCCGATCGCGTACGTCTCGCGCAGCGGCACGCCGTAGCGCTCGCCGATCGTCTTCAGCATCCCGGGCAGGGGCTTGCGGCACTTGCAGCCGTCGTCGGGGCCGTGCGGGCAGAAGAAGACCGCGTCGATGCGGCCGCCGAGGTCGGCGAGCGCACGGTTCATCTTGGCGTGGATGGCATTCAGCACCGCCATGTCGAACAGGCCGCGCGCGAGGCCCGACTGGTTGGTCGCGACGACCGTATGCCAGCCGGCGTGGTTGAGCCGGGCGATCGCCTCGAGCGAGCCCGGGATCGGCAACCACTCTTCGGCAGACTTGACGAAGTCGTCGCGGTCCTCGTTGATCGTGCCGTCGCGGTCGAGGATGATCAGCTTCATGGCTGCTCAGACCGCCAGCCGAGAGAGGTCGGCGACGCGGTTCATCGTTGCGCGCAGGCGCGCCAGAAGCGCAAGCCGATTGGCGCGGATGTCCGGGGCGTCGACGTTGACCATGACGTTATCGAAGAAGGCGTCCACCGCGGGTTTCAGACCCGCAAGCGTGGCCAGCGAACGAGCGTACTCCCCAGCCTGGTATGCCTCGCCGGCACGTTCGCCGACGTCGGCCAGCGCAACGTAGAGCGCGCGTTCGGCCGGCTCATGGAGAAGCCCTTCGGTGACACCGCTCGCGGGCGCGTCGCTCTTCTTCAAGATATTGCCGACCCGCTTGTTGGCGGCGGCGAGCGCCTGCGCCTCCTCCATCGCCAGGAACTCGCGCACCGCGAGGACGCGGCCGAGAACGTCGTCGAGCGCCGGCCGCATGCCGATCACCGCCTCGACCGCGCGCGGGTCGTGCTGCGCCGCGAGCTGCTGGAAGTAGCGCTCGTAGATGAAGGTCTCGACCTCGGCGACGACGCCATCGTCGAGCGGCATCGCGAACGTCGAGCGGACGTGCTCGAGCAGCGCCCGCAGCGCCGGCGGGCGGGCGACGCGCTGGTAGCTGTCGATCAGGGTGAGCGCATGCCGTCGCAATGCGTAGGGGTCTTTCTCGCCGGTGGGCTTGAGGCCGATTCCCCAGATGCCGACGAGCGCCTCGGCACGATCGGCGATCAGGAGCGCCGCACCGACCAGGTTCGCCGCGTCGCCGCTGCCGTCGCTCTCGCCGCGCCGGTTCGCGTACTGGCCACGGATCGCCGCGACGACCTCGGCCGCCTCGCCGTCGTGCGCCGCGTAGTAGCCGCCCATGATCCCTTGCAGCTCGGGGAACTCGCCGACCATGTCGGTCAGCAGGTCGGCCTTGGCGAGCAGCGCGGCGCGCTCGGCGAGTGCGCCGTCGGCGCCGATCCGCTCCGCGACCCAGCGCGCGATCCGGCGCAGCCGGCGGACGCGCTCGCCCTGGCTGCCGAGCTTGCCGTGGTAGACGACCTTGTCGAGCCCGGCGACGCGCGACTCCAGCGTGCGCTTGCGGTCCTGGTCGTAGAAGAACTTGGCATCGGCGAGGCGCGGCCGGACGACGCGCTCGTTGCCTTCGACGATGCGCGAAGGATCGGCGGGCCGGACGTTGCTGACGACGAGGAACCGGTTCGTCAGGCCGCCTTCGCGATCGAGCAGCGGAAAGTACTTCTGATTCGCCTTCATCGTCAGAACGATGCACTCCGGCGGCACGGCGAGGAACTCTTCGTCGAAGCGGCAGAGCAGCACGTTCGGCCGCTCGACGAGCCCGGTGACTTCGTCGCGAAGGGCTTCGTCGACGATCGGACGGAGCTCCTCCCTGGCGGCAGCGGCGGCGAGCTGGGCGTCGATCTCGGCGCGGCGGGCGTCGAAGCTCGCGATCACGGCGCCGTCGTCGCGCAGCCGCGCGGCGTAGCTGTCGGCGTCGCGCAGCTCGATCGTCGCCAGGCGAGCCTCGAAGCGGTGGCCTTGCGTCGCCCGGCCGGCGGCGAGGCCGAGCAGCTGTACCGGCACGACCTCGGCGCCGTGCAGCGCGACGAGGCCGTGGGCCGGGCGGACGAACTCGACCTCGGTCCAGCCGTCGGCGAGCTGGTAGCGCATGAGCTTGGGAATCGGCAGGTTGCGGACGGCGTCGTGCAGGGCCGCCTGCAGGCCGTCGGCGAGGGTCGTGCCCTTGACGACGGTGGCGAGGAACAGGTTCTCCTGCTTGCCGTCGGCCCGACGCTGCAGCCGCGCAACGGCCGACGCGTCGGCGCCGAGCGCGGCGAGTTTCTTTGCGAGTGCCGGCGTCGCACGCCCCTCGGCATCGAGCCCGACGCTCGCCGGCATCAGCTTCACCTCCTCATGACGCTCGGCACCCGCGGCAGCGACGGCCGGCACCAGGACCGCGAGTCGGCGCGGGGTCGCGAACGAGGCCCAGTCGGAGGCGCCTTCCTTCAAGCCGTGGCGGACCAGGCCTTCGACGATCCGCAGCGCGAACGCGGAGCCGAGCGCCTGCAGCGATTTCGGCGGCAGCTCTTCGACGAGCAGCTCGACGAGCAGATTGCGCGCCGCCGTCATGCCGCCTTCTTCCGCAGCTGCGCGATCGCTTCTTCGGCCCACGGCCGCGGCGCCATCGGAAAGCCGAGCCGCTCGCGGCTCGCGAGGTAGCTCTGTGCGACGCTGCGCGCGAGGTTGCGGATGCGGCCGATGTAGGCGGCACGCTCGGTGACGCTGATCGCGCCGCGCGCGTCGAGCAGGTTGAAGCTGTGCGCCGCCTTCAGCACCTGCTCGTACGCCGGCAATGCGAGCGCATCGGTCATCAGTGCCTGCGCCTGCCGCTCGTGCGCGGCAAACGCGGCGAGCAGGAACTCGACGTCGCTCTTCTCGAAGTTGTAGGTACTCTGCTCGATCTCGTTCTGGTGGTAGACGTCGCGATAGCTGAGGCCCTCGGTCCATTGCAGATCGAAGACGTTGTCGACCCCTTGCAGGTACATCGCGAGGCGCTCGAGCCCGTAAGTGATCTCGCCGGTGATCGGCCGGCAATCGATGCCGCCGACCTGCTGGAAGTAGGTAAACTGCGTCACCTCCATGCCGTTCAGCCAGACCTCCCAGCCGAGGCCCCAGGCACCGAGGGTTGGATTCTCCCAGTCGTCCTCGACGAAGCGGACGTCGTTGCTGGCGAGATCGAAGCCGAGCGCTGCCAGCGAACCGAGGTAGAGGTCGAGGATGTCGGCCGGGGCCGGCTTCAGCACGACCTGGTACTGGTAGTAGTGCTGCAGGCGATTCGGATTGTCGCCATAGCGGCCGTCCTTCGGCCGCCGGCTCGGCTGCACGTACGCCGCCTTCCAGGGTTCAGGGCCGAGCGCGCGCAGGAAGGTCGCGGTGTGGCTTGTTCCCGCGCCGACCTCCATGTCGTACGGCTGCAGCAGCGCGCAGCCTTGCTCCGCCCAGTAGGACTGCAGGCGCAGGATGAGTTGCTGGAACGAGAGCATCGCGAGCGCCTGGTTCTTGTCGTCGTCGGCGGCATCGGCGAGCGCCGGCCGCACTGCCGAACACGCGATTTTAGGGGTCGCTGCGACGGCGCAAGACGAGCAGCAGCACGACGGCGAGCAGCGCCAGCGGCCAGAGCGCGAGATGGCCGGCCCAGAACGCGAATGGCGTCAGACCACGACGGCCCTCGACGCTGCCCTCGAGGGTGCCGACCGTAAAGGGCGGCAGCGCGTGGGTGACGACGCCATGGTGGTCGATGACGGCGGTCGCGCCGGTGTTGGTGGCGCGGATCATCGGCCGCTGCAGCTCGAGCGAGCGCATGCGCGAAATGCGCAGGTGCTGCTCGACCGCGATCGTCCTGCCGAACCAACCGATGTTGCTGAGGTTGACGAGGATCGTCGGCGCCGTCGCCTCCGGAACGAAGCGGGCGGCGAGCTCCTCGCCGAACAGGTCCTCGTAGCAGATGTTCGGCGCCAGGCGCTCGCCCTCGACGTCGAACGACGGCGCCACCAGCGGGCCGCGCTCGAAGTCGCCGAGCGGGATGTCCATCATCCGCGTGAACCAGTGAAACCCCGTCGGCACGAACTCGCCGAACGGGACGAGGTGGTGCTTGTCGTAGCGATAGACGCCTTCGGGCAGCGCGCTCGCCTCGGCCGAGATGCCGACCGCGGAGTTGGTGTAGCCGTGCTCGGGATCGCCGATCGGCACACCCAGGATCGCCGCCCGCCCCGGCGCGCGGAAACGCTCGAGCATGGCCCGCCACCAGTCGGGATCGAGTTGCGAGAAGAGAACCGGGATGACTGTCTCCGGGCCGACGACGAGCTCGCCGCGCGCGGCCCGGATCTGCTCGGCGGTCGCGGCGAGGCCGCTGGCGAGGTATGCGCCATCGAACTTCTCCTGCTGCGGCACGTTGCCTTGCAGGAGCGAGATCGTCAGCGAGCGGGTCGGCGTCGTGAAGTCGATCCGGCCGAGCAACGCACCGCCGACGATGGCGAGCGCGAGTGCGCTGCCGGGAGCGATCCACGCCCGTGCTTGGCGCAGGTCGGCAACGCCGAAGCGCGCCGCGAGGCCGGCGCCGAGCGCGCCGACGCCGTAGACGCCGAGCCAGGGCGCGAACCCCGCGAGCGGCGAGTCGACCTGCGCGTAGCCGCTCGCAACCCACGGAAAGCCGGTCAAGAGAACGCCGCGCGCGAGCTCGGCGAGCAGCCAGGCAGCGGCAAAGGCGACCGCAGCGCGCGCCGGCGAGCGTGGCCGCTCGCTCGCGACCAGCGCCATCGCCGCGGCCAGGTAGAGCGAGAGAAAGGCGGCGAGCGCGAGCACGGCCAGCGCCGCGAGCGGCGCCGAGAGGCCGCCGTAGCGGTGCATGCTGACGAACATCCACCACGTCCCCGCGCACAGCCACGCGGTGCCGAAGACAAAGCCGAGCGCGGCGGCGCGGCGCGGCGACGCTTCCTTGACGCGCCACGCGAGGACGGCGACGGCCGCCATCTGCAGCGGCCAGAGATCGCCGGCGATGAATGCCGCCGTCTGCACCGCGCCGAGCAGCGCGACGAGCGTGAGCTCGACCGCCGGGCGGCGCCGCCACGGGGCAGGAGTGACCTCGACCTGGACGCTCTCGGAAGCGCTCAAGCGCCGTCGGACCCGAGCGCCTCTTCGGCGGCGCGGGTCACCTTGAACCAGCGCACGGCGCCGCCGCGCGCGAGCATGACGGCCAGGGCGAGGCCACCGATCGTCACCGACTCGCCGCGTCGCGGAACGCGGCCGAGCTCGTGGGCGACGAGGCCGCCGATGGTATCGAACTCGTCGGTCGGCAGCATGACGTCGAACGCCTCGTTGACTGCGGCGACGGTCGCATCGCCGGCGACGCGCTGGCTGCCGTCGGCAAGGGTGTAGATGCTCGACTCGCCGTCCTGCTCGTCGAACTCGTCCTCGATC
>DASXLD010000054.1:0-28006 GCA_036496385.1 Caldimonas sp. | reverse complement strand
CCCTTCCGGGTTGCTCGAACCTAGCTCGGACAGTGCCAGCGTCGAACGCAGCGTCGGGCTCCAGAAATGCCGGTACGCGGCCGTCGCGAGCCATTGTTTCGGCAAGAGGATGTGCCCGTTGGCGTCGAGCAGGGCGTCGGTGAAGAAGCCGATCGAGTAGCGGCCGATGCCGTTTCCAAAGTAGGCTGAAAAGCGCAGGTCGTCGCTGCGCAGAAACGGAACGACGCCATTCACGCCGAGCACCGAGCCGACCTTCTGGTCCTGGCTCGCCGGAGCACTCGCGGAGTCGACGCGAAGCTGGCGGGCCACGCCGGCGATCGAGTACTTGCCGAACCCCGTGTTGAACCTGAGGATGCCGCCCAGGTCGGGCAGCCGGTCGTCGTCGGCACGGAACTGCGAGCCGTTGGGCAAGGTCGCCACCGTCTCCGGATTCTCGAGGGCAATCGACCACTGTCCCCCCGAGAAGGGCTGCGTCCAGCGCACCTGCGCCTGGCGCGCGAAAATCTCTCCGACCGGGCCGCCGAAATCGACGGTCTCGGGGTAGGCGTCGACGTCGGAGAACGTCGTCCACGTCTGCCCGGCTAGCAGACCACCGAGAGTTCCGTAGGCATGGCGCACGCGCAGGCCGTTGGAGTTGGAGACGCTTTCATTTCCGGCCGCGCCGTAGAAATCGCCCTCGACATAGGTGGTCAAAGCACCCCACGAAGTGGGCGTGCTCGTTCCTGCAAACAGCCTCGATTGGCGAGCGCCGAACTTGACCTGGTTGCGCTCATCGGCCTTGGCGTTGGGCCCGACCGGAATGTTGCCGGCTTCCAGCTCCAGGTCGGCGGTGCTGCCGGCGCCCGCGCTCGGATTGCTGAAGACCGCGTCGAGCTTGGCGTATCCGCCCAGCCTCACCGAGGTATCGGAGCCGGGCAGCTTGAACGAGCCCTTGGTCGCTCCGGCGGTTACCGCATTGGCTGGTGGCGCAACCGGCGGCGCCGACTCGGCGACGCGTTGCGTTTGTTCCAGGTCGGCAATCTTCTGGACAAGCAGATCGACCTGTGCCTTCAGTTCCTGCACCGGGTCGGCTCGGGCGTCGGTGGCCGCACCGCACAACGCCGCCGCGATTGCGAGGCACGACGTCCCGGCCTTCGTGATCTTTTGATTCATGGGGATGGTCTTTCCGTGTAGTGGCAGGTCGGGGCACTGGGCTCCGCGCTTGAATCAGGCTCGTGCCCCCGGATTGCCAAACCGGCAATGCACGGAAAGAGCCCGGGCCGCTTCTTGAGCGTTCGATACGGGTGAATTGGCTGGGTCGGGGATGAAATGCATGCCGCGCCGGTCCGCGTGCGCACGATCGCGGCCGCAATTCATTCAGCGGTCGAGTGAGCCCGGTCTCAATCAGGGCACGCGCGCGCTAGCGGCCGATTCCAATCGAGTCCTGCGCCTTGCTCGCGTACAGCGCGCGGGCCTTGGCATAGCGCTGCGGAAACTCTTCGCTGATCTTCATCGTGCCTTCGCCGGCGGCGTACATGTCGCCGTTGCGGATGGCCTCGCGGGTTTCGGCATTGACCTGGTCGCGCGTCCTCGTCGACGCGATGGCGACGACCGCCGGATAGCGCTGCGGAAACTCTTCGTTCAGCTTGAGCCCGAGCTCGCCACTGGCCATCACGTCGCCGGTGCGAATCGCTTCGGCCAGCTCGGCCTTGACCTGCGCACGGGTCGCTGCGACGGCGACCGCAGCGTGCGGATAGCGCTGCGGGTATAGCTCGTTGAGCTTGAGCCCCGCGTCGCCGGCGGGAATGACGTCTCCGGTGCGGACCGCTTCGGCGTATTCGGCCTTGACTTGCTCGCGGGTTTTTTCGGACTGGGCCTGTGCGGCGGTACCGATCGCCGCGAGAAGCAATAGCGAGACGGTGGTGCGGGCGAAGTTCATTTCGATTCCTCTGGATGGTGGAGCTGCAGTGAGACGGCACGACGTGTGCCGCTGGGGTCGGCCCTGTGGGCCTCGTATGTCAAACCGCTGCGGCCATCCGGAAATTCCGATGCGCTTGAATGCCAGCGTGGCTGCCGGTGCTTCGCTCGGGTCGAGGAATAAAGGCCTTCCCATTCGGTCTGCCGAGTTGGCGGCCGTCTTCGACGCCTGGGAGCCGTGCTGCTGGCTGGCCACACCGAATCGTCGTTGCGAGCGCCCGCTCGAGGTCAATGGTCATGGCGGAGCTGGGCCGAGGGCGCTTCGAGCCGGGAAGTGGTGGGCCAGGCGACCAGCAATGCGTTGACGGGATCGAGCGAAGGCAGCTCGACCACGGGCAGCGAGGCGACGCCGTCGACTCTCTCGATGTCCAGACCGGCGAGTGCCGCCGGCTCGGCGCCGGCGCGCTCGAGCACATCGACCGACACAAGGATGTGGGCGGCGCTTCTGGCCGCTGCGGCGCGCAGGCGTTGCGCCGTATCGACGAGCGGCCCTGCCGCAGTGAATCGGCGCGACGTCCCGGTGCCGACTTCACCAATCGCTGCCGGGCCCACATGGATGCACAAGGCAAAGTCCGGTACCACGCCGAACTCGCTCTTCCATCGGTCGGCCAGAGAGGCCAGCGCGCGGTCGATGCAGTGTGCCGCCGACAAGGCGTTGCGGCACGCGACAGGCAGGTCGACGCCGATACCGAAGGCGGCGACCGTGCTGCCGGCACTCGGGTCGCACTCGGTACCGCCCGCCGTGTCAACGGCCAGTGCCACGGTGTCGCTGAAGAGTTTGGACAGGAACACCGCGTCCTGCGGCAACAGCCGGGGTGAGATGGCGGCGCGGTTGCGCCAATCCACCCAGACCAGGGCGATGTCCTGCTCGACGGCAGTCGAGGTGCGCGCACGGTCGGACCCTTGATGGCGAGGGCCGAGCAGCGGAACGATGGCGATGTCTCCCTGCGGCCGCAGCTGGCAGGCGAGTCGCACGCCCGGGCCGGCGTGGATGCGCGCGAGAGTCGCCTGTTCTTGGGGCCCGGGTGGCGGACATCGGTCTTCGCCTTGGGTCACCCGGACACGGCAGGTCGAGCAGCGTGCCCGCCCGCCGCAAAGCGAAAGATGCCCCAGATGATGGCTGCGACTCGCCTCGAGCACGCTCCAGCCGCGCGGCACGCGCACCGCTCGCTGTGGGTACTCGATGCGGATCAGTGCCTGCGAGCGCCGTTCGAGCAAGCCCCGGATCTCGCGCGCCGCGAACACTGCGGCGATGGCTGAGAAATACACGGTCAGCAAGACCTCGCGCACGCCGATCAATACGGCGCCGCTTTCCGGCCGCAGGGCAACGGCGGCGTCGAGACGAGGGCGGTTGGGCAGGTCGGCGGCCAGTTCCCGGCCCATCGCGAGAAAGCCCAGGCCGCCCAGGACCGGCAACATCAGTGCCGCGGCCAACAGCCAGCGGTGCGCGCGCTGATACAGCGGACGCTGCGCGAACGCGAGGTGAACGCCCAGGCACCCGTGCAGCCAGCCGGGGACCAGCAATGCCAGTTGACGCCCCTGACCGTCTGAAGTCCAGAGCGCCCAGACCACCCGCGCATATTGCGGCGACTGCTGGTACAGCTCCCATGCCAGCCGCGTGCCGACTGCATGGCCGATCAACAGCGTCGGGATGCCGAGCCCGAGCACGATGCGCAACATGTCGAGCGGCGCCATGCGCAGGGTGCGGCGGCTATAGATGGCATCGAAGGCCAACGCGAGGTGGATGCCAGCGGCGCCATACAGGACCAGCGTTCCAGGCAGGCTGTGCCACAGCGCCAGCGTCACCTTCAGCCCGCGTTCGGCGACGGCCACCGAGACCAGCCCGAGCGTGTGATTGAGCAGATGCGCTGCCACGTAGGTGAACAGCACCAGCCCGGACGCCAGGCGCAGATCGCGCCTCATGGAAACCTCAGCTCTTCGGCTTCGGCGTGAACGCGATGCAGTGGCCGTGCGGGCTGATCGCGCCTTCGACGATCTTGCAGGTGCCGGAATCCTTGGCCGTCTTGCCGGGCACGAACTGACTGCAGTCGTCGCAGTCCTTGCCTCGGACGTTGCCGGTGTCCGTGTACTGCACGGCCGCCTTGCTCACCTTGTCCGAGGCTGCAAGGGCGCTGCGGGGTGCGACCCAGATCATCGACACGGCACCGATTGCGCCGAGCCCGCCAAGGATCGCGTCGCGACGTGGCATGCCTTCGGCCAGATCTTCAACTCTCTCTGCGGGCCTCGAGGGCCCGCGCGAGTCTCGCTTCACTTCTGTTCCTTGAGGTAGGCGATGATATCGGCGCGGCTTTGAGCGTCGTCGACCTTGAAGAACATCTTGGTGCCCGGAACCAGCGCGCTGGGATTGATAAGCCAGCGGTTCAAGGTAGCGTCGTCCCAAGTCAGTCCGGAGTTCTTGAGAGCCGCGGAATAGGAGTAGTCCATGACGCTTCCAGCGCGCCGCCCGACGACACCGCGATGTCTGGGACCGATGTCGTTGTCATTGATGGAGTGACAGCTCTCGCAAGCCTGGTATAGCGTCTTGCCGTGGCCCGGATCGCCCTGGCGCAGGCTCGCAGCCTCCGGTGCCGATTGCGCGAGCGTCGCGCTCGACGCCGGCAAGGCCTGGGCGACGAATAGGCCCGCGACCAAGCTACTCGCCCCCAGGCCGCCCATGAGTGTGTGTCGTTTCATCGGATCGCTTTCGCGCTGCGTCGTGGAACGAAAGCCAGGCCGGTCAGGCGATCGTCGTGTCGGTCAACGCCAACGCGCCGAGGTTTCCACTGACCGAGACGCTTGTGACGCCGAGCATCCTCGACAGCTGATCCGCCGGCACTTTCAGGGGGCCGGGGCCGGCGCCGACGCCGGCCACCGGCTGCGGATACGCCGTCGAGCGCGCGGTGTGAAAGGTCACGTTGCCCTCTACCTTCTGCACAATCTGGTGGATGTGTCCGTTCAGCACGGTGACCGAGCCGAATCGGCGCAACTGACCCATGAGCTGATCCGCGTCGGAAGTACCCCAGCCCCACGGCTCGTACACGGTCCACAGCGGCATGTGGGCGAAAACCACGATCGGCGTGCTGGAGGAGCGGGGCTTGAGATCGGCCGCCACCCAGGCGAGTTGTTCCGGACCGAGGATGCCCAGACCGCCGTCCTTGAACTGCAGTACGTTGATCAGCGCGATGAAGTGAACGCCGGCGTGGTCGAAGCTGTAGTAGCCCTTGTTGTTGGACGCCTTGCCGAACCGATTGAAGTATTCGGAGACGGTCGGATCGCTGGTGTCATGTTCGCCCGGCACCGTGTGCAGCTCGGTGACGCGCAATTGGCCGAGCATCTGCTGGGCCAGGTCGAATTCCGCGGGCTTCGAAAGGTGGGTGATATCGCCGGTGTGGATGATCAGCGCGGGCTGCTCCGCCATTGCGTTGACGAGCTCGACCGTCTTGGCCAGAGTCCCGTTGACGTCGGGATTGGCATCCTTGGCGAAGCCGATATGGGTGTCGCTGATCTGCAGGAAGAGCGGCCTGCCGAGCTCGGCGACATTCAGCTTGTCATCGGCGGCTCGGGCCAGATCCACAGGCATGAACGTGCCGCCTGCCATGACAAACAGGGTGCCGGCTCCGCCATAGGCCATGCACTTCAAGGCGTTGCGACGCGACAGGTTCGACCGATCGTTTGACATGACGGGCTCCAGGTTGCGGGTTCAAGAGTGATGACTCCGGATCGATCAGTTCCATTCCCGGATGCGCGCCAAATGCCATTTGTCCGATGGGGGTTTGGAACAAAACTGCGGAGCGGCCGGTCAAGAAGGAAAAGGAGGATTCGCGATGGGCGATGACGAGAACCGCAAGCGCTTCGAGTCGCTGGCCATGCCCCATCTCGATGCGGCCTACAACCTGGCGCGATGGCTGACGCACAACGACGATGACGCACAGGATGTGGTGCAGGAATCTTTCATGCGCGCCATGCGCTACCTGGGCAGCTTCCGTGGCGACAGTGCCCGTGCCTGGCTGTTGCAGATCGTCCGGCACACCTGCTATTCGTGGCTCAAGGAAAATCGACCGGTGGGAAAGGTAGCCCTCGACGACATCGACGATGCCTGGCAGGAGATCGCCGCGCCGGCCACCGACGAACCGCAATCCATGGCGATCCGCAAGGCCGACCGGCTGCAGATCAATGAGGCGATCGCCGCGCTTCCGGTCCCTTTCCGCGAGGTTCTGGTGCTGCGTGAGCTCGAAGACCTCTCTTACAACGACATCGCACGAATCGCCGACATCCCCTTGGGCACCGTGATGTCGCGGCTGGCCCGCGCCCGCGGTCTGATGCGAGAGGCACTGATGCCGACCGCACGCCCCACGCTGCGCACGGTCCCGCGTTCCACCCTGGGCGGAGGAAAACAATGAACACCCGGATCGAAACTCAGCGAATCAACGCCTTCGTCGACGGCGAGCTGGATCTGGCCAGCCAGCTCGAGATGGAGGAGCGGCTGCGCCGGGACGACGCGCTGCGGCAACAGATCGACGCGTTGCGCCAATTGCGGGAGCTCATTCGTGAGGGCGGCGACTACCATGCCGCGCCCGCTGCATTGCGCAAGCGCATGGCGAGCTCGATCGCGCCGCAGCGCCCCGCGCCCGCGCGCCCGCCTGCCGCGGCGGCGGTGGCTGCTGCCGTGCAGCGCTGGTTCGGCTGGCGTCCGATGGCCACTTCGTTCGCGCTCGTGGCCGTGCTGGCCGTGACGCTGAATCCGGCGTGGTTGCCGTCGTCGCAGGACGAGCGCCTGCTCGACGATGTCGTCGCCAGCCACGTGCGCTCGACGCTCGGACAGCATCTGGTTGACGTGGCGTCCTCCGATCATCACACCGTCAAGCCGTGGCTTTCCTCGAAGCTCGATTTCTCGCCGCCGGTGACGGAGCTGCAGATTCCCGGCTCGGTGTTTCTCGGCGGACGGGTCGACTATCTGGACGGACACCCGGTCGCTGCACTGGTGTACCGGCAAGGCGAGCACGTCGTCAATTCGTTCGTCTGGCCAGGCACGGCGAAAGACAGCAAGGCGGAGTTTTCCGAGGCGCGTGGTTTCCAGACGGCCCACTGGTCGCACGGCGGCATGACCCATTGGGTGATTTCTGACGTGAACCGTAGCGAGTTCAAGACCGTCGTCGGCGCCCTCCAGTCGGCCGACGTCGATCGCTAGCCAGGTGTCACTCAACGCTTGCCGAGGTCTCGACCGTCGAACCTGGGTCCATCTGAGAGAGATCGATTTACCAGCTTTCGCACCGGGCCAGCTGTCGCACAGCGAACAACACGTCGGCCTTTCACCGGCCGCCCACCGTCATCGGCCGTCGACCAGGCGAGCAAAGCCGGTCGATCGAAAACGCTCGACGACGAAGTCGACGAAGACCCGCGTCTTCGCCGGCAGCATTCTTCTGCTCGGGTAGTACAACGAGACCATCCCGGCATCGCTATACCAGCCGGGGAGCAGCCGGATCAGCTCGCCGGACCGGATGGCGGCGAAGGCGAACGGCATCGGTACCAGCGCCACGCCGAGGCCGAGCCGTGCCGCCTGCGCGATAGCTTCGGGGTCGCTCAAGATGAGCCGCGGTCGGCACGGTACCGTCTGCTCGGCCGCGCGCCGTGATCGCAGCTCCCACGCGCGCACCCGTCCGGTCGGCGACGAGCGACGCATGATTCCGTCGAAGGAGGCGAGGTCGTCGGGGCCGCGCGGCAGCACTCGCCCCGCCATGTAGGTCGGCGCAGCGACGGCGACGATGTGAACCGGCGCCAGTTCGCGCGCGACGACTCCGGCGGGCAAGACGAAGCCGCCGCCGATCGCGGCATCGAAGGCTTCGCCGACGAGATCGACCTGGCGGTTGTCGAAATGCCAGTCCGGCAGCACGCGCGGATAACGGGCGAGAAAATCTTCCAGAAGCGGAATCAGGAAGTTGCGACCGAAGGCCTGGCCCATGCTGACCTTCAACGTGCCCGCCGGGTCCTCGTCGAGATGGCGGGCGCCTGCCACGGCGGACTGCAGGGAGAGCAGGGGAGCGTCGACCCGCCGAAGGAAGCGTTCGCCGCTTTCGGTCAACGCCAGGCGACGCGTGCTGCGATGGAAGAGGCGAACGCCGAGGTCGGATTCGAGACGCGCGACGTTCTTGCTGACGCCCGCCGGCGTCAGGCCGAGGACTCGCGCAGCGGCAGAGAAGCTGCCGTGCTCGGCCGTCTGGACGAACGACACCAGATGCTGCAAGTGCGCCACGACCTATCTTAAACCGCTGGTTGAAGCTGATTGCGCCCAACTCCGGCTTGTCGATGCACGCGTGTTTCCACACACTGCAAGCGTTCGCAGCGCACAACCCCAGGACCTCAGGACTTCCCATGCGTGCTTGCCTTTCTCTGACCCTCGCGTGGCTGATGTGGCTCGTTGCCCCGTCGCCCGCGTCGGCACAGGCCTTCGCGTTTCCGGGCTTCAAGGTGCGCGAGATCGCGACGAACGGCGTCACGATCCATGTCCGGTCGGGCGGATCGGGGCCGGCAGTGGTGCTGCTGCACGGCTACGGTGAGACCGGCGACATGTGGGCGCCTCTGGCCGCCGACCTGGCCCGCGACCACACGGTGGTCGTTCCGGACCTGCGCGGGCTGGGCCTGTCGTCGAAGCCGAAGGGCGGCTTCGACAAGAAGACCCAGGCCGAGGACGTCGACGGTGTCATGACCGCGCTCGGGGTGGCGCAGGCTGACGTCGTTGCGCACGACATCGGCAACATGGTCGCGTTCCAGTTCGCGGCGCGGCACCCCGAGCGCGTCCGGCGCCTGGTGCTGATCGATGCGCCGGTGCCCGGCGTTGGACCCTGGGAGGAGATTCTCAAGAATCCGCTGCTCTGGCACTTTCGGTTCGGCGGGCCGGACATGGAGCGCCTGGTCGCCGGCCGCGAGCGGATCTATCTCGACCGGTTCTGGAACGAGTTCTCGGCGTCGCCCGATCGCTTCGGCGAAGCGGCGCGCCAGCACTACGCGAAGCTCTATGCGCTTCCCGGTGCCATGCATTCCGGGTTCGCGCAGTTCGCGGCGTTCGATCAGGACGCGATCGACAACCGCGAGTTCCTCGCCCACGGCCGGCTGAAGATGCCGATCCTCGCGCTCGGCGGCCAAAAATCCTTTGGTCCGATGATGGCCACCGTCATGCGCGCGGCCGGCGACGACGTGACGGAGGGCATCGTTCCCGATTCCGGGCACTGGATCATGGAAGAGAACCCGCGTGCCACGATCCAGCGGGTCCGCGACTTCCTGGCTCGATAAGCATTCAGGCGGAGAACCCCATGACTTCCTCCCAGACCGTTCGCAACCCCCTCGAAGACCACCTGCTGACGCCCAGCAACGCGGCGCTGTTGATCATCGACTTCCAGCCGGTGCAGGTCAGCTCGATCGCGTCGATGGACCGACGCATGTTGGTGGCCAACATCTTCGCGGTGGCCAGGACGGCCAAGCTGTTCGGACTTCCGGTCGTGCTTTCGACCGTCAACGTCGCAACAGGAATCAACACGCCGACGATGCTGGGAGGATCCGGACTTCCTCGCCGCCGTCAAGGCGACCGGCCGCAGGAAGCTCGTGATGGTTGCTCTGTGGACCGAGGTTTGCCTCGCGTTTCCTGTGCTCGATGCCTCGGCTGAAACATCACCGCCGGGCCGCCCGACAAGGGCTTCAACACGGCGAATCCGCAGCCGTTCAGGAGCGCTATGGCACGCACGACGGCTACGTGGCCGCTGTGCGCGCGGCTGCCGACAACGCGGCATGCAAGGGCTATCTGAACGCCGGCGCCGCCGCGGCGTCGATGGGGGCGCTGTGTGCGACCGCGCTGCCGCCGGGCGCAGCGGATGACTGGGCCAGCCTGGTCAACCAGGCGATCGCGAGCGACGTGTTGAAGTAACTGGTGCCGCGAGCCATCCGGCCCGCGTCGTCCCAATGTGGCGACGACGCGGGCCCGTGGGCGCGGCCGGCTGCGTTGTTCGGGTCATCGCCGGCGACGCCTCTGTCGCTGTTGGCCGCTTGGGCCAGATCCGGTCTCAGAGGTGCGAGACGAGATAGATACCGACCAGGACGATCGCAGGAATGCCGAGAATCCAGGCGATGATGTATTTGCCCATGATGTTCGCCCCGAGTTGAAGGTGACGAACACTAAGACGCGGCTTTCAGCTTCGATGCGGGTCGGCGTCGCGTTCAGGCGTAGGAGCCGGCCTCAGCCTTGACGTACACCGACTTGACGTTGACGAACTCGCGGATGCCGAAGCCTGCGCATTCGCGACCGAACCCCGAGTGCTTGACGCCGCCGAACGGCATCCGTGGATCGGAACGGACGTTGTCGTTGACGAAGGCGAGGCCGGCATCGAGGTCCTCGGCAGCGATTCGCTCGCCGCGCCGCAGATCGCCCGTCAGCACCGCCGAGCCGAGGCCGAACTCGCTCGCGTTGGCGATCGCGATCGCGTCCGCCTCGTCGCTCGCCTCGATGATCGCTGCGACCGGGCCGAACACCTCGTCGTCGTGCGCAGGCTGGCCGGCGACGACGTCGGCGAGCACCGTCGCCGGATACCAGGCGCCGCGGCGCTCGGGCACGACGCCGCCAAGCAGCAGTCTTGCCCCGGCTCGGACGCTCGCGTCGACCTGGGCGTGGATCTGGTCGCGCGCGGCGACGCTCTGCATCGGCCCGAGCCGCGTCTGAGGATCGCGCGGATCGCCGGGTGCGTAGCTGCGCATCGACTCGACGAGCGCTTCCTCGAACGACTTGCGCACGGCGCGGACGACGATGAAGCGCTTGCCGGCGATGCAGCTCTGGCCGCCGTTGACCATGCGTGCCGCGGCGCAGACCTTGGCCGCGAGCGCAACGTCGGCGTCCTCGAGGATCACGTAGGCGTCGGCGCCGCCGAGCTCGAGAACGCACTTCTTCAGCGCGCCGCCGGCGACAGCGGCGACGCTGCGCCCTGCGGCAACGCTTCCCGTCAGCGTCACCGCGGCGACGCCGGCGTCCTCGATCAAGGGCCGAACTCCCTCGCTCCTGACGAGCACCGTCGCGAAGAGATGCTCGGGAAAGCCGGCGTCGCGGAACACCGACTCGATCGCCATCGCGCAGCCGGGGACGTTGCTCGCGTGCTTGAGGACGCCGCCGTTGCCCGCCATCAGCGCCGGCGCCGCGAAGCGGAAGACCTGCCAGAACGGGAAGTTCCAGGGCATCACGGCGAGGACGACGCCGAGCGGGTTGAAGGCGACGAACGCCTTTGCGCCCTCGATCGCGACCTCTTCGCGGGCGAGGTAGCGCTCCGACTGCGCGGCGAAGTGCTCGCATGCCGTCGCGCACTTTTCGATCTCGGCGAGGCCGTCGGTGACGGGCTTGCCCATCTCCTCGGTCATCAGGCCTGCGAACTCGCTGCGGCCCGAGCGCAGGATCGCCGCCGCCTTCTTCATGGGCTGAGCCCGCTCGGCGATGTCGATGCGACGCCAATGGCGCTGCGCGTCGCCCGCCAGTCGGACCCGGCGCGCCGCGTCGTCGCCGCTGTGTCCCTGGTACGTCTTGCCCGTCTCCAGCGTTGCCGGATTCGTGGCCGTGAAGACCGGCCGCCCGTCACTGTCGCTCATCGCATCGCTCCGCAATCCCCGGAACGGGGTCTGTTGGGGGAAGGCGACGCTTCACCGGTCGCGTCTGACGGCAGGCTCAAGTGCTCCGCATCGTGCCTGCCGCCGTCTCGCCCGCGGTCGTCGCGTCGGCATCGATCTCCTGGCCATCGCCGTCGCGCGCAACCGGGTTGCCGGCATCGATCCAGGCCTCGATTCCGCCTAGCAGCGGGCGTACCCGCTTGAAGCCCGCGAGATGCAGACCGCGCGCGACACGGGCAGCCGAGACTTCGTTCGGGCACGCGCAATAGACGACGACTTCGGCATCACGCGGCAGTTCCGCGAAGCGCTCGTCATCCCCCTTCGTGGGCCAAGGGACCGCGCCGGGGATCGCACCATCACGCCGCCGCGCGCCTTCGCTGCGGACGTCGACGATGAGCGGGGAGCTGCCGCCGTCGATCAGGCGTCGCAGCTCATCGACGCTGATGCGCGCCATGCGCAGTTCCTTGATCAAGCGGTGGCGCTGCCACCATTTCGCGGCGATGAAGAGGGCAAAGGCGGCGACGATCACCAGCCCGCCCGTGCGGCCCATGTCGGCCAGCAGCGCCGCCGCCTGGCCGACCGCATCCGCGAAGATCATGCCGAGGCCGATGCCGATGCCGCAGTACAGCGCCGCGCCGCCGGCATCGAACAGCAGGAAGGTCGCGAGCGACATCCGGATGTCGCCCGAGAGCGCGGTCGCGATGGCGCCGAACCCCGGGATGAGCTTGGCGACCAGCAGCGAGCGCGCGCCGAAGCGCTCGAACAGCGATTCGGTTTGGCGCACGCACGAGTCAGGCGAGATCGAGACGCGGCAGACCTGGCGGATCATCCGCCCGCCGTAGCGGGCGCCGCCGGCATACCAAGCGAGATCGGAGACAAGGCAGGCTGCGATCGCGGTCGCAAGGAGCTCAGGTGCCGACAGCTGTCCGTGCGCGCTCATCGCCCCGGTCGCGATCAGGACCGGATAAGCCGGCAGCGGCACGCCGAGCTGCGCGAGCAGGACGTTGATGAAGACGATCGTCAGGCCGTGGTCGGACAGCCAGTGCGACAGCAGGTCCATGGATCTCGCCGACTCGCGCGTGCCGCAAGTCTGTTGCGGCCATGGTAGCGAGCATCCGCGACAGGCGTCGGTGTCGGGGTGAATGCCGCGCCGGCGCTCGGCGCTCGGCGGTGGCGTCCACAGGGGTCAGACGTGGTCGCCGGGTTGCGTCGTGTCAGGGAAGCCGCTGCGGTCGGTCGATGCGGCCCGGATGAGTTCGACGGCGCCGTCCATGAACGCCTGCCATCGCATGGGGTGCGAGGCGTACAGGTAGACGAGCGCGTCCTCCGTCTCCTGGGCACCCAGCGACGTGAGATCGAGCGCCACGCTGACCATCTGCTGGCGAGTGTGCGAGCGAACCTCTTTGCGCCGATCTCTCATGCTTGGGAGCGAGCGGGAAGCTCGGTGTGGTGCAAGGTCCAGCCTTGCTGACCCTGGTGCGTGGCGCTCACCCAGAGCTCCAACGCATCTTCTCCGGGAACGGTGGCACAGACGAACAGAGTCGAGACGTGTCCGCTGCGGACGATCGCCTTGCCGAACTCCCAGCGCGTCGCCTCGCGACCGAGCAGGTCGGTCACATAGGCCATGACGAACGGGGCGCAGCGGCATGCGTCCCAGAATCTGTTTTCAGACGTGATGACTTCCACGATTCACCATCCCGTCGCGCCATGCGGGAAGATGACCACGGTTCTGCCGGACAAGGAAGACTTCGCAAAGGACAAGGTCATACCCCGCTGGCACGAGAGAAAAGAGCGGAGTGGGGGGAACCATTATTTGCGGGCCAGGCGTACTCTCCGCGAGGCGCTGTCCACGGCGCTCCGGCCGGCTCGGGCCGCCGGCCCAAGTGCGGATCGAGTCAATTCCAGCCGGTACCGGGAAGTCCGAACAGCACTTCGAGGATGAGCGACAACATGTTCAATCTCCGGAAGGAGTCAGGACGACTCGATTCGGGAATTGAAGCACCGTGTGCTTCTGTGCGCGAACTACCCCGGTGAAGACTTGATTCGAACGAAAACTCGTGCTAGATCAGTCCGAGCGACTTAGCCTTGGCGGCGGCTTGGTGCTTCGATCCCACCGCGAGCTTCATCAGGATCCGCTTGATGTGGTACTTCACGTTGTGCTCGCTGATATTGAGAATCTGGCCCACGGCCCAGGCACTCTTTCCTTCGGCGGTCCACTTGAGGATCTCGATCTCGCGCTCGGTGAGCCGCGGCAGATACTGGAGTTCGCCGGCACTTGGTGCTAGCAGTCGCACCGCCGTCTCCTGTGCATGCACTGCGAGCAACTGGAGGTCGGCCATCATTCGCGTGACGAGCGCATCGTCGCCGGGGAGCGGCTGGTCGCGGTCGACACCCATGATGAAGTGCTTGCCTCCAGGCAAATGGAGCGCCATGGCGATGCCGGTCTTGTAGCCGAAGAGTGCCTGCATCTCCCAGAGGTCGCCGGCATCTTCACCGACATACAGGGATTGATCGTAGACGAATGGCGCCGAAAGCCGCTTCAGCCGGCGCATGACCGGGTCGCGCTTGCCTCTTTCGACGCTCTCGGACGTCGACTGATAAGCCTCGGGGATGTTGCCGAAAGGAAAGGTACTGACACGGCCGGCGCCATGCTCGAGGACCAGCGCCCCCGAGATGATTCCGAACCCGAGATCGTTCGCAAAGCGCACCAGACGCGCCTCGAGCGTCGGCATGTCTGTGGCGTCTGCAACGTCCTGGTAGTCCCTTAGCCTCACCGTCGAACCCTTGCAACTCCCTGGTCGGGTAGCCCCGCGCGCGCACATTTTGCGCAAAACTGGCCTGCACCTTCACCAGCTTCACGACGATGGAACAACTTCAGCCTTGGATGATCGCTGCGTGGCCGATTATCGAGCGTACTGTCGACCCCGCAATGGAGATTGCCCCCGACCTGCACCATCTCGGGACGACGGTGTCGGCTGATTGCGACGATTACGGCCGTCTCGTGGGACACACGATCTGGGGCGGCACCGCCTCGGGAATCGGCATTGCCTGGGATTGGGTCGAGGCCATCGATGGCGTGTTCGCAATGGCCGACCCGATGGGTGTCGTCAGCAACATCGGCTTCATCGACCGGACCGGTGAGAGCATCCCGGATTTCATGGCCGCCGTTCAGCTCAACCACATCACGCACGCGTTGCCGTGGCAGGCAGAGGTCACCGAGGCGACTCGGCAAGTCCGCGTGGCGCAGCCCTGGGGCGAGCGCATGCACGCGAGCCGAACCCGCGCACGTGCCGCCGAGAGTCACGCCGTCAGGAGTCGCTCGATGGTCCGCCAAGGCTGGCATCAGACCCAGTAGCGGGGCCCGGGCGCCGGCCGGCCGACGCGGGCCCGGCCGTGTCAGATCGTCGCCTCGAGAAGGCAGCCGAACTCGCGTGCGAAATCGACCGACACGCGCGCGTGCACGGCACCTTGCTTGTCGAAGAAGCGCTGCGTGCCGGCGAGGCCGAACACACCTTCGTGCCAGATGTCCGGGTGGATGTAGAGACCCTGATCGCCGGCGAAGCGGAAGCAGACGAAGTGCTCGGGCTTGACGTCGTCGCCGGGTAGCGCGAGCGGGACGTAGAACGGGCGCCGGTCGAGCGGAAAGAAAAGCTGCCCGCCATCCGGGTGGTAGTTCGCGTGCCATAGCAGCATCCGTTGCGGCACTGCGTCATGGTCGATGCGCGCGTCCTCGGGCTGCGTTGCATAGGCGAGAACGTAGTGGCCGCCGACCGCCTCGTTGCGGCCGTAGAGGATGTCGCCCCGCCACTCGCTGACGAAGATACCCTCGGTCGTTCCGCCCTGGTCGCCGGTGTCGTCATCGATCGGCCGTCTCCCGCGCGCGGGCCAGCGGACGATCTCGACGCTGCACTCGGCAGGGTCATCGATCAGCCGGCCAAAGCCGGCGAGCGACTGCGCCGTCGCCTCGACGATCGGCATCGCCACCGGCCTCAGCCCGCTCGGCAGCCGGGGATCGAGGTAGTCGACGGGTGGGTTCATCGAGGCCTCCGCCTTTGAAGACGCCTGCGTTGCGGCGACCGAAGTCTAGGGCGAGGTGGCGTCTTCTCGTCGGCCAATCCGATCTTAGAAGCCACAGGAAGGGCACGGCGATGGCGAGCTCGCGATCGGCGTCGTCGTAGCGGCCGAGCACGGTGTAGACATTCGCGAAGCCGCACGCGATCGTGGCGTGTGCGGTCGGGTCGTCGACGCTCTTCGCGAGCTCGCGCATTTCGCCGAGCATCGCGAGCACCTCGTCGAGCGCGCCGAGCTCGAGACAGCGGCCGCCGAGGCGCTCGAGCAGGATCAGCTTGACCGCGGGGGCCTCGTTGCTGTCGCGGATGACCTGGCGGATCCGTGCCAGGCGCTCGAGCCGCTCGACAGCGTCAACGCCGTGAGCGTGCTCGATCCTGATTTCTATCGCTGTTAGGTCGAACCAAGCCGGCCCGCCAGGCCGCGTGCGCCGCCGTCGTCGTCGCCGCGTTCGGTGTCGGCGATCGGCGTCACCGGTTCGCCGTTGACGAAGGCGATGCCGTCGCGCACCTCGATCAGCATCGGCCCGAACGCGCTCTGCCACACGTAGCGCAGCACGCCTTCGGCAGCGAGCGACAGGGGCATCTGCTCGCGATCGTGATCGCCGAGCAGGATCTCGGGAGCGGCGGCATTCATGACGGCGGCGGGGTAGGCGACTAACTGTACAGATATACAGTCTATCGCGCCGTGCCGCCGCCGTAAGGCATCCGACTGTCGGCGCTGACACTGGCGACACGGCGCTAGGATGCCTTCGCCATGTCGAGGAAGACGTCACGATGAGCCGCCTGGTCGCGGTCGACTGGGGCAGCTCGAGCCTGCGCGCTGCCTTACTCGACGAAGACGGCACCGTCGTCGACGAACGATCGACCGGCGACGGCATGCTGAGCGTCGAGCGAACCGGATTCGACGCCACCTTCGAGGCCGGGTTCGGCGACTGGATGGAGGTTCCGGGAACGCGCTGCCTGATGGCGGGCATGGTCGGCAGCCGGCAAGGCTGGGTCGAAGCCGACTACGTGTCGTGCCCATGCGGAATCGCCGACTTCGTCGCCCACCTGCGGCCGGTCGGTGCGGCATCGCGCAAGGAGCGCGACATCGCGATCGTTCCCGGCGCGTCGTGCCTGCGGGATGGCGTTCCCGACGTCCTTCGCGGCGAGGAAGTCAAGGTGCTCGGCGTCCTCGAGCTGCTCGGGGCCGATTCCGCCGTCGTCGTCTCGCCGGGGACCCACTGCAAGTGGATGACGGTCGAGCATGGCCGGCTCGCTCGCTTCTCGACCGCGATGACCGGCGAGGTCTACGCGCTCCTCAGGCGCCATTCGATCCTGGCCCGCGGCATGCCGCCCGAGGACGAGGACGTGCTCGACGGCCGAGCGTTCGATGACGGCGTCCGTCGGGCTCTCGGCGGCTGCGGTCTGCTGCAGTCCGCGTTCGGTGTCCGCACGCGCTCGCTGTTCGGCGAGTTGCCGGCGACGTCGCTCGCGAGCTACCTGTCGGGGCTCGTCATCGGCGAGGAGCTGCGTTGCCGACCGCTCGCAGGCGTCGACGCAGTCGCGCTCGTCGGCGCGCCGGCGCTGACCGAGCGCTACGCGCGGGCGTTGGCGCTTGGCGGCGTCGACGGACGCTGTTTCGACGAGGGGGCAGTCTGGCGCGGTCTCTGGGCGATCGATACGCTGCGCCACGAGCGCGAAGGAGCGACCCGATGACGACGACGACGCCGGCTCAGCAGTTCGCAGTCGCCTGCGCCGAGCTGCCGCTCGTCGCGATCCTGCGCGGCATCCGCCCCGACGAGGCCGTCGCGGTCGGCACCGCGCTCGTCGACGCCGGCTGGCGGATGCTCGAGGTGCCGTTCAACTCGCCGGAGCCGCTGCTGAGCATCGCCGCGCTCGCCGACGCCTTTCCCGATGCGCTCGTCGGCGCCGGCACCGTGCTGTCGGCGAGCGCCGTTCGCGACGCCCATGCCGCCGGCGCGCGCCTCGTCGTCGCGCCGAACTTCGACCGCGACGTCGTTCGCGAAGCGGTCGCGCTCGACATCGTCGCTCTGCCCGGCGTGCTGAGCGCGAGCGAGGCGTTCGCCGCACTCGGCGAGGGCGCGGCGGGACTGAAGCTGTTCCCCGCGGAGATGATCCCGCCGGCCGCGGTGAAGGCACTGCGTGCGGTCCTCGATCCGGCGGCTATCGTCTTGCCGGTCGGCGGCATCTCGCTCGCCAACATCGCCGCCTATCGGGCCGCCGGCGCGAGCGGCTTCGGCATCGGCTCGAGCCTGTACAAGCCGGGGATGGCGGCGGAAGTCGTCGGCGACACTGCCCGTCGCTGGGTCGCGGCCTGGCAGGCCGCTTCCCCTGCGGCGTCGCTCGGACCAACTGAGGTCGCGTGAGCCACACTTGCCCAGGCCGCAGAATCGACGGCATGCGACCAAGACTTGCAACGCTCCTTTTGCTCGTGGCGCTCGGCGCCTGCACGAGCACCGAACCGCCTTCTTCGCAACAGCCAGGTCCCGCGCCGACGCCGACTCCCGATCAGCGCGCCGCCGTGCCGGCGCAGATGAGCGTCGAGCGGCAATGGCTGAGCACCTGGTTCAAAGGCACGCCGGTGCGCATCCGCCAAGTCGACGACAGCGTCATCGCGATCGAAGTGCCGCGCGAGTTCTGCTTCGATCCCGGCAAGACCGCCGTCAAGCCGGCGCTCGGCGCCGTACTCGACAAGATGACGCAGAGCCTGCACCGGCTCGCGCTGGCGAACGTCACCCTGATCGCGGCGCCCGCCGACGCCCAAGGCGGCCAGGATCTGGCGCTCAAGCGCGCGGCGCAGGTCCACGAGCACCTGCGCGCCGCGGGCGTGCGCGCGGAGCGACTCGGCAAGCCCTCGATCGCTTCGGCAGCGGCAGTTCAGCTTCGTATGGAAGCCTCGCCGCTCTGAGGCGACGATGACGGACGAGACCCACTCGATCGCGGCGCGCCGGGTCGGCGTGATCGGCCTCGGCGCGATGGGCGCAGGCATGGCGGGATCGCTCCGTCGCGGCGGCGCCGACGTCCATGTCTGCGACATCCGCGCCGGCGTCGCCGCGGCGTTCGCCAGGCAAGGCGGATCGGCGTGCGCGAGCGTCGCCGAGCTCGCGGCGCGCTGCGAGGTCGTCATCTCGGTCGTCGTCGACGCAGCCCAGACCGAAGCGGTACTCTTCGGTGGTGCGGCGGGCGAGGGCGGCGCCGTGGCGGTGATGCGCCCGGGCAGCGTCTTCGTCATGTGCTCCACGGTCGATCCGAATGTCTCGATCGATTTCGAGCGCCGCGTCGAGGCGAGCGGCCTGCTCTACGTCGACGCGCCGATCTCGGGCGGCGCGGCGAAAGCGGCGTCGGGCGAGATGACGGTGATGGGCGCCGCGCGCAATGCCGCGTGGGCGATCGCAGAGCCGTTCCTGCAGGCGATGGCCGCCATGGTCTATCGCCTCGGCGACCGCGCCGGCAACGGCAGCAAGGTCAAGATCATCAACCAGCTGCTCGCCGGCGTGCACATCGCCGCCGCGGCCGAGGCGATGGCGCTCGGCCTGCGCGAAGGCGTCGACCCGGCGGCGCTGTACGACGTCATCACCCACAGCGCGGGCAACAGCTGGATGTTCGAGAACCGGATGGCGCACGTGCTCAGCGCGGACTACACGCCGCTTTCTGCAGTCGACATCTTCGTCAAGGACCTCGGCCTCGTCCTCGATACCGCGCGGGCGACCAAGTTTCCGCTGCCGCTTGCGAGCACCGCGCACCAGATGTTCATGCAGGCGTCGAGCGCGGGATTCGCGAAGGAGGACGACGCCGCCGTGATCAAGATCTTTCCGGGCATCGCGTTGCCGGGCAAGCGATGACGATCCGGCTCGGCTGCATCGCCGACGACTTCACCGGCGCGACCGACCTCGCCAACAACCTCGTTCGCGCCGGCATGCGCGCGGTGCAGACGATCGGCGTGCCGCGCCACGCTTCTGCCGTCGACGCCGACGCGGTCGTCGTCGCGCTCAAGTCGCGCACGATCGAGCCGAAGCTCGCGGTCGAACATTCGCTCGCCGCGTGCCGGTGGCTGCGCGCGAGCGGCGCGACGCAGATCTATTTCAAGGTCTGCTCGACCTTCGACTCGACGCCGCGCGGCAACATCGGCCCGGTCCTCGAGGCATTGATGGACGAGCTCGATTGCACCTTCACGATCGTCACGCCAGCGTTTCCCGACAATGCCCGCGCCGTCTTCAAGGGCCATCTCTTCGTCGGCGACGTGCTGCTCTCCGACAGCGGCATGCGCCACCATCCGCTGACGCCGATGACCGACGCGAATCTCGTTCGCGTGCTGCAGGCGCAGCTGATGCCGGCGCGCGCCGACGGCGGCACGCCGCGTCGGGTCGGCCTCGTCGATCACCGCGCCAGCGGTGCATCGAGCGCCGCGATCCGGGAGCGCTTCGCTGCCCTGCGCGCGGCCGGCGTCGCGATCGCGATCGCCGACGCGATCGCCAACGACGATCTGCTTCGCCTCGGCGAGGCAGTGCGCGAGCTGCCGCTGGTCTGCGCCGGGTCGGGGCTCGCGATCGGCCTGCCGCGCAACTTCGGCCTCGCGCCGTCGGGCGAGGCGGCGTCGCTGCCGGCGGTGCGTGGACCCGGCGCGATCGTCTCCGGGAGCTGCTCCGAAACCACCAACGCGCAGGTCGCCGCCTTCGTGCAGGCGGGCGGTGCGACGCGCCGCATCGACCCTCTTGCGCTCGTCGTCGGCGGCGAGCGCGAGCTGGTCGACGACATCACGCGCTGGGCCGAGGTCGAATGGGCGGCGGCGATGGAGCGGCCGGTGCTCGTCTACAGCACTGCGCCGCCGCAGGCGGTCGCTGCCGCGCAGCAAGGTGCGGCTGCGCACGACGTCGGCGCGCGGATCGAAGCGCTGCTCGCCGCGGTCGCCACGGCGCTTGTCGGCCGCGGCGCGCGGCGTGTCGTCGTTGCCGGCGGCGAAACCTCGGGCGCGTGCGTACAGGCGCTCGGCGTCGAGACGATGCGAATCGGGCCGCAGATCGACCCCGGCGTGCCCTGGTGTCACGCGGCGCCCGCGATCGCACCCGACGGCCTTCGCCTGGCGCTGAAGTCGGGCAACTTCGGCGCGGTCGATTTCTTCTCGCGCGCGTTCGCTGCGGGCTGACATGAACGAAACCCAGTTGCGCGAAGAGCTCTGCCGGGTCGGCCGCTCGCTCCACGCGCGAGGGTACGTGCACGGCACGAGCGGCAACCTGAGCGCCCGCCTCGATGACGGCGCCCTCGTCAGCGCGACCGATGCCTGCCTCGGCGAGCTGACGCCCGAGTCGCTCGTCAAGGTCGACCGCTCGGGCGCTCCGCTGGCGGGCGCGGGTCGGCCGAGCAAGACGATCGCCCTCCATCTGCGCGTCTACGCGGCGACCGCCGAGGCGGGCGCGATCATCCACACCCACTCGCGCCATCTCGTCGGCGCCAGCCTTGCCATCCCGGCGGGCGAAGACCGCGACGATCTGCTGCCGCCGATCACGCCCTATTTCGTGATGAAGGTCGGCCATGTCCCGCTCATCGGTTATGCGCGGCCGGGCGATCCGCGCGTGGCCGATCGCGTCGAGGCGGTGATCGCAGCGGGAGCGCAACGCGGTGCACCGATCCGCGCCGTGATGCTGGCTCGCCTCGGCCCGAACGTGTGGCACGAGACGCCGGCTGCGGCAATGGCCGTGCTCGAGGAGCTCGAGGAGACCGCGCGCCTCTGGATCGGCACGACGCCCAAGCCGGAGCCGCTGTCGGCGGCGCAGATCGACGAGCTGCGACGCTACTTCGGCGCGCGCTGGTGAACACGAAAGGATCGACGCGATGCCGCGCTTCGCCGCCAATCTGACGATGCTGTATCCGGAGCATGCGTTCCTCGATCGCTTCGCCGCCGCTGCTGCCGACGGCTTCGAGGCGGTCGAGTACCTGTTCCCGTACGAATGGCCTTCGGCCCGCCTCGCATCGGCGCTCGCCGAGCACGGACTGCAGCAGGTGCTCTTCAACGCCGCGCAGGGCGACTTCGCCAGCGGCGAGCGCGGCGTCGCCGCACTGCCCGGTCGCGAGGACGAATTCCGCAGCGCGATCGATCGCGGCCTCGACTACGCGGCCGCGCTCGCGTGCCCGCGCCTGCACGTCATGGCGGGTCTCGCGCCGTCGCCGCAGAGCCGGGCGTCGATGCGCGCCGCTTACCTCGCCAATCTCGCCTGGGCGGCACGACGCGCGGCGGCGGTCGGCGTCGACGTGCTGATCGAGCCGATCAACACGCGCGACATCCCGGGCTACTTCCTCAACCGCCAGGACGAGGCGCATGCCGTCGTCACCGAGGTCGGTGCACCGAACCTCAAGGTGCAGATGGATCTCTATCACTGCCAGATCGTCGAGGGCGACGTCGCGACCAAACTGCGCAGCTACCTGCCGACCGGCCGCGTCGGCCATCTCCAGATCGCCGGCGTTCCCGAGCGCCACGAGCCCGACGTCGGCGAGCTCAACCACGGCTACCTCTTCGACGTCATCGACGCGCTCGGCTGGGACGGTTGGATCGGCTGCGAATACCGACCGAAGGCGTCGACGTCGGCCGGCCTCGGCTGGCTGCGCCGCCGTCGCCAGCGAGGTGGCGCCGACGCCTGACGGGCGAGCGCCTCGGGCAAGCGGGCCGCGGCGTAGCGATCCCTGTGCCCGCTCGTCCGGTTCCGCCCCCCCGAGCACGGGGGAACGCGGGTTCGCCGGGCCCACAAGCACCGGCGCAACCGCTATTGTCGGAGGTGCGGGGGAAACGCAATGGGACGAATAGAGTCGGCGCGTGAGGCGGTGTTGCAGTGGAGCCGGGCAGTGCTGGCGCTGCGCGGGCGTTCGCTCGAGGGGCCACTGGCTTCAGGGCCGACATCCGCCGCCGAGATCGACGCCGTCTTCGGTGACACCGGGCTCGTCATGACGCCGGCGCAGACCGCGGGCTTCTTCGCCCGCAGCTCGTCGTGGCGCTGCACCGGCTGCGGCAAGGTGCACGTGTTCGCGCATCTCGTCCCGGTCGCCGCGGCGTCGCCGTGCGTCTGCGCGAGCATCGAGTTCGAGCCGCGCCTGGAGGTCGACTTCTCCTGGGGGACGACCCAGCGCCCGATGCAGCTGATGACGTGAGACGGCGAGCCCGGGCGAGCCCCGGGCCCACCGCGTCATCGCTCTTGCCCGAACCGGATCAGTCGGCGCGCTGGCGCCGTGCCTGCGGCATCGCCCCGACCGGCCAAGCCGTCGCGGCAGCGTCGTGCTCGGGCAGCGTCGGATAGAAGTCGCTCGGCGCCGGGGTCGCGGTGACGGGCCTCTCGCCCATCTTCGAGCGCGCCTCGAAGACGACCATCAGCTCAGCCTCGCGGCGCGACGCCTGCGCGTCGCGCAATGCGGACCAGCGGCTGTGCAACCACCATCCTGCGGTCACCAGCAGCAACAGGAAGAGCACCGTGAAACCCATCGACGTCCTCGCTCGAACAGATGAAATTCTGCGGAGCGCGGAGCAAGGCCGCACGCCGATCGTCGGTCAGAACCTGCCCTTCGGCCATCAGGGCCAGCGACGCGATGGCGGTCGGCGAACGACGCGAAGAGGGCCGCGGCCGCGGGTGCTTGAAACGCGCGACCCCGAGTGCGCATCAGGCCGGCACCTCGTGCGCTGGCTGCAGCATGCCGCGCTCCTCGATGAACGCGACGACTTCGGCGAGGCCGTCGCGCGTCTTCAGGTTGGTCATCACGAATGGCTTCGTGCCGCGCATGCGCAGCGTGTCGGCGCGCATGACGTCGAGGCTGGCGCCGACGTGCGGCGCAAGGTCGGTCTTGTTGATGACGAAGAGGTCGCTCTTCGTGATCCCGGGCCCGCCTTTCCTCGGAATCTTCTCGCCCGCGGCAACGTCGATGACGTAGATCGTCAGGTCCGAGAGCTCGGGGCTGAACGTCGCCGCGAGGTTGTCGCCGCCACTCTCGACAAAGACGATGTCGGCGTCCGGGAACCTCGCCAGCATGCGGTCGATCGCCTCGAGGTTGATCGATGCGTCCTCGCGGATCGCGGTGTGCGGGCAGCCGCCGGTCTCGACGCCCATGATGCGCTCGCCGTCGAGCGCGCCGGCGACAGTGAGCAGGCGCTGATCCTCCTTGGTGTAGATGTCGTTGGTGACGACGACGAGGTCGTAGCGGTCACGCATCGTCTTGCAGAGCATCTCGACGAGCGTCGTCTTGCCGGAGCCGACCGGGCCGCCGACGCCGACGCGCAGCGGCGGAAGGGCGCGGGTGCGGCGGGGGATGTCGTGCAGGCGTCTCATCGTGGTGGCATCCGAGAAAGTTGGCAAGCGTGATCACGAGCGGAACAGGCGCGAGTACTGCTCCTCGTGTCGGGCCGACAGGATCGCGAGCATCGGCGCGAACGCCTGCATCTCGCCGGTCGGCATGCGCAGCGCACGGTCGACCGCGTCAGGGATCGCGGCGGCGAGCGCGGCGAGGATGCGTTGCGCCGCCGTCTGGCCGAGCGGCACCGCTTTCAGCGCCGCCTGCGTCGCGTTCTCGGCCCAGCCCGCAGCCAGGCTCGCCAGCACTGCGCGCGGGCCGGCCGCGCAGTCGGCGGCGGCGAGTGCAAACGCGATCGGCCACGTCGGCGCCGGCGCGAGCGCTACGAGGGCGGCGACGCGCACATCGTGCGCATCGCGTTGGCGCAGCCAGATCGCCAGCGAGCGCCCCATCTGCTCGGCCTGGCGGCGCAGCTCGCTCGTTTCGCGCGTCGTCCAGAACCAGTCGTTCCACGACGCGACCGCTTCGCGGTCGTCGCGCCGCCACGCCGCGAGCGCACGCGCCGTCACCGGCAGCTCGCTGCGGCCGATGCCGAGATCGAGCTGGTCGAGCAGCCACGCGCGCGCAGTCGCCTCGTCGCTGACGAGCGCCGCGTCGACCGCCGACTCGATGCCTTCGGAATAGCTGAAGCCTCCCACCGGCAGGCTCGGCGACGCCAGCCGGATGAGCTGCAGCAGCGCTGCCGTCGTGAGCGGCGCGTCCGCGGACGCGCGCCTGCGGGCGGCGCTGGATCGGGGCTGCGTTTTGGCGCGCGGCGATCGACGCGCTGGACGGGCGGTGGCCGAAGTCATCGATCAGAGCTCGCGCCGGTGGTGGCCGTGATCGTCGTTCGGGTGGGCATGGTCGTGGCTGTGGCCGTCGCCATGCTCGTGCGCCCTCGACGCTGCGTCGTAGGCGCCGGCCTCGGGCTCGAAGGCGCCGTTCGTCTCGGCGACTTCGAGCCCCATGCGGCGGAGCAGCTCGGCGAGGACATGGTCGGGCTCGAGCACGAGTCGATCGGCGCGTACTTCGAGCGGGACGTGGCGGTTGCCGAGGTGGTAGGCGGCGCGCAGCAGTTCGAGGCCCGAGTCGCGCGAGGCCGGTGACGCGGTGACGACCAGCAGCGCCTGCGCGAGCGCCGCGACGACGATCAGCGAGCCGTCCTCGGCGACGAGCACGTCGCCGCCGCGGACGATCGTGCCGCGCGGCAGGAACACGCCGATGCGACGTCCGCTCGAATCGACGGCGTCGAAACGGCTCTTCTGGCGCGTGTCCCAGTCGAGCGTGAGCGCCGCGGCGCGGCGCCGCAGCGCCGGTGCGAGGCCGCGACCGCCGGTGATCAGCTTGCTGGCGACGAGCAGCGACGACATCCGCGTGCGGCGCGCGGCCGCATCAAAAGAGGAAGTAGCGCTGCGCGAGCGGCAGCACCGACGCCGGCTCGCACGTCAGCAGCACGCCGTCGGCGCGCACTTCGTAAGTCTGCGCGTCGACGTCGATCTTCGGCGTCGCGTCGTTCAGCACCATGTCGGCCTTGCCGATCGAGCGCGTGCCGCGCACCGCGCTGAGCGGCCGCGCGAGGCCGAGCCGGTCGGCGATGCCGGCGTCGATCGATGCCTGCGAGACGAAGCTGACGCACGAGACCGCGAGGGCAGGGCCGTAGGCACCGAACATCGGCCGGAAGTGGACCGGCTGCGGCGTCGGGATCGACGCGCTCGGGTCGCCCATCGCCGCCATCGCGATCATGCCGCCCTTGATCACGAGGGACGGCTTGACGGCGAAGAACGCCGGCTTCCAGAGCACGAGGTCGGCGAGCTTGCCGGGCTCGATCGAGCCGACTTCGTGCGCGATGCCCTGCGCGAGCGCCGGGTTGATCGTGTACTTGGCGACGTAACGGCGGACGCGGAAGTTGTCGTTGCGCGACTCGCGCGCGCAAGCAGCGACGGCGACGCCGCGCCCGGGCGCGAGCCAGCCGCGCTGCGCCTTCATCTTGTCGGCGGCCTGCCAGGTGCGCACGATCACCTCGGCGACGCGGCCCATCGCCTGGCTGTCGCTCGACATCATCGAGAACACGCCGAGGTCGTGCAGCACGTCCTCGGCGGCGATCGTCTCCTTGCGGATCCGGCTCTCGGCGAAGGCGAGGTCCTCGGCGATCGAGGGGTCGAGGTGATGGCAGACCATCAGCATGTCGAGGTGCTCGTCGACCGTGTTGACGGTGTACGGCATGGTCGGATTCGTCGACGACGGCAGCACGTTGGCGAGTCCCGCGAGCTTGATGATGTCGGGCGCGTGGCCGCCGCCCGCGCCTTCGGTGTGGAAGGTCGCGATCGCGCGGCCCTTGAACGCCGCTGCGGTGTCCTCGACGAATCCCGATTCGTTGAGGGTGTCGGTGTGAATCGTCACCTGCACGTCGTGGCGCTCGGCGACGGCGAGGCAGTTGTCGATCGCAGCCGGCGTCGTTCCCCAGTCCTCGTGCAGCTTCAAGCCGCAGGCGCCGGCCTCGACCTGCTCGTCGAGCGCGGCGGGCAGGCTCGCGTTGCCCTTGCCCATGAAGCCGAGGTTGATCGGGAACGCCTCGGCCGCCTTCAGCATCGAGTGGATGTGCCACGGGCCGGGCGTGCACGTCGTCGCGAAGGTCCCGGTCGCCGGGCCGGTGCCGCCGCCGAGCATGGTCGTCACGCCGCTCGCGAGCGCCGCCTCGATCTGCTGCGGACAGATGAAATGGATGTGCGAGTCGACGCCGCCCGCGGTCAGGATCATTCCCTCGCCGGCGATGATCTC
Source organism: Caldimonas sp. (assembly GCA_036496385.1). Classification (GTDB taxonomy): domain Bacteria; phylum Pseudomonadota; class Gammaproteobacteria; order Burkholderiales; family Burkholderiaceae_C; genus Schlegelella_A. The sequence continues at coordinate 1,262 of DASXLD010000054.1, read as the reverse complement.
GGTGCCCGGGCCGATGACGATGTCGACGCCCGGCTGGACGTCGGGATTGCCGGCCTTGCCGAGCATGGCGATGCGGCCCGACTTAAGCGCGACGTCGGCCTTGACGATGCCCCAGTGGTCGATCACGAGCGCGTTCGTGATCACGGTGTCGGCGACCTCGGCCGCGACGCGCTGGCTCTGGCCCATGCCGTCGCGGATCGTCTTGCCGCCGCCGAACTTCACCTCCTCGCCGTAGCCGCCGGCGCGCAGGGTGAAGTCGTCCTCGACTTCGACGACGAGCCCGGTGTCGGCCAGGCGCAGCCGGTCGCCCACTGTCGGCCCGTACATCTCGGCATACGCGCGGCGCGAGATCGTCGACATCAGAGGTTGCCCTGGACGAGGCCGCGAAAACCGTAGACACGGCGATCGCCGGCAAGTGCGACCAGCCGCACCGTGCGCTGCTGCCCGGGTTCGAAGCGCACCGCGGTGCCCGAAGCGATGTCGAGCCGCATGCCGCGCGCAGTGTCGCGGTCGAAGCGCAGCGCGGCGTTGGTCTCGGCGAAGTGGTAGTGCGAGCCGACCTGGATCGGCCGGTCGCCGCTGTTCTGCACCGTCAGCGTCGCGGTCCGCCGTCCTGCGTTGAGCTCGTGGTCGCCGGGCGCCACGAGCAGCTCGCCGGGAATCATCGAAAGCGCCGGTCGAGCCAGGCCGCGATCGCGGTCAGCGCGATGACGGCGAGAACGCCCCAGGCGTCGCCGGCGTGCCAGTGCGGCGTCGCCGAACCCGTGAAGTGCGCGAACGCCGGCAGGGCGACCGAGCCGGCGAGGGCGACAGCGATGCGAAAGGGGCGGACCATGCGGGCTCCTCGAAGAGTCATGCGATCGGCTGGTGCACGGTCACCAGCTTGGTGCCGTCGGGGAAGGTCGCCTCGACCTGGATGTCGGCAATCATCTCCGGGATGCCGTCCATCACGTCGTCGCGCGTGAGGACGGTCTTGCCCTCGCTCATCAGCGTGGCGACGGTCTTGCCTTCGCGCGCGCCCTCGAGGATCGCGGCGCTGATCAGCGCGACCGCCTCGGGATAGTTGAGCTTCAGGCCGCGCGCGCGCCGGCGCTCGGCGAGCAGGGCGGCGGTGAAGACGAGGAGCTTGTCCTTCTCGCGCGGCGTCAGGTCCATCGGCGTCGGGGCTGGGAAGAGGAAACGATGCGGCCGACCGCAAGAGCGGTGCCAGATTGGCGAGACGGGTCGATCATACGGCCGCGCCTCGAGCGCAATCGCCGACC
>DASXLD010000053.1:0-12566 GCA_036496385.1 Caldimonas sp. | reverse complement strand
GAGCACGGCTTCATCGAGGTCGAGACGCCGATGTTGCATCCGATCCCGGGCGGCGCCAACGCACGGCCGTTCGTCACCCATCACAACGCGCTCGACCAGCAGATGTTCCTGCGCATCGCGCCCGAGCTCTATCTGAAGCGGCTGATCGTCGGCGGCTTCGAGCGCGTGTTCGAGATCAACCGGAACTTCCGCAACGAAGGCATCTCGGTCCGCCACAACCCCGAGTTCACGATGCTCGAGTTCTACGCGGCGTACTGGGATCACCGCGACCTGATGGACTTCACCGAGGACGTGCTCCGCCACGCCGCACGCGAAGCGGCCGGGTCGGCGAAGCTGACCTACGCCGGCCGCGAGGTCGACCTCGATGCGCCGTTCGCACGGCTGACCGTGCGCGAGGCGATCGTCCGCCACGGCGGCGTGAGCGACGCCGAAGCGCTCGACGCCGACGCCCTGCGCGGCAAGCTGCGCAGCCATGGCGTGGCGGTGCCGGCGCACTGGAAGCTGCCCGAGTTGCAGTTCGGCCTGTTCGAGGCCGCCGTCGAGGAGCAGCTCTGGCAGCCGACCTTCATCGTCGACTATCCGGTCGAGGTCTCGCCGCTGGCGCGTGCATCCGACCAGGATCCTTCGGTCGCCGAGCGGTTCGAGCTCTTCATCAATGGCCGCGAGATCGCCAACGGCTTTTCCGAGCTGAACGACGCCGAGGACCAAGCCGCGCGCTTTCGCGCCCAGGCAGCGAACAAGGAAGCCGGCGACGAGGAGGCGATGTACTACGACGCCGACTTCGTCCGCGCGCTCGAAGTCGGCATGCCTCCGACCGGCGGCTGCGGCATCGGCATCGATCGCCTCGTCATGCTGCTCACCGATTCGCCGAGCATCCGCGACGTGATCTTCTTCCCCGCGCTCCGCAACGAAACCTGACCCTTGGCCTCTCGCGCAGCGAGAGGGTTGAAGTCAGCGAAGCGCCCTATTTATTCTTGAACTCGGCCTTTCTCTTGGCGAGGAACGCCGCCATCCCTTCGTTCTTGTCCTCGGTCGCGAACAGCGAGTGGAAGAGATGGCGCTCATAGGCAATGCCGTCGGTGAGCGGGATCTCGAACGAACGGTTGACCGCTTCCTTGGCCATGCGAACGCTCGGCCCGCTGAAGCTGCAGATCGTCTCGGCGGCGGCGAGCGCGGTCTCGAGCAGCTCGGCCGCCGCAACGACGCGCGAGACGAGGCCGGCGCGCTCCGCCTCGGCCGCGTCCATCATGCGCGCGGTCAACACGAGATCCATCGCCTTCGCCTTGCCGACTGCGCGCGGCAGCCGCTGCGTGCCGCCGGCGCCGGGGATGATGCCGAGCTTGATCTCGGGCTGGCCGAACTTCGCGCTGTCGGCAGCGATGACGATGTCGCACATCATCGCCACCTCGCAGCCGCCGCCGAGCGCGAAGCCCGCGACCGCGGCGATCACCGGCTTGGTGACCTTGCGCATCGTCTCCCAGTTGCGGCTGATCAGGCCCCGGGTGTAGGCGTCGACGAAGCCGTAGGGCGCCATCGCCTGAATGTCGGCCCCGGCGGCGAATGACCGGTCGCCGCCGGTCAGCACGATGCAGCCGATCGCATCGTCGGCATCGAACGCCAGCAGCGCGGCGCCGAGCTCGTCCATCAACGTGTCGTTGAGCGCGTTGAGCTGCTTCGGCCGGTTCAGCGTGATGAGGCCGATGCGGCGCTCGCCCGCGCCGCGCACCTCGGTGAGGATGCATTCATAGGTGGTCATGGCGTCCTTCTCGTTGAGGCCACGGGCGTGGCGGTGGCGGACTCGGCGGCGGCGATCTCGGGCTTTTTCGAGATCATGAGGTCGATGTAGGTCGCCGCATCCTGCTCGATCCTGATCCTGACCGGCAGGAACCGCAGCTCGGGCGCGATCCAGAGCTCGGCGCTGAGCTGGTTCGGCCGCCGGGGCAGCCGCGGGCGCGGCTTCAGGTGGAACGCGGCGACGGTGCCGAACGGCGTCACGAGCTGCTGGTCGTCGACGACTTCGTACGCGTAGTTGTCCATCGCGCGCGGCAGCGCGAGCGGAAACGCGACCACGTTGCCGACCCGCAGCAGCTCGGGCCGGATCGAGAACATGTAGGTGAGCTGGACGAACTGGCTCGCCGTGTCCTGGACGCCGGCAAGACGCTCGCGCCGCTCGCCGTTGGCGAGGATGACGGCATCGCTCTCGAAGACGACGCTCATCCGGCGCCGCTCGCGCATCAACATCTGCGTGTCCTCGTCGTAGCGCTCGGGGACGAGCCCGCTCGGAGCGATGCTGCCTTCGCTCGTCATCCGCCGCGAGATGATCGGCGCGAATTCGGGGCCGATGATGAGATCGAGGTTGACCTGGTAGCGATCTCCGATGCGGATCCACTCGACCTGCGCGCTGCCGCTGACCTCGCCGCGGTAGTTGCCGGTGAGGAGGTAGCTGACGCGGGTGGCGCCGGGCCACTCGAAGCTTGCGACCGCGCTCGCTGCCGGCGCGCTGGCGGCGACGGTCGACGCCGCCGCGGACGCGGCGGCGTTAGCCGACGCGGTGGTATCGGCGCTGGCGAGCTTGCGGTCGATCGCGGCGGCCGCAGACGCGGGCGCCGACGCGGCGCCCGCCGGTGCCGACGCGCCGTCCGCCGCCGCCAGACCCAGCTCGTCGACCGCCGATGCCGGCATCTCGGCGGCCGACGCCGCCGCCTCGGCAGCGGCAACCTCTGTCTCCGCACTTACCGACGCTGCCTTCGCCGGACGCCGGACCCTCGGCGGTACGCGCTTGGCGACGGGTAGCGGCGCCGGCAACGCCGCGACGGCAACCTCGGGTTCGATCGTCCGCACATAGGCGACCTCGATCCGCTTCGGCATCGCGTTCGCGAGGTCGAACTGCGCCATTCGCTCGGCAAGCTCGTACGTCGCGACCGCATGCAGCAGCACGACGACGGTCACGAGCAGGAGCCAGGCAATGCGGCGTCGCGTCAGCGTCCTCACGCCGCCGGAAGCGGAGCCACTCAGCCGGCGATCCATGCCTCGAAGCGGCGACGCGCCTCGGCATCGGCCTTCTCGCCGGGTTTCAGCTGAACGGCGCCGCCGCCGGTGAGCGACGCGCCGGCGAGCGCGAGCGTCAGCAGCCGCTGGTCGCGGCTCACCAGGAGCGGCGTTTCGCCAACGGGCACGAGCGCGCGCAGCGCGTCGTCGAGACGGCGGATCCGCCAGCCACCGGCCGCGATCAGCTCGTCGCCGGACGCGAGCCCGGCCCGCTCGCCGGCGCCGTCGCGCAGCACATGGGAGACCTTGACTCCGGTCAGCGCGCTCTCGTTGACACGGATGCCGAGCCGTTGCGCGAGCGTCGCCGGCTGCGCCTCGACCTCGACCGCGAAGCGCAGCAGCAGCTCGGCGAGCGGCAGCTCGTCGGTGCCATGCACCCAGGCCGCGATCTCGCGCTCGAACGACCGGCCGCCCACTGCCTCGAGCGCGTTCGCGATGTCGTTCTCGTCGATCGACCCGCCGGCGCTCTTTCGCCAGAGCAGGCGCATGACGTCGTCGAGCGATCCGCGGCCCTCGCTTCGCAGCGTCAGGTCGAGCGCGAGCGCGACCAGCGAGCCCTTGGCGTAGTAGCTGATCGTCGCGTTCGGCGTGTTCTCGTCGGCACGGTAGTACTTGACCCAGGCGTCGAAGCTCGCCGCCGCGACGCTCTGCAGCGCTCGCCCCGGCGACCCCTGGACGCCGGTCATCGTCGTCGCCAGCAGCTTCAGGTAGCGCGGCGCATCGATCAGGCCGCTGCGCAGCAGCACCAGATCGTCGTAGTACGACGTGAAGCCCTCGAAGAACCAGAGCAGCTCGGTGTAGTTCTCGCGCGTGTAGTCGAAGCTCGCGAAGTCCCGCGGCCGGAGACGCTTGACGTTCCAGGCGTGGAAGTACTCGTGCGCGATGACGCCGAGGACGCCGACGTAGCCGTCGCTCGGCTCGCTCTTGGCGCTCGCGGCCTTGCCGGCATCGAATGCGCTCTGGCGCGGCAGGTCGCGCCGTGCGGCGACGAGCGCCGTGCTCGAGCGGTGCTCGAGGCCGCCGCGGCCGTCCTCGATCGCGTTGAGCAGGAACAGATAGCGGTCGAACGGCGCGCGGCCCTCGCCGTGCCAGAAGCGGATCTCGGCCTCGCAGATCCTGCGGGTGTCGGCGACGAGACGATCGCCGTCGAAGTCGGGCAACGCGCCGGCGACGACGAACTCGTGCGGAACGCCTGCGACCTCGAAGCGCTGCCGCCAGAAGCGGCCGAGCTCGACCGGATGGTCGACGAGCGCGTCGTAGTCGGCGGCAACGAGCTCGTCGCTGCCGGCACCGGTACGCGCATCGAGACTCGTCGCCAGCTCCCAGCCCTCCGGCAGGCCGACGACCGCGAGCGCGTGCGCCTCGCTCTCGCGACCCTCGACGCGCAGGCAGACGCTGGTGCCGTTGAAGAAGCCTCGCGACGCATCGAGGAAGGCGGCGCGCACCGAGGTGTCGAACGCGTAGATCCGGTAGCGCACGGCGAGCGGGGCGCCGGCCGCGCAGCCGACGATCCAGGTTGCCTTGTCGAGCTGGCGCACCGGCACCGGCGCGCCGCCCTGCTCGGCCGTGAGCGCCGACAGATGGCGCGCGAACTCGCGAACGAGGTAGCTGCCCGGAATCCAGACCGGCAGGCTCAACCGCTGCCCCGCGGCGGGATGGTCGATGCGGAGTTCGACGGCAAACGTATGACGATGCGTCGCGGCAACGTCGATGGCGTAGCGAATCATGCGGTCGATTGTCGCCGCCGGCGCGCGGCTCCGATCGGAGGCAAGATGGCAACCTTGCCGGACGGCGCGGGGCGGGACGAGCCGAAGCGATTGCCCGGATCGAGGAACGAGAGGATCTTCATGAACCCGAACCCGGCGCAAGGCGCTTTCGTCCGGCCGTCGCGATTCGACGCTGCCGAGTGGGACGCGCGGGTGCAGCTCGCGGCGGCGTACCGGATCTTCGACCACCTCGGTTGGACCGAGCTGATCTACAACCACATCTCGCTGCGCGTCCCTAGCGAGGAGCAGCACTACCTGATCAATCCGTTCGGCCTGCACTACTCGGAGGTCTGCGCGTCGAACCTGGTCAAGGTCGATCTCGAAGGCAACGTCGTCGGCCACGCCGACTGGCCGATCAACCCGGCGGGAATCACCTTCCACGGCGCGATCCACGCGACCATGCACGACGCCCACTGCGTCATGCACCTGCACACGACGGCGACGCAAGCGGTGTGCTGTCTGAAAGCCGGCCTCGCCTTCACCAACTTCTACGCCGCGCAGCTCTACGGCAAGGTCGCGTACCACGACTTCGAGGGCATCACGGTCCACTCCGACGAAGGTGCGCGCATCCTCGCCAGCGCCGAGGGCAAGCCCGTGCTGCTGCTGCGCAACCACGGCCCGGTGACGATCGGCGCGACGCTGCCGCAGGCGCTGTCGCTGATGTGGCTGGTAAACCGCGCCTGCGAGATTCAGCTCGCGACGCAATCGATGGGCGAGGCAACGCCGATCCCGCGCTCCGTCCTCGACAAGTGCGTCGCCGATTCGCTCAACTTCAATCCGAAGTACGGCGCCGGCGAGGACGTGTTCGCCGCGTTGCAGCGCCTCGTCGACCGCGGGGATCCGAGCTATCGCATGTAGCTCGGCCGCCTGGCGGCGCCGGCGTTGCCAATCAGCTGTTGCTCTTGCCGCGGCTGGCGGTGAGCTGGCGCTCGATGGCCTCGGCGCCGACCGCACCGGGCTGCATCCTGCCGTCTTCGTAGACCAGGCCCGGCGTGCCGGTGATGCGGTGCTTCCTGCCGAGCGCGAGGTTGCGCGCCAGCGCCGAGGTGTCGCACGCGGGGCTCTCGGCGATCGGCGTGCCCTTGATCATCCAGTCGCGCCAGGTCTTGATGTTGTCCTTCGAGCACCAGATCTGCTTCGACTTCTCCGGCGAGTCGCCGCCGAGGATCGGATAGAGGAAGGTGTAGACGGTGACGTCCTTGACGTTCTGCAGGTCGCGCTCGAACTTCTTGCAGTAGCCGCAGTTCGGATCGGCGAAGACGACGAGCTTTCTCTCGCCGGTGCCCTGCTTCCACACCATCGCGTCCTTCAGCGGCAAGGTCTTGAAGTCGATCGCAGTGAGCTTGGCGACGCGCTGCTCGGTGAGGTTGTCGCGCGTCTTGGTCTCGATCAGCTGGCCTTGGATGATGTAGTTGCCCTGCTCGTCGGTGTAGAGGATGTCGGTGCCGATGCGGATCTCGTAGAGGCCGGGAATGCCGGTCTTCGTGATCTCGTCGATCTTCGGGAAATCGGGGACGCGCTCGCCGATGTTCTTGCGGATCGTCGCCTCGTCGGCGAAGGCGAACGGCGAGAGCGTGAAGGCGAGGACCACGGCGAAGGCTGCGCGCAAGGGTCGGTTCATGACGATCTTTCAGGAGTCGAGCGCCCGCGCCGTGAGCCAGCGCTTCAGCGGCGGGACGCGATTGACGAGACTCATGCCATTGTTGCGGAGTTCGCGGATCGGTGCCGACGGGGTCGCGAACAAACGCAACAAACCGTCGGTGATTTGCCGCATTGCCCACGTCGGCGCGGCGCGCTGCCGTCCGTACCGCCGCAACAACCGCTCGTCGCCGACGCCACGCCACGATTCGCGTCCGGCGATCACCGCCGCCAGCGCAACGACATCGGCCAGGCCGAGGTTGAGGCCCTGGCCGGCAAGCGGGTGGACGACGTGCGCCGCGTCGCCGACCAGGACCCAGCCCGGCCCCGACCATTCGCTCGCAGCAGCGACGACGAGCGGCCACGACGCCCGCTCCGACACGAGCGCGAGCGTGCCGACGGCAGCGCCGGCGGCAGCGGCGAGCGCGTGCTCGAAGGCCGTCGCATCCATCGCCAGCAGGGCTTCGGCGCGCTCGCTCGGCAACGACCAGACGAGCGCATACGAGCGCTCGCGCTCGGGCCGGTCGAACGGCAGCAGCGCCAGCACGTCGGGCGAGCGGAACCACTGGCGCGCAGTGTGCCGATGCGGCAGCGTCGCCACGAGGCGCGCGGCGATCGCGCGCTGTCCGTAGTCGCTTCGCTCGAAGACCGTCGCCGCCCCGAGCGCCGAGACGGCGGCGCGGCCTTCGCAATGGGCGACGAGCGCGGCGGGCACGTCGGTGTCGACGCGCGTCACGTGGGCAGCGAAGCGCAGCGCGTTGTCGAGCTCCTGGTCGAGCGCGGCGGCATCGGTGATGACCGCGAGCTCGGCGACGCGCTGCTGCCAGGCCGAGAACTCGAGCTCGGCATCGTCGGCGTCGCCGCGGACGACCATGTCGTGGACGGCGGTCCTGGCATCGGCGGCGATGGCGTCCCAGACCTTGAGCCGTTGCAGGAGATCGATCGACGCCGGGCTGAGCGCATAGGCGCGAACGTCGCTCGCCGCAGCCGCCGACACCGGCCGCGACCGCAGCGCGACCGAGAGCCCGAAGCCGGCGAGCGAGAGCGCGAGGGTCTTGCCGACGATGCCCGCGCCGCTCACCTGGACATCGAACGCCTGCATCGGCGCGATTGTAGGGAGCGCTCGGAGACAATCCTCGCTTTGCCCAGCGCGGCCGACGGCCGAACGAGCGTTCCGTGAGCGACATCGACCTCCGACTCGAATCGATCCACGTCTATCCGGTGAAGTCGTGCGCCGGCACTTCGCCGCCGAAGGCGCTGCTCGCCGAGACCGGCTTCGATCTCGACCGCGAATGGCTGGTCGTCGACCCCGCGGGATCGTTCGTGACCCAGCGCGAGCTGCCGCGGATGGCGCTCGTGCAGACGGCGCTCAAGGGCGAAGAGCTGATCCTGCGCGCGCCGGGAATGCTCGCCCTGCACATCGCCGCCGATCGCATCGAAGGCCGCACCGAAGTCGAGGTCTGGGGCGATCGCGTCGCCGCCTACGACATGGGGGCGCTGTGCGCGCAGTGGTTCAGCGACTTCCTCGGCCGGCCGCTTCGCCTCGCGCGCTTCGACCCCGACGCGGCACGCCGCGTCGATCGGCTTTGGACCGGGGCGATCGACGCCGCCGCGGCGTTCCAGGATGCGTTCCCGCTGCTGCTTGCCTCGATCGCGTCGCTCGCCGAGGTGAACCGGCGCCTCGCGCTCGCCGGCGAGGCCGCGGTGACGCTGGCGCGCTTTCGCCCCAACCTCGTCGTCGACGGCCTCGACGCGCACGGCGAGGACCATCTCGACGAGATCGTCTTCGCCGCCAGCGACGGGCCGGTGCGGCTGAGAGTCGTCAAGCCGTGCGCGCGTTGCCCGATCCCGGACGTCGACCCCGAGCGCGGCATCGCCGGCCACGCCGTTGGCGACGTCCTCGCGCAATACCGCGCCGACCCGCGCCTCGGTGGCGCGCTGACGTTCGGCATGAACGCGATCGTCGTCGAAGGCATCGGCCGCACGCTCACGACCGGCATGGCTGGCACGGCATCGATCGCCTTCGCCTGACACCAAGCGCATGCACCGACTGCGCGCCTGGCAGCTGTTCGCGATCTGCGTCCTCGTCTGGGGAACGACGTGGCACGCGATCACCTACCAGCTCTCCGACTTCCCGGCCGAGTTCGGCGTCGCGATCCGCTTCGCGCTCGCCGGCGCCAGTGCGCTCGCGGTCGCGCGCTGGCGCGGCGACCGGCTCGAGTTCTCGCTCGCCGACCACGCGGCGCTCGCATTGCAAGGCACCTTTCTCTATGGCTTCGCCTACGTTTGTGTCTACCACGCCGAGCGTTTCGTGCCCTCGGGGCTGGTCGCGGTCGGCTACTCGGCGGCGCCGCTGCTCGCCGCAATCGGCGCCGCGCTCCTGTTCGGAGCCCAGATCAGCCGGCGCTTCGTCGTCGGCGGCCTGCTCGGGCTCGCCGGGGTCGCGCTGATGTTCTGGCCGGAAATCGTGCGGCCCGCGGGCGGCGGGCAAGCGCGGCTCGGCGCGACGCTCACCGTCTCTGCGGTGCTGCTCTCCGCGGTCGGCAGCCTGGCCGCGAGCCGCAACCGCACACGCGGCGTTCCGCTGCTCCCGGCGATCGCCTACGGCATGCTCTACGGTGCGGCGGCGGCAGCGATCGTCGGCGTCGCGCTCGGCGATGGCCGCGCGCTCGCGCTGCCAACCGCGGCGAGCTGGTGGCTCTCGCTCGTCTACCTGGCGCTCGCCGGGTCGGTGCTCGCCTTCGCATGCTTCCTGACCTTGCAGGACCGGGTCGGTGTCGGTCCCGCCGGAACGGTCGGCGTCATGACGCCGTTGCTCGCGCTCGTCGTCTCGCTGCTGCTCGAGGGCTTCCGGCCGACCGCGCCGACCTTTGCCGGCGCCGCACTCGCGGTCGCCGGCAACGCGCTCATGCTCCGCCAGGCACGGTCCGGTCGGCTGCCGGCTGCGGCGGCGGCCGCTCCGGAAGCGGGATGAACTCGGTCTCGCCGGGCACCGGCGGGAAGCGCTGCGCACGCCAATCGTCCTCGGCGGCGCGGATCCGCTCGCGCGAGGTCGCGACGAAGTTCCAGGACAGGAAGCGCTCGCCGAGCGATTCGCCGCCGATGAGAACGACGCGACCGCCGCGCGGTGCGGCGAGCGTCGGCGACGATCCCCGCGTGAGGACCACCATCGTGCACTCGTCGACCTTCGCGCCGTCGACCTCGATCGGGTGGTCGAGCGGATAGAGCGCGCGCTCGGCCGCGTCGCCTGGCGGCAATGACAGTCCCGCAGCGCCGAACGCGGCGAGGTCGATCACCGCAGCGAGCGTCGGCGACGACGTCTCGACCGGCGACGTCGCGCCGAACGCCGAGCCGACGATGACGTCGATCGTCACGCCTTCGACCTCGACCCGCGGGATCCGGCCGGCGGGCACGTGCTGGAACGTCGGCGTCGAAGTCTCGAGCGCTTCCGGCAGCGCGACCCAGAACTGCAGGCCATGGCTGCGATGGTCGCGGCCGACGAGATCGTTCGGGGTTCGCTCGGAATGGACGATGCCGTGGCCGGCCGACATCCAGTTGACGGCGCCCGGCTCGATCCGCTGGACGACGCCGGTCGAATCGCGATGCACGATCGCGCCCTCGAACAGGTAGGTCAGCGTCGCCAGCCCGATGTGCGGATGCGGGCGGACGTCGTGATGGGCACCGGCGGCGACGTCGATCGGCCCGAAGTGGTCGAAGAAGACAAACGGGCCGACCGCGCGGCGGTCCGCGGCGGGAAGCAGGCGACGCACGAGGAAGCCGCCGCCGAGGTCCTTGGCGTGCGGCACGAGAGTCTGCAATTGCGTCACGGACCGTCTCCCCGGGCTGCCATCGGGCGAGTGTAGGCGCCGACTAAAATCGTGGACTGCACTCTGCCCAGGAGTTCTCCTGAGCCCCTCATGAGCCTCAAATGCGGCATCGTGGGCCTGCCCAACGTCGGCAAGTCCACCCTCTTCAACGCGCTCACCAAGGCCGGCATCGCGGCCGAGAACTATCCGTTCTGCACGATCGAGCCGAACGTCGGCATCGTCGAGCTGCCCGATCCCCGTCTTGCGAAGCTGGCGGCGATCGCCAAGCCGGAGCGGGTCGTCCCCGCGATCGTCGAGTTCGTCGACATCGCCGGCCTGGTCGCCGGCGCGTCGAAGGGCGAAGGCCTCGGCAACCAGTTCCTCGCCCATATCCGCGAGACCGATGCGATCGTCAACGTCGTGCGCTGCTTCGACGACGACAACGTGGTGCACGTCGCCGGCCGGATCGATCCGGTCGCCGACATCGAGGTGATCCAGACCGAGCTCTGCCTCGCCGATCTCGCGACCGTCGAGAAGAGCATCGCCCGCTACGGCAAGGTCGCCAAGGCAGGCGGCGACAAGGACGCCAGGCGGCTGGTCGACGTTCTCGCCAAGTGCGAAGCGGCGCTCGACGAGGCGCGGCCGGTGCGCTCGATCGCGTTCAGCAAGGAAGAGCAGGCGGTGCTGAAACCGCTCTGCCTGATCACCGCCAAGCCGGCGATGTTCGTCGCCAACGTCGCCGAGGATGGCTTCGAGCGCAACCCGCATCTCGACCGGCTCCGTGCCTATGCCGAGAAGCAGCACGCGCCGGTGGTCGCGATCTCGGCCAAGACCGAGGCCGAGCTCGCCGACATGGACGAGGCCGACCGCCAGCTGTTCCTCGCCGAGATGGGGCAGACCGAGCCCGGCCTCGCCCGCCTGGTCCGCGCCGCTTTCTCGCTGCTCGGCCTGCAAACCTACTTCACCGCCGGGCCGAAGGAAGTGCGCGCCTGGACGATCCACATCGGCGATACGGCGCCGCAGGCGGCAGGCGTCATCCACACCGACTTCGAGCGCGGCTTCATCCGCGCGCAGACGATCGCGTTCGCCGACTTCGTCGCCTTCGGCGGCGAGCAGGGCGCGAAGGAAGCCGGCCGGATGCGCTCCGAGGGCAAGGAGTACGTCGTCCACGACGGCGATGTGTTGAACTTCCTTTTCAACGTCTAGCCACGAGCGGCCGTCCGCCCATGTCGCGCGCCGCTCCGATCGTTTCCATTCCCAGCCCGGCGGCGTCCGGCAGCCCGATCGAGTGGCTCGTCCCGCTCGCACTGACGGCCCTCGCGGTCGCGGCCGCCGGCATGGCGACGCTCGCTCTCGGCGTCGCGCCGAGCTGCGCGTCGCCGCTCAACCCCGCCGCGGGGATCGCGCTGGCGGCCGTGCTCGTCTACGGCTGGCGCATGCTCGGCGGCGTCGCCCTCGGCACGATCGCGGCGCAGCTCGTGATCGACAGCTCGCGCGGCCGTCATGACGGGACGACGACGCTGCTGCTCGTGCTCGCGATGGCCGTCGCGGCGACGCTGCAGGCGGCGGCCGGCGCGGCGCTCGTGCAGCGCTACGTTCGCCGGCCACTGACGCTCACCGTGCCACGCGACATCGCCTTCTTCTTCGCGTGCTGCACGGCGAGCAGCGTCGTCGCTGCCAGCCTCTCGACGCTCGCCCTGCGGATCGCGGCGATCGTGCCCGCCGGCAAGATCGCCTCGACCTGGAGCGTGTGGTGGATCGGCGATCTCGCAGGCCTCCTTCTCGCGACGCCCATCGTGCTCACCCTGATCGGCCGGCCGCGCTCCGAATGGGCGCCGCGCCGCGTCTCGGTCGGCCTGACGATGACGCTGGTGACGTTGTTCCTCGGCCTCGGCATCGTCCAGGCGACGCGCTGGAATGACGAGCGCCTGCGGGCGTCGTTCACACACGACGCGTCGAGCGCATCGCTCATGCTCGAGACGCAGCTCGAGGAGCCGCTGCACGCGCTCGAGGCGCTGCGCGGCGTCTTCAACCTCGGCCGTCATGTCGGTCGCGCCGAGATGCGGGTGGCGTCGCAGCGCTGGCTCGACTCCGGCGCCGTCGCGGCGATGGGCTGGAGCGAGCGCGTCCGGCGCGACGATATCGCCGGCTTCGAGGCGCGCGCGCGCGGCGAAGGCATGGCCGGATTTCGCGTCAGCGATGGCGACCTGGCGCTGGACGGCGCCGACCCGGCGATGAACGCCTTGCAGCGCGGCGACGACGTCATCGCGGTGCGGCTGATCGAGCCGCTGCAGGGCAACGCCGCCGC
>DASXLD010000052.1:0-1816 GCA_036496385.1 Caldimonas sp. | reverse complement strand
CAGCCTGCGCCGCCTTCGGCGAGACCATCATGCCGGCGCGGTCGGCGAGCGCCGCGAGCACCGGCGAGAACGGAGCCGAGAGATGCAGCCGCACCGTCGCCGGGTCGACGACCTCGACGTTCGTCACCGGCCGCAGCTCGCCGCTGCGGTTCGAGCCAGCCATCGTCTTGTGGCGCTCGATGTTGAACTTGACGGCCGCGGCGTCGAACTTCTCGCCGTCGTGGAAGGTGACGTCGGTGCGCAGCTTGATCGTCAGCGCCTTGCTGTCGGCCGACCATTCGTAGGCCGTCGCGAGCTGCGGCACGATGTTGAGCTTCTCGTCGATGTCGAACAGCTTGTCGCAGAGCGCGGCGAAGACGATCCGGCCGACGAAGGTGCGCGCGAGCGTCGGGTCGAGGACGTCGGGGTCTTCGGCGAGGCCGATGCGCAGCGTCTGCGCATGCGCCGAAGCAGCGGCAACGAGCGCCAGCGAAGCGATAACGAGCGAACGGCGGGCGAGCTTTCGAATCATCATCATCATGATCGGGGAATCTCCGGGACGACAGCGGACGGAACGGTCGGCGTGCTCATGCGCGCCTTCAGGAATGCTTCGATGCGGGCCTCGATCTCGCCGCGTTGGAGGAGCCCGACCGGATCGCGGCGGCTTGCGAGGCAGGCGACGAAAGGCTGGAATCGTTCGAGGCTCCTGGCGTAGAGACGGCGCAGCTCGTCGATCGGCTCGGCATGATCGTCGACGCGGATGTCGAGGCGCGGGTACTCGTCGTCGCCATGGACGCGCAGCGCCGCCGCCTGCTTGCCGCGCTTGTCGCCGCCGGCGGCTTCACCTGCGGCCATCGCCGCGATCAGGCGCTCGCCGAGCGGGCGTCCAGCGCCGTCGAGGTAGGCGGCGACCGTCGCTTCGACCACCTGCGGCCCGGCGAGCATGTTGCCGGCGACGCTGAAGTCGTCGTGCACGACGTGGCCGCACCAGTCGACGCATTGCTCGCCGGTGTATGCAGCGGCCGTTCCGCGCGCGCCGATCACGTGCAGCTGGCGCTGGGCACGGCCGGCGTCGGCGTCGGTCAGGCGCCGCACTACTTCGGCCGGCGCGACGCCCGCGCCGAGCAGCTCGATCCCCGCCGGCCCGTAGAGCGGATTCATCAGCGCCTGCGTCGAGAGCGCGCCGCGCCCGCGCCGCGTGTGGACGCAGAGCGCGCCGACGGCGAAGAAGCGGCTCGCGATGGCGACGCCGAGGCTGCCGTCGACGTCGCGGGCGACGATCGACCACGTCATCGCGGGCGTTCCGGCAGGAATCGCTCGAGAACGCGCGCGGCGTGCAGCGCGTCGCGCGCCGCGCCGTGCGCGATCTGCTGGCGGCAGCTCGTGCCGTCGGCGACGACGAGCGCGTCGGGAACGGCGCGGATCGCCGGCAACAGGCTCGCCTCGGCCATCGCGCGCGACACGTCCTGGTGGCGCGCCTCGTAGCCGAAGCTGCCCGCCATGCCGCAGCACGAGGTCTCGATCAGGATCGGGCTCGCACCGGGAACGAGGCGCAGCACGTCGAGGATCGGCGCGACCGCGGCGAACGCCTTCTGATGGCAGTGGCCATGGACGAGAACCGGCGCGTCGACGCCATCGAAGTCGACGGCGAAGCGGGCGGCCTTCATTTCGCGGGCAATAAACTCTTCGAACAGCAGCGCGCGCTCGGCAACTCGGATCGCCTTGTCGCCGAGACGCATCGCGAGGGCTTCGTCGCGCAAGGTCAGCAAGCACGAAGGCTCGAGGCCAACGATCGCGATTCCAGCGTCGGCGAACGGCAGCAGCGCGTCGACCAGCG
>DASXLD010000051.1:0-5336 GCA_036496385.1 Caldimonas sp. | reverse complement strand
GGTCGAGCTCGACCGGCCGCTCTGGTTCGACGCCGCCGGCCGCCGCGTCGCCGGCTAGCCGGCTCCACGAACGCATGCCCCGGAGCCCATCCCATGGACCACCTGTCGCTGATCCGGGCCGCCACCCGGACGCTGATCGATCACGTCGACGAGCTGACCGAGCTCGACAGCGCCATCGGCGACGGCGACCACGGGTTGAACATGAAGCGCGGCGCGCTGGCGATCCAGGCCCGCCTCGACGACTGGCGCGCCAGCTCTTTCAACGAAGCGCTGAAGGCGGCCGGCACCACCTGCATGGCGACGATCGGCGGCTCGTCGGGTCCGGTCTTCGGCACCTTGCTCGTGACGCTGGCGAAGGAACTGCCGGCCGAGCCCGAGCCGGCCGATCTCGGCGCGGCTCTCGCTGCGGCGATCGCCGCGCTGACCCGCCTCGGCAAGGCCGAGGTCGGCCAGAAGACCCTGCTCGACGTCCTCGATCCGGTGCAGCGCATGCTCGTGTCGGGTAGCGGCGCCGCTCTCGTCGCGCGCGTTCGCCAGTGCGCGCTCGACAGCGCAGCGGCGACCGCGACCCTGGCGGCGAGCCGCGGCCGCGCCTCGTTCCTCGGCGAGCGGGCGCTCGGCCATGTCGATCCTGGCTCGCGCTCGACGGCGTTGATCATCGCTGCGATCTGCGACAGTCTCTAGCCGCGCCGATACTTTCCTCTCGAGGTGACCATGAAAAAGCTCATGAACGACGTCGACGACGTGCTTGCCGAATCGCTCGATGGATTCGCCGTTGCCCACGCCGACATCGTGACTCTCGGCAGCGAGCGCAAGTTCGTGCGCAGGAAGGAGCTCAAGCCGGGCAAGGTGGCGCTGATCTCGGGCGGCGGCTCGGGCCACGAGCCGCTGCACGCCGGCTTCGTCGGCCACGGCATGCTCGACGCAGCGTGCCCGGGCCAGGTCTTCACCTCGCCGACGCCCGACCAGATGCTCGCCGCGGCCGAGGCCGTCGACGGCGGCGCCGGAACGCTTTTCATCGTCAAGAACTATTCCGGCGACATGATGAATTTCCAGATGGCGGCCGAGATGCTGACAAGCGACAACGCGACGGTCATCGTCAACGACGACGTCGCGGTCGAGAACTCGACCTACACCACCGGCCGGCGCGGGGTCGCCGGCACGCTCGTGGTCGAGAAGATGGTCGGCGCCGCAGCCGAGCGCGGCGACGGCCTGATGGCGCTGAAGGCGCTCGGCGACGGCGTCAACAAGGCGACCGCGTCGATGGGCGTCGCGCTCACTTCGTGCACCGTGCCGGCGGCGGGCAAGCCGACGTTCCAGATCGGCAACGACGAGATGGAGATGGGGGTCGGCATCCACGGCGAGCCGGGCCGCCGCCGGGTCAAGCTGGCCTCGGCCGACGCGATCGCGGCCGAGCTGGTCGGCTCGATCCTGAAGGACCTGTCGATGAAGCACGGTCAGGAGACGATCCTGGTCGTCAACGGTTTCGGCGGCACGCCGATGCTCGAGCTGTACCTGATGGTCACGGCCGCGCACAAGGTGCTGGACGGCGCCGGGATCAAGGTCGCGCGCCACCTGACGGGCTCCTACGTGACCTCGCTCGAGATGGCCGGCTGCTCGATCTCGGTGACCGCGGTCGACGCCGCGTCGCTGGCGCTGTGGGATGCGCCGGTGCGCACTGCCGTCCTGCGCTGGGGCGCCTGAAGATCGCCACGCTTTCCGCCGTCACCCGCGAACGACTGCGGCGCTTCATGCGCATCATGCGCATAGTCGCGACCATCGGTGCGGGCGTCGGTGCAATCTACGGCGTCGCGAATGCCGGACCGGGCGCTCGCTCGCTGCTCGTTTCCCTGCTGATCTCGATCCCGGTCGGTGTCATCGATGCCCTGTTCACGGCTTCATGGATCGCCGGCATCGAGATCTTCCTGCTGCCTCGCGCCTCGATGCGATGGCTCGACGCGCTGCCGTTCGCCGCGGTGTTCATCCTGAAGACGCTTGTCTACGGCGCGATCGCCGGGGCAGTCCTCGCCGGCCAGCCGGGAGAGCGCTTGCTTTTGGGCGTCGTCAACGTCTATAGCGTGCGCACCGGGCTGATTGCGGTTGGCCTCTCGCTCGTGGCCGTTGGTGTCGTGGTGATGATGTTTCAGGCCGCGGGCCTGGTCGGCTACCGCACGTTCACGGCTCTTCTCCTCGGCAAGTATCGTCGGCCCTACGCCGAGCGACGCTTCTTCCTCTTCGTCGACGTCGTGGGCTCGACCGCGATCGCCGAGCGGCTCGGGGCGCTGGAGGCGCATCGCTTCCTCGCCGCGGTGTTTTCGGCAGTTGCCGAACCGATCGAGCTGTGCCGCGGCGAAATCTACCAATACGTCGGTGACGAGATCGTCATCACCTGGGTCGAGGCCGACGGCGTGGCCGATGCGCGGGCGGTGCGCTGCCTCTTCGCGATGCGCGCGGCGCTCGCCGCG
Source organism: Caldimonas sp. (assembly GCA_036496385.1). Taxonomy (GTDB): domain Bacteria; phylum Pseudomonadota; class Gammaproteobacteria; order Burkholderiales; family Burkholderiaceae_C; genus Schlegelella_A. Next base: position 2,871 of record DASXLD010000051.1, on the reverse strand, counting down.
GAGGCGAACCGGTTTGTGCAACGCTTCGGCGTGCAACCGGAGCTGCGTGCGGCCCTGCATCTGGGCGAGGTCATCGCCGGCGAGGTCGGCCAGGTGCGCCGCGCGATCGTCTTCCATGGCGACGTCATGAACACGACCGGGCGCCTCGAGCAGGCGACCCGCGAAGTCGGATGCTTCTTCATCGCATCGGCGGAAGCGCTCGCCGCCCTGGCTCCGCCGCCCGAAATCCGTACCCACGACCTCGGCGCGCTGGCGCTGCGCGGACGAGTCGAGCCCATCCATGCGTTCTGCGTCGAACAACGAAATCTAACGGCTGTCGAACCGATCTAGGTTCATCACCTTGGTCCACGCGGCAATGAAGTCGTCGACGAACTTCCTCTGCGCGTCGGCGCCGGCGTACACCTCGGCAACGGCGCGCAACTGCGCGTTGGAACCGAAGAGCAGGTCGACACGGCTGCCCGTCCACTTCAGCTCGCCGCTCTCGCGATCGCGACCCTCGAACACGGCGGCGTCGGCGGAGGCCGGCTTCCACTCCGTCTTCATGTCGAGCAAATTGACGAAGAAGTCGTTGCTGAGTGCGCCGGGGTGCCGGGTGAGCACGCCGTGCTTCGTGGCGCCCGCGTTGGCGCCCAGCACGCGCAGGCCGCCGATCAGCACCGTCATCTCGGGCACCGTCAGCGTCAGCAGCTGCGCCTTGTCGATCAGCAGCGCCTCGGCCGGCACGCTGTAGCGGCCCTTGAGGTAGTTGCGAAAGCCGTCGGCCACCGGCTCGAGAGGTGCGAACGAATGAGCGTCGGTCTGCGCCTGCGAGGCGTCCATGCGGCCAGGGGAGAAGGGCACGGTGACCGATTGCCCGGCATCCTTCGCGGCCTTCTCCACCGCAGCACCACCCGCGAGCACGATGAGGTCGGCGAGCGAGATCTTCCTGCCACCCGAGGCGGCAGCGTTGAACCCGGTCTGGATGCCTTCAAGCGTCTTCAACACCCGCGCCAGTTCGTCGGGCTGGTTGACGGCCCAGTCCTTCTGCGGCGCAAGGCGGATGCGCGCTCCGTTGGCGCCGCCGCGCTTGTCGGAGCCGCGAAAGGTAGACGCCGAGGCCCAGGCCGTCGAGACGAGCTGGCCCACAGCGAGGCCAGACGCCAGCACTTTTTGCTTCAGCACCTCGATGTCCTGGCCGTTGACCAGCGGGTGATCGAGCTTCGGAATCGGGTCCTGCCAGATGAGCTCTTCGGCCGGCACCTCGGGGCCGAGGTAGCGCGCGCGCGGGCCCATGTCGCGATGGGTGAGCTTGAACCAGGCGCGCGCGAAGGCGTCGGCGAGCTGCTCGGGGTGGGCGAGAAAGCGGCGTGCGATCTTCTGGTAGGCCGGGTCGAGGCGCAGCGACAGGTCGGTGGTGAGCATGGTCGGCGCCAGGCGCTTGCTCTTGTCGTGGGCGTGCGGAACCGTGCCCGCACCTGCGCCGCCCTTGGCCACCCACTGCTGCGCGCCGGCCGGGCTCTTGGTCAGCTCCCACTCGAAGCCGAACAGGTTCTCGAGGAAGTTGTTGCTCCACTTCGTCGGCGTCGTCGTCCACGTGACCTCGAGGCCGCTCGTGATCGTGTCGGCGCCCTTGCCGGTGCCGAAACTGTTGCGCCAGCCCAAGCCCTGGGCTTCGAGCCCGCTGGCCTCCGGCTCCTTGGCGACGTGCGAGGCCGGCGCGGCGCCGTGCGTCTTGCCGAAGGTGTGGCCGCCGGCGATGAGCGCCACCGTCTCCTCGTCGTCCATCGCCATGCGGCCGAAGGTCTCGCGGATGTCGTGTGCGGCGGCGATCGGATCGGGGTTGCCGTCGGGGCCCTCGGGGTTGACGTAGATGAGGCCCATCTGCACGGCGCCGAGCGGGTTTTCGAGGTCGCGCGTTTCCGGCACCTTGCTGTCGTCGTCCTTGACGAGCACGCCGTGCGCTTCTTCGACGCCCGGCGAGCCCTGCGAATAGCGGACATCGCCGCCGAGCCACTTCGTCTCGCGGCCCCAGTACACGTCGAGGTCGGGCTCCCACACGTCGGGCCGGCCGCCGGCGAAGCCGAAGGTCTTGAAGCCCATGGTCTCGAGCGCGACGTTGCCCGCCAGGATCATCAGGTCGGCCCAGGAGATCTTGCGGCCGTACTTCTGCTTGATGGGCCACAGCAGCCGGCGCGCCTTGTCGAGGCTGACGTTGTCCGGCCAGCTGTTGAGCGGCGCGAAACGCTGCTGGCCGCGGCCCGCGCCGCCACGCCCGTCACCGATGCGATAGGTGCCGGCGCTGTGCCAGGCCATGCGGATGAAGAGGCCACCGTAGTGGCCGAAGTCGGCCGGCCACCAGTCCTGCGAGTCGGTCATCAGGGCCGCGAGGTCGGTCTTGACGGCGGCGAGGTCGAGGCTCTTGAACGCCTTGGCGTAGTCGAAGTCGGCGCCCATCGGATCGGACTTGCTCGAGTGCTGGCTCAGCAGGTCGAGCCTGAGCGCGTTGGGCCACCAGTCCCGGTTGGTGGTGCCGCCGCCGGCAGTTTGATGGAAGGGGCACTTGGCATCGGTGCTCATGAAGTCTCTCCTGGGGTGGGTCGCGAACGACAGCAAGTTTCGTCGACGGCGCCGGCGCCGCCTAGCCGCTTTCGTCAATCACGCAGATAGGGAAAAGCTCGTCGGCAACGTATTCGGCACCCGCTCACGCCGCATTGGTTGGAACACTGGCAAATCCGACTGAATTGAAGGGACTACCCACCGGCGGAACGCAGGGCGGCACGATGCGTTCATGCGCATGCTCTTCCCGGGCGATTCGTACGCCCCCGCTGACCTCGTGCCTCGCAGGATGCTGACGTCGTGAATGCGGCACCGCAGGAAACCGGCCCCGCGAAT
>DASXLD010000050.1:0-35271 GCA_036496385.1 Caldimonas sp. | reverse complement strand
ACGAAGGCGACAAGGCCTGGCGAACGCGCATGCGGGACTCCGTGTTTTCGCCGACATTAGCATCGGCAAACGCAATGGAGGCTCGATGATCACCCTCGGCTCTTTCCCGCGAGCGTGGCGCTCTTCGCTGCACCGACTCCTCGGCGCGCTCGCCTTCTTCGCCCTGCCGCTCGCTGCGGCGCAGGACTACCCGAGCAAGCCGGTTCGGATCGTCGTTCCGTTTGCCGCCGGCGGCCCGGCCGACATCTATGCGCGCTTCCTCGCGCAGCGGCTGCAGGATTCGATGGGACAGCCGTTCATCGTCGACGACCGCCCCGGCGCCGGCTCGATCATCGGCACCGATGTGGTCGCGAAGAGCCCGGCCGATGGCTACACGCTGCTGCTGATGTCGAACACCCACACGGTCAACGAATCGCTGATGACGGCCAAGCCCTTCCAGCTGATGCGCGACTTCGCGCCGATCGCGCCGATCAATTCGTCCGACCTCGTGCTCGTCGCCCGGAGCGGGCTGCCGGTCGCGACCGTCGCCGAGCTGATCGCCGCCGCCAAGGCGAAGCCGGGAGGGCTGACCTATGCGTCCTCCGGCCCGGGCACGCCGTACCACATGGCCGGCGAGCTGTTCAAGGCGATGGCCGGCGTCTCGATCCTGCACATCCCGTACAAGGGCAGCTCGGGAGCGCGCACCGACGTCCTCGGCGGCCAGGTCGACCTGATGTTCGACGCGGTGCCGACGATGACCGAGCATGTTCGGGCCGGCAAGGTGAAGGCGCTCGGCACCACCGGCAAGACGCGCTCGGCGGTGATGCCGGAGGTGCCGACGATCGCCGAGGCGGGCGTCCCCGGCTACGAAGCGACGATCTGGCTCGGCCTGATGGCGCCCAAGAACACGCCGCCGGCCATCGTCGCCCGCCTCAACGCCGAGGTCTCCAGGATCGTCGCCAACCCCGAGGTCGCGCAGGCATGGAAAGCGCAGGGCGCGGTGCCGATGACGATGAGCGTCGCCGAGTTCACCCACTACCTCAACGACGACATCGTCAAATGGGCGCACATCGTCAAGGTCTCGGGCGCCAAGCCCGAGCAATGAAGCGCGGCGCACGCTCGCGCAGCCGGAACGATGGCGGCTGAGCTCCACCTCCTCTGCGCCGGTGCCGTCCAGGGCCTCGTGCTCACTGTGCAGGCCGGTTTCGAGGCAAGTTCGGGGGCTCGGCTCGACGCGCGCTTCGGCGCTGTCGGGGCGATGCGGGACGAGCTCGCTGCGGGCGCGCCCTGCGACGTCTTCGTCGCCACCGCGGCGATGGTCGCATCGCTTGTCGCCGCCGGTGCGCTGCGCGCGGCGACGAGCGCCGCGATCGGCCGGGTGCAGACCGCGGTCGCCGTCCGCGCCGGGGCGCCGCTGCCGGCGATCGCCAGCGCTGCATCGCTGAAGTCGACGCTGCTCGCCGCGACTGCGCTCTTCATCCCGGACGCGACACGATCGACCGCAGGAGCACATGTCGTCTCCGTGCTCGAGCGCCTCGGCATCCGCGCCGAGCTGGCGCCGCGCCTGCGCGTGTACGCCAACGGCGCGACCGCGATGCGCGAGCTCGCCGCCGCCAGCGAGCCGGGAGCGATCGGCTGCACGCAGGCGACCGAAATCCGCGCCACATCAGGCCTCGCCCTCGTCGGCCCGCTGCCGGAGTCCTGCGCCCTAGCGACGGTCTACAGCGCCGCGATCGCTGCCGCGACGCGCGACGCGGCCACCGCGCGAGCGCTCGTCACCCTGCTCGCCGGCCCAGCGAGCGCCGCGCTGCGCGGCGCCGGCGGCTTCGATCCGGTCGACGCGGACGCGCGCTAATTCATCGGCCCGTAGCGGCCGCCGACGCTGAAGCGGCCGGCGCCTGTCAATGCCAGCGCGATGGCGGTGAACAGGTACATCGCCTGCAGCTCGAGCGCGTAGCCGCCTTGCTGGTTGAGGCTGAGGACCTGCCCGGTGTGCGCCACCAGCAACGCGATCACCATGTTGATCGCGATCAGGACCGCAGCCAGACGCGCCCAGACGCCGACGATGAGCAAGATCGGGCCCACGATCTCGCCGACGTAGACACCCCACGCGAGCACCGCCGGCAGGTTCGCATGCGCGAGCATGCCGGTGATCGCCGCCGGCGGCGGCGGTGGCAACTTGCTGATGCCGTGCAGCAAGATCATGAGGCCGAGCACCAGCCGCAGGATCAAGAGGGCGACATCGATGCCGCCGTCGCGGTTGCCGGCGGCGCGATTCGAAAGGATGGCCATTCACTTCCTCCAGGAACGTTGTCGTCCGGCGGCAGCCGGCTGCGCGCGAGGATAGCGTGCCCTACGCAGTGCCGCAGCTGGGGCACGAAGCGGCATGCGGCTAAGCTCCTTGCCCGAGGGGTCGATGTCGCAGCCCTTCGCACCGCCCGCGTGAACGACCCGCCCTTCAACTTGCGCCAGATCGCGCTGCCGGCGTTCGGGCCGTCGTTCCTGTTCGCGCTCGGCGAAGGCGCGATCCTGCCGGTGATCGCGCTCACGGTCCGCCAGCTCGGCGGCTCGGTCGCGCTCGCGGCGCTGATGGTGACGCTGATCGGCATCGGCTCGCTCGTCTCCAACATCCCGGCGTCGCTCATCACGGCGCGCTGGGGCGAGCGCTGGGCGATCGTCGGCGCCGCGCTCTGGGGCGCGCTCGGCATGGCGCTGTGCGTCCTCGCCTCGGGTCTCTGGCTGTTCGCGATCGGCGTCACCATGGTCGGCATGTCGGCGGCGGTGTTCGGGCTCGCGCGGCAGAGCTACCTCACCGAGGCCGTGCCCTTTCACTTCCGTGCGCGAGCGCTCTCGACCCTCGGCGGCGTGATGCGGATCGGCCTTTTCGCCGGGCCGTTCCTCGCCGCCGGCGTGATCCACGCAGTGGGCATCGCGGGGGCGTACTGGGCCGGCGTCGGCTCGCTCGTCGTCTCGGCGATCGTCGCCGTGCGCATGCCCGACCTGCCGGCGCGGCCCGCCGTCGACGCACCGGCAGCCGGCGCCGCGCCCTCGCGCGCGACGTTCCGCTCGGTCGGCACCGGCCACGCCAGGATCTTCCTCACCGTCGGCATCGGCGCCCTCCTCGTCTCGGCCGTGCGCGCGTCGCGCCAGGCGGTGATCCCGCTCTGGGCCGAAGGCATCGGCCTCGATGCCGCGACGACCTCGCTGATCTACGGCCTCGCCGGCGGCATCGACATGCTCGTCTTCTATCCCGCCGGCAAGGTCATGGACCGCAAGGGCCGCGCCTGGGTCGCGGTGCCGTCGATGTTGATCATGGGCGTCGCGCTGATGCTGACCCCGTTCACGCACGACTGGATCTCGCTGTTGCTGGTCTCGCTCGTCATCGGCTTCGGCAACGGCATCGGCTCGGGAATGATCATGACGCTCGGCGCCGATTACTCGCCGATCGTCGGCCGCGCCCACTTCCTCGGCCTCTGGCGGCTGATGTCGGACATCGGCTCGACCGGAGGGCCGGCGCTGCTGTCGGCGATCACGGCGCTGGTCTCGCTCGCCGCCGGGATCTGGTGCACCGGCGCGATCGGCTTCGCCGCCGCGTGGGTGCTCTGGCACTGGATCCCGCGCACCGAGCGTCACCCGGCGCGCTGAGCGGCGTCAGCGCTTGGCGTCCTCGCTCTTCGCCCACGCCTGGTAGCGCGCGCGCGTCGCCTCGTCCGATGGATAGAGGCCGGGCAGGGCAACGCCGGCGTCGACCTCGCGCATGATCCAGCTCTCGACGCGCTCCTGCTCGACCGCGGTGGCGACGACATCGGCGACGAGATCGGCGGGAATGACGACGGCGCCGTCGCCGTCGGCGACGATCACGTCGTTCGGCAGCACCGCGACGCCGCCGCAGCCGATCGGCTCCTGCCAGCCGACGAAGGTGAGCCCGTTCACCGACGCCGGCGCCGCGGCCCCCTGGCACCAGACCGGCAGCGCCGTGCCGAGGACGCCGGCGAGGTCGCGAACGACGCCGTCGGTGACGAGCGCGGCGACGCCGCGCATTCGCATCCGGGCACAGAGGATGTCGCCGAAGATGCCCGCCGAGCTCGTCGCCATCGCATCGACGACGGCCATCACCCCCGCCGGCATCGCCTCGATCGCAGCACGGGTCGAGATCGGTGATGCCCACGACGCCGGCGTCGCGAGGTCCTCGCGCGCGGGCACGAAGCGAAGCGTGAAGGCGCGGCCGACGCGGCGCTCGGGCAGGCGCTCGGCGAGCGGGCGTGCGCCGCGGATCCAGACGTTGCGCAGGCCTTTCTGCAGCAGGACCGTCGTCAGCGTCGCGGTGGTCACGCCGGCGAGCGCGCGCCGGGTGGCGTCGTCGAGCGGCAAGACATCGATCGCGTTCATGGCGCGAGGATAGCGTCGGCGGCGGCGTCGACGCGAAAGTAGGCGACCTGCACCGAAGTCGCGAGCAGCTGGCCGCCGCGGCCGTAGAGCTCGGCCGACTGATCGCAGAAGCTGCGGTGAAAGACCCGCGCATCGGCGACCGCGGCGAGCGGCGCGCTGCCGTGCGCGGCGAGCTCGTCGGCAGCGGCATGGAAGTACGTCGTCATCGACACCGTACCGAACGGCGGGATGCGTTCGATCACCTGGAAGAGGCGGCCGAAGAAGGCATCGCTCATCGCCAGGAGCGACACGAAGTCGAGCGCGCGCGGCGCCTGATCCTGCAGCCAGAGCGCCGAGCGCGCCAAGCGCGGCGTCTCGGGCATCGCCTCGCTCAGGACGGGCGCGCCTTCGGCGAAGCGAAAGCCGTACTGCGCAACCCACGACAGCGAACGGCTGTTGTCGAACGCCGCCATCGTTTCGAACGGCGGCAGCGCCGGCGGCCGTGCCGGCTGGTGCTGCCAGCCCGGCCGCCGCATCGCCGTGACGACGCTCGCGGTCAACACGGCATCTTCGCCTGCGCCCTGGCGGAACTCGACTTGCCAGTGCTGGCTCGAGCGGTTGGCGCGGGCGCGGCGGACGTGCACGGCGAACTCGCCGCGCTCGATCGGTGCGCAGAAATTGACCGTGACGGCGAGCGGATCGCCGACACGTTCCGGCCGCTCGAGCACGGCGCGCAGCGCGGTCGCTGCGGAGACGCCGCCGAACGGGCCGATGAAGGTCCAGTAGAGGTCGCTCGTGTGGCCGCGGCGCACGGCATCGCCGGGCCCGCCGGCAAGAGCGGTCGCGTCGTCGAGAGGATGCATGCCGCCGATGATGCGTCGTCGCGGCGAGGTCTTCGGTCGCACCTGCGACAGCGCCCCCAGCACACGTGTCTGGCGCGCGGCTACGCCTGGGCAGGCGGCTGGCGCAGCAGTTCCGCGAGGCGCATCGAATCGAAGCCGGCACGCTGCCACATCGCCTCGAGGTCGGGGGCGGGGTCGAGCAGGAGCCCGGCGATCAGCGGCTCGGCCGCCGTCGAGGCCGGATCGCAGAGCAGCACGTAGCGGGCGTTTTCCCCCTCGTCGAGGCGGCCGACCCAGTCGATCCCGGACAGCGCATCGAGGACCGGCGTGAGCTGCAGCGGATCGATGCCGATCGCGGCGGCGATCTCGTCGACGTCGCGACCGCGGCGGCGGTCGCCGCGCGCCGCGGCGAGCTCACCGAGGATGGCGAGCGCGAGGTGGAATTCGACGCCGGCAGCGTCGGGCCAGCGGCGCAGGTGCTTGCCGACGAGCGGCGCATACGCCGCGATCACGGCGCCGAGCAGGATGATCACCCAGGTCAGATAGACCCAGATCAGGAACACCGGCAACGTCGCGAAGGCGCCGTAGACGAGCGCATAGGTCGGCACCGCGCCGAAGTACGCCGTCAGCGCCCGCTTGCCGCCGGCGACGCAGACGGCGACAAAGACGGCACCGATGAGCGCGTGCCGCCAGCGCACGACGGTGTTCGGAACGAACCGGAACAGGGCCGCGACGGCGAGCGTCTCGAGGACGACATCGAACGCGGCGACTGCCGCGCCGAGCCCACGCGGCAGCTCGCCGAGCAGGCCGCGCGATGCCGACGCCGCGTACGAGGTCGCGCTGAGGCTGATCGCGAAGACGAGCGGCCCGAGCGTCGCTGCCGCCCAGTAGATGGCGACCCGCTGGCCGATGCGGCGGCGGCTGCGGACCCGCCAGATCGTATTCAGCGCGCGGTCGATCGTCAGCATCATCGCCAGCGCGCTGACGACCAGCGCGACCAGGCCGACGATGCCGAGCCGGCTCGCCCGGGTCGAGAACTGGCTGATCGCGTCCATCACCGGGCGGACGATCGTGTCGGGAACGAGCGTCTGCAGCAGGAACTTCTGCAGCGCCACCTGCAGGGTGGCGAACATCGGGAACGCCGAGAAGAGCGCCAGCATGACCGTGATCAGCGGCACCAGCGAAATGATCGTGGTGAACGTCAGGCTGCCGGCGGTGAGCGCGAGGCGGTCCTCGCGAAAGCGGCGGACCAGCGTCTCGGCGGTCTCGAGCCAGGGTGGCGCCTCGACGGCTTCCGCACGTCGCTCTTGCACGGGCGGAACCGTCATCGTTTCGCTGCTGCCGGCGCGCGATGCATTGCTGGCATCATAAGCAGCGATGGACGTTGCCGCCGCCCCGACCGCCGAGGTGCGCCGGACACGCGCACTCGCCGTCGCCGCGACCGTCGCGCTGATCGTCCTCGGCGTGGCATGGGAGCTCTGGCTCGCGCCGACCGGCCGCGGCACGCTGGCGGTCAAGGTGCTGCCGCTCGTCCTCGCGCTGCCGGGCCTGGTTCGCCTGCGGCTGTACACCTACCGCTGGCTGAGCCTCGCGATCTGGTTGTACGCCGCCGAAGGCGCGGCGCGGACGACGACCGAGCGCGGCACGCCGGCGCTGCTCGCCGGCGCCGAGCTCGTGCTCGCGCTGGTCATCTTCGCCGCCTGCGGCCTGCACGTCCGGGCACGGCTGCGCGCCGGCGCTGCCGGTGCCGCGCCGGCAAGCGCGCTGCCGTGACGCTGCTCGACGATCTGCGCGCAGCGGTCGGCGGATCGCAACTGCTCGTCGGCGACGATTGCGCGCCGTACGAGGTCGACTGGCGCAAGCGCTATCACGGGCGCGCCCTCGCCGTCGTTCGCCCGGGCTCGACCGCCGAGGTCGCCGCAGTCGTCGCCGCCTGCCGTGCCCATGGCGCATCGCTCGTCCCGCAGGGCGGCAACACCGGGCTCGTCGGCGGGTCGGTGCCCGATCCGAGCGGGCAGCAGGTGCTGCTCTCGACGATGCGGCTGAATCGCATCCGCAGCATCGACGCCGCCAACCTGACGATGGTCGCCGAAGCCGGCTGCGTGCTGCAACGCGTGCAGGAGGAAGCCGCCGCGCACGGACTGTTGTTCGCGCTCAGCCTGGCAGCCGAGGGCAGCTGCACGATCGGCGGCAACCTGGCGACCAATGCCGGCGGCACGCAGGTGCTCCGCTACGGCAACGCGCGCGAGCTCTGCCTCGGCATCGAGGCGGTCGCCGCCGACGGCCGCGTCTGGGACGGACTGACCGGGCTGCGCAAGGACAACACCGGCTACGACCTGCGCGATCTCATCGTCGGCAGCGAAGGGACGCTCGCGATCATCACCGCGGCGACGCTGCGGCTGCACCCGCGGCCGCGGGCGACGATGACGGCGATGGCGACGCTGCCGACGCTTGCCGCTGCGGTGCAGCTGCTCGGCCGCGCGCACGAGATGCTCGGCCCCGGCCTGACGGGCTTCGAGATCATGAACGACGCTTCGCTCGGCCTCGTCCGCAAGCACTTCGCGCAGCTGCGCCAGGCGGTCGCGCCGGCGCCGTGGACGGCGCTGGTCGAGCATTCCGACGCCGAAGGCGAAGCGCACGCCGCGACATCGCTCGAGGCGCTGCTCGGCGATGCGCTCGCACGCGGCCTGATCGGCAACGCCGCGGTCGCGGCCAGCCTCGAGCAGGCGAACGCGATGTGGCACGTGCGCGAAGCGATTCCGCTCGCCCAGGTCGCCGAAGGCGGCAACGTCAAGCACGACATCGCGTTGCCGATCTCGGCGATCGAGGAGTTCGTCGCCGTGACCGACGCCGACCTGCAGCGCGCGTTTCCCGGCATCCGCATCATCGACTTCGGCCATCTCGGCGACGGCAACCTGCACTACAACGTGCAGGGGCCGCCCGATGCCGATGCCGCTGCCTTCGTCGCCCGCCACGAGGCTGCGATCACGCGGATGGTCTACGACGCCGTCGCCGCGCGCGGCGGCTCGATCTCCGCCGAGCATGGCATCGGCGCGCTCAAGCGCGAAGAGCTCGGGTTGCGCAAGTCGGCGGTCGCGCTCGACATGATGCGTGCGATCAAGGCCGCGCTCGACCCCGCCGGCGTGCTGAACCCGGGCCGCGTCCTGCCGCCGCCGGCGACGCAGTAGCGACCAGCCAGTCGACGAAGTCGCGCACTTCGGTCTTCTCTGTCGCGCGCGCCGAGACGATGACGCAATAGCTGCGCGGCGAAGCGACGGTCCTGCTGAACGGGGCGACGAGCTGTCGCTCGCTCAGGTAGCGCTCGATCAACGGCACCCGACCGAGCGCGACGCCCTGCCCGGCGACCGCGGCCGAGATCAGCTGGTCGTACGAAGAGAAGTGCAGCATGCCGGCCGGCTTGAGGTCGCCGAGGCCGAGCGCATGGAGCCAGAGGTCCCAGTCCATCAGCTGGCTGCTGCCGTCGCTCTCCATGCGAAGCAGGATGTGGCGCGCGAGGTCGGTGGGCTGGACGAGCGGCGCCTGCCTCGACGCGCGCAGCTTCGGGCTGCATACCGGAAAGACCGTTTCGCCGAACAGCTGCACCGCGCCCGCGGGCAGCGCCGCGTCGACCGAGCGGTAGCGCACGGCGACATCGACGCCGTCGCGCTCGAGGTTGACGACCTCGTTGCCGGTCGAGATGCGGACGTCGACGCCGGGATGCGCGGCGACGAAGTCGGCCAGGCGCGGGATCAGCCACAGGCCGGCAAAGCCGGCCGTCGTCGTCACGATCACGGTCCTGCCGCGCTCGGCATGGCGGATCTCGCGCGTCGCCCGGTCGAGCCGAACCAGGGCATCGACGACCGCGTGCTGCAGCAGGCGACCCTGGTCGGTGAGCGCGAGGGCACGGTGCAGGCGACGGAACAGGACGACGCCGAGGCGCGTTTCGAGCGCCTGGATCTGCCGGCTGATGGCCGACTGCGTGAGCGAGATCTCCTGCGCCGCGCGCGTGAAGCTGAGGTGGCGGGCGGCGCTCTCGAACGCGACGAGCGACTCGAGCGGCGGCAAGTCGTAGGCGCCGCGCGTCACAACAAGCCAGAGTCGCATGCGTTAGGCGCATGCGATGCATTCGAAATGACCGCTTGAGATGCCGGCGCGGTGAGAGGAAGCTTCGTGTCAGGGCCGCGAAGCGACCCCGGTTGTTCAAGCCCCCCACCATGCATGGGATTCATGCTACTGGAGTCCGCGATGATGAATCAAGACCTTCTCAACGGCACCCGCACCCTCGGCAAGGGCAAGATCCGCCACCTCCACGGCGACAACGGGCGACGGGTCGAGGTGCTGAGCGGAGCGATCTGGATCACGCAGGACGGTGACCTGCGCGACGTCGTACTGGAGCGCGGCGATGCGTTCGACTTCGACCGTAACGGCGATGTCCTGCTCAGCGCCTTCGACGACTCACGCTATCTGGTCCTCGACGCCTGCGCGGCTCACTGAACCGGGCCCTTGACGGCGTCGGGGAGCGGCAGCGCCATCACCTCGATGCCCTCCTCACGCAGCGCATCGGCATCCTCCTTCGTCGCCCGACCGCGGATGCCGCGTTCCTCGACCTCGCCGTAGTGGATGCGGCGCGCTTCCTCGGGGAAGCGCTCGCCGACGTCTTCGGTCGTCCTCAGCACCTGGCGCACCGCGCGCAACCACTGCGACTGCAACGTCACTTCGGTGGTCGCCGCCTCGGCCGGCGTCGGCTCGGCGGGCGCGGCGTGACGCGAGACCTTGAGCCGCGGCGCACTCGGCATCCGCACCGCCTCGGTATCGCCGCACAGCGGGCAGGCGACGATGCCGCGCTCCTGCTGCGAGACGAACTCGTCCTCGGACGCGAACCAGCCTTCGTACGCATGCTGCCGGCCGCAGCGCAAGTTGAAGACCTTCATGGCCGCATTATCGTCAGCCTGCCGGATCGCCGGTGACCCATTGCAACGGCCAGCGCCCGGCTCGCCAATTGGCGAGCCAGAGCAGGCCGACGAGCGTCTTGGCATCGGTGATCTCGCCGCGCCGCGCGGCCTCGTCGACGTCGCTGATCGCAAGGTCGAAGACGTCGAGGAATTCGCCGACGTCGAGCTTGCGATCGCCGGCCTCGAGACCGCGCGCGAACCAGACCTCGATCGCCTCGGTCGAATAGCTGATCGCGTTGTGCAGCACGCCGGCGCGCGCCCATTCACGCGCCCGGTAGCCGGTCTCCTCGGCGAGCTCGCGGATCGCGCAACCGAGCACCGGCTCGCCGGGCTCGAGCTTGCCGGCCGGGAACTCGAGCATCGCGCGCTCGATCGGGTAGCGCCACTGACGCTCGACGACGACGCGATCTTCGCCGAGCAACGGCACCACCATGACCGCGCCGGGATGGACGATGTACTCGCGCTCTGCCCGCGAGCCGTCGGGCAGGGCGACACGGTCGCGACGGACGTCGAGAAAGGCGCCGCGCCACGCGGCGCCGGGCTCGACGCAGGTCTCGCGCAGGTGGGCGTTGTCGGCGGAAAGAAGCATGCGGCGCAGCCTCGGGCGGGTCGAGATCAGGTCGCGAACATGCGCACGATCGCCTGCTCGCAGAGTTGCATCAGCCCACCCGGCAGGATGCCGAGCAGCAGCACGGCGGTGCCGTTGAACGAGAGCAGGATGCGGACGTCGCGCGTGCCCTGGATCGGCTGCGCATCGACCGGCTCGTCGAAGTACATCACCTTGACGACCCGAACGTAGTAGTAGGCGCCGAGCAGCGACAGGACGACGGCCGAGACTGCCAGCCAGATCAAGCCCGGCACGTTGGTCGAGACGAGCGACTGCAGCACCGCGAGCTTGGCGTAGAAGCCGACCGTCGGCGGGATGCCGGCGAGCGAGAACATGAAGACCGCCATGACGCCGGCGAACCAGGGGCTGCGCCGCGCCAGGCCGCGGAAATCGTCGATCCGCTCGGCCTCGTGGCCGGCGCGCGAGAGCAGCATGATCATGCCGAAGGTGCCGAGCGTCGTCAGCACGTCGGTGACGACGTAGAACATCGCCGAGCTGTAGGCATTCGCCGCAGAGAGCGTGTTGCCGCTGACGACGCCGGGGCACAGGCCGAGCAGCATGAAGCCGATCTGGGCGATCGTCGAATAGGCGAGCATGCGCTTGATGTTCGACTGCGCGATCGCCGCCAGGTTGCCGAGCAGCATCGACGCCAGCGAGAGCAGCACCAGCATCTGCTGCCAGTCGAGCGCCAGGCCGATCATCCCCTCGACGAGAAGACGGATCGTGATCGCGAACGCGGCCAGCTTGGGCGCGCCGCCGACGAGCAGCGTCATCGAGGTCGGCGCACCCTGGTAGACGTCGGGCACCCACATGTGGAACGGCACCGCTCCGAGCTTGAAGCCGAGGCCGGCGACGACGAACACGGTGCCGAAGACGAGCACGGCGCGGTTGATGTTGCCGGCGCCGATCGCCTTGAAGACCTCGTTCATCTCGAGCGAGCCGGTGGCGCCGTACATCATCGACAGCCCGTAGAGGAGAAAGCCGCTGGCGAGCGCGCCGAGGACGAAGTACTTCATCGCCGCCTCGGTCGCGCCGGTGTCGTCGCGACGCATCGCGACGAGCGCATAGAGCGAAAGCGACATCAGCTCGAGGCCGAGATAGACGACGAGGAAGTTGTTCGCAGCGACCATCACCAGGATGCCGAGCAACGAGAACATCGACAGCGTGAAGAGCTCGCCCTTCAGCATGTCGCGCGCGGCCGCGTACGGCCGGGCGTAGACCAGCGTCGTCATCATCGCCAGCGTCGCGAACAGGCCGAGCAGGTGGCCCATCGGATCGGCGACGACCATCCGCTGCATCGCGTAGTACGTCGCGCCGCCCCAGAAATACCACAGCTGCAGAAGCGCGACCAAGGTCAGCGACGCCTGCGCCAGGCAGTAGGTGACGACGCGGTCCTTGCCCGGCACCCAGAGGTCGGCGAGCGCGACGATGCACGCCGTCGCCAGGAGCGCGATCTCCGGAAGGACGGGGTAGACGGCTTGCCAGTTCATGTCACGGCCCTAGGGAGCGAGCTTGGGGACCGACGCATGGCGCAGCAGCTCGACGACCGACGCGTGCATGACGTCGGTGAAGGGCTTCGGATACAGGCCCAGGGCAAGCACGGCGGCGGCGAGGATCGCGAGCATCGCGAACTCGCGCGAGTCGAGGTCGACGAGCTCGCGGACGTGTTCGTTGGCGACCGCACCGAAATAGACGCGCTTGACCATCCAGAGCGTGTAGCCGGCACCCCAGACCAGCGTCGTCGCCGCCGCGGCGGAGATCCAGAAGTTCACCTTCACCGTGCCGAGGATGACCATCCACTCGCCGACGAATCCGGCCGTCCCGGGCAGGCCGCAGTTGGCCATCGCGAACAGCACCGCGAAGGCGGCGAACTTCGGCATCGTGTTGACGACCCCGCCGTAGGCCGAGATCTCGCGCGAGTGGACGCGGTCGTAGAGGACGCCGATGCACAGGAACATCGCTCCGGAGACGAAGCCGTGCGAGACCATCTGGACGATCGCACCGGAGACGGCGAGCTCGTTGCCGTGCCCCTGGCCGTCGAAGATGAATAAGCCCAGCGTCACGAACCCCATGTGGGCGACCGAGGAATACGCGACGAGCTTCTTCATGTCGTTCTGGACGAGCGCGACCAGGCCGATGTAGACGATCGCGATCAGCGACAGCGCGACGATGAGCCACGCCCAGCGATGGCTCGCGTCGGGAGTGATCGGCAGCGAGAAGCGCACGAAACCGTAGGCGCCGAGCTTCAGCATGATCGCGGCCAGCACGACCGATCCTCCGGTCGGCGCCTCGACGTGGGCATCGGGCAGCCAGGTGTGGACCGGCCACATCGGCACCTTGACCGCGAAGGCGAAGAAGAAGGCGAAGAAGATCAGCCCTTGCGCGTGCAGCGCAAGCGGCAGGCGATGCCAGACCAGGATGTCGAAGCTGCCGCCCGACTTGTAGTAGAGGTAGATCAGCGCGATCAGCATCAGCAGCGAGCCGGCGAGCGTGTAGAGAAAGAACTTGAACGCCGCGTAGACGCGCCGCGGCCCGCCCCAGACGCCGATGATGAGGTACATCGGAATCAAGGTCGCCTCGAAGAAGACGTAGAAGAGAAGCCCGTCGAGGGCGCAGAAGACGCCGACCAGCAGCCCCGAGAGGATCAGGAACGCCGCCATGTACTGGTTGACGCGCTCCTCGATCACCTTCCACGCCGAGATGACGACGATCGGCGTCGTGAACGCGGTGAGGAGGACGAACCAGACCGAGAGACCGTCGACGCCGAGCGTGTACCAGACATTGAAGCGCGCGATCCAGGCGTGCCTCTCGCCGAACTGCATCGCCGCCGTACCGACGTCGAAGCCGGTGACGAGCGGGATCGTGACCGCGAAGCTCGCCAGCGAAGCGACGAGCGCCGCCCAGCGGACCGCATCGGCGCGGTCGTCGCGGCCGAATGCGAGCAGCAGCACCCCCGAGACGATCGGTAGCCAGATGGCGATGCTGAGCAGAGGCATGTTGTTGTTATTGGTCGGCGCCCGCGCTCAGCGCGGCACAAGGGTGGCGAGATACGGCCAGAGCTGCCAGGTCATGAGGCCGATGACGCCGACGATCATGACCAGCGCGTACCAGTACAGATAGCCGCTCTGCAGGCGGCGGCTGACGACGGCGAAGCCGCCGATCGCACGCGCGGAGCCGTCGATCAGGATGTTGTCGATGACGCCGACATCGCCGCCGCGCCAGAGGCCCGTTCCCGCGAGCCGTGCGCCGCGGGCAAGGATGTTCTCGTTGAACCAGTCGAAGTAGTACTTGTTGTCGAGCAGGCGGTAGACGAACGAGAAGCGCCGCTGGAGCGCGGCCGGGATGTCGGGCCGGCGCAAATAGAGGAACCAGGAGGCGACCACGCCGGCGAGCGCAAGCCAGAAGATCGGGCCGCCGAGGGCGCGGAGGGCCATCTCGAGCGGTCCGTGGAACTCGCGCTCCAGCTCTTCCATCGCCGGATGGCGATCGGCGATGACGGCGATGGAGTCCTTGAAGAAATCACCGAACAGGACCGGGCCGATCGTCATGAAGCCGATCACGACCGAGGGGATCGCGAGCGCGACGAGTGGCAGCGTGACGACCGCCGGAGACTCGTGTGGCGGGGCGGCGTGCGCGTCGTGCACGTGCGGGTCGGGCTCGCCAAGGGCGACGTGCGCGTCGCTGCCGTCGTCGTGCGCGGCGTGGTCGTCTTGCGCGGGCGGCGGGAACGGCTTGGCGCGGAAGCGCTCGGGGCCGTGGAAGACGAGGAAGTACATCCGGAACGAGTAGAACGCGGTGACGAAGACGCCGGCGGCGACCGCGAAGTAGGCGAAGCCGGCGCCCGGGAGCGGGCTCGCGTGGACCGCCTCGATGATCGAGTCCTTCGAGTAGAAGCCGGCGAAGAACGGCGTGCCGATCAGGGCGAGCGAGCCGACCAGCGACGTGATCCACGTGATCGGCATGTACTTCCTGAGGCCACCCATGTTGCGGATGTCCTGGTCGTGGTGCATGCCGATGATCACCGAGCCGGCGGCGAGAAACAGCAGCGCCTTGAAGAACGCGTGCGTCATCAGGTGGAAGACGCCGACCGAGTAGGCCGACGCGCCGAGCGCGACGGTCATGTAGCCGAGCTGCGAAAGCGTCGAGTAGGCGACGACCCGCTTGATGTCGTTCTGGATCACGCCCAGAAAGCCCATGAAGAGCGCCGTGATGGCGCCGATCGTCATCACCACCGAGAGCGCCGTGTCGGAGAGCTCGAACAGCGGCGACATCCGCGCGACCATGAAGATTCCGGCCGTCACCATCGTCGCCGCGTGGATCAGCGCCGAGATCGGCGTCGGGCCTTCCATCGAATCGGGCAGCCAGACGTGGAGTGGGAACTGGGCGCTCTTGCCCATCGCGCCGATGAACAGGCAGATGCAGATCACGGTGATGAGGCGCCAGTCGCTCGCCGGGAATGTCATCTGGGCGAGGTCGCCGCCGCGCGCGAACGCCTCGCGGTAGTCGAGCGTGCCGGCGAAGGCGACGATCAGGCCGATGCCGAGGATGAAGCCGAAGTCGCCGACGCGGTTGACGATGAACGCCTTCAAGCTGGCGAAGATCGCGGTCGGCCGCGTGTACCAGAAGCCGATCAGCAGGTACGAGACGAGGCCGACCGCCTCCCAGCCGAAAAAGAGCTGGAGGAAGTTGTTGCTCATGACGAGCATGAGCATCGAGAACGTGAACAGCGAGATGTAGCTGAAGAAGCGCTGGTAGCCCGGGTCGTCGGCCATGTAGCCGATCGTGTAGACGTGCACCATCAGCGAGACGAAGCTGACGACCGTCATCATCATCGCCGTCAGGCCGTCGATCAGGAAACCGATCTCCATCTTCAGCGGGCCGACGCGCATCCACTCGTAGATCGTGCCGTTGAAGCGGGCGCCTTCGGCGACGACCGCGTACAGGACCCACGACGAGATCAGGAAGGAGGCGAGGACGCCAGCGATCGTGACCGTGTGCGCGCCGGCGCGGCCGATCTGCTTGCCGAACAGGCCCGCGACCACCGCGCCGACCAGCGGGGCGAGCGGCACGACCGTGAGAAGCACTGGAGACAGACTCGTGGCCATCTCAGTCCTTTGTGGCCGCGCGCGGCGAGGCCACCGGGTGGCCGGCTCCGCTCATGTCCCCCGGCCCGCGGCTGCGCCGCGCGCCTCCTCCTTTACTTCGCTGCGCCGGCCACCCGGTGCCTTCGCCGGACCGAGCCGCACCCCGGCTCCAAATCCCGAGCGACGCCGCACGATCGGGACGATGGGGCGCTCTGCGCAGCGAAGTAAAGGAGGAGAAGTCGGCCGCAGGCCGGCTTCGGGGGACATGAGCAGCGCAGAGTGCCCCGTCGGCCCGATCCCGCTCGGGCATCCGCATTCTTAAGGGTTGACTCGTCACCGTCAGCCCTTCAGCGAGTCGAGCTCGTCGACCGCGATCGTCGAGCGGGTCCGAAACAGGACGACGAGGATCGCCAGCCCGATCGCCGACTCCGCCGCGGCGACGGTGAGAATGAAGAAGACGAAGACCTGCCCCGCCATGTCGCCGAGGTAGTACGAGAAGGCGACGAAGTTGAGGTTGACGGCGAGCAGCATCAGCTCGATCGCCATCAGCAGCACGATCAGGTTCCGGCGGTTGAGGAAAATGCCGATCACCGACAGCGCGAACAGGATCGCGCCGAGCGAGAGGTAATGGCCGAGCGTCACCGGGCCCAGGGTCATCTTCGGTCTCCCACCGGCTTGGCGGCGTCGCTGGCGGCGTCGCGCGGCACGCCCTCCGGCTTCAGCGAGACGATGCGGACGCGGTCTGCCTTCTTCGCCCTGACCTGCTCCGAAGGATGGACGTGCTTGGTGTCCTTGCGCGCGCGGTGCGTCAGCGAGATTGCCGCGATGATGGCGACGAGCAACAGCACCGCGGCGATCTGCAGCGGGTAGAGGTAACGCGTGTAGACCTCGATGCCGAGCAGCTTGGTGTTGCCGAGCTTCAGCGCCGCCGCGCTCGCGGCGGGGGCGTCGACGAGCCTGAACCCGGGCAGGAGCACCGCCGCCATCTCGAGCGCGATGACGACGCCGACGATCGCCGCGACCGGAAAGTGGCGCCAGAAACCGGTGCGCAGCGAGCCGATGTCGACGTCGAGCATCATGACGACGAAGAGAAACAGCACCATCACCGCGCCGACATAGACGAGGACGAGTGCGATCGCGAGGAACTCGGCGCGCAGCAGGATCCAGACGCACGCCGCGCTGAAGAACGCGAGGACGAGGAAGAGCGCGGCGTAGACCGGGCTCCTCGCGGTGATGACGCGAAACGCCGCCGCCAGGAGGATGGCGGAGAAGACGTAGAAGAGCGCGGTGTTGGCGTCCATGGTCTCGAGGCTCAGCGGTATTTCGCGTCCGCCTCCTTCGCCGCCGCGATCTCCTTCTCGAAGCGATCGCCGATCGCGAGCAACATGTCCTTCGTGAAGTAGAGGTCGCCGCGCTTCTCGCCGTGGTATTCGAAGATGTGCGTCTCGACGATCGAGTCGACCGGGCAGCTTTCCTCGCAGAAGCCGCAGAAGATGCACTTGGTCATGTCGATGTCGTAGCGCGTCGTCCGCCGCGAGCCGTCGTCGCGCACGTCGCTCTCGATCGTGATCGCGAGCGCCGGGCAGACCGCTTCGCACAGCTTGCAGGCGATGCAGCGCTCCTCGCCGTTGTCGTAGCGGCGCAGCGCGTGGAGGCCGCGAAAGCGCGGCGACAGCGGCGTCTTTTCCTCGGGGTACTGGATCGTCACCTTGCGCGAGAGGAAGTGGCGGCCGGTGAGCCGCATGCCCTTGAAGAGCTCGCCGAGCATGAAACTCGACAGGAAATCCTTGATCGGTGATGCCTCGGCCATGGCTGCTGCTCTCTTACTTCCAGATGTTCCAGGGCGACTGGATCACGACGCCGACGACCACCAGCCAGACCAGCGTCACCGGAATGAAGATCTTCCAGCCGAGACGCATGATCTGGTCGTAGCGGAAGCGCGGAAAAGTTGCCCGCACCCAGAGGAACATCGTCGCGATAACGAAGGTCTTGGCGAACAGCCAGAACCAGTTCCAGAACCACATCGTCTGCACGATCCAGTCCGGCGTCTGCATGCCGAACAGGGCGAACGAGACCGGCGCGTACCAGCCGCCGAGGAACATGACCGAGGCGAGCGCCGAGACGAGGATGATGTTGGCGTACTCGGCGAGGAAGAACATCGCGAACGCCATCCCCGAGTACTCGACCATGTGGCCGGCGACGATCTCCGACTCGCCCTCGACGACGTCGAACGGGGCGCGGTTGGTCTCGGCGATTCCGGCGATGACGTAGACGCCGAAGATCGGCAGCAGCGGCAGCCAGTTCCAGCTCAGGAGGTCGAGGCCGTGCGAAGCGAACCAGCCGCGCTCCTGGCCGGTGACGATGTCGGTCATGTTGAGACTCGCCGAGGCCATCAGCACGACGACGAGCGCGAAGCCCATCGCGATCTCGTAGCTCACCATCTGCGCCGACGCGCGCAGCGCGCCGAGGAACGCGTACTTCGAGTTCGACGCCCAGCCGGCGATGATGACGCCGTAGACCTCCATCGACGTGATCGCCATCAGGAAGAGCAGCCCGGCGTTGATGTTCGCAAGCGCCTTCTCGGGACCGAACGGAATGACGGCCCAGGCGGCGAGCGCCGGCATGATCGTCATCACCGGGCCGAGGAAGAAGAGGCCGCGGTTGGCGGCCGTCGGCACGATGATCTCCTTGAAGATCAGCTTGACCGCGTCGGCGATCGGCTGCAGCAGCCCCCACGGACCGACGCGGTTCGGGCCCGGCCGGATCTGGCTCCAGCCGATGGCCTTGCGCTCCCAGAGCGTCAGGTAGGCAACCATCAGCAGCAGCGGCACGACGACGGCGACGATCCGCGTCAGCGCCCAGATCGTCGGCCAGGCGACGCCGAAGGTCGAGGCGCCGAAGCTGGTGATGGAGTCGAGCATGTACCTGCGCCTCAGGCGATGGTCGTGGCGGCGGCGACGCCTTCACGCTCGACGGCAAGCTCGAGGCGCGCGTTCATCGCCCCGAGCGGCGTCGTCAGCGGATGAGCAGCGGCGACACGCAGCACGTTCGACGCCAGCGAGGGGTCGACCCGCGCCGGCAACACCACCGAGCCCTGAGCGCTCGTGACGCGCACCAGCGTGCCGTCGACGATGCCGCGCCCGGCAGCGAGCTCGCTCGGTACGCCGACGACCGGGGCGCGCGCATCGGCGGTGAGCTGCAGCGCCGGCGCACGACGGACGATCGGATCGGTGGCGTAGATCGGCACGTCGGCGATCCGCTCGAGCACGCCGTCGTCGGCGCGCCGGGCCGGCAGCGCGATGCGACCGCCCTCGCCCGCCGCGGCCGCCGCGAGGCGACCCGCGATCGTCGTTTCGTCGCCGAGCGCTTCGGCGCGCACCTCCTCCGACGTCTCGAACAAGAAGCCGTTCAGGCCGAGCAGGTTGCCGAGGACGCGCAGCACCTTCCACGCCGGCCGTGCTTCGGCGAAGGGCTTGACGACGGCGTGGAAAGACTGGACGCGGCCTTCGGTGTTGACGAAGGTGCCCGAGGTCTCGGTGAACGGCGCGATCGGCAGCAACACGTCGGCGACATCGTCGCCTGCCTCTGGTGCGAACGACGTCAGCGAGACGACCATCTCGGCTCGGCCGAGCGCATCGAGCGCGGCGGCGCCGTCGGCGGCGTCGAGCGCAGGTTCGAGATTGAGCAGCAGGAAGGCCTTGAGCGGGGAGTCGGCGGCCAGCATCTGCGCCGCGCCGAGGCCGCCCGGCCCGG
The DNA here is from genome assembly GCA_036496385.1 of Caldimonas sp. Lineage (GTDB taxonomy): Bacteria > Pseudomonadota > Gammaproteobacteria > Burkholderiales > Burkholderiaceae_C > Schlegelella_A. The sequence goes on along the minus strand of DASXLD010000050.1, from coordinate 15,686 downwards.
TGTTGGCGCCGACGAGCTGCGCGCCGACCGCGTTGGCGCCGTCGCCTAGCCAGCCGAAGGTGGCGCCGGTCTGCTCGGCGATCCAGCGGGCGAGGCGCTCGATCACCGCCGCCTCGGCGTGCTGGCCGGCGGCGTTGCCGAGCAGCACCGCCTTCTGCTCGCCGCTCTGCAACGCGGCGGCGATCGCCTTCGCTTCGTCGTTCTCGGCCGCCTCCGCCGGTGCGGCGATGCCTTTCGCCGCGGCGACGGCGGCGGCGATCGCGGCCAGCGCTTCGGGCCACGCGCTCGGCGCGGCGGCGATGCTCGGGCCCATCGGCATCAGCCAGTCGTCACGCAGGGCGTGGACGCTCATGACCTTGGCCCCCTTCTTCGCCGCCTGGCGGATCCGCTGCGCGAGCAGCGGATGGTCCTTGCGCAGGAACGAGCCGACGACGAGGACGCGCTGCAGTTCAGCGAGCGATGCCACGCCGCGGCCGAGCCAGCGCATCGCGCCGGCCCGCGGCGCCGCGGTCTCGCGCAAGCGGGTGTCGACGTTCTCGCTGCCGAGCCCGCGGGCGAGCTTGGCAAGCAGGTGAAGCTCCTCGACCGTGCTCATCGGCGACGCGAGCGCGCCGATGGCCTGTACGCCGTGGTCGACCGAGATCTGCGTCAGGCCGCGTGCGACGTAGTCGAGCGCGTCGGCCCACGAGACGGTCTTCCACTCGCCGCCCTGCTTGATCATCGGCGCCTTCAGGCGCTTCGGCCCGAGCAGCGCCTCGTACGAGAAGCGGTCGCGGTCGGCGAGCCAGCACTCGTTGACGTCCTCGTTCTCGAACGGCAGGACGCGCATCACATCGGCGAGCTTGACCTGGACGATCAGGTTGGCGCCGGTCGAGTCGTGCGGGCTGACGCTCTTTCGGCGCGACAGCTCCCAGGCGCGCGCGCTGTAGCGAAACGGCTTCGACGTGATCGCGCCGACCGGGCAGAGGTCGATCATGTTGCCGGAGAGCTCGGAGTCGACGGTGTCGCCGGCGACCGTCGTGATCTCGGCGTGCTCGCCGCGATGGATCATGCCGAGCTCCATCACTCCGCCGACCTCGACCCCGAAGCGGACGCAGCGCGTGCAGTGGATGCAGCGGTTCATCTCCTGCATCGACAGCAGCGGGCCGACATCCTTCGGGTAGACGACGCGCTTGTCTTCGTCATAGCGCGACGCCGACGCGCCGTAGCCGACCGCGAGGTCCTGCAGCAGGCACTCGCCGCCCTGGTCGCAGATCGGACAGTCGAGCGGGTGGTTGATGAGGAGGAACTCCATTACCCCCTGCTGGGCGTTGATCGCCTTGTCGCTCTTGGTGCGGACGATCATCCCCTGCGTCACCGGCGTCGCGCACGCGGGCATGGGCTTCGGCGCCTTCTCGATCTCGACCAGGCACATCCGGCAGTTGGCGGCGATCGAGAGCTTCTTGTGATAGCAGAAATGCGGGATATAGGTGCCGGCCTTGTCGGCGGCATGCATGACCATGCTGCCTTCGGTGACCGACACCTTCTTGCCGTCGAGCTCGATCTCGATCATGGCTTCACCAGGTGCTTCAGCGCCGGCGAGGCGGCGGCCCTGGCCGCCAGGCCGTACTGCAGCGTCGACGCCGCAGGTGTCTGCCCGGGGCGGACGCTGTCGGCCGGACCGATGCTGCCGGCGTGGACCGGCGGCGCGGCCTTCTCGATCAGGGCGACGAACTCGCCCTTGAAGTGCTTGATCATGGCGCGCACCGGCATCGCCGCGGCGTCGCCGAGGGCACAGATCGTGCGGCCCTGGATGTTGTCGGAGACCGAGTTGAGGAGCTCGATGTCCTGCATCCTGCCCTGGCCGTTGGCGATCCGCTCGACCATGCGATAGAGCCAGCCCGTGCCTTCGCGGCACGGCGTGCACTGGCCGCAGCTCTCGTGCATGTAGAAGTACGACAGGCGCAGCAGCGAATGGACCATCGAGCGCGAGTCGTCCATGACGATGACGGCACCGGAGCCGAGCATCGAGCCGGCTTTGGCGATGGCGTCGTAGTCCATCGTCAGCTCGTTCATGATCGATGCCGGCAGCACCGGTGCCGACGAGCCCCCCGGAATCACCGCCTTCAGCGTTCGCCCTTCGGGAACGCCGCCCGCGAGCTCGAGCAGCTTGGTGAACGGCGTGCCGAGCGGCACCTCGTAGTTGCCGGGCTTCTGGACGTCGCCGACGACCGAAAAGATCTTGGTGCCGCCGTTGTTGGGCTTGCCGATGTCGAGGTAGGCCTGGCCGCCGTTCATGATGATCCATGGCACCGCGGCGAAGGTCTCGGTGTTGTTGATCGTCGTCGGCTTGCCGTACAGGCCGTAGCTCGCGGGTAACGGCGGCTTGAAGCGGGGCTGGCCCTTCTTGCCTTCGAGCGACTCGAGCAGCGCCGTCTCCTCGCCGCAGATGTAGGCGCCGAAGCCGTGGCACGCGTGGAGCTGGAAGTCGCACTGCGAGCCGAGGATCTTGTCGCCGAGGTAGCCGGCCGCGCGCGCCTCCTCGAGCGCTTCCTCGAATCGCTCGTAGACCTCGAAGATCTCGCCGTGGATGTAGTTGTAGGCGACCTTGACGCCCATCGCGTACGCCGCGATCGCCATTCCCTCGATGACGAGGTGCGGGTTGAACATCAGCAGGTCGCGGTCCTTGCAGGTGCCGGGCTCGCCCTCGTCGGAATTGCAGACGAGGTATTTCGCGCCCGGAAACTGGCGCGGCATGAAGCTCCACTTGAGGCCGGTCGGAAAACCCGCGCCGCCGCGGCCGCGCAGTCCTGACGCCTTGACCTCGGCGATGACCTGCTCGGGCGTCATGCCCTTGGCTTCGCCTTCGGCTTTGCCGCGCTCCTTGGTGTCGTCGGCGACGCCCAGGATCTTCTTCCAGGCGCTGTAGCCGCCGCGCGCCTCGAAGTCCTTCAGCCGCCAGTTGCTGCCGTCGAGGCCGGCATAGATCTGCGGCGCGATGTGGCGGCCGTGGAAGCACGTCTCGGTGCCGGTCGCCTGGAAGCGCGCGAGGTCGATCGGGGCGCTCTTCATTCGGTGCTCGGTGCGCTCTGGACGCGCAGCAGGGACACCAGCTCGTCGAGCCGCTGGTCGTTCATCAAGCTCACCATCTGCAAGTCATTGACGAGCATCACCGGAGCGTCGGCGCAGGCGCCGAGGCACTCGGCCTGCTGCACCGTGAAGGCGCCGTCGCTCGTCGTGCCACCTTCTGCCACGCCGAGCGACTCGCAGAGATGCTCGAGCGCATGCTGGCCGCCGCGCAGCTGGCACGGCAGGTTGGTGCAGACGTTCAGCTTGAAGCGGCCGACCGGCACCTGGTTGAACATGTTGTAGAACGTAGTCACCTCGCGCACCGCGATCGCCGGCATGCCGAGCGCCTCGGCGACGAGCTCCTCGCTCTCCTGCGAGATCCAGCCATGCTCGCGCTGCAGGACGGCGAGGCAGGCGATCACCGCCGATGCCTTTCCTTCCGGCGGGTATTTCCCGATCTCGCGCTCGAAGGTCTTCGCTGCCTCGGCAGACAACGCGGTGCGATTCGTCATTCGCCGATCCAGTAGTCGACTTCGCTGCCGTCCGGCACGTAGCGGTTGGCAAACGTCACGCTCGACGGCGCCTCGCCGCCGTCCCAGGCCCGACCGGCGACGGCACCCCACTTGCCCGAGTCGGGATAGGACCAGACGTCGGCCTCGACGCGCTGGCTCAGGCCGATGAAGACGAGCTCGCCGTCGGGCCCGGCGATGAGCTGATGGGCGACCTCGGCGCCGCCGGGTGGACAAGCGATGAAGTCGCCTTCGCGCACCGGATAGCGCGCGGCGCCGAAGCGCAGCGTTCCCGACCCCGCGAGGACGAAGAACATCTCCTCGCCGACATGATGGCTGTGAAAGGGCGACGCCGCCCGGCCCGGCTCGAGACGGGTCACGTTGTAGCCGAGCCGCTTCGCACCGATCCGGCCGGCGACATCGGCGGCGACCGCGCGGAAGCGCTCGCCATGGCGGCGCTCGCGCGTGTAGGCGAGCTCGTCGAGGTTGACGATCGGGCTCGGCGCGCTGCTCACCTGTCGATCTCCCCGAACACGATGTCCATCGTTCCGATGACGGCGACCGCGTCGGCGATCATGTGGCCGCGCGCCATCTCGTCGAGCGCGGCGAGATGGGGAAAGCCGGCGGCGCGGATCTTCAGCCGGTACGGCTTGTTGGCGCCGTCGCTGACGATGTAGATGCCGAACTCGCCTTTCGGGTGCTCGACCGCCGCGTACGCCTCGCCCTCGGGAACGCGGATGCCCTCGGTGAAGAGCTTGAAGTGGTGGATGAGATCCTCCATCCCGCTCTTCATGTCGATCCGCGACGGCGGCGCCACCTTGTGGTTCGCCGTGATCACCGGCCCGGGGTTGGCACGCAGCCACTCGATGCACTGCCTGATGATGCGATTGGCCTGCCGCATCTCCTCGACGCGGACGAGGTAGCGGTCGTAGGTGTCGCCGTTGACGCCGATCGGAACGTCGAAATCCATCCGGTCGTAGACCTCGTACGGCTGATGCTTGCGCAAGTCCCAGACGATGCCGGAGCCGCGCAGCATCGGCCCCGTGAAGCCGAGGTTCTTGGCCCGCTCGGGGCTGACGACGCCGATGCCGACGGTGCGCTGCTTCCAGATCCGGTTGTCGGTGAGCAGCGTCTCGTAGTCGTCGACCTTGGCCGGAAAGCGCTTCGAGAAATCGTCGATGAAGTCGAGCAGCGACCCTTGCCGGTTCTCGTTCAGCTCGCGCGTCGCCTTGGCGCCGCGGATCTTCGACTCGCGGTACTGCGGCATCGAGTCGGGCAGATCGCGATAGACGCCGCCCGGGCGGTAGTACGCCGCGTGCATGCGCGCCCCCGACGCCGCCTCGTACATGTCGAACAGGTCCTCGCGCTCGCGGAAGCAGTAGATGAAGATGTTCATCGCGCCGCAGTCGAGGCCGTGCGCGCCGAGCCACATCAGGTGGTTCATCAGGCGCGTGATCTCGTCGAACATGACGCGGAGGTACTGGGCGCGGATCGGCACGTCGACGCCGGTGAGCTTCTCGATCGCCAGGCAGTAGGCGTGCTCGTTGGACATCATCGAGACGTAGTCGAGCCGGTCCATGTACGGCAGCGACTGGATGTAGGTGCGCGTCTCGGCGAGCTTCTCGGTCGCGCGGTGGAGCAGACCGATGTGCGGGTCGGCGCGCTGGATCACCTCGCCGTCGAGCTCGAGGACGAGGCGCAGCACGCCGTGCGCCGCCGGATGCTGCGGCCCGAAGTTGAGGGTGTAGTTCTTGATGTCGGCCACGTCGGTCGGATGCCTCTAGTGGAGACCGCCGTAGTTCTCTTCGCGGATGACGCGCGGCACGATCTCGCGCGGCTCGATCGTCACCGGCTGGTAGATGACGCGCTTCTGCTCGGGGTCGTAGCGCATCTCGACCGTCCCCGAGACCGGGAAGTCCTTCCTGAACGGGTGGCCGATGAAGCCGTAGTCGGTGAGGATCCGGCGCAGGTCGAGGTGGCCGTCGAAGATGACGCCATAGAGGTCGAACGCCTCGCGCTCGAACCAGTTGGCAGCGCTCCAGACGTCGGTCAGGGTGGCGACCTGCGGCACGTCGTCGTCGGGGCAGAACACCTTCAGGCGCAGGCGCCAGTTGTGGCTGAGCGAGAGCAAGTGCGTGACGACGCAGAAGCGCGGGCCTTCCCACGGCACGTCGCGGTAGCTCGAGTAATCGACGCCGCAGAGGTCGATCAGCTGCTCGAACGCGAGGTCGGGGTCGTCGCGCAGCAAGGTTGCCGCCTCGAGGTAGTCGATCGCCGCAACGGTGAGCGTCAGCTCGCCGAGCGCGCGCTCGAGCTTCTTCACGCGGCTGCCGAGACGAGCCGCGAGCGCTTCCTGCAAGGTATCCAGCTTGCTCATGGTGCGGAGGCGCTCAGCGCGCGATCGTGTTCTCGCGCCGGATCTTGGCCTGCAGCTGGAGCACGCCGTAGAGAAGCGCCTCGGCCGTTGGCGGGCAACCCGGGACGTAGACATCGACCGGGACGATCCGGTCGCAGCCGCGAACGACCGAGTAGCTGTAGTGGTAGTAGCCGCCGCCGTTGGCGCACGAGCCCATCGAGATGACCCAGCGCGGCTCCGCCATCTGGTCGTAGACCTTGCGCAGCGCCGGCGCCATCTTGTTGCAGAGCGTGCCGGCGACGATCATGAGGTCGCTCTGGCGCGGGCTCGGCCTGAACAGCATGCCGAAGCGGTCGATGTCGTAGCGCGACGCGCCTGCATGCATCATCTCGACCGCGCAGCAGGCGAGGCCGAAGGTCATCGGCCACAGCGACCCGGTCTTCGACCAGTTGATGACCTTGTCGACCGTCGTCGCGACGAAGCCTTCGTTGAGGACGCCTTCGAGGCTCATGGCTGAAGAGATCCGCGTGCCATCATCATTCCCAGTCGAGGGCGCCCTTCTTCCACTCGTACGCGAAGCCGACGACGAGGATGGCGAGAAAGATCATCATCCCCCAGAAGCCGGCCGGCCCGATCTCGCGCAGCGCGACTGCCCACGGGAAGAGGAAGGCGATCTCGAGGTCGAACAGGATGAAGAGGATCGCCACCAGGTAGTAGCGAACGTCGAACTTCATGCGCGCGTCCTCGAAGGCTTCGAAGCCGCATTCGTAAGGGGAGTTCTTCGCCTGGTCCGGCCGCCGCGGACCGAGCAGGAAGCCGAGGACCTGCGGCGCGACGCCGACCGCCACCCCGACCAGGATGAAGAGGATGACGGGAAGGTAGGGATCCAGGGTCATGAGTTGGTGCCGACGGCGAGACTCGAACTCGCACAGCTTTCGCCACTACCCCCTCAAGATAGCGTGTCTACCAATTTCACCACGTCGGCGGCACTGTCTTCAGCTTGCCGGCTCGCGTGAGGAATGGCTCGCCGGGCAACCTTGAATTCTATCCGAGCGTCGCTTACTTCTGCGGAATCGCGCCTGCTCCGGAGGCGCTGACCGCTGCGCTCGACGGGGCCGGAATCGCTGCCGTTGGCAGCGCCGCCGCCGCGCTCGACGGCGCCGGAATCGCTGCCGCGCCGGACGCCGCGGCGACCGGCTGGGAGGCAGTGGCCGCGGGCCGGTCGAGGACGCTGCCGGTGCTCGCCCGCGGCCGATCGTTCGCGGTGTATGCGAGATAGAGCGTGCAGACGAAGAAGACCGCAGCGCAAGCCGCGGTCGAGCGCGACAGGAAGTTGGCGCTGCCGGTCGCGCCGAACAAGCTGCCCGAGGCGCCGCTGCCGAACGACGCGCCCATGTCGGCACCCTTGCCGTGCTGGATCAGCACCAGCCCGATCATGACCAGCGCGGTCACGATCTGGAGGACGAGCACGAGGTTGATGACGATGTTCATGCGATCAGACTTTCTGGTCTTCGTGGTTCAGCCGGCAGCGCGGCAGATGGCGATGAATTCGGGCGCCTTCAACGAGGCGCCGCCGATCAGCCCGCCGTCGATGTCGGCCTGCGCGAACAGCTGCGCCGCGTTGTCTGCCTTGACGCTGCCGCCGTAGAGGATGCGCAGGTCGCGGCTCGCCGGGCCGGCGACCGCGAGGCGCTCGCGCAGGAAGGCGTGGACGGCCTGCGCCTCGGCTGGCGTCGCGGTCTTGCCGGTGCCGATCGCCCAGACCGGCTCGTAGGCGACGACGACGCTGTCGATGCGCGCGCCGAGCACCGCGATGACAGCGCCAAGCTGGCGGCCGACGACGGCCTCGGTCGCGCCCTGCTCGCGCTCGGCGAGCGTCTCGCCGACGCAGACGATCGGGACCAGGCCGGCCGCCAGCGCGGCGCGGGCCTTGGCGGCGACGACGTCGTCGCTCTCGTCGTGCATCGCCCGGCGTTCCGAATGGCCGACGATGACGTAGCGGCAGCCGAGCTCGGCGAGCATGGCGGCCGAGATCTCCCCCGTGAACGCGCCCGATTCGTGACGCGAGCAATCCTGGCCGCCCCAGGCGATTGCGCCGCCGAGAAGCGCGTTGGCGACATCGCGCAGATAGGGGGCCGGAGGGCACACTGCCGCCTCGGCGCTGCCGAGCGGCGCCGCCTTCAGTGCGTCGAGCAGCGTCGCGTTCGCGGCGACGCTGCCGTTCATCTTCCAGTTGCCGACGACGAGCTTCGAGCGCGACATCGCACCTGCGGCGGCCGCGGCCGCTACCACGTCAGCACCAACTTGCCGATGTGCTGGTTCGATTCCATCAGCGCGTGCGCGCGCGCCGCTTCGGCGGCAGGAAACACTTCGTGGATCACCGGCTTGACGACACCCGACTCGAGCCAGGGCCAGACCGTCTTCTTCAAGGCAGCAGCGATGTGCGCCTTGAACTCGACCGGCCGCGGCCGCAGCGTCGAGCCGGTGATCGTCAGGCGGCGGCGCAGCACCAGACCGGCATCGACGGTCGCCTGCGTACCACCCTGGACCGCGATGATGACGATGCGACCGTCCTCGGCGAGACATTGCACGTCGCGGGCGAGGTAGTCGCCGGCGACCATGTCGAGGACGACGTTCGCGCCGCTGCCGCCGGTCAGCCGCAGCACCTCGGCGACGAAGTCCTGCGCCTTGTAGTCGATCGCGTGATCGGCGCCGAGCGCCCGGCACGCGGCCGCCTTGTCGGCCGAGCCGACCGTCACGATCACCGTCGCGCCCCACGCCTTGGCGAGCTGGATCGCGGTGACGCCGATCCCGCTCGAGCCGCCATGGACGACCAGCGTCTCGCCGCGCCGCAGCTGCGCGCGGTCGAACACGTTCGACCAGACGGTGAAGAACGTTTCGGGCAGGCTTGCCGCTTCGACATCGCTCAGATTCGCCGGGCTCGGCAGGCACTGCACGACCGGCGCGACGCAGAGCTGTGCATAGCCGCCGCCGGCGACGAGCGCGCAGACGCGATCACCGACCGCTAGGCCGGCGGCCGCGAGCGCATCGCGATCGCCGTCGACGATCGTTCCCGCGATCTCGAGGCCAGGGATGTCCGATGCGCCGGGCGGCACCGGATAGAGCCCTTTTCTCTGCAGCACGTCGGGACGGTTGACCCCCGACGCGGCGACGCGAATCAGCAACTCGCCCTTGCCGAACGTCGGATCCGGCCGGTCCACCGGCCGCAGCACGTCGGGCTTGCCGGGCGTCGAAATCTCGATCGCTCTCACCGCCGCACCCGACGCGTCACTCGTGGACCGCGGGCTCGCGGGGCGGCGTGTCGCGGTCGAGCAGCGCCTTCATCGACAGCTTGACGCGGCCCTTGTCGTCGGTCTCGAGGACCTTGACGCGGACGACCTGGCCTTCCTTCAGATAGTCGGTGACCTTCTCGACCCGCTGGTTGGCGATCTGGCTGATGTGGAGCAGGCCGTCCTTGCCGGGCAGCAGGTTGACGAGGGCACCGAAGTCGAGAATCTTCGTGACCGGGCCCTCGTAGATCTTGCCGACCTCGACCTCGGCCGTGATCTCCGCGATGCGCTTTTTCGCGTGCTCGGCCTTGCCGGCGTCGGTCGACGCGATCGTGATCGTGCCGTCCTCGCCGATGTCGATCGTGCAGCCGGTCTCTTCGGTGAGCGCGCGGATCGTCGAGCCACCCTTGCCGATGACGTCGCGGATCTTCTCCGGGTTGATCTTCATCGTGTAGAGGCGCGGCGCGAATTGCGAGACCTCGGTCTTCGCACCGCCCAGGGCCTCCTGCATCTTGCCGAGGATGTGCAGGCGCGCTTCCTTCGCCTGCGCGAGCGCGACCTGCATGATCTCCTTGGTGATGCCCTGGATCTTGATGTCCATCTGCAGCGCGGTGACGCCGCTCGTCGTGCCCGCGACCTTGAAGTCCATGTCGCCGAGGTGGTCCTCGTCGCCGAGGATATCGGTCAGCACGGCGAAGCGGTTGCCGTCCTTGATCAGGCCCATCGCGATGCCGGCGACGTGCGCCTTGAGCGGAACGCCGGCGTCCATCAGCGCGAGGCAGCCGCCGCACACCGAGGCCATCGACGACGAGCCGTTCGACTCGGTGATCTCCGAGACGATGCGCATCGAGTACGGGAACTCGGTGCGATCCGGCAACACGGCGACAAGCGCGCGCTTGGCGAGGCGCCCGTGGCCGATCTCGCGCCGCTTCGGCGAGCCGACGCGGCCGGTCTCGCCGGTTGCGAACGGCGGCATGTTGTAGTGGAGCATGAAGTGCTCGCTGTATTCGCCGGCGAGCGCGTCGATGCGTTGCGAGTCGCGGTCGGTGCCGAGCGTCGCCGCGACCAGCGCCTGCGTCTCGCCACGCGTAAAGAGCGCCGAGCCGTGGACACGCGGCAGGAGGCCGTTGCGGATCTCGATCGGCCGCACGGTGCGCGTGTCGCGGCCATCGATGCGCGGCTCGCCGGAAAGGATCTGGCTGCGCACGACCTTGGCCTCGATGTCGAACAGCAGGTTGTCGACCTTGACCGGATCGAATTCGGTCCCGGCCGCGGTCAGCGCAGCCTTCGCCGCCGCGTAGGCGTCACGCGTTGCCTGCGTGCGCGCCTGCTTGGAGCGGATCTGGTAGGCGGCGCGGATCGACTGTTCGGCGTGCGCCGAGACCTGGGCGATGAACGCCTCGTCCTTGGCCGGCGGCTGCCAGTCCCACAAGGTCTTGCCGGCATCGCGGACGAGCTCGTTGATCGCCGCGATCGCGACGTTGCCCTGCTCGTGACCGAAGACGACGCCGCCGAGCATGATCTCCTCGCTCAACTGCTTGGCCTCCGACTCGACCATCAGCACCGCGGCTTGGGTGCCGGCGACGATCAGATCCATCTGCGACTCGGCGAGCTGTGCCTTGGTCGGATTGAGCACGTACTGGCCGCCGACGTAACCGACGCGGGCGGCGCCGATCGGGCCGTTGAACGGAATGCCGGAGATCGCGAGCGCGGCACTGGCGCCGATCAGCGACGGAATGTCGGCCGCCACTTCGGGATTGAGCGACAGGACGTGAATGACGACCTGCACCTCGTTGTAGAAGCCATCGGGGAACAGCGGCCTGAGCGGCCGGTCGATCAGGCGCGAGGTCAGCGTCTCGAGCTCGCTCGGGCGACCTTCGCGCTTGAAGAAGCTGCCCGGGATCTTGCCGGCGGCGTAGGTCTTCTCGATGTAGTCGACGGTGAGCGGGAAGAAGTCCTGGCCGGGCTTGGCGTCCTTCCTGGCGACGACGGTGGCGAGAACGACGGTGTCCTCGATGCTGACGACGACCGCACCGCCCGACTGGCGGGCGATCTCGCCGGTCTCGAGCGTCACCGTCTGCTGGCCCCATTGGAACGTCTTGGTGACCTTGTTGAAGATGCTCATGTTCTCTTACTCCGATTCGTGACGGGCGCCATTCGGGCGGCGCCGACACCCGGAATCAGGGCCGTGGCGCCATGTCATTCCAAGGGTGCTCGCGAACGACGGGCGAACAACCGTGGAATGACACAAGGACGCCGAACAGCCGCTGGTTCCTGCGCGCCCGCACGCTGCCGGTCGAACCGGATCGGTTGCGGGCGCTGGCGGCCATCGCTTACTTGCGAAGGCCGAGCTTGTGGATCAACGCCGTGTAGCGATCGGCGTCGGTGTCCTTCAGGTACGCAAGCAGGCTCTTCCTGCGGTTGACCATCTTCAGCAGGCCGCGTCGCCCGTGGTGGTCTTTCAAATGGGTCTTGAAGTGCGGCGTGAGCTCGTTGATCCGGTCGGTGAGCAAGGCGACTTGCACCTCGGTCGATCCGGTGTCGTTCGTGGCGCGGGCATGCGCCTTGACGATCTCGGCCTTGTGTTCGGTGGTGGCAGGCATCTCGTTTCCTCGTGTGAAACCGAGCGCCGGCATGGAGCGGTGCTGCGGTTTCGGCTCTTGACTTGCGATCACCGGTGAAACCGACCGGCGTCGTGCTCGCTCGCTGCAAGCGCAGCAAGACCAGAAATTATAGCGCGAGGAAGGCGGCGAGCCGGGTGACGCCCTCGACGAGCCGCGCCGGCTCGCGCGAGGCGAAGCACCAGCGCAGCCAGCCTTCGCCTTCGGGACCGAACGCAGCGCCGGGTGCGATGCCGACCCCGGCGCCCTCGACGAGGCGCTTCGCGAACGCCAGCGAATCGGCGCTGCCGGGGGCACGGAAGAACGCGTAGAGGCCGCCCTGCGGCATCGCGACCTTCACGCCGGGGATCTCTCGCAGGCGCGGCACCAGCGTATCGCGACAGCTGCGCAGCCGCTCGACGAGGCCGGGCACGAAGCTCGCCGCCTGCTCGAGCGCGGCGAGCCCGGCGCGCTGCACGAAGACGGGCGCGCACGAGGTGTTGAATTCGATCAGCTTGGCCAGCTCCGCCGCCGCTCCAGGCGGCACGACCAGCCAGCCGAGCCGCCATCCGGTCATGAGGAAGCTCTTCGAGAAGCTGTGCGCGACGATCAGGCGGTCGTCCGGATCGGCGATGTCGAGAAAGCTCGGCGCGCACGTCGCGCCGGCGCCGGTGGCGGCGAAGAAAATCCGCTCGTAGACCTCGTCGGCAACGATCCAGGTGCCGGTCGAGCGGCAGTGTTCGAGCAGCAGCTCCTGCTCGTCGCGGCGGAGCGTCCATCCGGTCGGGTTGTTCGGCGAGTTGACGAGGAGGACGCGAGTGCGGCCGGTGACGGCGCGGCGCAGCTCATCGACATCGAGCCGCCACTCGCCGTCGGCGAAATGCAGCGCGACGCGGCTCACGCGCGCGCCGAGGATCGCCGGCTGCGCCGTCAGATTGGGCCAGACCGGGACGACCGCGACCACTTCGTCGCCGCCGCCGACGAGCGCCTGCATCGCAAGCATCAGCGCGCTCACTCCCGATGACGTCACCGCGATCCGCTCGCTGCCGACGCCAGGATGAAGCGAGCTGACGTAGCCGGCGATCGCCTCGCGCAGCTCCGCCAGGCCGAGGTTGTGCGAGTAGAAGGTCTCGCCGTCTTCGAGCGATCGCACGGCGGCGGCACGGATGGCCGGCGGCGTCGTCTCGTCGCTCTCGCCGAACCAGAACGCGAGCACGTCGCTCCGGGCCATCGCGGCATTCGCGACCTCGCGGATCTTGGAGGCCGGCAACTCGGCGATGACAGGGCGCAAGCTCGGCATCGCGGGTTCAGGCGGCGAGCAGCGACCAGCGCGGCAGCACGTCGAAGGCATGATCCGCGGTCGGAATGGCGATGCCGCGCTCGAGCCGCATCGCTGCCGCCAGCGCGATCATCGCGCCGTTGTCGGTGCAAAGCGCCGGCTCCGGGAAGTGCAGCCTGACGTTGCGTTGCTCGCATTCTTGCCGCAGCCGCGCACGCAGCTCTTCGTTCGCGCCGACGCCGCCGGCGACGACGAGGCGATCGCATCCGCTCGCGGCGAGCGCTGCCATCGCCTTGCGGACGAGCACGTCGACGATCGCCTCCTGGGTCGACGCGGCGAGATCGGCGCGCGCCTGCTCGCAGGTCGAGTCGAGCCTCGCCGCGTGGGTGCGGACCGCGGTCTTCAGCCCGGCGAACGAGAAGTCGAGCGAGTCGCGCCGCACGAGCGGGCGCGGCAGCGCGTAGCTGGTCGGGTCGCCGAACGCGGCGAGACGAGCGAGCGCCGGGCCTCCTGGATAGCCCAGCCCGAGCAGCTTGGCCGACTTGTCGAACGCTTCGCCGGCGGCATCGTCGATCGTGTCGCCGAGCAGGGCATAGCGGCCGACGTCATCGACGCGGAGCAGTTGCGTATGGCCGCCCGAGACGAGCAGCGCGACGAACGGAAACCGCGGCGCATCGGCGGCGAGAAACGGCGACAGCAGATGACCTTCGAGGTGATGGACACCGAGTGCCGGCTTGCCGAGCGCTGCCGCGAGCGCGCACGCGACCCCGGCGCCGACGAGCAGCGCGCCGGCCAGCCCCGGACCTCGCGTGTAGGCGACGAGGTCGATTGCCGCGAGCGGCAGGTCGGCCTCCCGGAGCACCTCGCGCGCGAGCGGCAGGACGCGCCGGATGTGGTCGCGCGATGCAAGCTCGGGAACGACGCCACCGTAGTCGGCGTGCATCTCGACCTGGCTGTGGAGCGCCTGGGCGAGCAGGATCGGTGCCGCCCCGGGCCGGGTGCGAACCAGCGCAACGCCGGTCTCGTCGCACGAGGTCTCGACACCGAGCACATTCATCCGGGTCTTCCCGATCGACTCCATTGCCTACCCTGATTTGACGCGACCGCTCGGCCGTCGTGAGCGCCGACCGTTGCAAATATCACGAAGCCCTTGCAAAGAATGCTTTCACCCGCGGGGAGCCACGGTTAGGCTCGACCTCCCGCGCTGCCCCGCACAGTGCGAACGCCCAACCGCCTGCCAATGAAAGAGTACCGTCTCCTCGCCTGGCCTGAGCTGCCGGCCGAATATCGTCGGACTGCACATCGGCGTGCCTTGAGCGAGATGTCCCAGCGCTACGTGAGCCTGGCCAAGCTGGTCGAGGTCAGCGGCCTGAAGAAGGCCGAGTTGCGCGCGTTCATCGAGATGCTCGACACTCGCGCCGTCCTCGCCGACCGCGACACCACGGCGCCCGACTCGTTTCTCGACTCGATCCGGCCGCTCGGCTGGCTGCGGCGGGCGATCGGCCCGAGCCACGCTCGCCGCTGACGCAGACGCGCAGCGACGCGCGATCCGGTGGTCGCAGCCGGAGCTCAGTGCTTCTCCTTCGCGTGGTTGATCGAGTATTTCGGGATCTCGACCGTCACGTCGTTGCGCGCGAGGATCGCCTGGCAGGACAACCGCGACGTCGGCTCGAGGCCCCAGGCGCGGTCGAGCAGGTCCTCCTCGCTCTCGTCGGGCTCGCCGAGCGAGGCGTAGCCCTCGCGGACGACGACGTGGCAGGTCGTGCACGCGCAGCTCATCTCGCAGGCGTGTTCGATCGGGATGCCGTTCTCGAGCAGCGCTTCGCAGATCGATTCGCCCGACGCCGCCTCGATTTCGCGGCCCTCGGGGCAATACTCGACGTGCGGCAGGACCAGAATCTTCGGCATGCTCAGAGGTCCTCGACGCGGCGGCCGGCCAGCGCTCGGCGGATGCCGCGGTTCATGCGCTCGGCGGCGAAGCCCTCGGTCGCGTCCGAGAGGGCATGCATCGCCCGCTCGATCGCATCGCGATCGGCGCTGCCGCGGGCAACGCGCAGAGTCTCGGTGAGGTCATCGATCGCCCTCCTCTCCCCGGCCGCCAACAGCTCGCCATCGCTGGCGAGCGCCGACGCCAGCGCGGCGAGGAGACGATCGGCATCGACTTGGGCTTCGCGCAACGCCCGCGCGGCCATGTCCTCCTCGGCGTGTCCGAAGCCCTCCTTCAGCATCCGGGTCACCTCATCGTCGGACAAGCCGTAGCTCGGCTTGACCGTCACCGACGCCTCGACGCCGGACGTCTCCTCGCGGGCCTCGACGCTCAGCAGACCATCGGCGTCGACGGTGAAGACGACCTCGATCCGGGCTGCACCTGCGACCAGCGGCGGAATGCCGCGCAGCTCGAAACGGGCGAGCGAGCGGCAATCGACGACGAGGTCGCGCTCGCCCTGGACGACATGGATCGCCATCGCCGTCTGGCCGTCCTGGAAGGTCGTGAAGCTCTGCGCGCGCGCGGTCGGGATCGGGCTGTTGCGCTCGACGATGCGCTCGACGAGGCCGCCCATCGTCTCGATTCCGAGCGACAGCGGCACGACATCGAGCAGCAGC
>DASXLD010000049.1:0-16276 GCA_036496385.1 Caldimonas sp. | reverse complement strand
CGACGTGCTCGTGCTCATGCCCGACGGCACGAGCGCCGACGACAACGCCGAGCTCAAGCGCCGCGTCGAAGCCTTCATCGGCAACTGCTGGGACGCCGGCCTGGAGATCGGCTCGAGCGTGCGCACCGTCGCCGAGTGCGTGGCGATGGCCGAGTCGGACGTGACGGTGCAGACGGCCCTGCTCGAATCGCGCCAGCTCTGCGGCGATCGCAAGATCTTCACGGCCTTTCAGAAAGCGACCGCGGCGGCGATGGATGCGAAGGCCTTCCTGCGCGCCAAGACGCTGGAGATGCGCCAGCGCCACCAGAAGTACGAGAACACGCCCTACTCGCTCGAGCCGAACTGCAAGGAAAGCCCGGGCGGCCTGCGCGACCTGCAGACCGTGATCTGGGTCGCGCGCGCCGCCGGCCTAGGCCGCACCTGGCAGCAGCTTGCGGCGCACGGTCTGATCACGCCGTTCGAGGTGCGCCAGCTGCAGCGCAACGAAGGCGTGCTGCGCCTGATCCGGGCCCGCCTGCATGCCATTGCCGGGCGGCGCGAAGACCGCCTCGTGTTCGACCTGCAGACCGCCGTCGCCGAGAGCTTCGGCTATCGCTCGCTCGGCGCGCAGAGCGGGTCGGAGCGGCTGATGCGCCGCTATTACTGGGCGGCCAAGGCGGTGACTCAGCTGAACCGGATCCTGATGCTCAACATCGAGGAGCGCGTCACCGGCCTGCAGGACGCGCCGATGCGGCCCATCAGCGACAAGTTCCTCGAGCGCGGCGGCATGCTCGAGGTCGCAAGCGACGACCTCTACCAGCGCGACCCGCACGCCATCCTCGAGACCTTCCTCGTCTACCAGCAGACGATCGGGCCGAAGGGCCTCTCGGCGCGAACGCTGCGCGCGCTCTACAACGCCCGCCGCCTGATGGATTCGAAGTTCCGGCGCGACAAGCACAACCACGCGACCTTCATGAAGATCCTGATGGCGAACGGCGGTGGCCAGACGCACGCGTTTCGCCTGATGAACGAGACGAGCGTGCTCGGCCGCTACCTGTGGGTGTTCCGGCGCATCGTCGGCCAGATGCAGCACGACCTGTTCCACGTCTACACCGTCGACCAGCACATCCTGATGGTGCTGCGCAACGTCCGCCGCTTCCTCATCCCGGAGCACGCGCACGAGTACCCGTTCTGCTCGCAGCTCGCATCGACGTTCGATCGCGTCTGGGTGCTCTACGTCGCCGCCCTCTTCCACGACATCGCCAAGGGCCGCGGCGGTGACCACTCCGAGCTCGGCATGCGCGACGCGCGACGCTTCTGCCGCGACCACGGCGTCGGCGGCGAGGACGCCGCGCTCGTCGAGTGGCTCGTCGCGCACCACCTGACGATGTCGCGCATCGCGCAGAAGGAAGACCTCTCCGACCCCGACGTGATCGCCGATTTCGCCGCCTTCGTCGGCAGCGAGCGGCGCCTGACCGCCCTCTACCTGCTCACCGTCGCCGACATCCGCGGCACCAGCCCGAAGGTCTGGAACGCGTGGAAGGGCAAGCTCCTCGAGGATCTCTACCGGCTGACGTTGCGCGCGCTCGGCGGCGCGCGGCCCAACCTCGACGCCGAGATCGAGGCGACCAAGCTCGAGGCGCGGCTTCTCCTCAACCTGGCGATGCTGCCCGGCACCGTCGAGCTGCCGCTCTGGCGCACGCTCGAGCTCAGCTACTTCGCGCGCCACGACGCCAGCGAGATCGCCTGGCACACGCGCTCGCTGATCGACAAGGTGGACTCGGCGACGCCGATCGTCCGCGCCCGCGTCAGCCCGGTCGGCGTCGGCCTGCAGGTGCTCGTCTACGCGCCCGACAAGCAGGACCTCTTCGCGCGCACCTGCGGCTACTTCGACAGCGCCAACTTCAACATCCTCGACGCCAAGGTGCACACGACGGCGACCGGCTACGCGCTCGATACCTTCCTCGTCGTCAGCCCCTACCTGGAGCCGCATCCACGCGACCTGATCTCGTACGTCGAGACGCAGCTCGCGCTCGCGCTCGAGGCGACCGGGCCATTGCCCGAGCCGAGTCGCGGCCGCCTCTCGCGACGCGTGCGCTCGTTCCCGGTCACGCCGCGGGTGACGCTGCGCCCCGACGAGCGCGCCCAGCGCTGGCTGCTCGGCGTTTCGGCGAGCGACCGCTCGGGGCTGCTCTACGCGATCTCGCGCGTCCTCGCCCGGCACGGCATCAACCTGCAGCTCGCGAAGATCACCACGCTCGGCGAGCGGGTCGAGGACACCTTCCTCATCGACGGCAGCGCGCTGCAGCAGAACAAGATGCAGCTGCAGATCGAGAGCGAGATGCTCGACGCGATCGCGTGAATGGTGCCCCCGACCTTGCGGCTGCGCCGCAGCGGTACCCCCCGAGGGGGCCGCGGCCGGGCTTGGGAGCGGCCCGGCGCCCGGCCGGTGCCCCCGACCTTGCGGCTGCGCCGCAGCGGTACGCCACGGCCGGCTGAGGCATGACGGTCCGACCGATTTCAGCGACCGAGGCGATCGCCGACCTCGACCGCTTCGACACCCTCGTCGATGCCCGCTCGCCGGCCGAGTTTGCCGAGGACCGCCTGCCCGATGCAGTGAACTGGCCGTCGCTCGACGACGACGAGCGCGCGCTCGTCGGCAGCGAGTACAAGCAGGTTTCGCCGTTCGCGGCAAGGAAGCGCGGCGCCGCGCTCGTTGCGCGCAATGTCGCCGCGCACGTCGAGCGCCACGTCGCCGACAAGCCGCACGACTGGAAGCCGCTCGTCTACTGCTGGCGCGGCGGCAAGCGCAGCGGCGCGCTGGCGACGGTGCTCGACCAGATCGGCTTTCGCGTCCACGTGCTCGAGGGCGGCTACCGCGCGTTCCGGCGCGCGATCGTCGCCGAGCTCGATCAGCTGCCGGCGCGCTTCGCGTGGCGCGTCGTCTGCGGCCCGACCGGATCGGGCAAAAGCCGCTTGCTCGCGGCGCTCGCCGCGCAGGGCGCGCAGGTGCTCGACCTCGAGGCGCTCGCCAACCACCGCGGCTCGGTGCTCGGCCTCGTCCCCGGCAGCGCGCAGCCGAGCCAGAAGGCGTTCGACACGCTGGTGTGGCAGGCGCTTCGCGGTCTCGATCCCGCGTCCCCGGTGTTCGTCGAGAGCGAGAGCAAGAAGATCGGCGAGCTGCGCGTCGCCGAGGCGCTCATCGAGCAGATGCGCGCATCGCCATGCCTATGGCTCGAGCTGCCGATCGAGGCGCGCGTCGCGCTGCTGATCGACGAGTACGACTTCTTCGTCGCCGACATCGATGCCTTCTGCGCGCGTCTCGACGCCCTGCGTGCCTTGCGTGGCAATGCCGTCGTCGCCGCCTGGCAGGAAAACGCGCGCAGCGGTCGGATCGAAGGCGTCGTGCGCGATCTGCTCGATGTCCACTACGACCCGATCTACTTCGCGTCGATGCGGCGCAACTTCAGCGGGGTGGAATCGCCGCTTCTGGCGCTTCGCTGGGACGGCAGCACTGCTGCGCTGGAGGCGGCGGCAACGCAGGCCACCGCGCTCGCCGCGGTCCCTGTGCCCTGAAACGAGAATGGCCTCGGATCGCTCCGAGGCCGTCGTCTGGAGAGGAGAAGCGATCAGGCGACGCGGCGGCGCTTGGCCATGAAGCCCATCATGCCGAGGCCGGCAAGCATCAGCGCGTAGGTCTCTGGCTCCGGGACTGCCGTCGTGATGTCACGTGCGAACAGTGTGAGATTGGAGAAGTCGGGATTCTGGTCTCCGTTGTTGACCCAATTGATCTCCCAGGTCCCCACGGTCCCGGCGCTCAGAGCCAGGTCGTCGAACAGGAAGGCACCCGTGTAGCTGCCGGCATGCATCGCGAACACGAGGTCCAACGTCACGTTCTGATCGGCCACCAGGGTCCACGTGCCGGGTCCCGTGCCGGTCCCCGTAAAACCCCACGTGAAGTTCACGCCGTCGAGCAAGCTGGTGCCACTGGAGGGCGGCAGCTTGCCAAGCAGCGACCAGCCGGTGCCGAACGGCGTCGGGTCGAATCCGCTCGTGTTCCCGTCCGGCCCCTGTTGCGCATTGTTGTTGGAAATGACGCAGGCGTCGGACGAGAGGCCCGCGAAGGTGACGTCAGACGTCTGCGAGGTGCCGACGTTGACCCCCGTGCACGGAGCAGCGAACGCCGAACCGCAGGAAAGCGAAGCGGCCAGGGCGGCCGCTAAGCAGGTGAATTGAGCGAATCGTTCGTTCATCGTTCTCTCCAAATGGGATGGACGCATCCTCAAGGTTGCGCGACGAGCCAGACATCCCCGGTCTCGGGGGGAAACGCGACCGGCCGTAACTCACGTCACGAATGGCGCGCATTTCCGACGCGCTCGTGCAGCGCGTGCGCTTATCGCCGTGCCCACGGCTCGAGCTGCCGATCGTGGCGCGCGTCGCGCTCCTGATCGAGGAGTACGACTTCTTCCTCGCCGACGCCGCGGCCTTTTGCGCACGTCTCGATGCGCTGCGCACACTGTGCGGCAACGCTGCCCTGGCGGCGTCGCCGCGCAGGCAGCAGAGCTGACGACGGACCTGATGTCCGCCATCCGCAAAACAGAACGGCCCCGGATCGCTCCGGGGCCGTCGGGGTCGGGGAAGTTCGGTCAGCTCGTCCTGCGGCGCCGGGCGATGAAGCCCATCGCAGCGAAGCCGGCGAGCAACATCGCATACGTCTCCGGTTCCGGGACCGGAGTCGTGATGTCGCGCGCAAACAGCGTGAGGTTGGAGAAGTCGGGAACGTTGCCGGGGTTGTTCAGCCAGTGGATCGACCACGTGCCCGGCGTGACCGCGCTCGCGACCAGTGCCTGGTCGTCGAACAGGAACGCGCCGCTATGGTCGGACGCATGCATCGCGAAGACGAGATCGAGCGTCACGTTCTGGTCGGCCATCAGAGACCAGGAGCCGGTCGTGCCGGTGGTCTGGGTGAAGCCCCAAGTGAAGTTGACGCCGTCGAGCGTGTTGCTTCCGCTGCCGCTGGTGACCTTGCCGAGCAGCGACCAACCGCTGCCAAACTCCGTGTCGAATCCGCTCGTATTGCCGTTCGGGCCCTGTGCCGGATTGACGGTGGAGATGACGCATTGATCCGACGCGAGGCCGTCGAAGGTGACGTCGCTGGTCTGGGACGTGCCGAGGCTGACTCCGGTGCACGCGGCAGCGAAAGCCGAGCCGGAAGCGAGCGACGCAGCGAGGCCTGCGACGCAGAGAGCGGATTTGAACAGACGTGGTGCCATCGATTTCTCCATTACGCGCGCGTGAAGTGTCGGTTTTGCGCCCGGCGCGGGCAACCCCGCGTCTATGGGGTTTTGGTGCTGACCATCAACCCAGCCGACTGCAGCCACCCGCGTGACAGCGAGGGTTCCAACCCGCGAACACGGGCTGCGACGAGGCGATCGAAGCAACGCAGCGAGCTGGCAATCGCCGTGCCCGCTGGAACGGCCCGTGTCAACGAGCGCTCAGCGCTCGACGCACATCGCGACGCCCATGCCGCCGCCGATGCACAGGCTCGCGATGCCCTTCTTGGCGTTGCGCCTGCCCATCTCGTGCAGCAGTGTCACGAGGATGCGGCAGCCGGAGGCGCCGATCGGGTGGCCGATCGCGATCGCGCCGCCGTTGACGTTGACCTTGCTGGTGTCCCAGCCCATCTCGTTGTTGACGGCGCACGCCTGCGCCGCGAACGCCTCGTTGATCTCGAGCAGGTCGAGATCCTGCGGCTTCCAGCCGGCGCGCTCGAGCGCCTTCTTCGAGGCCGGCACCGGGCCCATGCCCATGATCGCGGGATCGAGGGCGACGGTCGCGTAGCTCGCGATCCGCGCCAGCGGTGTCAGGCCGAGCTGCTGCGCGCGTTGCGCGGTCATGACGACGACCGCGGCAGCGCCGTCGTTGAGGCCGGAAGCGTTGCCCGCCGTCACCGTGCCGGCCTTGTCGAACGCCGGCTTCAGCCCGGCGAGCGCGTCGGCGCTGGTCTTGCGGTTGATGAACTCGTCGGCGGCGAAGACGACCGGATCGCCCTTTCTCTGCGGGATCGAGAACGGCACGATCTCGTCCTTGAAGCGGCCGCCTTCCTGCGCCGCCGCGGCCTTCTGCTGCGAGGCGAGCGCCAGCGCGTCCTGCTTGTCGCGGCTGACGTCGTATTTCTTGGCGACGTTTTCCGCGGTGATGCCCATGTGGTAGCGGTTGTAGACGTCGAACAGGCCGTCGGTGATCATCGAGTCGGTGAGCTTCCAGTCGCCCATGCGCTGGCCTTCGCGCGAGCCGAGCAGGACGTGCGGCGCCAGGCTCATGTTCTCCTGGCCGCCAGCGATGCCGATCTCGTAGTCGCCGTCGCGGATCGCCTGCGCGGCGAGCATCACCGCCTTCAGCCCCGAGCCGCAGACGGCGTTGATCGTCAGCGCGGGAACGCTCTGCGGCAGCCCGCTCTTGATCACCGACTGGCGCGCCGGGTTCTGGCCCGAGCCCGCGGCGAGGACCTGGCCGAGGATGACCTCGCCGATCTGATCGCCGCCGAGGCGCGCACGCTCGAGCAGGTTGGCGATGACGGCCGCACCGAGCTCGGGAGCCGGCGCCTTGGCGAGGCTGCCGCCGAATTTGCCGACCGCCGTGCGGGCGGCAGCGACGATGACGATGTCGGTGCTCATGGAACTCTCCTGCAATGAATGGGGTGCGGCTTCGGCGCGCGCGTCACGCCGCCTTTTCCTTGACGTAGCGGCCCGGGGCGGGCTCGATCGCCTTCCAGGTCGCGTTGCCCGGCTTCTTCGGCGCCGCGATCTGCCGGCCGCCGAACGGCGCCAGCCACGCGGACCAGTCGGTCCACCAGCTGCCGGGGTGCTCGACGGCGCCGGCGAACCAGTCGTCCGCCGATGCCGGCAATGCGGCGCTGCCACCGGTCCAGTAGCTGCGCTTCTTCTTCAGCGGTGTATTGATCACGCCGGCGATGTGCCCCGAGGCGCCGAGGACGAAGCGGCGCTTGCCCTTCAGGACCTGCGTCGTGCGGTAGGCACCCTGCCACGGCACGATGTGGTCTTCGCGCGAAGCATAGAGAAAGCTCGGCATGGCGATGCTGCCGAGATCGATCTTCTCGCCGCAGATGGTCACCTTGTTCGGCTCGACGAGGTTGTTCTCGAGGTAGGTGTTGCGCAGGTACCAGCAATACATCGGCCCCGGCAGGTTGGTGCCGTCGCTGTTCCAGTAGAGGAGGTCGAACGGCGGCGGCGTCTCGCCCTTCAGGTAGTTGGCGACGACGTAGTTCCAGACCAGGTCGTTCGGCCGCAGCAAGCTGAACGTCATCCCCAGCTCGTGGCCCCTGAGCAGGCCGCCGCCGTTCGGGCTGCCGGCGCCGATCGTCATCTCGCGCATGCGCACCGCAGTCTCGTCGATGAAGATATCGAGGATGCCGGTGTCGCTGAAGTCGAGAAAGGTCGTGAGCAACGTCAGGCTCGCCACCGATTTCTCGCCCCGCGCCGCCAGCACCGCGAGCGCGCTGGCGAGGATCGTGCCGCCGATGCAAAAGCCCAGCGTATTGATCTGCTCCGCGCCGCTGACGTCCTGCACGATCGCGATCGCGCGCAGCACCGCGTTGCCGATGTAGTCGTCCCAGGTGCGCTGCGCGATCTCCTCGCCGGCGCTCTTCCAGCTGACGAGGAAGACGCGATGGCCCTCGGCGGCGGCGTGGCGGATCAGCGAGTTCTCGGGCTGCAGGTCGAGGATGTAGAACTTGTTGATGCACGGCGGCACGAACAGGATCGGCCGCTCGTACACCTTAGCCGTCAGCGGCGCGTATTCGATCAGCTGGAACAGCTCGTTCTCGAAGATCACCGAGCCCGGCGTCAGCGCGACGTTGCGGCCGATCTCAAACGCGCTCTCGTCGGTTTGCGAGAGGCGGCCGCGCTGCGCGTCGTCCCAGAGATGGGTGATGCCGTGCAGCAGGCTCTCGCCCTTGGTGTCGATCGCCTTGCGCTGCGCCTCCGGGTTGAGCGCCAGGTAGTTGCTCGGCGATGCCGCATCGATCCACTGGAGGACCGCGAAGCGCACTCGCGCCTGCGTCTTCTGATCGCCCTCGACGCTGGTCGCGAGCTCGAGCAGCGTGCGCGCGTTGAGCAGGTACATCTCGGCGAGGAACGCTGCCGAGGGATTCGTCGCCCATTCGGTGCTCGCGAAGCGGCGGTCGTCGAGCGACAGCGCCGCGCTGCCGGGAACGAGCATCCGGTTCCAGATCGCGGTCGCCTCGACGAGGTATTCGCGCTGCGCGTTGGCCAGGGCCTGCGCGGGCAGATCGATGCCGGCGATCGCTCTCCAGGCCTCGGCGAAGTCACCGCCCGGAGTCATCGCGCCGCCGCCGAGGGCGCGGAGCGCGTCGGCGCCGTGCGGCAAGGTCGGCGCCTCGGCACGGCGTGCTGCGTTCTTCTTGGCCATCCGGCCATTATCCGCGCGTGTGCACGCCGGCGCACTCGATCCAGATCGCTGCGGCCATCCTACCGGTCGTGCCGTCGCGACGGTAGGAGAAGAAGCGGTCGCGCTCGGCGACCGTGCACCAGCGGCCGCCGTCGACGCGGGCGACGCCGGCGGCTGCAAGGCGGTCGCGGGCCAGCCCCGCCAGATCGGCGAGCCACTTGCGGCCGCCCTGGGCGCGAAAGCGATGCGGCGCGGCGGATCCGCTCGCGGCCGCGTCGGGATCGAGACCGAAAGCGGCAAGGACGTCGGCGCCGACCTCGAATGCGTCGGCCCCGATGCAGGCACCGAGCCACGCCGAGAGCTCCGCCGGCGCGCAGCCGGCGGCACGGCTGACGGCGTCGACCGCCGCCTCGATGACGCCGCCGGCAAGGCCGCGCCAGCCGGCGTGAGCGGCGCCGACGGCAAGGCCATCGGGCGCGGCGAGCAGCACCGGCAGGCAGTCGGCGGCCTGGACGACGCAAGCGACGCCGGCCGCCGTCGTCACGGCAGCGTCGGCCTCCTGCACGGCTGCGCCCGCAGCCGCATCGTCGGCGCCGACGCGGACGACGCGCGTGCCGTGCACCTGGCGCAGGAAGACCGGCGCGGCAGCGGTCGCCGCGGCGAGGCGGGCGCGGTTGGCGGCGACGCGCCCGGGGTCGTCGCCGACGGCGGCGCCGACGTTCATCGACGCGTAGGGTCCGCTGCTGACGCCGCCGGCGCGCGTCGTCATCAGCGCGCCGACGCTGGCGATTCGCCACTCGGGCGCGAGCCAGTCGGCGTCGACGCTCACGTCGCGTCGGGGCAGGCCGAGGGCTCGGTCGTGGCGAACGCAGGCTCGGCCATGCAGGCGTCGAAGATCCGCATCACCGTCGGCACGTGTTCGAGCCGGCAATCCATCCGCCTGGCGTTGAAGATCTGCGGCACGAGGACGCAATCGGCCAGCCCCGGGCGCTCGCCGTGGCAGAAGCGCCCGGTCGATCGATGGCCGGCGAGCTCGCGCTCGACGACCTCGAGGCCGGTCTCGACCCAGTGCCGGTACCAGCGATCCTTGTCGCTGTCGCTGACCTTGAGCTCGCGCTGCAGATAGCGCAGGACGCGCAGGTTGTCGAGCGGATGGATCTCGCACGCGATGTCGAGCGCGAGCGTTCGCACGCGCGCACGGCCGAGCGCGTCGTCGGGCAGCAGCGGCGGCTCGGGGAAGGTCTCGTCGAGATACTCGATGATCGCGAGCGACTGCGTCAGTGCGACCTCACCGCGCCCGGCGTCGTCGACGACGAGCGCCGGCACCAGCTGCGCCGGCGCCAGGGCGCGAAACGCCGGCGCGAGCTGCTCGTTCTTGACCAGATGGACGGCGGCGTACTCGTAGTCGAGCTTCTTCAGCGCGAGCGCGATGCGGACGCGGTACGACGCCGAGGAGCGGAAGTAGCTGTAGAGGCGCACGCCCGCGCTGCTCTCGCTAGACGAGCGTCACCTGCAGCGCGCCGACGCCCGACACCTCGGCCTTCAAGGTGTCGCCGCGCTCGACCGCGGCGACACCCTCCGGCGTGCCGCTGAAGATGAGGTCGCCCGGCTGCAGCTCCCACGCCGCCGAGAGGTGCTCGATGATCTCGCCGATGTTCCAGATCAGCTTGCCGATCGTGCTCTGCTGGCGCACCGCGCCGTTGACCTCGAGCGTGATGCGCGTCTCGGCGTCGACGCGGCTCTCGGCGGCGCGACGGATCGGCCCGATCGGCGCCGAGTGGTCGAAGCTCTTGCCGATGTCCCATGGCCGGCCGAGCTTCTTCGCCTCGCCCTGGAGGTCGCGCCGAGTCATGTCGAGCCCGACCGCGTAGCCCCAGACGTGGCCCATCGCATCGGCTGCGGCGATCGACTTGCCGCCGCTGCCGATCGCGACCACCAGCTCGACCTCGTGATGCAGGCTCTTCGTCAGGCTCGGATACGGCATCCGGCCGACCTCGCCCTCGGCCACCGCGAGCACCGCGTCGGCGGGCTTCATGAAGAAGAACGGCGGCTCGCGGCCGGTGAAGCCCATCTCCTTCGCGTGCTCGACGTAGTTGCGGCCGACGCAGTAGATGCGGTGGACCGGAAAGGTGCCGCCGCCGACGACGGGGACGCCGGCGCTCGCGGGCGGCGTGATGACATGGCTCATGGTGGGGCTCTCTCGGGACGGGATCGTTGAGGTCGTTGCCGGCAACGCGGCAGCCGCGACGACGATGATGCCATGCACGACCACTACACTCGTGCCATGTTCGCGCCCCGCAGCATCAAGCACTGCCGCGCCTGCGGCGCCGAGGTGCAGTACCGCGTTCCCGCCGACGACAACCGCGACCGCGCGACCTGCACCGTCTGCACGACGATCCACTACGAGAACCCGCTCAACGTCGTCGGCACGCTGCCGGTCTGGGAGGACAAGGTGCTGCTCTGCAAGCGGGCGATCGAGCCGCGCCGGGGCCTCTGGACGCTGCCGGCGGGGTTCATGGAGCTCGGCGAGACGACCGCGGAAGGAGCGCTGCGCGAGACCGTCGAGGAAGCCGGCGCGCGGGTCGAGCTCGAGGGCCTGTACTCGCTGATCAACGTCGTCCGCGTCGGCCAGGTCCACTTGTTCTACCGCGCGCGCATGCTCGACGTCGACTTCGTTCCCGGCCCCGAATCGCTCGAGGCGCGGCTGTTCGCCGAGGCCGAGGTGCCATGGGACGAGATCGCGTTCCGGACGACCCGCAAGACGCTCGAGTTCTTCTTCGCCGACCGCCGCTCGGGAACGTATTCGCTGCACCTCGACGACATTTCCTGAGTCGCCCGCCACCGCGGCGGCGGCAACGGGAAGCCGGGGGCGGGATCGGCGTTTCAGCGGCGAGGGCGAAGTCTCTCGGAAAGAGATAGCCTTGCGGACGATGAGATAGACCCTAGAGCTTTCCTTCGCCGAGCGCCGCGCCGCGCCCGGCCCGCCATGGCGGCGGCGTTGCCTGAGGCCGTTCAAACAATCGTTTGTTTTGATGGCTAGAATGCGGCGCGATGAAAGCGCAGCGGCTCGTTCCACCGCTTTGCACGCAGGTCGCCGACCCGGTGCGCAGCGACCAGCTCGGCGAGCCGGCGCGCGCGCGGCTGCTCGTCGCTGCGCTGCGCCTGTTCGCCGAGCAGGGCTACGCGAAGACGTCGATCCGCCAGATCGCCCACGCGGCGGGCGTCAACGTCGCCGCGGTCAGCTACTACTTCGGCAACAAGGCCGGCTTGTACCGCAGCGTTTTCTGGGGCGGCGCAGCGCCGGCACCGAAGTCGGCCGGCGAAAGCGAGTCGTTGGCAGTGGAAAAGCCTTCGCTCGGCGTGCTCTTCGAGCACATCCTGGCGCCGCTGCGCAGCGGCGCGCAAGCGCGCCTGTGGATCAAGCTGCATCGGCGCGAGATGATCGAGCCGGCGGGCCTGTGGCAGGAAAAGGTCGACCGCGGCATGCAGCCCATGCACGCCGCCCTCGTCGCCATGCTCTGCCAGCGCCTCGACCTCGCCGAGCCCGACGACGAAGTGCGTGCCCTGGCCACGCTCATCATCGGTCCGGCGGTGCACCTGCTCGTCAACTGCGAGGTGATCGACGTGCTCGCGCCGCAACTGCTCGAGGGACCGAAGGCGATCGACGCCTGGCGCGAGCGCCTGCTGCGCAGCGCCGAGGTGCTGATCGCTGCCGAGCGCCGGCGGCGCAGGAGAGACGTCGCGGTTCGCCGCCGCCGGGCGCCGGCAAGGCCCCTGCCAACGGCAGCCGTATCCACGCGACGAACCCGGAGGAAGGCATGACGCTATTTCCCTTGCCACCGACGCGACGCGGCGTCCTCGCCGGTGCGCTCGCCATGGCGCTGGCGGGCTGCGCGGTCGGGCCCGATTTCAGCTCGCCGGCCGCGCCGAACGTGGCCGACGAAACGCATCCGTACACCGCGACTCCGGTTCCGGCCGTCACCGCGAGCGCTTCGGCGCCGGGCGGCGCGGCGCAGCGTCTCAGCCTCGGCCAGGACATCCCGGCGCAATGGTGGGAGCTGTTTCGTTCGCCGCCGCTCGATGCCCTGATCCGCTCCTCGCTCGAGCAGAGCCCGACCCTGGCCGCGGCGCAGGCAGCGCTGCGGCAGGCGCAGGAGAACTACGCCGCCGACTCGGGCCGCAAGCTCGTGCCTTCGGTCAACGGCCAGCTCGACGTCGAGCGCGAGCGGCTGCCGCCTGCCGCCGGCGGCGTGCCGGGCCACAACGTCTTCAACGTCTACAACGCGTCGGTCAACGTCTCGTACACGATCGATGCCTTCGGCGGCATCCGTCGCGAGCTCGAAGGCCTGCAGGCGACCGTCGACTATCAGCGCTACCAGGTCGAAGCCGCCTATCTCACGCTGACGACCAACGTCGTCACGACGGCGATCCAGGAGGCGTCGCTGCGCGCCCAACTGCAGTCGACTCAGGAAGTGGTCGACGCCGTCGCGCAATCGCTCACTCTGCTGCAGAAGCAGGCCAATCTCGGCGCCATCGCACGGTCGACGGTCCTCGCCCAGCAGACCCTCCTCGCGCAGACGCAGTCGCTCCTGCCCGGATTGCGCAAGGCGCTGGCGCAGACGCGCCAGCAGCTCGCCGTCTACGCCGGGCGCCTGCCCGGTGACCCGGGGATGCCGGAGTTCGATCTGCTGTCGCTGCAGCTGCCGCAGGATCTGCCCGTGGTCCTGCCCTCGAGCCTGGTGCGCCAGCGCCCCGACATCCAGGCCAGCGAGGCGCTGCTCCATGCGGCGAGCGCGCAGATCGGCGTCGCCACGGCCAACCTCTATCCGCAGATCTCGCTGAGCGGCAGCCTCGGCTCGCAGGCCCTGACTGCCGACAAGCTGTTCTCGAGCGGAGCGGCGGCCTGGAGCATCGGCGCCGGCCTCCTGCAGCCGCTCTTCAACGGCGGCGCGCTGCAAGCGAACAAGCGCGCCGCGATCGCCGCCTACGACCAGGCCGGCGCGCAATACCGCCAGACCGTGCTCAACGCGTTCCTGAACGTCGCCAACACGCTGCGCGCCCTCGACGAGGATGCCGAGGCGCTGCGCGTACAGGCGGACGCGGAAAGCTTCGCCCAGCAAACGCTCGACCTCGTGACGCGACAGTACCGGCTCGGCGCGGTCGGCTATCTCGCTCTGCTCGACGTGCAGCGCCAGTACCTGCAAACGCACATCGCCCTCGCCCAGGCGCAGGCCGCGCGCTATGCCGACACGGCAGCGCTGTTCCAGGCGATGGGCGGCGGCTGGTGGAATCGCACCGAGCTCGCCGACATCTCGACGCCGGCGGGTGCGGCAAGCGCCGCCGCGGCCCATCGCTAACGACGACGAACAACAACCGATCGGCGGCGCCGCGCAGCCGCCGCTGTCAGGAGATAGGCAACGTGAAGAAGACGACAAGACGGATGCTCTACATGATCGCCGGCGTGATCCTGCTCGCCGTCGTGCTGGGGCTGGGATTCTTCCTCCACATCAAGAAGCTCATCGCCGCGTCGCCGCGGCCGGGGCCGCAGACGGTCACCGCGACCAAGGTCGAAAGCCTCGAATGGCAGCCGCAACTCGCCGCGGTCGGCACCGTCGTCGCGGTCCGCGGCGTCGACGTCACGACCGAGATCGCCGGCCTCGTGCGCAGCATCGAATTCAAGTCGGGCGAGGAAGTGAAGGCCGGCACGGTGCTGGCTCAGCTCAACGCCGACTCCGACATCGCCCAGCTCAACTCGCTGATGGCGGCTCGCGATCTTGCGGCGACCGTGCTCAAGCGCGACCAGGCGCAGTTCGAGGTGCAGGCGATCAGCCAGGCGCAGCTCGACAACGACGCGGCCGACCTGAAGACGCGCAACGCGCTGGTCGCGCAGCAGCAGGCGACGATCGCGAAGAAGACGATCCGCGCGCCGTTCTCCGGCAAGCTCGGCATCACCACCGTCAACCCGGGGCAGTATCTGAACCCGGGCGACAAGATCGTCACCCTGCAGACGATCGATCCGATCTACGTCGATTTCTACCTGCCGCAAAAGCGCATCGGCGGGCTCTCGATCGGCCAGATCGTCGGCATCGCCACCGACGGCTTTCCGGACGTGGGCTTTCCCGGTCGTGTCACGGCGATCAACCCGAAGGTCGATCCGGCGACGCGCAACATCCTCGTCGAGGCGACGCTCGCGAACCCGAAGCGCCAGCTCCTGCCCGGCATGTTCGCCAACGTCAGCGTCGACGTCGGCGACAAGCGCCGCTACCTCACGCTGCCGCAGACGGCGATCACCTACAACCCATACGGCTCGACCGTCTTCGTCGTGCGGCAAAAAAGCGAGGTCGACGCTGCCGCGCGGGCGGCGAGCCGCGCCGGCTCGGCCGCAGCGGCTGCGCCGGCGGCGGCTGCTGCCTCCGGCGCTGATCAGCTCGTCGTCCAGCAGGTTTTCGTGACGACCGGAGAGACACGCGGCGACCAGGTGGCGATCGTCAGCGGCTTGAAGGAAGGCGAGCAGGTCGTCACCAGCGGCCAGGTCAAGCTGAAGAACGGGACGCCGATCGCCATCGACAACTCGGTGCAGCCGGCGAACAACCCGAACCCTACGCCGCAGGAACGCTGAATCGAAGGAGACGGCCATGAACTTCACCGACGTCTTCATCAAGCGGCCCGTCCTGGCGATGGTGGTGAGCCTGCTCATCGTCGTGCTCGGGCTGCGCTCGCTGTTCAGCCTGCCGGTCAACCAGTTCCCGCACACCGAGAACGCCGTCGTCACGATCTCGACCGCTTACTACGGCGCCGACGCGCAGACCGTGGCCGGCTTCATCACGCAGCCGCTCGAAGGCGCGATCGCGCAGGCGCAAGGCATCGACTACCTGTCGTCGACGAGCAGTACCGGGGTCTCGACGATCGTCGCGACGCTGCGCCTCAACTACGACGCGAACCGGGCCTTGACCGAGATCAACACCCAGGTCAACTCGGTGAAGAACCAGCTGCCGCCGCAGGCGCAGGCGCCGGTGCTCACGGTCTCGGTGGGCTCGACGATCGACGCGATGTACCTCGGCTTCTACAGCGACACGCTGCCGACCAACAACGTCACCGACTTCCTCGCCCGCGTCGTCAAGCCCAAGCTCGACTCGGTCGAAGGCGTGCAGACGGCCGAGCTGCTCGGCGCCCGCACGTTCGCGCTGCGCGCCTGGCTCGACTCCAGCAAGCTCGCCGCCCACAACCTGACCGCGGCCGACGTCAGCCAGGCGCTCGCCAGCAACAACTACCTCGCCGCGCTCGGCGCGTCGAAGGGACAGATGGTCACGGTGCCGCTGACCGCGGGAACCGACCTGCACTCGGTCGAGGAGTTCAAGAAGCTGGCGCTCCGGCAAAACGGCGATTCCATCGTCCGCCTCGAAGACGTCGCGACGGTGACGCTCGGCTCGGAGAACTACGACTTCAACGTCGCCTTCAGTGGCGTGCGCTCGGTCTTCATCGGCATCAAGGTCGCGCCCGAAGCGAACATCCTCAGCGTCGCCAAGCGCGTCCGCGAGGCCTTCCCCGAGCTGCGCGACCAGCTCCCGGCCGGCGTCACCGGCGAGATCGTCTACGACTCGACCGAGTTCATCAATACCTCGATCGTCGAGGTGGTGAAGACGCTCGTCGAGGCGTTGCTCATCGTCACGGTCGTCATCTTCCTCTTCCTCGGCAGCCTGCGCGCCGTCATCGTGCCGGTGATCGCCATGCCGCTGTCGCTCGTCGGCACGTTCTTCGTCATGCTGGCGCTCGGCTACTCGATCAACCTGCTGACGCTGCTCGCCCTCGTGCTCGCGATCGGCCTCGTCGTCGACGACGCCATCATCGTGGTCGAGAACGTCGACCG
>DASXLD010000048.1:0-35933 GCA_036496385.1 Caldimonas sp. | reverse complement strand
GGGCGCGGGCTCGGGGAGCGCGCTTTCGGTGCTGGCCGCGCCGGTCAGCCGCAACTCGATCTTGCCGCGCTTGAAGCGCTTGGTGACGAGCGTCCGCAAGGCCGGCTCGAGGCCGCGCAGCTCGTCGGGAAGACGCATGGCGATGTCGAGAAAGCGCCCATTCACGGAACGGATCTCGACCCCGATCGAGGCCTGCGAGCGACCTCGCTGCGAGTGCTTCCCGGATGCTTCGTGCAATGCTGCCGCAGGCGCGGCGTGAGTGCTCGCCGAAGCATTCGCGTAGCCGGTCATGCTGTAAACTGCCACGCGCTTTTGCTCCCGTTTTCTCGTCGATTATGTCAAAGCCAAAACCCGCGCCATTGCCATCCGGCACGGTCGTGGGCGGCTACCAGGTCATCAAGAAACTGGCGGCCGGCGGCTTCGGCGTGGTCTACCTGTGCGAGGACGGCGAGAGGAAGCTCGTCGCGCTCAAGGAGTATCTACCCTCGTCGCTCGCGGAGCGCTCTCCGGGCGAGCTGACGCCCCGTGTCAAGCCCGAGAAGCAGCCGCTCTACCGGCTCGGCCTGAAGAGTTTTTTCGAAGAAGGCCGATCGCTCGCGCAGATATCGCACACGAGCGTCGTCTCGGTTCTCAATTTCTTCCGCGAGAACGAAACCGTCTACATGGTGATGAATTACCTGCAGGGCGATACCCTGCAGGATTTCATCGTCACCGCGCGCGATCTCAAACGTGACAAAGTATTTCGGGAATCGACGATCCGGTCGTTGTTCGACGAGATACTGCGCGGCCTGCGCATCGTCCATCAGCACAAGATGCTGCACCTGGACATCAAGCCGGCCAACATTTTCATCACCAACGAGAACAAGGCGGTGCTGCTCGACTTCGGCGCGGCGCGCGAGGTGCTGAGCAAGGAAGGCAACTTCATCCGGCCGATGTACACGCCCGGATTCGCGGCGCCCGAGATGTACCGGCGCGACGGCACGCTCGGGCCGTGGACCGACATCTACGCGATCGGTGCCTGCATCTACGCGTGCATGCAGGGCTATCCGCCGAACGATGCGCCGCAGAGGATCGAGAAGGACCGCCTCGCGCTCTCACTCTCGCGCCTGCGCAACGTCTACAGCGACAACCTGATCGAGGTCACCGAATGGTGCATGTCGCTCGATCCGCTGTCGCGGCCGCAAAGCGTCTTCGCGCTGCAGAAGGAGCTTTCGCGCGAGACCGAACGGCAGTACACCAAGCTGAGCTTCAGCGAGCGGCTGAAGCTGCAGCTCGAGAACCTCACCGCCAGCGCCAAGGCCTGAGCCGGACCCATGCGCTTCTCCGTCTACCAGGTCAGCCGCAAGGGCGGTCGCGAGAAGAACGAAGACCGGATGGGCTATTGCTACACGCGGGACGCGGGGCTGTTCGCGCTCGCCGATGGCATGGGCGGCCACCCGGAAGGCGAGGTCGCGTCGCAGCTCGCATTGCAGACGCTGGCGGCGATGTTCCAGCGCGACTGCAAGCCGACGCTCGCCGATCCGCTGCGTTTCCTGCACGAGGCGATCGTCTCCGGCCACCACCAGCTGCTGCGCTATGCGACCCAGAAGGCGCTGATCGACACGCCGCGGACGACGATCGTCGCCTGCCTCCTGCAGGGCAACGCCGCCTACTGGGCGCATTGCGGCGATTCGCGGCTCTACATGGTGCGCGGCGACAAGCTCATCGCCCGCACTCGCGACCATTCGTACTCCGAGCTGCAGCAGACGATGAGCCAGGTCGTTCCGATGGGCGACCGTTTCAACCGCAACGTGCTCTTCACGTGCCTCGGCAGTCCCGGCAAGCCCGTGGTCGACACCGTCGGGCCGCTGCTGATGCAGGCCGGCGACCGGCTGCTGCTCTGCTCCGACGGCTTGTGGGGCACGGTGAACGACAGCGAGATCACCGAGCAGCTGTCGTCGCTGCCGCTGTCGGACTCGGTGCCCGAGCTCGTCGAGCAGGCGCTGCGCAACGGCGGCCCGAAGTGCGACAACGTCTCGGTGCTGGCGATGGAGTGGGAAGGCGTCGAGGGCGACAGCCAGCTCGGCGGCATCCAGACCGCATCGCTCGGCGAGGCGGTGTTCGCGTCGACGATCCAGGCGAGCGTGCTCGGCACCGACGTGTCGCCGGACGAACTCGACGACGCCGAGATCGAGCGCTCGATAAAGGAAATCAACGAAGCGATCAAGCGCTCGTCGCAGCACAAGAAGGGCTGACGCCCTTCTCGCGCTGCAGCGATCGCTTTCTCGCTTCGCGGCAGGGCTGCTCCCTCCCCACTTCGCTCCCCTCCCGCCGAGAGGGAGGGGCGGGCGCCGCCGGCGCCCCTTTTGATGGCGGCGACAATCGGGGCATGACATTCCAACGCTCGAAGGGCCGCGCGCACGACGCCTTGCGGCCGGTGGCCATCGTTCGCGGCTTCACCCGCCATGCCGAGGGCTCGGTGCTGGTGTCGTTCGGCGACACGCGGGTGCTGTGCACGGCGTCGGTCGAGGAGAAGGTGCCGCCGCACAAGCGCGGCAGCGGCGAGGGCTGGCTGACGGCCGAGTACGGCATGCTGCCGCGCTCGACGCACACGCGCAGCGACCGCGAGGCGGCGCGGGGCAAGCAGAGCGGGCGCACGCAGGAGATCCAGCGCCTGATCGGCCGCTCGCTGCGCTGCGTGTTCGACCTCGGTGCGCTCGGTGAGCGGACGATCTCGCTCGACTGCGACGTGCTGCAGGCCGACGGCGGCACCCGCACTGCGGCGATCACCGGCGCCTTCGTCGCCGCTCACGACGCCGTCTCGTGGCTGCTCGCGCAAGGCCGCATCGAGCGCTCGCCGATCCACGACTTCGTCGCCGCCGTCTCGGTCGGCATCGTCGGCGGCACGCCGCTCCTCGATCTCGAGTACATCGAGGACGCCGCCTGCGACACCGACATGAACGTCGTCCTGACGGGCGCCGGCGGTTTCGTCGAGCTGCAGGGAACCGCCGAGGGCGCCACCTTCTCACGGGTCGAGATGGACGCGCTGCTCGCGCTCGCCGCGAGCGGCATCGACGAGCTCGTCGCAGCGCAACGTGCCGCGCTTGCGGCCCCTTTGTCGCGGTCGTCGTGAGACTCGTCCTGGCGTCGAACAACCGCGCCAAGCTCGCCGAGCTCGGCACGTTGTTCGCGCCGCTCGCGATCGAACTGGTCGCGCAGGGCGAGCTCGGCATCGACGAGGCCGACGAGCCGCACGGCACGTTCGTCGAGAACGCGCTCGCCAAGGCGCGCCACGCTGCACGTTTCGCCGATGGTCCGGCGATCGCCGACGACTCGGGCCTGTGCGTCGACGCGCTCGGCGGCGCCCCGGGCGTCGCCTCGGCGCACTTCGCCGCGGTCGAGCGCAGGGTCAGCGACCGCGAAGGGCACCGTCGCGTCCAGGACGCCGCCAACAACGCGCTGCTGCTCGACCGGCTGCGCGACGTCGCCGACCGGCGCGCGCGCTTCGTCAGCACGATCGTGGCCGTTCGCTCGGCCGACGACCCCGAACCGCTGATCGCCGTCGGTCGCTGGGCCGGCGAGGTGCTGGCGGCAGTGCGCGGCAGCGGCGGTTTCGGCTACGACCCGCTGGTGTTCGTGCCTGCGCTGGGCAGCACCGTCGCCGAGCTTGCGCCGGCGGTGAAGAACCGGCTCAGCCATCGCGCCCAGGCGGCAGAGCGGATGCTCGTGCTGCTGCGAGAAGAGTGGCGGCCCGGCGCGAGCGACGTCGACCGTCCGCGCGGCTAGATGGCATCGGTGCCGATCGTCCCGGTGCCGGCGACGGCTCCGGCGGCCGACGTCGGCGAGCGAGTTGCCCGCTTCATGCGTCCCGGTGCGTTGACGCTGGCAGCCCTGCCGCCGCTCTCGCTCTACGTTCACCTCCCGTGGTGCCTGAAGAAGTGTCCGTATTGCGACTTCAACTCGCACGCCTGGCGCGGCGGCGAGGTCGAAGCGCTGCCCGAAGCGCGCTACGTCGACGCGCTGGTGCGCGATCTCGAGGAGTCGCTGCCGTTCGTCTGGGGTCGCCGCGTCCACACGGTCTTTCTCGGCGGCGGCACGCCGAGCCTGTTCGCGCCGGCCCAGATCGAGCGCCTGATCGCGGCGATCCGCGCCCGATTGCCGCTCGAGCCGGGCTGCGAGATCACGCTCGAGGCCAATCCCGGCACGTTCGAGCGCGAGCGCTTCCACGGCTACGCGAGCGCCGGCGTGACGCGGATCTCGATCGGCGTGCAGAGCTTCGACGACGACAAGCTGCTCGCCCTCGGCCGTGTCCACGATGCGGCGCAGGCGCGGGCGGCGATCGCGGAGGCGAAGTCGGCTTTCGCGACCTTCAACATCGACCTGATGTACGCACTGCCCGGCCAGACGCTCGAGGAATGCGGGGCCGACGTCGCTGCGGCATTGGAGTTCGCGCCGCCGCATCTCTCGGTCTATCACCTGACGATCGAGCCGAACACGCTGTTCGCGCACGAGCCGCCGCCGCTGCCGGACGACGACCTCGCGGCCGCGATGCTCGACCGGATCGTCGCTGCGACTGCCGCCGCCGGCCTCGAGCGCTACGAGGTCTCCGCGTTCGCTCGTCCCGGCCACCGCGCCCGCCACAACGTCAACTATTGGGAGTTCGGCGACTACCTCGGCATCGGCGCCGGCGCACACGGCAAGATCAGCTTTCCCCACCGCGTCGTTCGTCAGCTGCGGCTGCGCGATCCGGCCGCCTACATGGCGGGCGCCGAACGCGGTGCCGCAGTCGCATCGGAGACCGAGGTCGCGCGCGGCGAGCTGCCGTTCGAGTTCATGCTCAACGCGCTGCGGCTGAAGGAGGGCTTCGAGCTCGCCCGGTTCCGCGAGCGCACCGGACTGCCGCTATCGGCGATCGAGCGTCCGCTCGAGGAGGCCGAGCGGCGGGGCCTCGTCGAGCGCGACCTGCGATGGCTGCGGCCGACGCCGCTTGGCTTCGACTTCCTCAACGACCTTCAGCAGTTGTTCCTGCCCGTTCCCGCCTGAGGTGTCGGGGCGGCGTTGCGCGCGGGCGCCAGCGCGCGTGCATTCGCCGCACTTGAGAGGATTCGACACGTCCGGAGAAGGCTTCGCCACGGATGCCGCTGCTAGACTGCCCCGAACCACGCCCTCCTTGTGCGCCCCAAGATCGACCCGACCTTCAGCGACCACGCCGCGCTCAGTCTCGACGGTGCGCTGCAGCTGCTGCAACAGTCGGGGCGCGTGCTGCCGGATCGCAGGATCTCGGAGGACGCGTGGCTGCAAGCGATCGTCGACGGCTTGTGCGAGCTGTCGAGTCGCGACCCTCTCACCGGGCTTGCCAACCGCCGCCATTTCGAGCTGACGCTCGCGAGCGAAGTCGATCGCGTCGCCCGCGCCGGCGAGCCGGCGCTTGTCCTGATGATCGACATCGACCACTTCAAGCGCGTCAACGACGCGTATGGGCACCAGGCCGGCGACGTCGCCCTGAAGGCGATCGCCGTCGCTCTCAGCGAATGCATCCGTCCGATGGACACCGTCGCGCGCTTCGGCGGCGAGGAGTTCGCGATGATCCTGCCCAACTGCGCACCGTCGTACGGGCAGGCGGTCGCCGAGCGCATCCGTACTCACGTGAGCTCGCGCAGCATCCCGATCGGCGCCGGTGACGAGGTCTCGGTGACGGTCTCGATCGGCGGCGCGTTCGCGCCGCAGTGGGTACGCTCCTCGGCCCTGCTTTGGGTCGAGCGCGCCGACCAGCATCTCTACCGCGCCAAGTCCGAAGGCCGCAACCGCGCCTGCCTCGAGCAACCGATGGTCTCGCACGTCAGCGCCGAGGAGAAGGGCCTGCTGTTCGGCACCTCGACTTTCGCCGAGCTCGAATGACGCCAGCGAAGGGCAACGCCGCCAGGGCCAGTGTCCTTGCCGTGACGAGCGGCAAGGGAGGTGTCGGCAAGACTTTCTTCTCCGCCAACCTGGCTGCGGCGCTGGCGCGGCGCGGCGAGCGGGTGCTCGTCCTCGATGCCGATCTCGGCCTCGCCAATCTCGACGTCGTCTTGAACCTGCATCCGAAGATCACGCTGCACGACGTCTTCACCGGCAAGGCGACGCTCGAAGAGGCGATCCTGCCGGCGCCCGGCGGCTTCTCGGTGCTGCTCGCCGGCTCGGGCCTGGTCGAGTATTCGCGCCTGACGCCGCAAGTGAAGGAGCAGCTGGTCGAGATCATCGACCGTCTCGCGCCGCGCTTCGACCGCATCCTGCTCGACACCGGCGCCGGCATCTCCGACGTCGTCCTGCATGCGATCTCGCTCGCCGACGATGTCCTCGTCATCGCGACGCCGGAGCCGACCTCGATGACCGATGCCTACGCGACGATCAAGCTGCTGGCGACGCAGCAGGGTCGGCGCGCGATCCGCCTCGTCGTCAACCAGGTGAGCACCGCCGGCGAGGGGCGCAAGATCCGCAACCAGCTGCAGCTCGTCGTCGACCGCTTCGTCTGCCCGCATCTGGAGGGCGGGCCCGGCGCGCCGGTGACGCTCGAGCTTGAGGGCGAGATCCCGACCGACCAGGCGGTGCGCGAGGTGGTGCAGCGGCGAGCGCTGCTGCTCGAGACGTTTCCGGGCTCTCCGGCGGGGCTGGCGTTGATCGCGATCGCGGGCCGGATGGCGGCCTGACGGATCTCGTCGCGGCCCACCGTCAGCGCGAAGCGCCGTTCTTCGTCGCCGGCTTCAGCAGGACGATCAGCGCACCATGGCCGCCGTCGGCAGGCCGCGCATGCGTGAACGCGAGCACGTCGCCGTGCTGCGCGAGCCAGGACTTCACCTTCGCCTTCAGGATCGGCTCGCGCCCGGGGGAGCCGTGGCCCTTGCCGTGGACGACGCGAACGCAGCGCAAGCCCGCGCGCGTCGCGTCGCGCAGGAAGCCGGCGACTCGCTCGCGCGCTTCGTCGCTTCGTAGACCATGGAGGTCGATCTCGTCCTGCAGCACCCAGACACCGCGCCTGAGCTTGCGAACGACGTCGAGGCCGATGCCCTGGCGGCGAAACGACAGCGCATCGTCGGTCTCGAGCAGCGACTCGGCGTCGAACGCATCGGCGATCGATTCGGCAAGCGCCGCCGCCTCGTCGCGCTGGCGCTGGCGCGCGACGGCAGCCGGCCGCGCCCGGGCGGGCCCCGGTGGCATCGACTTGCGCAGCGGAACGACGTGGCCGACGGCGTCGGCGAAAAGACTCCGCTCGTGGCGTTCGGCGGCGGCGCGTTCGCGCTCGACGCTCTGGGCGAGCTCCGCGCGGCGGCCTTGCTCGACGAGCGCTGCCCTGAGCTCGGCGAGGCCGCCGAGATGCCGGCCCTTGCTCGGCGGTGTCGTCACAGCAAGCCTCGTTCGGCAAACGAGACGACGCTGGCCTGGCCGACGACCAGGTGGTCGAGGATGCGGACGTCGACCAGCGCCAGCGCGCTCTTCAGCGTCTGGGTCAGGAACTCGTCGGCGCGCGACGGCTCGGCCGCGCCCGAGGGGTGGTTGTGGGCGAGGATGGCTGCGGCGGCGCCGAGCTCGAGCGCGCGCTTGACGACTTCGCGCGGATAGACGCTGGTCTGCGTCAGCGTGCCGCGAAACATCTCCTCGAGGCGGATCAGCCGGCTCTGCGCGTCGAGGAAGAGCACCGCGAACACCTCGTGCCCGCGGCCGGAGAGCTGCAGCTGCAGGTAGTCCTTGACCTTGCCCGGCGAATCGAAGACCGGCCGCGCGCCGAGCTCGCTCGCGATCGAACGGCGCGCCAGCTCGAGCACCGCGGCGACCTCGGCGCGCTTCGCGGGGCCGAGCCCCTTGACGCGCTTGAGCTCGTCGGGCCCGGCGCGCAGCAGCCCCGGCAGGCCGCCGAACGCGGCGAGGAGCTGTTCGGCGAGCTGCAGGACGCCGGTGCCGGCGAGCCCGGTGCGCAGGAGGAGGGCGATCAGCTCGGCGTCGGCCAGCGCCGCCGGGCCCAGCGTGAGCAGCTTTTCGCGCGGCCTTGCCGAGGCGGGAATGTCCTTGAACATGGCGGCTCGGACGAGGGTCGCACCCTGGCTCGTAAAATGGCGTCTTTCGCATTCTCGCAAAGGCGCACGCTTGAACCGCGTCGAGCCAGGCTCCTTCCTCACTTTGCACTACCGCCTCCGCGACGCCGATGGCGTCGCTTTCGTCGATACCTTCGCGACGCGGCCGGCAACGCTCTCTCTCGGCAGCGGCGAGCTCGCGCCGGCGATGGAAGCGCGCCTGCTCGGCCTCGAAGAGGGCAGCGAGCAGTCGTTCGCGCTCGCTGCCGGCGAGGCGTTCGGCGATCGCGATCCGGCGCTCGTGCAGCGCGTGCGGCGCGCCGCGCTCGACGTCGAAGGCGACGTCGACGGCGACTATCGCGTCGGCGACGTCGTCCGCTTCCCGGCGCCCGGCGGGCAGTCGGTCGCCGGCATCGTCCGCGACGTCGATGCCGACGCGGTTGTCTTCGATTTCAACCATCCGCTCGCCGGCCGGCCCGTGACGTTCGACGTCAGGCTGATCGGCGTGCTCTGACGGCATTCGCTCTCATGCTCGAAGAAGTCGTCCTCGCCGAGCCGCGCGGCTTTTGCGCCGGCGTCGACCGCGCGATCGAGATCGTCGAGCGCGCGTTGCACAAGTTCGGCGCACCGATCTACGTGCGCCACGAGATCGTCCACAACACGACTGTCGTCGAGGATCTGAAGAAGAAGGGCGCGATCTTCATCGAGGACCTCGATGACGTGCCCGCCGGCGCGACGCTCGTCTTCAGTGCCCACGGCGTGCCGCTGGCCGTTCGCAAGGAAGCGGCGGCGCGCGGCTTTTCGGTCTTCGACGCGACCTGCCCGCTCGTCAACAAGGTCCACATCGAGGTCGCCAAGCTCGCGCGCGAGGGCTACGAGTTCATCATGATCGGCCACAAGGGGCATCCCGAGGTCGAAGGCACGATGGGCCAGATCGATCACGGCATCTACCTCGTCGAGGACGTCGCCGACGTCGAGCGGCTCGAGCTCACGTCGAGTCGCCCGCTCGCCGTCGTCACCCAGACGACGCTGTCGGTCGACGACGCTGCCGAGATCCTCGCCGCGATCAAGCGGCGCTTTCCCGGCATCCGCCAGCCCAAGCGGCAAGACATCTGCTACGCGACGCAGAATCGCCAGGACGCAGTCAAGCTCGTCGCGCCGGGCGTCGACGTGCTGATCGTGGTCGGCAGTCCGAGCTCGTCGAACAGCAACCGGTTGCGCGAGCTCGCCGAGCGGCTCGGTGCCGAAGCCTATATGGTCGACACCGCCGACGACCTGCGCCCCGAATGGCTCGCCGGCAAGCGCAGGGTCGGCCTCACGGCCGGCGCGTCGGCGCCCGAAGTGCTCGTCGAAGCCGTCGTCGCGCGACTGCGCGCACTCGGAGCGGTGTCGGTTCGCAGCGTCGCCGGGACGCCGGAAAAGGTCCGCTTCCCATTGCCGCTCGGCCTCGGCGACAGGGCGATGCGCGACGTCCCGAACTAGCCGGCGAAGGTCTGGGCCGGACCTCGGCCCGTCGCGACCGCTATGTCAGCCCCGGCTGCGCCGGTGAAACGTGATCGGTCGAGCCGCGGGCGTCGGTGACGCTGCGGCACTCTTTGTCGAGAGCGGATTGCGATCGCAGCCGCTGCAGCCGCACGACGACGCACTGGCCGCGTGGGCGCGCACCCGCGCTGCAATCACATTCGGCAGCGGCAGCTTGAGCGCCGCCGTGGCGAGCGTGCGGCGAAGCGACGCCGGCAGGAGCGTCCACGCCGCGTAGGCCGCAGAGGCGAGGACGACGACGGCGACGATGGCCGATTGGGCGTTCATGACAGTCCACCTCCGAGGGCGAGCGTGATCCGGTAGGTGAGGAAGGAGGCGACGTAGGCAAGCGCGAACAGGTAGGCCGCCATCAGCAGCGGATAGCGCCACGAGTTCGTCTCGCGACGGACGATCGCGAGCGTCGACAGACATTGCGGCGCGAACACGTACCACGCGAGCAGCGAATACGCAGTGGCGAGCGACCAGCCCTTGGCGATGATCGGTGCCAGCGCGTCGGCGACCGAGTCGCCCGCGGCTGACATCGAATACACGGTTCCGAGCGCGCCGACCGCGACCTCGCGCGCCGCCAGCCCGGGCACGAGCGCGATCGAGATCTGCCAGTTGAAGCCGATCGGCGCGAAGACGTGCTCGAGCGCGCGGCCGAGCATGCCGGCGACGCTGTACTGGATCGCCGGCCCGGTCGCGCCGGCCGGCGGCGCCGGAAAGCTCGACAGGAACCAGAGCACGACCACCAGCGTGAAGATGATGCCGCCGACTCGGCGCAGGAAGATCGCCGCGCGCTCCC
Source organism: Caldimonas sp. (assembly GCA_036496385.1). Classification (GTDB taxonomy): domain Bacteria; phylum Pseudomonadota; class Gammaproteobacteria; order Burkholderiales; family Burkholderiaceae_C; genus Schlegelella_A. Next base: position 25,583 of record DASXLD010000048.1, on the reverse strand, counting down.
ACAGGCCGAGGCCCAGGTTGCGCAGGCCCGGCATCCGATAGGGCGGCAGCTCGAGCATCAGCGGCTGGTAGCGGCGCTTGATCCAGACGCGCTTGAAGAACCAGGCCACGGCCATCGCCGAGACGACGCCGGCGACGTACAGGCCGAACAGCGTCAGGCCGCGCAGGTTGAACGGGCCGACATGGGAGGCCGGCACGAAGGCGCCGATGAGGAGGGCGTACACCGGTAGCCGCGCCGAGCACGTCATCAGCGGCGCGACCATGATCGTCGCGAGGCGATCCTTCCAGTTGGCGATGGTGCGCGTCGCCATGATGCCCGGGATCGCGCAGGCGAAGCTCGACAGCAGCGGGATGAAGGCGCGGCCAGACAGGCCGACCTTGCCCATCAGGTTGTCGAGCAGAAAGGCGGCGCGGGGCAGGTAGCCCGAGTCCTCGAGCAACAGGATGAAGAAGAAGAGGATCAGGATCTGCGGCAGGAAGACGAGGACGCTGCCGGCGCCGGCGATCACGCCGTCGACGAGGAGGCTGCGCAGCGGGCCCTCGGCCATGTGCGCCGCGGTCCAGCCGCCGAGGCCGGCCATCGCTGCCTTGATCGCATCCATCGGCACGTTGGCCCACGAGAACACGGCCTGGAACATCAGGAACAGGACGACGCCGAGCAGGAGCAGGCCCCAGACGGGATGCATGACCACCGCGTCGATGCGGTGATGGAAGCGCTTGATCGACGCCGCGCCGGGTGCGACGATGGCAAGAATGCGGCGCACCTCGTTCTGCAGGTCGGCCGCGGACGGCGCCTCGCGCGCATTGCCGGCGACCGCCGCGTCGGCGCGCGGCGGCTCGCTGTCGAAGTGCTCGCCGCTCGCTTCGTTGTCGCCGAGCTTTTTCTCGAGCAGGGCGAGCAGCCCGGCGTGCCCGTCGGAGCGCACCGCGACGGTCTCGACGACCGGACAGCCGAGCTCGGTCGCGAGCTTGGCGACGTCGATCGCGAGCCCTTCGGCGCGCGCGACGTCGGCCATGTTGAGCGCGACCATCAACGGCCGGCCGAGCTGCTTCAGCTCGAGCACGAGGCGCAGGTTCATGCGCAGGTTGGTGGCGTCGACCACGGCGACGATCGCGTCAGGCGCGGCTTCGCCGTGGCGCCGGCCCTCGATCACTTCGAGGGTGATTTGCTCGTCGGGAGTCGCCGGTGTCAGGCTGTAGGCGCCGGGCAAATCGACGATCGAGACCGCGCGACCGTTGCCGAGGCGGGTGAGACCGACCTTGCGCTCGACCGTCACGCCAGCGTAGTTGGCGACCTTCTGGCGCGCGCCCGTGAGGAGGTTGAAGAGCGCAGTCTTGCCGCAGTTCGGATTGCCGACCAGCGCGACGCTCCACAGCGGCGCCTGATTCGGTGCGTTCAGGGCGTGCGCCATGACCGTGCTCGCGGCGACCTCAATGCACGGCAGGCGTGACTTCGATGCATTGCGCCTCGAGCAGACGCAGCGCGAACAAGGTCTCGCCGATCATCACCGCGAGCGGTTCGCGGCCACCCGGCCCGCGGCGCAGCAGCTGGACCGGCTCGCCCGGCAGGAAGCCGAGCTCGCCGAGACGGCGCAGCGCCACCGCGTCGAGGTCGGCCGACGCGGAAACGACGCGCGCGACCGTGCCACGGCCGCCGTCAGGCAGCAGGTTCAGGCTCAGCGTGGCAGGAGGGCTCATGGCGAGGGTAGGTCCGGCCCGAGCGGGCTCGACCGTACATGCGAATGAGATTGTCTCTCATTCGAATCCCCTGTGGGCGTCTTGCCATCCCGCGCCTCCGGCGGCGCGTGCGATCTGACCGCCGGTCGGAGTCCCTCCCGCGCCTCGCGGTCGCCGTCGATGGCTGATGATCAGAGCCGCCATCGTCACGCCGAGGGCGCTGTGCAGCCAGCCGAGCGCCGGCCGCACGACGTCGGGGGCGAAGTAGTACAGCAGATAGCCGGTCACGGCGAGCGCGCCGGCGAGGCCGCACAGCAGCAGCCCCGAGCTGTGCTGGCCCGCCCAGCGCATGCGCCGGCTGAGGCGCAGGCCCTGCGGGATGTGGGCGGCCATGAGCACGCCGAAGCAGAACAGCGCGGCGAAGCCGGCAAGGCCGTGCAGCCGCATCAGCCATGCTTCGAGCGGGGTCGGCAGGCTGTTGCCGGCGCGGCCGTAGTGCAGCCCCAGCCAGGCGACGCCGCTGCCGAGCAGCACGGCACCGGCGCCATAGAGCGTGCGCCGTTGCCAGACCGGGAGGCGATGCAAGTGCCTCATCGTCGCTTCGGTCCCATGGCGCGACGGCAGGTCGAACCGGACGCGCGCAGCTTCAATGCAGCCACGCCCGCGCGCGCAGGCGCGCCACCAGCGGATGCAGGCTGTCGCCGCTGGCGATGACGACCTTGGTCAGCGCGTCGGCCCACAGGCACGTCGGTGCGGCGACGCTCGCATGGCGCTCGCGCTGCGCGGCGCAGTCTTGCGGTGCGAGGCGACTGGTCGCGAAGGCGCCGTCGCCGAGCGTCGCGAAGCGGCGCACGCCGCCCTGCGCTTCGTCGCGCAAGTCGATCGGCAAGCTGAGGGGGCCGAACACGCGCAGGTCGCCGCCGGCATTGACCCAGCCGGACTCGGCGCCTTCCTCGCGCAAGGCCTCGATCGCCGCGTCGACCGCATAGCCCTTGCCGATGCCGCCGAGATCGAGCGCGACGCCGTCGGCGAACTTGTGCAACGTACCGGCGGTGCAGCGCCAGCCGGTCGGGCCGCTGCCGAGCGAGATGTCGAACAGGCCGGCGCTGGCTCGCTGCAGCCACTGCGCTGCTGCGAGGACGTGCGCGGCGTCGGCATCGACGGCAATGGACGCGCCGGCGCCGGCGCCGTTGAAGCGGCCGATCACGCTGTGCGCGACGAAGCGCGAGAGCTTCGCCTCGATGGCGCGGATGCGATCGAACGCCGCGCCGACCGCGTCGGCCCCGCTGGCGTCGTTCGCGCCCCGCGCGCCGATCTCGACCAGGGTGCCGAGCAGCGGCCGGGCACGCCGGATCCAGCCGCCGGCGCCGAGCTGGCGATCGTTTCGGGCGCGCGGGCGCAGGCGTGTCATCAGCCGAGGCTGCCGTTCTTTCTCGCCAGGGCAACGACCGCGACGATGCGGCGCACGCCCTCGGCGAGATGGGTGCAGCTGAGGGTCGCGCCGCTGATGTTGGCGATGTTGTCGCCGACCTGGATCGGCGCGGCCGCGGTCTTGCCGACGAACTGGCGCCGCCACGCCGGCAACCGCACCTCGCCGCCATGGCTCTCGCGGTACGACAGGATCTCGACCTGCTTGATGGCGCCGTCGAGGCCGATGCCGACCGCATACGAGATCAGCTCGAACTTGCCGAGCACGTCGTCGCTCACGACATAGCCGAGTGGCCGGCCGCCGTGCTTGGCGACGCGCACGACCCAGCGCGCCGAGCGGCCGTGGACGCCCTCGGCGGCGAGCGCCTGCAGCTGCGCAGCATCGAGCGAGATCTCGCGCGGCTCGAACGCGTCGGCGTCGGGGAACATGAGCTGCGCGGCCTGGTCGGCGCTCAGATAGTCGACCGCGTAAGCGGCCGCCGGCGCCGCGGCCGCGGCAGCAGTCAGCGCACCGACGAGGACGAAACGCACCTAGAAGCTCCAGCCGAGACCGAGGTCGAAGCGATCGGCGTCGCGGTTCTCGCGGAAGCGCTGGTAGTCGGCCTTGAGCACGATCCCGGAACCGATGTTGAAGTTGGCACCGAACGTGACGACACGCTCGGTGCGCGCCGCGTCGGGCGTCAGTCCGGGCCCGAGGTCGGCGAAGCTGCGCGCGGTGTTGAACTCCTCGTAGCGCGCGAACGGGGCGAGCGAATAGTCGGCGTTCGACCACACCTTGTAGGCCGCCTGCCCGTACCAGCCGTCGAACGATTTCGGAATCAAGGCCGTGCCGCCGACGAGCGGCGCGTTGAGCGCTGCGGTGTTGGAGATCGTGGCGCGACTGTAGACGCCCGAAAGATCCCAGCGGCCCGGCGTGTAGCGCGCGTGCAGGTCCCACAGGGTGACGCGTGCCGAGGTCGGCGACTGGCCGTGGGTCGCGCCGCCGGTAAAGAGCGAGCCGCCGACGAGCAGCCGCGGCACGCCGCGCCAGTTGAGCGCACCGAATACCGACAGGTCGCGTGCGTTCGCGAGTTGCAGCTCCTGGTGGATCGAGCCGAGCGGCGATTCCGCGCCTTCGCTCGAGTTCGCGTCCCACTTGTTGAGATCGAACCCGGTCGTGACTCCGGCTTGCGCCGTCAGGCCGTTGTCGTAGGCGCCGACGATCTGGATGCCGCCCTCGCGCCAGGTGCTCGGGATGATCGCGGTCTCGACGAAATTGCGAAAGACGCCGTAGTAGGCGGTCGGCTCGTGGTTCTCGTTGAGCAGGCCGGCCGGGATCAGGAACAGGCCGCCGCGAATCGCGTACTCGCGCGCAATCTGGCGCTCAATGTAGGCCTGCTCGACTTCGGCCTCGCCTTTGTCGTCGGCCGACGACACGGCGTGCTCGACCTCGAATTCGGCGACGGCCTTGGTCCTCTCGTCGAAGCGGTGCTGGTACGCGAGGACGAAGCGGGCAAGGTCGGCGACGGTGTTCTTCGAGTCGTGCGTCGGCCGGCTGTAGGCGATCTCGGCGTAGCTCCCCAGGATCGTCGCCGGCTCGACCATGAGGCCCGGACCTTGTGCGGTGGCGACCGGGGCGGCTGCGACGGCCGTCGCGGTGGCGCCCGATGCGGCCACGGCTGGCGTCACCGCGGCGGTGCGCTGCTGTTGCAGCTGCGCCAACTCGGCCTTCACCTTCGCGAGTTCGGCGGCGAGCTGGTCGAGCCGACGCGCGAGCTCGGTCTCGGTGGCGCTCTGCGCGGCGGCGTTGCTGCTGCCAAGGGCGAGGCTGGCGGCGACGACGGCGCCGGCCAGCGATGCACGCGAACGGATTCGATTCATGCGGGACTCCCTGGTTGTTGTTCGGATCGCGGAAGCCCGCGTTCAAGGCGTGTAGCCGTCGCTCAGCGTCTTCAGGAACGCGATGACGTCGTCGATCTCGCTGTCGCTCAGCGCCGGCGCCTCGCCGGGGCGGCGGTTGTACGGTGCCTCGGTGGTGTTGACGTTGACGCGGTATGCGGGCGGCAGGTCGTCGAACTTCGCGACCCCGCCGGCACCGTCGACCGGATAGAACCTTTCCGGGTGGGTGTCGCGCTGGACGTAGAACGTGAGAGCGTCCTTCAGCGTCTTGAAGCGGCCGTTGTGGAAGTAGGCCTGGCGCAGCGCCACGTTGCGGAGCGACGGCACCTTGAACGCGCCGCACAGGTCGCCGCGCGCCGCCAGGTCGGCACGCTGGCAGAGGCCGAGGTCGAAGTAGGTCGGGTCGCCGTTGCGCACGAGTTCAGGATTGCGCGGCAGGCCGAGGTTGTCGTAGCTGAAGTCGGTGAACAGCGGCGGCGTGCCGTCGGCGGCGAAGAAGAACGGCGAGTTGGCCGCGAGGTAGCGGATTCCCGGCGCCTTGCGTGAGCCCTGCAGGTCGAGGTCGGCACCGCCGAGTTGCGCCGCGAGCGCGTTCGGTGGCGAGTGGCCGAAGGCCGGGTCGTGGCACGAGGCGCACGACTGGCGGCCCGAAGCCGACAGCGACGCGTCGCTGAAGATCTTCTCGCCGAGCGCGGCTTGCGCCGAGAGCGTCGCCCCCTGGGGAGCCTCGGGCGTCGACGCCGTACCGCCGCCGCATGCGCCGAGCAGGGTCACGAGCGTCAGCGCGAGGGTGGCCCGAGGGCTCGACCGGGCCATAGTCGTCATCTCTTTCAACCCCTCCCCGGGCATCGGCGACCATGTTGCTAATAGGAATGATTATCAATCATAATCCGATCCGCAACGGGCTTTCCCGCCGCCCGTCCCACTGCCATGCAAAGCGATCCGCAGGTCCTCGTCCACCTGAATGCGCAGCTCAAGAACGAGCTGACCGCGACGAATCAGTACTTCCTGCACTACCGGCTGCTCCGGCACTGGGGGCTCGACAAGCTCGCGAAGAAGGAATACGACGAGTCGATCGGCGAAATGAAGCACGCCGACGCGCTGATGGAGCGGATCTTCATGCTCGACGGCCTGCCGAACCTGCAGGACCTCGGCAAGCTGCTGATCGGTGAGACGGTTCCGGAGCTGCTGGGGTGCGACCTGCAGTCGGAGACGGGCGCGCAGCAGACGATCAAGGACGGCATTGCTCACTGCGAGTCGGTCCGCGACTACGTCTCGCGCAACGTCCTGCGGGCGATCCTCGACGACACCGAGCAACACATCGACTGGCTCGAGACGCAGATCGCGCTCGTCGCCAAGGTCGGAATCGAAAACTATCTGCAGGCGCAGATGGGCGGAGTCGGCTGACGCCCGCCGCGCCCCAAACGAAGGATTCTCGCGATGATCGTCTGCGTGTGCCGCCGGATTTCCGATCAAGCGATCCGCAAGGCCGCGGCCGCGGGCGCCGTCAGCCTCGAATGCCTGCAGATCGATCTCGGCGTGGCGACCCAGTGCGGACGCTGTGCCGATTGCGCGGTGCGGGTGCTCGACGAAGCACGCGGCGTCGGGCTGCCGGTGGTCGCGCCGCTCGTGCGCACGGACCGGGTCGCGCGCGCAAGCTGAGCCCGGCGCGCGCCGGCCCCGCACGTCGCGGCACGCTCCCTACAATCGCGCCTCCTTCGCACCGCATCGCGCCGCGCTCGCCGGCGCCGGCCTCATGCTCGACATCACGCTCTTGCGCAAGGACCTCGCGCAGGTCATCGCCCGCCTCGAGACGCGCGCGTCGCCGCAGCCTTTCCTCGACGTCGACCGCTTCGCCGCGCTCGAGGGCGAGCGCAAGGCGCTGCAAACGCATACCGAGGACCTGCGGGCGCGCCGCAACGCGCTCGCGCGCGAGATCGGGAAGCTCAAGGGACAGGGCGGCGACGCCAGCGCGGCGCTGACCGAGAGCAACGGCATCGTCGGCGAGCTCGCACGTTCGGCCGAACGGCTCGAGACGATCCAGCTCGAGCTGCACGCCCAGCTGATGGCGCTGCCGAACCTGCCCGAGGCGGGCGTGCCGGTCGGCGCAGACGAGAAGGCCAACGTCGAGATCAGGCGCTGGGGCACGCCGCGCCGCTTCGACTTTCCGGCCCGCGATCACGTCGACGTCGGCGCGCCGCTCGGGCTCGACTTCGAGACCGGCGCCAAGCTGTCGGGTGCGCGCTTCTCGTTCCTGCGCGGTCCCGTCGCGCGGCTGCATCGAGCGCTCGCCCAGTTCATGCTCGACGTCCAGACCGCAGAGCATGGCTATGTCGAGTGCTATACGCCCTACATCGTCAACCGCGAGGTTCTCGAAGGCACCGGCCAGCTGCCGAAGTTCAAGGACCAGATGTTCTGGGTCTATCGCGGCGAGCAGGACGAGGGCGGCGGCGCCGTCGCCGCGGGCGGCGAGCAGTACCTGATCTCGACCTCCGAGATCTCGCTCACCAACAGCGTGCGCGGCGAGTTGCTTGCCGAGGCGCGCCTGCCGATCAAGCTCACCGCGCACACGCCTTGCTTCAGGTCCGAAGCCGGCAGCGCCGGGCGCGACACGCGCGGCATGATCCGCCAGCACCAGTTCGACAAGGTCGAGATGGTGCAGATCACCCATCCCGAGAAGAGCTACGCCGCGCTCGAAGAGATGGTCGGCCATGCCGAGGCGATCCTGCAGAAGCTCGAGTTGCCCTACCGCGTCGTCGAGCTCGCGACCGGTGACCTCGGCTTCGGTTCGACCAAGACCTTCGACCTCGAGGTCTGGGTGCCGGCACAGAACACGTACCGCGAGATCAGCTCGGTCTCGAACTGCGAAGCGTTCCAGGCGCGGCGGATGCAGACGCGCTTCAAGAACGCGCAGGGCAAGAACGAGTTCGTGCATACCCTGAACGGGTCGGGGCTCGCCATCGGTCGCACGCTGGTCGCGCTGCTCGAGAACAACCAGAACGCCGATGGCTCGGTGTCGATTCCTGCGCTGCTGCGGCCCTATCTCGGCGGCCTGGCCGAGCTGCGCGGGTGACGACCGCACCCGCGGCATCGACCGGGGCGCGCGCCGCTGCGCTGCTCGCCGCCCTCGACGGCGCGCGGACCGTGCCGACCCTGACCGGCGCCGATTCGTCGTTCGGGGTGCCCGCCGCATTCGCGGTGGCCGACGAGCTCCGACGCTTGCGCCTGGCGCGGGGCGAGCGAACACTGGGCTACAAAATCGGCTTCACGAACCGCAGCATCTGGGCCCGCTACGGCGTCTTCGCGCCGATCTGGGGGCCGATCTGGGACACGACGACCGAGCGCGTCGAGAGCGCCGAGGCGCTCGTCTCGCTTGCGCCCTTCGTCGAGCCGCGGCTCGAGCCCGAGGTCATGTTCGGCTTCGCACGCGCGCCGAGCGCGGGCATGGACATGCGTGCGCTGGTCGCCTGCATCGACTGGGTGGCGCACGGCTACGAGATCGTGCACGCCCACTTCGCCGGCTGGCGCTTCGCGGCCGCCGACACGGTGGCCGATTTCGCCCTCCACGGGCGCCTCTTCGTCGGCCCGCGCGTCGCCATCGACCGATTCGATGCGACTCGTGCCGACGCCGAGCTGGCGGCGCTGCGCGTCACGCTCGCGTGCGACGGGCGCGACGTCGAAGAGGGCGCGGCGAGCATCGTCCTCGACGGCCCGCTCCATGCGCTGCGCGCCTGGGTCGACGCGATGGCCGTGCGGACGCCGCACTGGCCGATCCGCGCCGGCGACATCGTCACCACCGGCACCATCACCGACGCCGCGCCGCTGCATCCCGAACAGCGCTGGCAGACGCGCCTGAGCGACCACCGCCTCGCCGGCATGACGCTGCGAACGACCCCCTAGCGAAGTTCTGCGACCCTCGGGCGGCGGATCGCGAAGGCCCTAGAATTCCGGCCTCGGCAGCGACCCGCCGAAAGCACCCGGCCGGAGAGGTGGCAGAGTGGTCGAATGCGCCGGACTCGAAATCCGGTTTACGGTTTCGCCGTAACGTGGGTTCGAATCCCACCCTCTCCACCAACATGGCGTCCCAAGAGCGCTCCCGGGCCGTCTCGAAAATTCCCTTTCTTGTTCGGGAACAGCGCGAGCAGGGGTCCTCAACATCTCACCGGCCTTTGACCGACATACCGAGCCGCGATGACTTCAATCCGATCGACGATTCTTGTTTTCTTGATCTCGATGGTTTCGCTGCATTGCGAGGCCCAGAACTGCGGCTGGTCACGGGTGGACCACGAAGTCAGCTACGACGCCTCGGGCATCTGGAACCCGAATGGCTATCGCGGCCTTGTCGCCGGCTTGACCATTGCGCAGATCGGTGGCGCGTTCTGGGAAGGCTCCGGAACGCGCTTCGGCAAGACGATGTGGCAAGGGATCGATGCTGAACTCATCGCAGGCGTGAGTGCCCAAGCCGGCAAGTACATCTTCACCCGTGCGCGGCCCGACCAAGGCAACAACCCCTGCCTATGGTTTCAGGGCGGTTCTCACTACAGCTTTCCGAGCGGCGAGGCGGCAGTCGCCGCCGCCCTGGTGACGCCCTACGTGCTCGAGTACGGTTCGGACAGTCCGCCGACCTACGCCTTGCTCCTGCTCCCGCTCTACGTCGGTGTCGGGCGGGTCAAGAACCACGCCCACTGGCAGACCGATGTGATGGCAGGCTGGGCGGTTGGTGGACTCTCCGGTTGGGCCACGCACCGTCTGGAGACGCCAATCATGATCCAGTTGCTGCCGCACGGCGTCGCGCTTGGATTCAAGAAACAGTTCTAGACTGCCTGCCCCGCCGACAGAGGACAGTCGAACAGGCGCGGCTGCCCGACCGCTCAGACGATGCCGGCGGCGCGCAACGACTCGAACCGCTCGACGGGAATTCCGAGCCAATCGAGATAGACCTCGCGGCTGTGCTGCCCGGGCGAGGGCGCTTCCCCGGTCACCCGTGGCGGAGTGCCCGACAGCTTCATCGGCGAGCCGAAGACCTCGACCGCGACCCCGCCGACGAGCACCGAGACGAACATGTCGCGCGCCCGCAGGTGCGGATCGGCGACGACCTCGTCGATCTTCTTGATCGGCGTCAGCGCGATCCGGTTGCCGGCCATCGCCTCGAGCTCGGCCTTCGTGCGCGGCATGAACCAGCGTTCGATGATCGGTTCGATGCGGCGCTTGTAGGTGGCGTCGTCGAAGCGCTTGACCATCGTGTCGATCTCCGGATCGTCGGCGAGCTCGGGCTCGCCGAAGACCGCGCAGGCATCGCGCCACAGCTTGTCGCTGTACGAGCCGAAGAACACGAAGCCGTCCTTGCAGGGGTACTGACCGTACGGCCGGGCAAACGGGTGGGCGCTGCCGAGCGGCGTGGCGACGGTGCCCGAGACGGTGCAGTTGACGATCGCGCTTTCGGTCAGCGTGACGACCGCGTCCTGCTGCGAGATGTCGACCCGCTGGCCGAGCCCGCTGCGCCCGACTTCGCGCAGCGCGGCGAGCGTGCCGATCGTCGCGTAGAACGACGCCGCGAGGTCGCCGATGATGCTGCCCACCCGCACCGGCGCCTGGCCGGGATAGCCGTTCATCGACCACAGGCCGCCGGCCGCCTGCGCGGTGCTGTCGAACGCAGGCCGCGGCGAATGCGGGCCGGTCTGGCCGAAGCCGCTGATGGCGACGTAGATCAGGCGCGGGTTCGCGGCCTGCAGCGCTGCCCAGCCGAGGCCGAGCTTGTCCATCGTGCCGGGCCGGAAGTTCTCGACGAAGACGTCCGCCTTGCGAATCATCTCGAGCAGCAGCGCCTTGCCGTCGGGGTGCTTCAGGTCGAGGCTGGCGCCGAGCTTGTGGCGGTTGTACTGCGCAAAGTAGGCGCTGCCGCCAGGGGTGGCACCGGCTTGCGTGTCGCGGCCCGAAGCGGCGGCGCCGACATGAGGCGGGAAGTCGCGCACGTAGTCGGGATCGCTCGGGTGCTCGACCTTGATCACGGTGGCGCCGAGATCGGCCAGCATCATCGTGCAGTACGGCCCGGCGACGACGCGGCTGAGGTCGATCACGGTGATGCCGGCGAGCGGCAAGGCGCGCGCCCCCGTGTTCGATGCGGACTTCGACTCGTTTTCCATGGCACCCTCTTCGATCCGCCGACCTACCAGCCGCCGCGCGCCAGCCAGTCTTCGACCTGCTCGAGCCGATCCGAGCCCCAGAACGGCTCGCCGTCGACGAACACGAACGGCGAGCCGAAGACGCCGCGGGCGAGCGAGGCGCTGACTGCATCGCGCAGGTCGGTGCGCGTCTCATCGCTGTCGAGGGCGACGGTCAATGCCGACTCATCGAGGCCGAGCGAGCCGGCGGCGGCGCCGAGCTCATCGGCCAGCGAAAGATCACGGCCGAGGCGCCAGTAGCGGTCGAAGACCGCGTGCGCGAAGGCGCCGGCCTCGATCGGATGGTGTCGCTTGACCCAGCAGAACGCCCGCGCCGCCGGGCGCGGGTCCATCATCGGGTCGCTGACCTTGCGCGCCAGCGCGAGGCCATGGCGGCGCTCGTAGCGGGCGAAGTCGCGCAGCACGTAGTCGCCCTTCAGCGGCGTCTCGAGCAGGGGCTTGAGCCCCATCACCTTCATCACCGCAACGCCGAGCAGCATGCAGTGCCAGTCGACACCGCGGCCGTGGCGCGCCGCGATTGCCTCGATGCGCAGGCTGGCGACGTAGCCGTAGCCGGAGAGGAAGTCGAAGTAGAAGTCCACCGGCGCCTTGTCGCCGGCAGCAGCGCCCGCCGTCATCGCGGGCCGCCTAGTGGATCGCCGCGTACATGATCTTCTCCTCGGTGGCCTCGAGCGCCGAGTACTCCTCGACCACCTTGCCCATCCTTTGCACCAGGATGCGGTCGGAGAGCGCCATGATTTCCGGCAGGTACGACGAGATCACAACCACCGCCTTGCCTTCGTCGGCGAGACGGTTGATGAGCTGATGGATCTCGGTGATCGCGCCGACGTCGACGCCGCGGGTCGGCTCGTCGAAGATGATGAGCTCGGGCTCCTGCACCAGAGACTTGGCGATCACCAGCTTCTGCTGGTTGCCGCCGGAGAGCTCGATCGCCTTCATCGCCTCGCCGATGGCGCGGATGTTGAGCCGCTTCATCCAATGGCTGCCGACCTCCGAGGCCTCCTTCCTCGACACCAGCTTGCGCAGGCCGCGCAGCTTGGCGAGCAGGCCGAGATAGACGTTGCCGGCGATCGACTGGGTCTCGAAGAAGCCCTCGATCTTGCGGTCCTCGGTGACGTAGACGATGCCGTCGCGCACCGCCGAGGCCGGCACGAAGTAGCGCACCGGGCGGTCGTTCAGCAGCACCTCGCCGCCGTGCATGAAGTCGCGCTTGATGACGCCGGCGACGACCTTGAAGGTTTCGGTGCGGCCCGAGCCGACGAGCCCGAACACGCCGGTGATCTGGCCGGCGAAGACCGACAGCGAGTTGTTCTTCACCATCGCCGCCATGCGCAGGTTCTGCACCGAAAGCACGCGCTTGCCCTGGGGCCGCACACTGGTCTTGCGCTGGCCGTAGAGCGTTTGCGAGAGGTCGCGCCCGACCATCGCCTGGACGATGCGGGCGCGGTCGAAATTGACCTTGTCGTCGGTCACGACGTGCTTGCCGTCGCGCAGGATCGTGATCCGGTCGGAAACGAGCAGCGCCTCCTCGAGCGCGTGCGAGATGAAGATCACCGAGACGCCGCGCGCCTTCAGGTGGTAGACCAGGTCGAAGAAGTACTTCTTCTCCTCCGGGGTCAGGCTCGCGGTGGGCTCGTCGAAGATGATGACCTTGGCGTTGTGCAGGACCGCGCGCGCGATCTCGACCATCTGCTTCTTCGCCGCGCCGAGCAGGCTGACCACCGCGGTCGGGTCGACGTCGAACTGGAGCGACTGCAGGAACTGCTGGGCGGCGATGTAGATGCCGCGCAGGCGGTTGAAGAACTTCTCCTGGCCGAGGAAGAGGTTCTGCGCCACCGTCATCGTCGGCACCAGGCTCGTCTCCTGGAAGACCATCGCGACGCCGAGATGCAGCGCCTCGTTCGGCGTGCGTGGATCGACCTCCTTGCCGTCGACCAGCATCCGCCCCGAGGTCAGGTTGACGACGCCGGCCATGACCTTGGTGAGCGTCGACTTGCCGGCGCCGTTCTCGCCGACGATGGCGTGGATCTCGCCCGTGCGCAGCGCGAAGTCGACGCCGTCGATCGCCGGTACGCCGGCGTACTTCTTGGTCGCCTGGCGCAGCTCGAGGATCGTCGGCGCGACGGCAGAAGGATCGGCGCTCATGACTGCAGGCTCCGTTCCGCCGTCGCCACCGAGAGACGCAGCACCTTGCGGCATCCCTTGGCGAGAACGAACAGATCGCCGCCGCATTCGACCGCGGCGACGACTCCGTGGTGCTTGCCGTCGAAGCGGCTGTGCAGCGAGTAGCGCACCAGGCCCGCGTCGGTGAGGCGGATCACCAAACCGTACGAGCGCGGCGGCGCCCAGGGCTTGACGACGCCCATCATCTTCAGCTGCGCGCCCTGCATCGGCTCGAGGAAGGTGTTGCCGGAGTTCAGCGCCGGCGCGATCCAGTGCTGCGGCTCGATCTCGGCGAGCATGCGCTTGCGGTAGGCATGCTCGCGCAGCACGAACTCGACCAGCTGCGTCCGCAGCGTGAAGCAGGTGAGCCAGAAGCCGCCGCCCGCGGCCGGAGCCAGGCGCGACGGGTAGCCGGGCAGCGAGTCGGTGATGGCACGGCCGCGCCGGCCGTTCGCATAGGCGCGCACGCGGTGCGCCCAGCTTTCGCTGACCCAGACCTCGTCGCCGGAGGCGCAGGCGCCGAAGGCGTGCGCGAGCCCGCTGGCGAGCACGCGGGCCGTGCCGTCGCCGGGCTGAAGCTCGAAGAGGCGCCCACTGCGACCGAGGCCCATCAGGTCATGGCGCCAGTGATCGACGGGATGCTCCAGCGAGCCATCGGTGACGAGCAGCCGGCCGTCGGGCGCCGCGGCGATCGCGTTGACGGCGTTGAGCTTCTCGCCGCCGACGTCGCCCCAGCGTCGGCCATCGTGCGCGCCACCGACGATGCGGATCTCGCGACCGCCGAGCGCGACTGCGACGCCGCCCGCTGGCAGGCACGCCAAGGCGGTGACGGTCCGTTCGACGCGCTGCGCGTCCGCGGCGCTCGGCGCAGCGCCCGGCGTCGACACGTCGTAGCGCAAGACCTGCTGACCGTCGGCGACGAAGAGCGAGCGCCCGTCGGTCGCCAGATCCTCCGGCGCCTCGAGCGAAGCGAACACCGGCGCCTCTTCGAGGATGTTGTTCGACTTCAGGGCGCCGTCGAAGACCGGCACCGTGATCGACGCGTCGCCACGGCCGAGCAGGCGCTCCTTCCAGTCGAGGAGCGCGCCGATCACGCGGCCTTCCCCCAGCGCCGGTCGTACTGGATGAAGTCGGGGTCGGCGCCTTCGAGCTTGAGCCGGCCGACCCGGTTGTTCATGATGCCGCCGAGGTAGAGGTAGCCGCGGTGCTCGCGCATCGAGGTGATCATCGGATGGTTCTGGCCGCCGAGGTCCCACATCGTCTCGAGCACTTCGCCCTGCTCGTTGAACTTCAGCACGCATCCCGTGTTGATGTTCGGGAACAGCCACTCGTCGCGAGCGACGCGCTTGGCCATCCGCTTGCGAAAGCCCGGCATCTTCCAGGCGAGATCGAGCGCCGGGGAGCGCATGCCGACCAGCGACATCCAGTAGTGGCCGTCGGACGAGTTGTTGATGTTGTCGGGAAAGCCCGGCAGGTTCTCGAGCACGATCTCGGTCTTGCCCTTCTTCGGCCCGTCGAACCAGTGGCGTTTGACGGTGCAGCCCCACGTCTCGGCGAACAGGAACGACTGGCCGTCGCTCGCGATGCAGACGCCGTTCGGAAACTTCAGATCGCGGATGACGGTGTGCGTCTTGCCGGTGTTGGTGTCGAAGCAGATGATGCGGCCGTTGCCGCGCGCCTCGAGGCCGTCGGTGGCCCACTCGTGCATCTCGAAGCGTACGGTCGCCTCCGAGAAGAAGATCCGGCCGTCGTCGCTGATGTCGAGGTCATCGGCCAGGCGCAGGCGGCTGTCGTCGTTGATCGACGAATAGCTGCGGTTGGTCTCGTCGGTCGCCTTCTCGACCTTGCGCTCGGGAGTGACGCGGTACAGCCCCATGCCGCCGATGCAGACGTAGAGGTTGTCCTTGCGGTCGAAGGCCATGCCGAGCGGCGTGCCGCCGATGTGGGCAAAGATTTCCATCCGCTCGTAGTCGGGGGCGAGGAAGCGAATGATGTCGCCGTGGCGCGAGCCCGCGTAGAGGTTGTCGTGGCGGTCGAGGATGACGTCCTCGGGGCCTTCGATGCGGCCCAGGCCGATCGGCGTCGCCGGCCGCAGCCGATCGTTCAGGGCCCACGCCGTGCCGCAGTCGGGCGCGGTCGACGGCAGCGTCGGCATGCCGTGATAGGTGGGGCTGACGTAGACCTTGTTGACGATGCGGTGCCGGTTCTTCAGCCAGCGGATATCGATCACCGCGGCGAGCACGAGGATGCCGGCGAGCACCATGCGGTTGTAGCCGCCGTGCAGCGAAAGGGTGGTCAGGCCGTTGATGATCAGGAGCACGATCAGCGTTCCGACCAGTGCCTTCATCACCGAGCCTTTGCCGCCGCCGAGGCTGATGCCGCCGAGCACGGCCGCGGTCAGCACCGTGATCTCGAGGCTGACGCCGATGTCGCCGCCGGCGGTGGCGAGGCGCGATGCGAAGAAGACGCCGCCGAGCGCCGTCAGCACGCCGCTCGCGACGTAGCACAGGGCGACCGTGCGGCGCACCGCGATGCCGGTGTTGTAGGCCGAGCGGCGCGAGCCGCCGATCGCGGTGACGTGCCAGCCCGGGCGCAGCCGGGTCAGAAAGACGTGGCCGAAGATCGCGACCGCGGCATACACGTAGACGACGGTCGGCACGCCGAGCCAGTCGCCGTTGCCGATGAAGTCCCAGGCCTTCGAGTCCGGGAAGCCGCCGGCGATCGCGGTTGCGTAGTCGGCGGTGAACAGATCGTAGAGGGCACGGTAGATGATCAGCGTGATCAGCGTCGTCAGGAAGGCGCGCAGGCGAAAGTAGCCGATCAGCACGCCGTTGAGCGCGCCGAGCGCCGCCCCGCAGAGCAGCGTGACGACGACGGCCGGTGCCACCGCCCATTTCAGGACGTGCATCAGGTAGAGCGCACAGAAGTTCGTCAGCGCGAACATCGAGCCGACCGAGAGGTCGATGCCGCCGACGATCATGACCAGCGCCATGCCGAGCACGATGAAGCCGATCTCGCCGGCCTGGCGCCCGGTGTCGGCGAGAGCGGCCGGCGTCAGGAAGTTGGGGATCGCCTCGGCCAGCGAAAACGCGACCAGCGCCAGCACGATCACCGGGATCGCGGTTTCCATCCAGCGCTTGGCGAGTATTTCGCCAAGCGCATGGTCGGGCCAGTAGCGATAGCGCCAGCGCGTCAGCGTGTCGGTCCAGCCTTCTTCGACATGGGCGCGCACGGCAGCGGCGCCGGCCCCGGCCGCTGCGTCGCGCGCACTCGGGCGAGACGCGGTCACCGTTTCGTTCATCGCAGCGATGTCTCCAGGGCGAACCGGGCAACGGCCCGCCGCGTGGCGGGGCCGTGCTTCAGTGCAGCGCGCTCAAGTCTTGCCGAGCTTCCAGCAAGTGCCTTCGGCGCCGGCGTTGGCCTTGGTGATCGGGATCAGCGTCGTGTAGATCGAGCCTTTCGCGGTGCCCGTCTTGCCGGGGTTCTGCAGCAGCCACTTGATCGAAGCGGCCATGTTGCTGGCCTGGGTCGGCACGTCGTAGCTCAGGTCGAGGTCGAACGCGCCCGACTTGACCTGCTCGCAGGCACCCTTCTGTTCGCCGCCGCCCGAGGTGGCGAGGAAGACCTTGCCGGTGAGGCCGGCTTCCTTGATCGCGGCTGCGGTGCCCGAGTCCATGCCGTCCCAGAAGCCGACGATGCCGCACAGGTCGGGGTGCTGCTTCAGCACCGTCTGGGTGATGCCCTTGGCCTTGGCGGCGTCCCAGTCGGCGGCCTGGCTGGAGACGACCTTGACGTCGGGATTCTTTGCCAGCACGTTCTCGACGCCCTTCAGCGTGTAGGCGCTGGCCGCCGCCGACAGTGCGCCCTGGACGACCGCGATCTTGTTCGACTTGCCCTTGCAGGCGTTGACGACGGCGGTCGTCGCTTTCTCGCCGACCTCGACCCAGTCGGCGCCGACGTACACCACCGAGGGGTATGCCGAGCGCATGTTGATCTGCACGATCTGGATGCCCTGCGCCTCGGCCTTCTGCAGCAGCTTGGCATAGGTCTGCACGTCGGGGTTGTGGACGACGATGACGTCGGGCTTCTCGCTGATCAGCGTGGTGACCGCCTGAGCGCCGGCGTTGGTGTTCCAGTTCGGATCGCGGACGACGATCTTGACGCCGAGCGGCTCGAGCTCCTTCTTCAGGCCTTCGAGCCAGCCCTGGGCGAGGTCGAAGCCGAGCGCCACCGGCACGTAGGCGACGGTCTTGCCGGCCAGGCTCTTGCGATAGGCGTCGCGGAACGGCTCGTCGATGCCCTTGCCCTGGGCGTAGGCAAGCTGCCCGACGGTCAGGCCGGCGAGGATCGTCAGGGCCGCCAGCGCGGCGCCGGAACGGGTGGAGCGTGATAGCAGCTTCATGCGTGTCTCCTGTCTTTTCGGACATCGTGGAAAGGAAGCGGCAGAGCGGCCGCCGTCGCGGTTCGGATGCGTGGGCCTCAGATGTCTCCCTGCTGCGCGGTTTCTTCGTTGCGGGGATTGAGAAGCGAATCGATCAGGATCGCGACCAGCAGGATCACGCCTTTGATGAGGTTCTGCGCCGAGTAGGAGACGTCGAGGATCGTCATGCCGTTGAGCAGCGTGCCGATCAGCAGCGTGCCGATGACGACATTGACGACGCCGCCGCGCCCGCCGGAGAGGCCGATCCCGCCGAGCACGACGACGAGGATCACGTCGTAGATCAGCGTCGAGTTGTAGATCCGCGTCGGCATGCTGTTGACCGAGGCGGCCATCACCATGCCCGCGAAGGCGCCGATCAACGCTGCGAGCACGTACTGCAGCACGATCACCGGGCGCGTCGGGATGCCGGTGACGCGCGCGCCGAAGGGGTTGTCGCCGACCGCGTAGACGTACGTGCCCAGGCGCGTGCGGCGCAGGAAGAAAGACACGGCGGCGGCGACGAGGGCGAACATGACCACCGGCATCGGCACGCCGAGCAGCGTGCCGCGGCCGACCCACGACAGGCTGTCGAGCTGCGGGCTCCATTGCACGATGTCGAGGCGAAAGAACGCCACCTGGCCGAGGCCGGCGAGGAACAGGCCCGAGGCGAGCGTGGTGAAGAGCGACGGGACCTCGGCATAGGCGATGAGCCAGCCGTTGACCAGGCCGAACGTGAGCGCGAGCGCGAGTGCGGCGAGGAACGCCATCGGCACCGGGTGCCCGTCCTGCACGAGCTGCAGCACCAAGCCGGCCGGCACCGCGAGCACCGCGACCATCGAGATGTCGATCCCGCGGCCGATGACGACGATCGCCATCGCCAGGCCAAGGATGCCGAGGATGGCGACGTTCTGCAGCAGTCCGAGCAGGTTGCCGGCGGCGAAAAAGCCGGGCAGGAACAGGCTGAAGCCGACGAACATCAAGACGAAGATCGCGAAGACGATCGTCTGCTGGGAGATCGGCTGGCGCTTCATCGCGCACTGGCCGCGGCCGGGCCGCGATGCGGCGCCAGCCCGTTCATCAGGATGGCAGTGCTTTGCCGCGCGACGGCTTCGGCATCGAGCGGGCCGCGCGGGTCGTACCAGCGGCCGATCCAGCTCAGCGCGCCGGCGAGGGTGAACGCGGCCAGCTTCGGATCGCAGGGCGCGAGCGAGCCTTCGGCGATGCCCTGCTCGATCAGGGCGCGGAACTCGTGGTCGAGCTCGGCCTTGAGGCCGCGCAGCTTCTTGCGCGCCGCCGGCGCGAGCGGGTCCTCGCCGACGCGGATCAGGCACATGCCGAAATCGCAGGTGACGATCAGCGCGTATTCGTGCATCGCCGCCATCAGCTTGTCGAGCGCCGTGCCGCCCGAGGCGGCGGCTTCGGCGATCGCCGAGCGCAGCAGCTCGAGGCCGAGCCGTACGCACTCGAACAGGATCTCTTCCTTGTTGCGGACGTAGTAGTAGAGCGTCGGCTTGGTGACCTGCAGGCGCTCGGCCACCATCTCGAGCGAGGTCGCGTGGTAGCCGAACTCGTTGAACAGCTGGGCTGCCGCACGCAGCACGGCATCGCGCTTGACGGCACGCTGCTCTCCGCGATCGAGCGTTCGCGTCCACGCGGATGCGAGGCTGGCGACACCGGCCAAACAGGTCTCCTTGCGCGCCCGGTCCACGCGAGCGCGGCCTGGCTGTCTTGTCGTGCGGCGAAGCCGGTTACTCGTCGGTAACCGGGGATTGATATTCGGCGTCGGCGCCCGCTTTCGCAAGGGCAAGGCGCCAAGGATTTCCCTAGGTCGCGCGCTTGCGCAGCTCGCGCCGCATGATCTTGCCGGTCGTGGTGAGCGGCAGCGCGTCGACGAACTCGATATCGCGCGGGCACTCGTGGCGGGCCAGTCGCGTGCGCACCGAATCGCGGATCTGCTCGGCCAGTTCCGGGCTCGCGGCGTGGCCGGGGCGCAGCAGCACGAAGGCGCGGATCGCCTCGGTCTTGACCGGATCGGGCACGCCGATCACCGCCGACATCGCGACCGCCGGGTGGCCGTTCAGCGCGTCCTCGATCTCGCCCGGGCCGATGCGATAGCCGGCGCTGGTGATCACGTCGTCGGCGCGGCTCACGTACCAGTAGTAGCCGTCTTCGTCGCAGCGACCGAGGTCGCCGGTGAGGAGCCACTCGCCGGCGAACTTGTCGCGCGTCGCTTCGGGCTTGCGCCAGTATTCGAGCAGCATCACCGGGTCGGGCCGCCGGAACGCGATGTTGCCGATCGTGCCCGCCGGCAGCGGCCGGCCGGCATCGTCGACGATCGCCGCGACGTGGCCGGGCAGGGCCTTGCCGAGCGAGCCCGCCTTGGGCACCAGCACCTGCGTGCAGTTGCCGAGGACGATGTTGCATTCGGTCTGGCCGAAGACCTCGTTGACCTCGATGCCGAGCGCGCCGCGCGCCCACTCGAGCGTCTCGCGCCCCACCGATTCGCCGCCGCTGATGACCGAACGCAAGGCGACGCCGTGGCGGCGCAGCGGGTCGGCGACGACGCTGAGGCGGCGCAACATCGTCGGCGTCAGCAGGCTGATGCGGACCCGGTGCTTGCCCATCAAGTGGAACGCTTCCTCCGGGTCGAAGCTGGTGTTGCGGTAGGTCAGCACCGGCAGGCCGCAGAACCAGGCCGGCATCAGCACGTCCATCAAGCCGGCCAGCCAGGACCAGTCGGCGGGCGACCACATCACGTCGGCCGGCTGCGGCATGAAGTCGTAGACCAGCTCCAGCCCCGGCATGTGGCCGAGCATCGAGCGGTGACCCTGCAGCGTCCCCTTTGGCAAGCCGGTCGTGCCCGAGGTGTAGTTGATGAAGGCCGGCGTGTCGGGCGTGAGCGCGAGCGTTTCGAACGCGTCGGCGGCACGCGCGAGCTCTGCCCAGAAATGGAGCGTGCCGTCGGCGCGGCCGTCGATCAGCATCGCGTGGACGAGATCGGGCGCCTGCTCGCGCACGGCTGCGACCGTCGGCCAGTGCGCAGCGTCGGTGATCAGGACCTTGGCGCCGCTGTCGCGCAGACGGTAGGCGAGCGCGTCGGTGCCGAAGAGGAGCGACGTCGGCACCGAGATCAGGCCGGCTTTCCAGCAGGCGACGTGCGCGACCGCGGTCGCCGGATCCTGGCCCAGGTAGATCAGCACTCGGTCGCCTTCCGCCAGGCCGAGATGCAGCAGCAGGTTCGCGCACTGGTTGGCGAGCCGCTGCACTTGCCGGAAGGTGTAGCGCGCGACGCTGCCGTCGCCGCGCTCGTGGATCAGAGCGGTGCGCTCGGGACCTGCCGCATGCCGATCACAGACATCCCGGGCGATGTTGTAGCGCGCCGGCAGTTGCCACTGGAACGCGCGATGGATCTCGTCGAAGCTGGCGGCACGGGTGATTAGCATGTTCAGGCACCGACGATGCGCCGCGCCAATGCGTGGCGATGCACCTCCGACGGCCCGTCGTAGATGCGAAACGGGCGGATCTCGCGGTAGATGCGCTGCACCACGGTGTCGGCCGTGATGCCCATGCCGCCGAGGACCTGCAGCGAGCGGTCGACGACGCGGCTCAGTGCCTCCGAGCAGAACACCTTGCACCGGCTCGTCTCGGTGCGGGCGTGCTCGCCTTGATCAAGCAGCCAGGCGGCATGCCAGACGGCGAGACGCGCGGCATGCAGCTCGATCTCGTTGTCGGCGAGCTGGAAGCCGACTCCCTGGTGCTCGCCGATCCGTTTGCCGAACGCATGACGGCGCCGCGCGTAGTCGACCGCGACGTCGTGGGCGCGGCGGGCCGCGCCGAGCCAGCGCATGCAGTGCGTGAGACGCGCCGGGCCGAGGCGCACCTGGGCATTGCGAAATCCCTGGCCGAGCTCGCCGAGCACCGCGCTGCGCGGCACGCGCACGCCGTCGAACTCGACCACCGCGTGACCGCCGGGCGAGACCGCATCGATCGTGTCGAGCTGGCGGACGACGCGAAAGCCCGGCGCGTCGATGTCGACCAGGAACATGCTGGCGCCGATGTCGGCGCCGGCGGCGTCGAAGGTGCGCGCCATCACGATGTTAAGCGCCGCGCCCGGTACGCCGGTGATCAGCCACTTGCGGCCGTCGATGACGAAGTCGTCGCCGTCGGCGCGCGCCGTGGTCTTCAGCAGCGACGGGTCGGCGCCGGCGCCGTCGTCGGGCTCGGTCATCGAGAACACGGTGCGGATCGTGCCGGCGACCAGCGGGCGCAGCCACTGCTCCTGCTGCGCCACGGTGGCGACCTTGTGCAGCAGGTTCGTGTTGCCTTCGTCGGGCGCCTGGATGTTGAGCGCCAGCGGGCCGAGCAGGCTGTAGCCGGCGGCCTCGAACACCACCGCCATGCCGCGATGGTCGAGGCCGAGGCCGCCCCACGCGGCCGGTGCGTGCGGCGACAGCAGGCCGGCGGCGCGCGCCAGGCCGACCAGCTCGAGCCGCAACGCATCGCTCGGTCCATGTGCGTCCTGGCGCGGATCGTTCTCGCGCGGAATGACTTCGGCGCGGATGAAAGCGGTGACGCGCTCGCGCAGCTCGACGTGCTCGGGCGGCAAGGAGAAGTCGATCATCGGCGCGCTTCGGAAGTGACGGGGAGGCGGTCGAGGATCGCCGCAGCGCGGCCGAACATGGGCGCAATCGCGAGGGCGAAGCGCTCCCAGACGGCGTCGGGCCGGCGACCGCTGCGATGCAGGTGCACGTTGAGGCACGAGATCGCGCCGAGGCGGTAACCGGCATAGGCCTGATACCAAGACAGGTCGTCGCAGACTTCGCCCATGGCGTGGGCATAGCGGGCCGCGACCTGCGCCGGCGTCATCGGGCAGCACGGCCGCCAGCCTTCGGGCCAGCTCGCCGGATCGGCGAGCATCATCATCCAGCCGGCATCGATGCGACGGCTGCCGATCGAGGCCAGCTCCCAGTCGATCAGGCCGGTCAGGCGACCGCCGTCGAAGAGCGCGTTGCCGGGCTGACAGTCACCATGCACGAGGCCGATCGGCGCGCCGTCGGGCCGGGTCGCGAGCAGCGCCTCGCGAACGGCCCGGCCGCTTGCGAGCCAGTCGGGGCGCGGCGACTTGGCGAGGATCGGATCCCAGCGCACGATCTCGTCGCCGAGCTCGCGCGGTGCTTCCCAGTCGGGCAGGTGGCGCTGCCAGTCGAAGCGGTGCAGCGCCGCCATCGCGTCGATCGTCTGCTCGTAGAGCGGTGTCACGGCGGCCGAAGAACGGTCGAACGAGGGATCGGGTTGCCAGACGAAGAACGGCATTCCGGGCAGGCGTTCCATCATGATGAACGGCGTGCCGAACCAGCCTTCGCCCGCATCGGCGTGCGCAACGCCGGGCACCGGAAGGCCGGCCGCTGCAAGCGCGCGCAGCAGTGGTATCTGCCTGCAGACGTCGGTGTTGCCGGACCGGCGCACGCCTGGCGGCGCGAGCTTGAGGACGAGGCCGCGCCGCTGATCGGTACCCGCCTGGACCAAGTCGAAGCCGAAGGTCAGCCCGGCATGACCGGCTTCCATCACGCGTAGATCCTCGGCCGTGCTGCCAGCGCCGCAGGTGGCCTCCAGGAATCGCGCGAGCCCGCGCGCGACAGATTCCGTTCCGACGGTGGTGAGTTGCGCGGCGACGGCGGGCTCCTCGATCTGGGATCGCCCAGCATAGGCAAGGGCGACGCCGACGGCAAATCGAGGGCCGTTGCGCAGCGAAGAAATGATCCGGTGGTGGCAACCGGAGAAGTAGCGCCATGCTTGCTCTGCGGCGGACGTCTTGGCCATCGATCGATCGTCCCAAGCGCGGGATCTGCATCGAGCCCCTGGCATTGGTTCCGCACCGCGTCAACCTTTGCGGTTGCGTTGGCGCGACGGTCCCTCGACGACGCTGCCGAATCGCGGCGTCGCGCGAGAAGTTCGCGGTACCCTTCGTGAATCGGCGCACGAGCCATAGGCCCAAGGTCCAATAGGCGCTCTTCGGCGAGGACATTAGCGTCTGGCCGGGAGGGGGCCCATCGCCGGCAAGGTGGCGGTGTGTCCGCGAGTTGAACCAGGAGGAACCATGAATTCGAGAACCGGGAAACAGGTCGCGAAGCTGGTGTCGGGCGGCCTTCTCGGCGTACTTGCCGCCGCGCCCGCCTATGCGCAGCTGACGAACGCCCAAGGCTTGATCGCGAACCCTTTCGTCTTCAGCGCCGGCGCGTTCATCGTGTCGAACGATGTGAAGGCGAATCTCAACGGATCGTCGACGACGAACCCGGACATCGACTTCAACGACACCTTCGGCACCGGATCCAACGCGACCCGCTTTCGCCTCGAAGGGCTGTGGCGCATCACCCCGCGGCACCACATCCGCGCCATGTACTTCGAGAACAGCGTGACGCGCACGAGGACGCTGGACCGCGACGTCATGTGGGACGACATCACCTACAACCTCGGCGCCAGCGTCGAGGCGCGGACCAAAGTCTCCGTCTACGAACTGGCGTACGAATACGCGTTCGTCCATGAACCCACCTGGGAGCTCGCGGGGTCGCTCGGCGTGCACTACACCGACATGTCGCTGCGCCTCTCGGGGGTGGGCTCCGTCAACGGTGTGGCAGGGTCCGGCGTCCAGACCAAGGAAAGCAACCTGCCCGTGCCGCTGCCGGTGATCGGCTTTCGCGCCGGCTACGCCTTCGCGCCGGACTGGTATCTCGATGGGCTGATCCAGGCCTTCAAGATCAAGGTCGGCGATTACGATGGCCGTTGGGTCGACGGGCGCGTCGGCGTGACCTGGATGTTCACTCGCAATTTCGGCGTCGGGCTGGCCTACAACCGCTTCACGACCAAGGTCGACGTCGAGAAGACCAATTTCAACGGCAATCTGAGGTTCGGCTATTCCGGCCTGCTACTGTCCCTGACGGGCACGTTCTGAGCCAATCTGATCGCCACGTTCATCTCAACGTGCATTCCCCGGAGAACCCATGACATTCGAGACCACCAAGATCGCGCTCCTGGTTGCCAGCGCGATCGCCGGCGCCGCGCCGCTCTCGGCAGCTGCGCAACAGGCCCCGACCACGACGACGGCAATGTCGACGTCGCCCGGCAAGGCCGTCGCCGTGCAAACCACCAAGGCGTCGGCCGTCGTCGTCGGCATCGATCGGGAATTCCGGATCGTCACGCTGAAGACGGCCAGCGCCAAGATCGTCGAGGTCGTCGCCGGCCCCGAGGTCAAGAACTTCGACAAGATTCAGCTCGGCGACAAGGTCCACGTCGAGTACGTCGAGGCGCTGTCGCTCGAGCTCAAGAAGAACGGCGGCGGCGTTCGTGGCGGCTCGGAGCGGGGCGCTGCCGTCAGCGCAGCTCCCGGCGCGCAGCCGGGCGCTGCCGCCGGTCGCCAGGTGACTGTTCTTGCCGACGTCGTCGGCGTCAATCAAAAGACGCACATGGTGACGCTGCGCGGGCCCAAGGGTCTCGTCGATCTTCACGTCGAGGATCCGGACCAGCTCAAGAACATCAAGAAGGGCGACCAGGTCGAGGCCATCTACACCGAAGCGGTGGCGGTGATGGTCGAGGAAACGAAGAAGTAGTCTTCGTTGCGCACGCGCCTCTCCCCGAGGCGCTGCGGGCTTCCCGTGCGAGCGCCTCTGCGTCGCTCGCATCTCAAGGCACTCCGAAGTAGCTCCGCCAGTCGAAGATCATCCGCACGCCGATCGAATAGACGCGCTTGAACGGTGGCGTCGGCGCACCGACCGGCGCGACGACGGCGTCGCCGTGTGGAACGTCGGCGCCGACGAACAGCTGGAACAGCGCCGCCGAGCT
>DASXLD010000047.1:0-19462 GCA_036496385.1 Caldimonas sp. | reverse complement strand
GGCGGTGTTGATGGTGATGCCGCGCGCCTTCTCCTCGGGCGCCGCGTCGATCTGGTCGTACGCCTTGGCCTCGCCACCGTAGAGCTTGCTCAACACCGACGTCAGCGCCGCCGTCAACGTCGTCTTGCCATGATCGACGTGCCCAATCGTGCCAACGTTGACGTGCGGCTTGGTTCTTTCAAACTTGCTCTTGGCCATTTACTTGCCCCTTGCCGTGATGATCGCGTCGGCGACGTTCTTCGGCGCCTCGCTGTAGTGCTTGAATTCCATCGTATACGTCGCCCGGCCCTGGCTCATCGAGCGCAGCGTCGTCGAGTAGCCGAACATCTCCGAGAGCGGGACCTCGGCCTTGATGATCTTGCCGCCACCGGCGATGTCGTCCATCCCCTGGACCATGCCGCGACGCGACGACAAGTCGCCCATGACGTTGCCCGCGAAGTCCTCCGGCGTCTCGACCTCGACCGCCATCATCGGCTCGAGGATGACCGGCGACGCCTTGCGACAGCCGTCCTTGAAGCCGAACGACGCCGCCATCTTGAACGCGTTCTCGTTCGAGTCGACCTCGTGGTACGAGCCGAACGTGAGCGTCACCTTGACATCGACGACCGGGTAGCCGGCGAGCACACCGTTGGGCAGCGAGTCCTCGACGCCCTTCCTGACCGCGGGGATGAACTCGCGCGGAACGACGCCGCCCTTGATCGCGTCGACGAACTCGAAGCCCTTGCCCGGCTCCTGCGGCTCGACCGTGAACACGACGTGGCCGTACTGGCCCTTGCCACCCGACTGGCGGACGAACTTGCCTTCGACGTCGGCGACCTTCCTCCTGATCGTCTCGCGGTACGCGACCTGCGGCTTGCCGACATTGGCCTCGACGCCGAACTCGCGCTTCATGCGGTCGACGATGATCTCGAGGTGGAGCTCGCCCATGCCGGAGATGATGGTCTGGCCGCTCTCCTCGTCGGTCTTGACACGAAACGACGGGTCTTCCTGGGCCAGGCGGCCGAGGGCGATGCCCATCTTCTCCTGGTCGGCCTTGGTCTTCGGCTCGACCGCCTGCGAGATCACCGGCTCAGGAAAGATCATCTTCTCGAGCGTGATGATCGCCGCCGGGTCGCACAGCGTCTCGCCGGTCGTCACATCGCGGAGGCCCACGCAGGCGGCGATGTCGCCGGCCAGGATCTCCTTGATCTCCTCGCGCTGGTTGGCGTGCATCTGCAGGATCCGGCCGATGCGCTCCTTCTTGCCGCGGATCGGGTTGAACACCGAGTCGCCCGACTTGAGGATTCCGGAATAGACGCGCACGAACGTGAGCTGGCCGACGTACGGGTCGGTCATCAGCTTGAAGGCAAGGGCGGAGAACTTCTCGTCATCGGCACGGCGGCGAACCACCGGCTTGTCGTCGTCGTCGGTGCCGGGCACCGGCGGAATGTCCACCGGCGACGGCATGAAGTCGATCACCGCGTCGAGCATGCGCTGCACGCCCTTGTTCTTGAACGCGCTGCCGCAAAGCATGGGATGGATCTCGCCGGCGATCGTGCGCAAACGGATGCCGGTGTTGATCTCGGCCTCGGTCAGCTCGCCCGTCTCCAGGTACTTGTTCATCAGCTCTTCGTTGGCCTCGGCCGCCGCCTCGACCATGGCCTCGCGCCACTTTTCGGCCTCGGCCTGGAGCTCGGCGGGAATCGCTTCGTAGCTGAACTTCATGCCCTGGGACGCCTCGTCCCAGTAGATCGCCTTCATCTTGATGAGGTCGACCACGCCCTTGAAGTGGTCCTCGGCGCCGACCGGAATGACGATCACGACCGGGTTCGCCTTCAGGCGGTCGATCATCATCTGGCGGACGCGGAAGAAGTCGGCGCCGACGCGGTCCATCTTGTTGACGAACGCGAGGCGCGGCACCTTGTACTTGTTGGCCTGGCGCCAGACGGTCTCCGACTGCGGCTGGACGCCGCCGACCGAGTCGTAGACCATGACCGCGCCGTCGAGCACGCGCATGCTGCGCTCGACCTCGATCGTGAAGTCGACGTGGCCCGGGGTATCGATGATGTTGATCCGGTGCTCGGGGAACTTGAGGTCCATCCCCTTCCAGAAGCAGGTCGTCGCCGCCGACGTGATCGTGATGCCGCGCTCCTGCTCCTGCTCCATCCAGTCCATCGTCGCGGCACCGTCGTGGACTTCGCCGATCTTGTGGTTGACGCCGGTGTAATAGAGGATGCGCTCGGTCGTCGTCGTCTTGCCGGCGTCGATGTGGGCCGAGATGCCGATATTTCGGTAGCGCTCGATGGGGGTCTTGCGGGACATGGAAAGCTCCGGGTGCGTCGCGCCCGTGGCGAGCCGCCGCCTCGTGGGCGGCCCGACGGGCTGCGGGCGAGGATGACTGCGCTAGGCTCGGCTCAGAAGCGGAAGTGCGAGAAGGCCTTGTTGGCCTCGGCCATGCGGTGCACTTCGTCGCGCTTCTTCATCGCGCCGCCGCGGCCCTCGACCGCCTCGAGCAGCTCGTTGGCGAGCCGCTGCGCCATCGACTTCTCGCCGCGCTTCCTCGCCGATTCCTTCAGCCAGCGCATCGCCAGCGCAACCCGGCGCACCGGACGCACCTCGACCGGCACCTGGTAGTTCGCGCCGCCGACGCGGCGCGACTTCACTTCGACCATCGGCTTGATGTTGTTCAAGGCGACGATGAAGATCTCGAGCGGATCCTTGCCGGACTTCTTCTCGACCTGGTCGAGCGCGCCGTAGATGATGCGCTCGGCGACGGCCTTCTTGCCCGACTCCATGATCACGTTCATGAACTTGGAGAGATCGACCGATCCGAACTTGGGATCGGGGAGGATGTCCCGCTTGGGGACTTCACGACGACGCGGCATTGCAGTTCCTTGACGATTTCAGTTGAAGCGGGCCAGCGGCCCCGCTTCGCGAAGGGCCACGAGACCCTTCACTTACTCGACCGGGCTCTCGCCCGGCCTCCTGGGCACGGCCAATGGCCGCGCCGACTCCCCCTGCGCGGCTGGCGGCCGCGCCTACGCCTTCTTCGGGCGCTTCGCTCCGTACTTGGAGCGCGATTGCTTACGGTCCTTCACCCCTTGCAGGTCGAGCGAGCCGCGCACGATGTGATAGCGCACGCCCGGCAGATCCTTGACCCGGCCGCCGCGCACCAGCACGACGCTGTGCTCCTGCAGGTTGTGGCCCTCGCCACCGATGTACGAAATGATCTCGAAGCCGTTCGTCAGGCGCACCTTGGCGACCTTGCGGAGCGCCGAGTTCGGCTTCTTCGGCGTCGTCGTGTAGACGCGCGTGCAGACGCCGCGGCGCTGTGGGCCGCCCTGCAGAGCAGGCGACTTCGACTTGACGGTCTCGGTCTCGCGGCCGTGGCGAACGAGCTGGTTGATCGTGGGCATAAGAACTCGTGTTGGTGAAGCCCCTGAAAACGCGCCGCCACCGGCGGCCGACCCCTCGGGAACTTCGCGCCCGGCCATTGGCTTTGGCCCAGGCGAGAAAAGCCGACGATTGTATGCCGGGCAGGACCCCTTCGCAAGCCGGCCTTGCCGCTCGCGCGGCGGGGGCTGATGATGAGGTCCCGACGCTTCAACGCCACGCACCGATGCGCTGCGCTCGCTGCCAGGCCGACAACCCCCCGGGCGCCCGGTTCTGCAGCGCCTGCGGCGGCGCGCTTGCCGAGGCCTGCCGCCAGTGCGGCGCGACGCTGGCCGAACGACAGCGTTTCTGCGCCGCCTGCGGCGCCGAGACAGCCGGACGAGGCGCGGCCCCGGACGACGGCGAGCGGCGCCACGCCACAGTGATGTTCTCCGACCTTTCGGGCTACACGGCGCTCAACGAGGCGCTCGACCCCGAGGAGGTCGAGGCGGTGATGGCGCGAATCAAAACCGACGCGACCGCCTGCGTCGAACGGCTCGGCGGCACCGTCAACCAGTTCGTCGGCGATGAGATCATGGCGCTCTTCGGCGTGCCGCTGGCGCACCGCGACGACGCCCGAAGCGCAGTGAGCGCCGCGCTCGCGCTGCACCATGCGGTCGACGACTTCATCCGGACGCTGCCCGAGGGACCGGCACGGTCGCTGCGGATGCACACCGGCATCAACGCCGGCCTCGTCGTCGTCCGCCGCAGCGACGCGCGGGCGGGCGACTACGCCCTCACCGGCGACGCGGTGAACACCGCGGCGCGACTGCGTGGTCTGGCAGCGCCCGGCGAGATCGTCGTCAGCGAGTCGACCTGGCGGCAGGTGGCCGACTTCTTCGAAGGCGAGGCCGGCGTCGCGACCGAGGTCAAGGGCAAGGAACTGCCGCTCGTCGCGGTGCGTATCCGCGGCCCGCGGGCAGCGCCGGCGGCAGGCGCGGCGCCGCTGGTCGGCCGCGACGAGGAGCTGCGCGAGTTCCGCGCCGTCGCCGAAGCCTGCGCCGAGCGCAAGCGCAGCCGGGTCGTAATCGTCCGCGGCGATCCGGGGGTCGGCAAGTCGCGCCTGGTCGCCGAGTTCGGCAGCGTTGCCGCATCGCGCGGCTTCTCGTGCCATCTCGCGACGGTGCTCGATTTCGGCTCGGAGACCGGCAGAGATGCGATTCGGAACTTGGCCCGCAGCCTGCTCGGCGTCGCCGCAACGGCGGACGACGAGGCGCAGCGCCGCGCACTCGCTCGTGGCGACGCAGGGCAGACGCTTGCCACCGAGCAACGGCTCTTCCGCCACGACCTGCTCGGCGTCGCGCCGCCTGCCGATCTGCGCACTCTCGCCGCGGCGATGAGCACGGCGGCGCGCGAGCGCGGCACGATCGACGCCTTCTGCGCGCTGGCAGCGAGCGCCGCCGCGACGGCGCCGTTGTTCGTTGTCGTGGAAGACATCCACTGGGCCGACGCCTGGACGCTCGAACGTCTCGCGGCGCTCGCGGTCAGCGCCGCGCGCCAGCCGCTCCTGCTCGTCATGACGACGCGCTTCGCCGGCGATCCGACCGCCGGGGCCTGGCGAACGCAGCTGCATGGAGCGCCGCTGCTCGGCGTCGACCTCGCACCGCTCGCCGGCGACGACGCGCTCCGCCTTGCCGGGCTGGCGTCGACGGTCGCGCCGGAGCTGATCGCGAGCTGCGTCGAGCGCGCCGAGGGCAACCCCCTGTTCCTGCTCCAGCTCCTGCTCGACGTTGGCGCGGCGACGAAGGCGAGCCTTCCGGGTTCGATCCAGGCGCTCGTCCACACCCGGATGGACCGTCTCGGCGGTGTCGACAAGGCTGCACTCCAGGGAGCGGCCGTGCTCGGCCAGCGCTTCGCGATCGATGCCCTGCGCCACCTCGTCGAAGACCCGGCCTGTGACTGCCGCGTCCTCGTCGAACACTTCCTCGTCCGCGCCGACGGCGGCCAGCTGATGTTCTGCCACGCGCTGATCCGCGACGGCGCGTATGCGTCACTGCTGCATGCGCGCAGACGACGCCTCCACGCGCGCGCCGGCGAATGGTTCGCCAGCCGCGACGCCGCGCTCGCCGCCGAGCACTTCGATCGCGCTGACGACGCCCGCGCGCCGTCGGCCTACCTAGGCGCCGGTGAAGCGCTGGCCGCGCAGTTCCGCTTCCCCGCGGCGCTCGCGCTGGTCGAGCGCGGGGTCGCTCTGGCGAGCGAACAGGAGACGCGATTCAACCTGCTGATGACGCGCAGTCGGCTGCTGGTCGAGCTTGGCCGGTCGGGCGACGCGATCGATGCCGGACGGACCGCGCTCGCGACCGCGGCAACTCCCGCCGAACGGGCGCGAGCCATGATCGCGGTCGCCTCGGCGATGCGCCTCACCGACCGGATCGCCGAGGGGCTGGCGATGCTCGACGAGGCCGAGCCGCTCGCGCGCGCGGCCGGTCTCGAGCTCGACCTCGCCCGCCTGCACCACTTGCGCGGCAACCTCTACTTCCCGCTCGGGCGCGAGTTCGACTGCCTGCGCTCGCACGAGCAGGCGCTCGTTCACGCGCGCGCCTCGGGCTCGCTCGAGGCCGAGGCGGCAGCGCTCGGAGGAATCGGCGACGGCTACTACCTGAAGGGGTTGATGCGCTCCGCCCACGAGCAGTTCCGCGCCTGCGTCGCGCTCGCGCGCGAGCACGGCTTCGGCCGCCTCGAGGTCGCCAACCTGCCGATGGTCGGCTGGACCGGCATCCACCTCGCCGAGATCGCCGAGTCGGCCGCGGTCGGACGCGAAGCGGTCGCACTCGCCACGCGAGCGTCGCAGCCGCGGGCCGAGATCATGGCGCGCACGCTGGTCCACTGGATCGACGGACTGATCCGCAACCGGCTCGACGAGACCGAGCGCGAGTCGACGGCCAACCTCGAGCTCATCGCTTCGGTCGCGGCGCGACGATTCGAGGCGCAGATGCTTGCGTTGCTGGCCATCGTTGCTCTCCGGCGCAACGACCGCAAGACTGCGCGCGAACGTGCCGAGCAGGCCCTCGCGGTGTGCCGGCAGCACGGCATGGGCCACATCGGCCCGTGGCTGCACGGCGTGTTTGCCCAGATCGAGACCGATCCCGACGCGCGCCGCCGCTGGCTCGACGAAGGCGAGCGGCTGCTCGGGCTCGGCTGCGTCAGCCACAACCAGATTCAGCTTCCCGAGTTGGCGATCGACGCCCTGCTCGAGATCGGCGACTGGGCCGGCGTCGAGAAGCAGTGCGAGCACATCCGCAACTACACCGCCGCCGAGCCGCTCGCTCTCTGCGATTTCGTCGTCGCGCGCGCGACGGCGCTGGTCGCGGTCGGGCGAGGCGAACACGGCGAGGAGCTGCGCGCGACGCTCGTCGATCTGCGCGGACGAGGCTTGGCCGCAGAGCTGAACAGCTTCCTGCCGGCGATCGATAGCGCCCTCGAACGTCTCGCACCGGCCGCTGCGCGCTGAGTCGCGGCCATGAAAAAGGGCAGCCCGTGGGCTGCCCTTCGAAGGAGGCTCGACGTCGACTATTCGGACTATTCGGATGCCGTCGTCGTCGTCGCGGCCGCAGCGGCGTCGCTCGCCGCGTCGACCTGCGCCATCTGCACCGCCGCGAGCTCCTCGGCCTCCTGGACGGCGATGGCGCGGCGCTCGGCGTCGTCCATCGCTTCCTTGGCTTTCCTCGCCTCGTGGAACGCCATCCCGGTGCCGGCCGGGATCAGCCGGCCGACGATGACGTTTTCCTTTAAGCCGCGCAGCTCGTCGCGCTTGCCCATGATCGCGGCCTCGGTCAAGACGCGCGTCGTCTCCTGGAACGACGCCGCCGAGATGAAGCTGTCGGTCGACAGCGACGCCTTGGTGATGCCGAGCAGGACGTCCGCGTGCGTTGCCGGCAGCTTGCCGTCGGCGACCAGCTTGTCGTTCCTGCCGAGAAGCTCCGAGCGCTCGACCTGCTCACCGGTGATGTAGCCCGAGTCGCCCGAGTTCGTGATCTGCACGCGGCGCAGCATCTGGCGAACGATCACCTCGATGTGCTTGTCGTTGATCTTCACGCCCTGGAGGCGATAGACGTCCTGGACCTCGTCGACGATGTAGCGCGCGAGCTCTTCCATGCCGAGCAGGCGCAGGATGTCCTGCGGATCGGCCGGGCCGTCGACGACGGATTCGCCTTTGTTGACCACCTGGCCCTCGTGGACCACGATGTTCTTCTCCTTCGGGACGAGCTCCTCGTAGACCTTGCCCTCCGGGTCGGTGATCTGCAAGCGCACCTTGCCCTTGGTCTCCTTGCCGAACGAGACGGTGCCGGTCATCTCGGCGAGCGTGCCCTTGTCCTTCGGCGTGCGCGCCTCGAACAGCTCGGCCACGCGCGGCAAGCCGCCCGTGATGTCGCGCGTCTTCTGGCCTTCGACCGGAATGCGCGCCATCACCTCGCCGGGAGCGAGGTCCTGGCCGTCGCGGATCTGGATCAGCGCGCCGACCGGGAAGGCGATCGTCACCGAGTGGTCGGTGCCGGGGATCTTCACCTCGTTGCCGGCCGCATCGAGCAGCTTGACCTGCGGGCGAACGACCTTGATCGCGCCGCGCCGCTTCGGATCGATCACGACCAGCGTCGACAGGCCCGTGACCTCGTCGAGCTGCTTGGCGACGGTGACGCCTTCCTCGACGTTCTCGAACTTCGCCCGGCCGGCGAACTCGGTGATGATCGGCCGCGTCAGCGGGTCCCAGCTCGCGAGCACCGCACCGGCCTTGATCTGCTGGTCGGGCTTGATCCCGAGCAGCGCGCCGTACGGCACCTTGTGACGCTCGCGCTCACGCCCGTGCGGGTCGGCGATGACGATCTCGCCGGAGCGCGAGATCACGACCAGCTCGCCCTTGCCGTTGGTCACGTAGCGCATCGTCGGGTTGAAGCCGACCGTGCCTTCGCTCTTGGCTTCGACGCCCGACGCCACCGCCGCTCGCGAAGCCGCGCCGCCGATGTGGAAGGTGCGCATCGTCAGCTGCGTGCCCGGCTCGCCGATCGACTGCGCGGCGATCACGCCGATCGCCTCGCCGACGTTGACGAGGCCGCCGCGGCCGAGGTCGCGCCCGTAGCACTTGGCGCAGATGCCGAAGCGCGTCGCGCAGGTGAGCGCGGTGCGGACCTTGACCTCGTCGATCGCCGCCGCTTCGAGCGCGTCGAGCGCGTCCTCGTCGAGCATCTCGCCCGCGGGGACGATCGTCGCCTGCGTCTCCGGATCGAGGACGTCGATCGCGGCGACGCGGCCGAGCGCGCGGTCGCGCAGGCTCTCTATGACCTCGCCGCCTTCGACGAGCGCGCGCATGTTCATGCCGTTCATGGTCGCGCAGTCTTCCTCGATCACGACCAGGTCCTGCGTCACGTCGACCAGCCGGCGCGTCAGGTAGCCCGAGTTGGCCGTCTTCAGCGCCGTGTCGGCGAGGCCCTTTCTGGCGCCGTGCGTCGAGATGAAGTACTGGAGGACGTTCAGGCCTTCGCGGAAGTTCGCGGTGATCGGCGTCTCGATGATCGAGCCGTCGGGCTTGGCCATCAGGCCGCGCATGCCGGCGAGCTGGCGGATCTGCGCGGCGGAGCCGCGCGCACCCGAGTCGGCCATCATGTAGATCGAGTTGAACGACTCCTGCTCGACCTGCTTGCCGTTCCTGTCCGCGGTCTTCTGCTTGGACAGCTGGGCCATCATGACCTTGCCCACCTCGTCACCGGTCTTGCCCCAGATGTCGACGACCTTGTTGTAGCGCTCGCCCGAGGTCACGAGGCCCGAGACGTACTGCTGCTCGATCTCCTTGACTTCCTTCTCGGCGCGCTCGATCAGGCCGTGCTTTTCCTTCGGCACGAGCATGTCGTCGATCGCGATCGAGATGCCGGCCTTGGTCGCGAGGCGAAAGCCCGCCTGCAGCAGCTTGTCGGCAAAGACAACCGTATCCTTCAGGCCGCACTTGCGGAACGACGTGTTGATGAGGCGCGAGATCTCCTTCTTCTTGAGCGTCTTGTTGAGGTTCGCGAACGGCAGCCCCTTCGGCAGGATCTCCGACAGGAGCGCACGGCCGACCGTCGTGTCGACGAGCTTGGTCACCGGCGTGAAATCGCCGTTGTCTTTGCTCTTCTCGTACTCGGTCAGGCGAACGCTGATCTTGGCGGTGATCTCGACCTGCTCGTTGTCGAGCGCGCGCTGCACCTCGGGGACGTCGGCGAAGATGATGCCTTCGCCCCTGGCGTTGATGCGTTCGCGCGTCGCGTAGTAAAGGCCGAGCACGACGTCCTGCGACGGCACGATCGACGGCTCGCCGTTGGCCGGGAAGAGCACGTTGTTCGACGCCAGCATGAGCGTGCGCGCTTCCATCTGCGCTTCGATCGAGAGCGGGATGTGCACCGCCATCTGGTCGCCGTCGAAGTCGGCGTTGAACGCCGCGCAGACGAGCGGGTGCAGCTGGATCGCCTTGCCTTCGATGAGGACCGGCTCGAACGCCTGGATGCCCAGGCGGTGCAGCGTCGGTGCGCGGTTCAGGAGCACCGGGTGCTCCTTGATGACCTCCTCGAGGATGTCCCAGACGACCGGCGTCCCCGACTCGACTTCCTTCTTTGCCGCCTTGATCGTCGTCGCGATGCCCATGGCCTCGAGGCGCGAGAAGATGAACGGCTTGAACAGCTCGAGTGCCATCAGCTTGGGCAGGCCGCACTGGTGGAGCTTCAGCGTCGGGCCGACGACGATGACCGAGCGGCCGGAGTAGTCGACGCGCTTGCCGAGCAGGTTCGGGCGGAAGCGACCGCTCTTGCCCTTGATCATGTCGGCGAGCGACTTGAGGGCGCGCTTGTTCGCGCCCGTCATCGCCTTGCCGCGGCGGCCGTTGTCGAGCAGCGAGTCGACCGCCTCCTGCAGCATCCGCTTCTCGTTGCGGACGATGATCTCGGGCGCCTTCAGCTCCAACAGACGCGCGAGGCGGTTGTTGCGGTTGATGACGCGACGATAGAGGTCGTTCAGGTCGGAGGTCGCGAAGCGGCCGCCGTCGAGCGGCACCAGCGGGCGCAGGTCCGGCGGCAGGACCGGCAGGACCTCCATCACCATCCACTGCGGCTTGATGCCCGACTTCTTGAAGGCTTCCATCACCTTCAGGCGCTTCGAGTTCTTCTTGACCTTCAGCTCGCTGCCGGTCATGTCGTTGCGGAGCTTCTCGATCTCGACGTCGAGGTCGATCTCGGCGAGCAGCTTGTGGACGCCTTCGGCGCCCATCAGGGCGATGAACTCGTCACCGAACTCGGCGCGCTT
Organism: Caldimonas sp.; assembly: GCA_036496385.1. Taxonomy (GTDB): domain Bacteria; phylum Pseudomonadota; class Gammaproteobacteria; order Burkholderiales; family Burkholderiaceae_C; genus Schlegelella_A. Next base: position 8,785 of record DASXLD010000047.1, on the reverse strand, counting down.
AGCGTCGAAGTCGTCCTCGCTCATGATCGAGAACTTCTTCAGCGGCGTCATGCCCGGATCGACGACGACGTACGCCTCGAAGTAGAGCACGCGCTCGATGTCGCGCAGCGTCATGTCGAGCACGAGGCCGAGCCGCGACGGCAGCGACTTCAGGAACCAGATGTGCGCGCACGGCGCCGCCAGGTCGATGTGGCCCATGCGCTCGCGCCGCACCTTGGTCTGGGTGACCTCGACGCCGCACTTCTCGCAGATCACGCCGCGGTGCTTCAGGCGCTTGTACTTGCCGCACAGGCACTCGTAGTCCTTGATCGGCCCGAAGATCTTGGCGCAGAAGAGGCCGTCGCGCTCCGGCTTGAAGGTCCGGTAGTTGATCGTCTCGGGCTTCTTGACTTCGCCGAACGACCACGAGCGGATCTTCTCCGGGCTCGCAAGCCCGATTTTGATCGCGTCGAAGTGTTCGTCGGGGGTGAATTGACGGAACAGGTCCAGCAATCCCTTCATGCTTCTCTCCTGAAATTCGTGGCAGTGCGAACGGAACGGACGGTCTTTGTCGTCATGTTCAGTTGCGCTCCAGCTCGATGTCGATGCCCAGAGACCGGATTTCCTTGACCAGCACGTTGAACGACTCCGGCATGCCGGCCTCGATCGCGTGCTCGCCCTTGACGATCGACTCGTACACCTTGGTGCGGCCGTTCACGTCGTCGGACTTGACGGTGAGCATCTCCTGCAGCACGTAGCTGGCGCCGTAGGCTTCGAGTGCCCAGACTTCCATCTCGCCGAAGCGCTGGCCGCCGAACTGCGCCTTGCCGCCGAGCGGCTGCTGGGTGACGAGGCTGTACGGACCGGTCGAGCGCGCGTGCATCTTGTCGTCGACCAGGTGGTGGAGCTTGAGCACGTGCATGTAGCCGACCGTCACCGGCCGCTCGAACGGATCGCCGGTGCGGCCGTCGTGCAACGTCGCCTGGGTGCGCGTTTCGGTGAGACCCTTGGCCTTGGCGATGTCCTCGGGATAGGCGAGCTTGAGCATCGCGCGGATCTCGCTCTCCGCGGCACCATCGAACACCGGCGTCGCGAAAGGCACGCCGCTCGACAGGTTCTCCGCCATCTCGCGGATCTCGTCGTCCTTCAGGTGATCGAGGCGCTCAGTCTTGCCGCCCGACTTGTTGTAGAGCTCGTCCAGGAAGGCGCGCAGCTCGGCCGCCCTGGCTTCCTTCTGCAGCATGTCGCCGATCCGCTGGCCGATGCCCTTGCCGGCCCAGCCGAGGTGGACCTCGAGCACCTGGCCGACGTTCATCCGCGACGGCACGCCGAGCGGATTGAGAACGATGTCGCACGGCGTTCCGTCGGCCATGTACGGCATGTCTTCGACCGGCACGACCTTCGAGACGACACCCTTGTTGCCGTGCCGGCCGGCCATCTTGTCGCCCGGCTGCAGGCGGCGCTTGACGGCCAGGTAGACCTTGACCATCTTCAGCACGCCCGCGGGCAGCTCGTCGCCCTGCGTCAGCTTCTTCTTCTTCTCGTCGAACGCCAGGTCGAAGCTGTGGCGCGTCTGCTCGAGCGAGTTCTTGATCGACTCGAGCTGGTTGGCCAGGTCCTCGTCGGCCGGGCGGATGTCGAACCAGTGGTACTTCTCGACGCTGTCGAGGTACGCCTTGTCGATCGCCGTTCCCTTGGCGATCTTGTTCGGGCCGCCGTTGGCGGCCTTGCCGACCAGGAGCTTGGCGATCCGGTCGAACGCGTCGGCCTCGACGATGCGCAGCTGGTCGTTGAGGTCGAGGCGGTAGCGCTTCAGCTCGTCGTCGATGATCTGCTGGGCGCGCTTGTCGCGCTGGATGCCTTCACGGGTGAACACCTGGACGTCGATGACGGTGCCGTTGGTGCCCTGGTCGACCCGCAGCGAAGTGTCCTTCACGTCGGATGCCTTCTCGCCGAAGATCGCGCGCAGGAGCTTTTCTTCCGGCGTCAGCGTCGTCTCGCCCTTCGGCGTGACCTTGCCGACGAGCGTGTCGCCCGGGTTGACTTCGGCGCCGACGTAGACGATGCCCGACTCGTCGAGGCGCGCCAGCTGGTTCTCCGCCAGGTTCGGGATGTCGCGCGTGATTTCCTCGGCACCGAGCTTGGTGTCGCGCGCCATGACCACCAGCTCCTCGATGTGGATCGAGGTGTAGCGGTCTTCGGCGATGACGCGCTCGCTGATGAGGATCGAGTCCTCGAAGTTGTAGCCGTTCCAGGGCATGAACGCGACCAGCATGTTCTGGCCGAGCGCGAGCTCGCCGATGTCGGTCGACGCGCCGTCGGCGATGATGTCGTCGGCATCGACCTTGTCGCCGCGCTTGACGATCGGGCGCTGGTGGATGTTCGTGTTCTGGTTCGAGCGCTGGTACTTGATCAGGTTGTAGATGTCGACGCCGACCTCGCCCGACACCGTCTCCTTGTCGTTGACGCGGATGACGATGCGGTTGGTGTCGACGTAGTCGACGACGCCGCCGCGCCTGGCGGCGACGACGGTGCCCGAGTCCTTGGCGGCGACGCGCTCGACGCCGGTGCCGACCAGCGCCTTCTCCGGGCGCAGCGTCGGCACGGCCTGGCGCTGCATGTTCGCGCCCATCAGCGCGCGGTTGGCGTCGTCGTGCTCGAGGAACGGCACCAGCGAGGCGGCGACCGAGACGATCTGCGTCGGCGCGACGTCCATGTACTGGATCCGCTCGGCCGAGGTCAGCACCGACTCGCCGTTGTCGCGCGCCGAGACCAGCTCGTCGATGAGCTTGCCTTCGGTGTCGAGCGTCGCGCTCGCCTGGGCGATGACGTACTTGCCTTCCTCGATGGCAGACAGGTAGTCGATCTGGTTCGTCACCTTGCCGTCGGCGACCCGGCGGTACGGCGTCTCGAGGAAGCCGTATTCGTTCAGCTGCGCGTAGAGGGCGAGCGAGTTGATCAGGCCGATGTTCGGACCTTCGGGCGTCTCGATCGGGCAGACCCGGCCATAGTGCGTCGGGTGCACGTCGCGCACCTCGAAGCCGGCGCGCTCGCGCGTCAGGCCGCCCGGGCCGAGGGCCGAGACGCGCCGCTTGTGCGTGATCTCCGAGAGCGGGTTGGTCTGGTCCATGAACTGGCTCAACTGCGAGGCGCCGAAGAACTCCTTCAGCGCCGCCGAGATCGGCTTCGAGTTGATCAGGTCGTGCGGCATCAAGGCTTCGGTCTCGGCCTGGCCGAGACGCTCCTTGACCGCCTTCTCGATCCGGGCCAGGCCCGAGCGGTACTGGTTCTCCGCCAGCTCGCCGACGCAGCGCACGCGCCGGTTGCCGAGGTGGTCGATGTCGTCGACCTCGCCGCGGCCGTTGCGCAGCTCGACCAGGATCTTGACGACGTCGAGGATGTCCTCGTTCGACAGCGTCATCGCGCCTTCGGGCGCGTCGCGGCCGACGCGGGCGTTGAACTTCATCCGGCCGACGCGCGACAGGTCGTAAGTGTCGGCGCTGTAGAACAGGCGATGGAAGAGCGCCTCGACGGCGTCTTCGGTCGGCGGCTCGCCGGGCCGCATCATGCGATAGATGGCGACGCGGGCGGCGAGCTGGTCGGCGGTCTCGTCGGACGCGAGCGTCTGCGAGATGTAGGCACCCTCGTCGAGCTCGTTCGTGTAGAGCGCCTGGATCTCCTTGATGCCGGCGGTGCGCAGCTTCTTCAGCAACGCTTCGGTGAGCTCGTCGTTCGCCTTGGCGAGGATCTCGCCGGTCTCGGCGTCGACGACGTTCCTGGCCAGCATCCGGCCGACGATGTAGTCCTCGGGGACCGAGATGAACTTGGTCTCCGACGATTCGATCGAGCGCACGTGGCGCGCGGTGATGCGCTTGTCCTTCTCGACGATCACCTTGCCGTCACGGTCGGTGATGTCGAAGCGCGCGATCTCGCCACGCAGGCGATCGGCGACGAACTCGAGCTGCGCGCCCGAGTCCATCAGTCGGAAGTTGTCGAAGACGAAGAAGTTGGCGAGGATCGCTTCCGGATTCAGGCCGATCGCCTTCAGCAGGATCGTCACCGGCATCTTGCGGCGGCGGTCGACGCGGAAGTAGAGGATGTCCTTCGGGTCGAACTCGAAGTCGAGCCACGAGCCGCGGTAGGGAATGATCCGGGCGCTGAACAGGAGCTTGCCGCTCGAGTGGGTCTTGCCCTTGTCGTGCTCGAAGAACACGCCCGGCGAGCGGTGGAGCTGCGAGACGATGACGCGCTCGGTACCGTTGACGATGAACGAGCCGTAGTCGGTCATGAGCGGCACTTCGCCCATGTAGACCTCCTGCTCCTTGATCTCCTTGACCGTCTTGGCCTGCGCCGATTCACGGTCGTAGATGATCATCTGCAGCTTGGCGCGCACGGCCGCTGCATACGTCAGGCCGCGCTGCTGGCACTCGCGCGTGTCGAACGCGGGCTTGGCCATGTTGAATTCGATGAACTTCATCTCCACGAACCCGTTGTGCGAGACGATCGGGAACGCGGAGAGGAACGCCGCCTGCAAGCCCTCGGGCTTCCTTTTCTGCGGCGGGACTTCTTTCTGCAGGAAGGCAACGTACGAGTCCTTCTGCATCGTCAGCAGATAGGGCACGCTGAGTACGCTCTCGCGCTTGCCGAAGCTCTTGCGGATACGCTTCTTCTCGGTATACGAATAGGGGATTGCTTGCTGCGCCATGAACACTCCGTTCAGGAAGCCTCGGCCGGCCGAGGCGAGACTTCCGAAGGCGACTGTCTTTCGAGCCTTGCGCTCGAAGCTTGGTGGCAGGCCACTACCTGCCGCTGGCGGACAACCCCGGCGTTGCACCGGAGCCCGACCAAACCCGTTCCTTGCAGTCGGATCAAGAAACTTCTTTGCGAAATCACTTGAAAAAGCCCTCGATTCTCGATCGGGGCGCTTTCAGGTGCTCTCGAAGGGGCATCCCAGGAAAGCGCGAAAGGCCGGAAGCCGGAAACCGGCGCCCAGCCTGTCGCACCACCTGCTTACTTGAGCTCGGCCTTCGCGCCGGCGTCTTCGAGCTTCTTCTTGCCGGCCTCGGCGTCGGCCTTGGCCATCGCCTCCTTGACCGGCTTCGGTGCCGCGTCGACGAGGTCCTTGGCTTCCTTCAGGCCCAGGCCCGTCAGCTCGCGCACCGCCTTGATGACGGAGACCTTGTTGGCGCCGATTTCGGTCAGCATCAGCGTGAACTCGGTCTGCTCCTCGGCCGCGGGCGCCGCGCCCGCGCCGCCGCCGGCGCCGCCGCCTGGCGCGGCCATCGCCGCTGCCGAGACGCCGAACTTCTCTTCGATCGCCTTGACCAGGTCGTTGAGCTCCATCACCGACATGCTGTCGAGGGCGGAGATGAATGCGTCTTTGTCGAATGCCATGATTGAAATTCCAGTTCTAGATGGTTGCTGTTGCCGTTCGTTCAAGCAGCCGCGGGAGCGGCCGCTTCGGCGGGCGGTTCGGCGGCCGGGGTTGCGCCGCCGCGCTTCTCGGCGACGAGCGCGAGCACGCGCGCGATCCGCGCGATCGGCGACTGCATCAGGCCGAGCAGCTGCGAGAGCAGCACTTCCTTCGACGGGATCGAGGCGAGCGAGCTCACCCCTTTCGCGTCGAGCACCTTGCCGGCATACGCGCCCGCCTTGACGATCAGCTTGTCGTTCGTCTTGGCGAAGTCGGAAACGACCTTCGCCGCGGCGACCGCGTCTTCGGAAAAACCGTAGATCAGCGGCCCGACCATGGCCTCCGACGCCACTTCGAACGGCGTGCCCTTGACGGCGCGGCGAGCGAGCGTGTTCTTCAGCACGTGAAGATAGACGCCCTTCTCGCGCGCGGTCTTGCGCAGCGCGTTGAGGTGTTCGACGGTCATGCCACGGTACTCCGCCAGGGCGAGCGTCTGCGAGCGGGCCACCTGGGCCGTCACGTCCGTCACCACGGTCTGTTTCTCGTTGCGAGTGAGACTCAAGAGTCCCTCCTTTCGTCATGCGCCCTGCCGCAAGGCGGAGCGCATCGTTGCAGCGACCAGTCGAACAGGAACCAAGATCCTCTCCGGCGGGACCGCCATCTGCGCTGGCGATTAAGCAGCCCCGAAGAGCTGCACCAGCGGTCTTCGATGACCCGAGCCTGCCGGTTGCCCGGCCGACTCGGCCCACCATCTCATGCCGCCGCCTCTATGCGACGGCTTGCAAATCACCTCTCGCCGGGCTGGCTTGCGCCGGCCCTGTGGATCAAGCCGCCTGCGCGGCTTGCGCGTTGATCGACGCCAGGTCGACCCGGGCGCCCACGCCCATCGTCGACGAGACCGCGACCTTCCTCAGATAAATGCCCTTGCTCGAGGCCGGCTTGGCCTTGTTGAGCGCCTCGATCAGCGCGCGCAGGTTGGCAACGAGCTTGTCGGACTCGAACGAGCGGCGGCCGATCGTGGCGTGGACGATGCCGGCCTTGTCGACGCGGAACTGGACCTGGCCGGCCTTGGCGTTCCTGACCGCCTGCGCGACGTCGGGCGTCACGGTGCCGACCTTCGGGTTCGGCATCAGGCCGCGCGGGCCCAGGATCTGGCCGAGAGTGCCGACGACTCGCATCGTGTCGGGCGACGCGATGACGACGTCGAAATCCATCTGGCCGCCCTTGATGCTGGCGGCGAGGTCATCCATGCCGACGATGTCGGCGCCGGCCGCCTTCGCCTCCTCGGCCTTGGCGCCTTGCGCGAACACGGCGACGCGCTTGGTCTTGCCGGTGCCCGCCGGCAGCACGACCGCGCCGCGAACGACCTGGTCCGATTTCTTGGCATCGATGCCGAGCTGCACGGCGACGTCGATCGACTCGTCGAACTTTGCCTTCGCGCATTCCTTGACGATCGCCAGCGCGCTGTCGAGCGGATAGAGCTTGGTGCTGTCGATCTTGCCGGCGGTCGTCTTCTGCCGCTTGGTCAGCTTGCCGTTGGTCTTGGTGTCTGCAGCCATGATCAGGCGATCCCTTCGACGGTGATACCCATCGAGCGGGCGGTGCCGGCGACCGTGCGAACGGCCGCCTCGAGGTCGGCGCCGGTCAGGTCCTTCTGCTTGGCCTTGGCGATCTCCTCGACCTGGCCGCGGGTGAGCTTGCCGACCTTGTCGAGGTGCGGCTTCGCCGAGCCCTTCTCGAGCTTCAGCGCCTTCTTGATGAGCACCGACGCAGGCGGCGACTTCATCACGAAGGTGAACGACTTGTCGGCGTACGCCGTGATCACCACCGGCAGCAGGAGGCCGGGCTCCATGCCCTGGGTCTGGGCGTTGAACGCCTTGCAGAACTCCATGATGTTGAGACCGCGCTGGCCGAGCGCGGGGCCGATCGGCGGCGACGGGTTCGCCTTGCCGGCCGGCACTTGCAGCTTGATGTAGCCGACGACTTTCTTTGCCATTGCTCGTTCCTTCTTTCGAGTTCAAGCGCCTTGCAGACGGATCTGCGCGGCTCCTCGTGCAGCGACCCGGGCCTTCCGATACGCGGGGGACGCCGGGTGGCGCCCGTCCCCCGCCGGGGGAATCAGACTTTTTCGACCTGCGCGAAATCGAGCTCGACCGGCGTCGCACGGCCGAAGATCGTGACGGCGACGCGGACCTTCGACTTGTCGTAGTTGACGTCCTCGACCGAGCCGTTGAAGTCGGTGAACGGGCCTTCCTTGATGCGGACCATCTCGCCGACCTCCCACTGCACCTTCGGACGGGGCTTTTCGACGCCTTCCTGCATCTGCGAGACGATCTTCATCACCTCGGCCTCGGAGATCGGCGACGGCCGCGTCTTGGCGCCGCCGACGAAGCCGGTAACCTTGCTCGTGTGCTTCACGAGGTGCCAGGTGTCGTCGCCCATCTCCATCTCGACCAGCACATAGCCCGGGAAAAAGCGCCGCTCGCTCACGGACTTCTTGCCGTTCTTGAGCTCGACCACTTCTTCCATCGGCACCAGGATGCGGCCGAACTTCTCCTTCATCTCGGAGCGGTCGATCCGCTCGCGGAGGTTGCGCTCGACGGCCTTCTCCATGCCGGAGTAGGCGTGCACCACGTACCAGCGCTTGCCGGGAGTCGGCGCGAAGGATTCGGGAGTCGCGGCGGCGGCCTCGGTCGTTGCAGTCATGGCTCAGCGTCTCCAGCCGAGGATCAGGTCGTAGAGGACCCACTCGAGCGTCTTGTCGGTGAGCCAGAGAAAGAGCGCCATCACGACGACGAACGCGAACACGTAGCCCGTCATCTGCAGCGCTTCCTTGCGAGTCGGCCAGACGACCTTCTTCACCTCGCGCACCGAGTCCTGGCCGAAGGCGATCAGCTGCTTGCCGGGTTCGGAGGTGAAGAAGGTCACCGCAGCGGCGACCATCAGGACCAGCAGCGCGGCGACACGCAGCCACAGGTCCTGCTGGCTGAGCATGTAGAACGCGACGACTGCGGCGACGACCAGCACGCCGGCGCCCGCCAGCTTGGCCTTGTCGGCGCCTGTCGAGACGGTCTCTACGGTGGGTGAAGTCGGATTCGCCATCGCTCTCGTTCTGCGGTCGCGCGCTCGCGGCGCGCGCATGGAGTGTTTTCAGGTCCTGCCGGTGGCAGGGGCGGAGGGCATCGAACCCCCAACCTCTGGTTTTGGAGACCAGCGCTCTGCCAATTGAGCTACGCCCCTCTTGTCGGTCACTCCAGGATCTTGGCCACGACGCCGGCGCCGACGGTTCTGCCGCCTTCGCGGATGGCAAAGCGCAGCCCCTCTTCCATGGCGATCGGGTTGATGAGCTTGACGGTGATGGAGACGTTGTCGCCGGGCATGACCATCTCCTTG
>DASXLD010000046.1:0-1888 GCA_036496385.1 Caldimonas sp. | reverse complement strand
CCTCGCCGACGTCGAGACCATGCGCGCGCTGCTTGACGCGCTGCCCGCACCTGTTTGGGCGCGCAACGACCGCGGCCGGCTGATCTTTGTCAACGCCGCCTACGCGCGCGCCGTCGAAGCCGCCGATGCAACCGATGCCGTAGCGCGCGAGGTCGAATTGCTCGACCGCGGCGCGCGCGAGGAGGTGGCACGCGCACGCGCCGCCGGCGAGCGCTACAGCGGGCGGCTGCCGGCAGTCGTTGCCGGCGAGCGGCGTTTGTTCGACGTCATCGATGCGCCGTGCGGCAACGGCCGTGCCGGCATCGCCGTCGACCGCACCGAGGCAGAGGGCATGCGCGCCGGCATGGCGCGGCTCATCATCGCCCACCGCCGCGTACTCGACCGGCTCGCGACCGGCGTCACCATCTTCTCGGCCGACGGCAAGCTCACATTCTACAACGCCGCGTTCCGCTCGCTGTTCGAACTCGACGCCGTTTTCCTCGACCAGAACCCGACTGACCCAGCCGTGCTCGAGCAGCTTCGCGGCGGCCGCAAGTTGCCGGAGGAGCAGGACTTCCGCCAGTGGAAGACCCAGTTGCACGAGGCCTATCGCGCCAACGAGCCAAGGGAGCACCTGTGGCATCTGCCCGACGGGCGCACGCTGCGTGTCGTCACCGCGCCCAACCCCGAGGGCGGCGTTACTTATCTCTACGACGACGTCACCGAACGCCTCGACATGCATCGCCGCTACGACGCGCTGATCAAGGTGCAGGGCGAAACGCTCGATCATCTGACCGAGGCGGTCGTGGTGTTTGCCTCCGACGGGCGTGTGCGCCTGCATAATCCGGCGTTTGCGCGCATGTGGAAGCTGCAGAAGGAAGCGCTCGACGTCCGCCCACATATCGAGGCGGTGACCGCCTGGGCCCAGGCCCAGCATGACGACAGTTCGGTGTGGCGGGGCTTGCGCGCCGCCGTCACCGCGATCGACAACCGCGAGCCAATTAACGCCCGCATCGAGCGCCGCGACGGCACCGTCATCGACCTTGCCACCATGCCGCTGCCCGACGGCGCGACGCTCGTCACCTTCCAGGACGTCACCGACAGCGTGGACGTCGAGCGCGTGCTGCGCGAACGCAACGAGGCGCTCGTGGAGGCCGACGAAATCAAGATCGACTTCGTGCATCACGTGTCCTACGAACTGCGCTCGCCGCTCACCAACATCATCGGCTTTGCGCATTTCCTCGGCGATCCCGCCTTCGGCCCGCTGACCGACAAGCAGCGCGAATATCTCGGCTACATCACCGCCTCGACCAGCGCGCTCCTGGCGCTGATCAACAACATCCTCGATCTCGCCACGATCGACGCCGGCGCCATGTCGCTGTCGCTGAGCGAAGTCGACATTCGTGCCAGCATGGACGCCGCGGCCGAAGGCGTGCAGGATCGCCTGGCCAAGGACCGCATCACGCTCGACATTCGCGTCGCGCCGCGCATCGGCAATTTCACCGCCGACGAGCGGCGCTTGCGGCAAATATTGTTCAACCTCTTGTCGAACGCCGTCGGTTTCTCGCCGCCGGACGCGACGGTGACGCTCGCCGCCGAGCGCCGCCCCGACGCCATCGTGTTTACCGTCACCGACCGCGGCCCCGGCATTCCGCCCGAGGCAAAAGACAAGGTGTTCGACTGGTTCGAAACCGATTCACGCGGCTCGCAGCATCGCGGCACCGGGCTCGGCCTGTCGCTGGTGCGCTCGTTCGTCGAGCTGCACGGTGGCACCGTCACCATCGATTCCGTGCTCGGGCAGGGTACGACGGTGACCTGCGTATTCCCGACCGAGCGGACCGCGGCGCGAACCGCGGCGTAGTCGCCGGCCCAGCTTGCGTTGGATTTTTCCCCGGGGCTGCTATGATCG
>DASXLD010000045.1:0-7907 GCA_036496385.1 Caldimonas sp. | reverse complement strand
ATGTGAACGCGGAAGCTGCCTCGTGTTCGTGGCAAGCGCGGATTCAGGTGCGCGACCCGGCGGCGGGCGCGCGACCAGACCAGGGGGACGAAGTCGCTCGTGAGTCCGGCGCTGCACCAGCCCTCGGCGTCGGGCGGGGTGAGCTGGGCGATCGCGACATCCATCGGCTCGCTCCCGGCAAGGTGTCGGGCGATGCCGAGGTAGTCGAGCGCCAGCAAGTCGGCGCGACCTTCGGCCAGGCCGCGGCGCACGCCCGGAGACATGAAGAATGCGGTCTGCCGCGCCTGCGGATGAACGCTCAGGTAGTCGGCGCGATCGATGCCCGGAAACTGCACGCCGACGAAGGTGACGCCGCGGGCGCGATCCGGATCGGCGGCGAGCTCGTCCGCCAGCAATGCCGATTCGTTCGCGAGCGTTGGTACGAACACGCGCGCACCGGGCGAGAACGCATCGACGAGCCGGTTCATCGCAAGCCCGAGGTCACGCGAAGTCGCGCGCGAGCCGGGACTCGAGCGCCGCCCAGGCGCGCTGCGCGGACGCGGCGAAACCCGGGCGCAGCGCTTCGCGTTCGGACCAGGCGTGGGCGAGCGGGCCCCCTGTCCATGCCGGCGTCACGCCGGCGAGGCAGGCGGCCGTGTCGAGAAAGGCCGGGTCGCCGGCGCCATCGGCCGCAGCGGCTTCGAGCGCGATGGCCGGTTGATCTTCGAGCGGCACGGCGTGCAGGCGTTGCAGCACGCTCTCCGGGCCTGGGGTGTGCCAGGCGAGAGCGCGCAGACGCGCCGCCAGGGCAGCGACGAGCGCCCGCGTCGCGTCGTCGCCGCCCACGCTCTCGACGACGCGGCCATAGGGACCGGCGGGCGAGAGCACGGCGAACGGAATCGGCCGCCCGACTTCGCTCCGCTCGTCGATGGTCGCCAAGGCGATGCGTGCGCGGCCGCCATCGCGGCCCACGAGCTCGAGCGTATCGGTTGGCAAGCCGGAATCGGTGGTGACCGGCAGCTTCGTTCGCGTCAGCGCATCGGCCCAGGCACGCCGTGTCTCGCCGATCACGCCGTGGCCGACCCGCTCGACGACCGTGTCCGTCGGCGCCGCCAGCTCGCGTTCAGCGCGCAGCCGTTCGAGGAAAAGCGTGCGCACCATGCGGCCGGCGACCGGATCGAACATGAGACGGAGGAACTGATCCATCTCGATCGCCGACGCATCGGCGAGCGACCGTCGCGCGCCCTTGAGCACCGAGTCGGCGATGGCACGATAGGCCGGGTAGTGCTCGAAATCGTCGTCGCCGACGCCGTGGCGGCGCGCGGCTTCACGCGCCGCCACATCGCTCCATGTCGGCACGTCGGTTTGCGCGAGATGCGTGAACTTCGCCGCCGCGTCGAAGGGACTGCCGTGGAGTGCGCGGGCCGCGGACCGGGCTTCGTGCAGCAACGATGCCGCGGGCACCTCGCGCTGGAAGATGCCGAGACGGACAGCTGTCTCCGGCTCGATGGAGCGACCGCTTAGCAGCAGATCGAGCGCCACCTCGCATCCTGCAAGGCGTGGCAGGCGTTGCGTGCCGCCGGCACCGGGCAGCAGGCCCCATCTCACCTCGGGCGTTCCAAGCTGGATGCGCGGATCGGCGGCGACGAGGCGCACACGGCAGGCCAGCGCCAGCTCGAGGCCGCCGCCGAGGGCGATCCCGCCGACCGCCGCGACCCACGGCTTGGCTTGCGCCTCCAGTCGCACGAACTGGCGGCCGAGCCGGCCGCACAGCGCGAACATGTCGTCGTAGCACGCCGTCCTGGCGCTTTGCGTGTAGCCGCGCACCATCGTCAGGTCGGCACCGGCCAGGAAGCTCGTCTTGCCCGAGGTCACGACGACGCTCTGCACCCGAGCGTCGGCCTCGACGCGGTCCATCAGGGCGTCGAGCGCGTCGATCAACTCGGGCGAGAAGACGTTCATCGTCCTGCCCGGCATGTCGATCGTTGCGACCAGGACGCCGTCCGGGTCGAGGCTCTGATGTATCAACGGGTCCAAGGCCGCGGCGGCGTGATCGGCACGGGCGTCAGCCCACGGCGCGTGCATGTCCTTGCCAGAGCGCATCTCGCAGCACGCGCTTGAGTATCTTGCCGGCCGGGCTCACCGGCAGCGTCTCGGCGAAGTTGATCTCCTTGGGCAGCTTGAAGCCGGCGATCAGGGTGCGGCAATGCTGCTTGAGCGCGTCGGCCGTGACCGTCTGGCCGGCCTTCAGGACGACGATCGCGACGACCTTCTCGCCCCAACGCTCATCGGGAGCGCCTATCACCGCCGACATGGCTACTGCGGGGTGCTTCTGCAGGGCCTGCTCGACCTCGGCGGAATAGATGTTCTCGCCGCCGCTGACGATCATGTCCTTGACGCGGTCGACGATGTAGAGAAGGCCGTCGCCGTCGCGAAAGCCGGCGTCGCCGGTGCGGTACCAGCCTCCTTGCAACACCGCCGCGGTCGCTTCGGGCTGATTGCGGTAGCCCGAGAACATCGCGGGCGAGCGGATCTGGAATTCGCCGATCTCGCCGTCGGGCAACGCGTCGCCGGCGCGGTTGGTGACCTTCAACTCGATCAGCGGCAGCGGGGTGCCGCAGGCCTTGAGCTTTCCCTCGTGCCCGAGATCGTGCTGGCCCGGGCGCAGGATCGTGATCGCACCCAGGCTTTCAGTCGCGCCGTAGAACTGCATGAACTCGCACTTCATTTCGAGCATGGCGCGTTTGAGGAGCTGCGCGTTGATCGGCGAGCCGGCGTACATGGTGAGGCGCACCGATGAGAAGTCGGTGTCCTTCGCGGCCGGGTGATCGAGGATCATCTGGATCACGACCGGTGCCAGGACGAGGATCGTTGGCCGGTCGGTCTGGATCAGGCCGAGCAACTTTCCCGGCTCGAGCATCGGCAGGATCGACACCGTCGAGCCGTTGTAGAGCGACTGGATGGGCAGGCTCGCGCCGAGCAGGTGAAAGTTCGGCATGACCATGAGCAGCACGTCGTCGTCGCGCCACTGGAACGCCGGCTCGAGGCTCTCGCACAGGCGCATGTAGCTGATGCCCTGATGGGACATCTCCACGCCTTTGGCCCTTCCCGTGGTGCCCGAGGTGTACATGAGCAACGCGATCGCGCCCGGCTCGATCGTCAGGTCGGGGTCGCTCTTCGGCGTGCCGGCGCTCCATGCCGACAAGCCGCTGTCTCCCGAAGCCGTCGAGTCGAAAGGGACGACTTTGCAAGGCTGCGCGGCCTCCTTCAGCACGGCCTCTGCCAACGGCACGAACTCCTTGTCCACAAACATCAGTGCCGGCGTCGCGTCATCGACGATGGGAATCAGCTCGGCTGCGGCGAGCCGCCAGTTGAGCGGCAGTACCGTGCAGCCGGCCTTGCTTGCTCCGAACAGGATCTCGAAGAACGGGATCGAGTTCTTGCCGACGAAGGCCACCACGGAGCCCGGCTTCGCGCCGTCGCGAGCCACGGCATGCGCCACCGCGCTGGCGCGATCGTCGAGCTCCTTGAAGGTCAGGCGCCGGCTGCCTTCGATGAGCGCGGTCTTGTCGGGGCTGACACGCGCGCGATGGCGAACGACGTCGGGAAGAACCTTGATGTCTGCGTGCAGCCACATGGCAGTGCTCCTCGGAGTTCCGGACCGGTCAGGACGCGAATTTCTTGAAGTCGGGTTTGCGGCGCTCGTTGAACGCCTTCACCCCTTCCTTCGACTCTTCGCTCTGGTAGTAGTGCTTCACCGTCTGGATGCCGAGGAAGCCGATGCCGCGGATGTTCTCGCTGTCGGCGTTGAATGAGCGCTTGGCGATCGTGAGAGCGGTCGGGCTCATCTCGTTGATCTCCTTGCACCACTGCTCGACCTCGGCATCGAGCTGGTCGTGCGGCACGACCTTGTTGACGAGGCCCATCTTCTCGGCCTCGGCCGCGCTGTAGCGCCGGCACAGGAACCAGATCTCACGCGCCTTCTTCTCGCCGACGATGCGCGCCAGGTAGGCCGTGCCCCAACCCGGATCGACGGAGCCCACTTTCGGTCCGACCTGGCCGAAAGTCGCCTTCTCGCTGGCGATGGTGAGATCGCACAGCGTCGCGAAGACGTTGCCACCGCCGATGGCGAAGCCCTGCACCTTCGCGATCGAGACCTTGCGCAGGTCGCGCAGCGCCGTCTGCATCTCCTCGATCGGCATGCCGACGGTCCCGCGCGGGCCGTACAGGCCGTCCTCGCTCAGGTGGACCTTCTGGTCGCCGCCGGTGCAGAACGATTTGTCGCCGGCGCCGGCGAGCACCATCACGTTGGCGCTCTTTTCCTCGTCGGCGCGGCGGAGCGCGTCGATCAGCTCCTCGAGCGTCTGGTTGCGAAAGGCGTTGTAGACCTCCGGACGGTTGATCGTGACGCGGCAGACGCCGTCGCGCACTTCGTAGAGGATGTCCTTGTAATCGTTGGCCATGGTCGTCTCCGTCAGCCGTGCATCGTGAGACCGCCCGAGACGCTGATCGTCTGGCCGGTCATGAAGGCGGCGTCGTCGCTCGCCAGGAAGGCGACGAGACCGGGGTAGTCGTCGGGCTGGCCGATGCGCCCGAGCGGCACGCCGCGAACCATCGCGTCGCGGATCTTCTGGCCCGCTTCGCCGCTGCCGACGAAGGACGCCATCGCCGGCGTGTCGGTCGGGCCGGGACAGATGGTGTTGATCGTCACGTTGCTGCGCGCGACCTCGCGCGCCAGCGCCTTGGCGAAGGCGATCGTCGCGCCCTTGCAGCCCGAGTAGACGACTTCGCCGGACGAGCCGACCCGGCCCGCATCGGACGCGATGTTGACGATGCGCCCGCTCTTCCTCGCCGTCATGCCCTGGGCGACGGCATGTGTCATGTGCAGCGGCCCGAACCAGTTGATCGCGGTCACCTTCTGCCAGAACGCCGGCTCGGTCTTCAGGAACGGCATCGGCGTATCCCAGCCGGCGTTGTTGACGAGGACGTCGGTGCCCTGGCCGGCCTCGGCCTCGAATTTGGCGACGGCGGCGGTCACGGCAGCGTAGTCGGTGATGTCGCAGGTGACCGCGAGCGCCTTGCCGCCGGCCGATTCGATCGCCTGGACGGTCTCGCCGGCCCCGGCGGCGTTGACGTCGAACACGCCGACAGTCATTCCTTCCGACGCGAGCCGCACGGCGATGGCGCGGCCGATGCCGCTGCCGGCACCGGTGACGACCGCGGTCTTGTCTTTTAGTCCTCGCATTCAGGAATCTCCTTTGTCGATGGCTATCGAATGATGTCTCGCGGCGTCGTTCAGGCGCCGGCCCGGCCGACGATGGCGACGGCGCAGACGTTCTGCTGCGGGTGGCCGCCGAGGTTGTGGGTCAGTCCGAGGTCGACGTGCGCGAGCTGCCGTTCGCCGGCGCGGCCGAGCAGTTGCTGATAGACCTCGTAGACCATGCGCAGGCCCGAGGCGCCGACCGGATGGCCGAAGCACTTCAGCCCGCCGTCGGGCTGCACCGGCAGCGCGCCGTCGCGGTCGAACACGCCGTCGAGCACGTCGTGGAGGGCGCGGCCGGGCGCGCTGAAGCCGAGGTCTTCCATCAGGACGGTCTCGGTGATTGAAAAGCAGTCATGCACTTCGGCCATCTGGACCTGCCGCCGCGGGTCGGTGACGCCGGCGGCGGCATAGGCGCGCGCGCTGGCCTCGCGCGCGGTGGCGATGTGCGCGCCGTCCCAGCTGCTGAAGCTCGCCTCCTCGCCGTTGCTGACCGAGAGCTCGAGCGCCTTGATCGTCACCAGCTCGCGGCCTGGCTGGAGCGCGCGCGCGATCTCCGGCGTCGTCAGGATCGCGCAGGCGGCACCGTCGCTGACGCCGCAGCAGTCGAACAGGCCGAGCGGCGCGGCGATCGTCGCCGCCTTCAGCACGTCGTCTTCGGTGATCCGGTTGCGCAGGTGCGCCTTCGGATTGAGCGCGGCGTTGGCATGGCTCTTCACCGACACATGCGCCATCGCCCGTTTCAGGTCGGCCATCTGCACGCCATGCTTGGCCGCATACGCCGAAGCGAGCTGGGCGAATGCGCCGGGCGCGGTCGCGTTCGGCATCCACAGGTCGTTGGCGACTCCGCGGGTGCGCGCCGGCAGGCCGCCGTAGCCGGTGTCCTTGAGCTTTTCGACGCCGAGAGCGAGGACGATGTCGTAGGCGCCGGCGGCGATCGCATAGGCGGCGCCGCGCAAGGCCTCGGTCCCCGTGGCGCAGGCATTCTCGACCCGGGTCGCGGCGATCCGTGGCAGGCGCAGCGCCTGCGCCAGCGGCCCGGCTGTCTTGCCGACGCTGTTCTCTTCGAGGCAGACGCCGAACCAGGCGGCGCCGATCTGCGCGGTGGTGATGCCGGCATCGGCGATCGCTTCGTTGAAGGCTTCGAGCATCAGCTCGTCGGGGCCGCAGTCCCAGCGCTCGCCGAAGCGTGAACAGCCCATGCCGACGATGGCGACCTTGTCGCGGATGCCGCCGGCCATTACGCCTCCACTCCCGCCACGCGAACCGGCGTCGCCTTCCAGAAGTAGCGGCGAAAGCCACGCTGCCGGTCGAAGTCCTTGATCCGGTAGACCATACGCAACGGCATGCCGACCTCCAGCTCGTCGACTTCGGTGTCGGCGAACTCCATCAGCACCCGGCCGCCGCCTTCGAAGTCGACGTGCCCGAACTGGAACGGCGGGCTTGGTGTGTAGGCGAGGAAGTCGGCGGTGTGCGAAAGCACTCGCGCCGGCGTATCGGCCAAGCTCGTCGGCGATTGCGACTGTTGCGCCCGGCATTCGGGGTTGACGCAGATCCCGCTGCGCGGAAACTGGACCGTGCCGCAGCGCTCGCAGCGACCCGCCTCGAACCGGGCCGCCCGATCGTGGTCGCGCCAGGCCGCGGTGAGCGCGGTCTTGTTATCCATCTCGGCGCGCATGCCCCACTCGAGCTCGATCTGGCCGGTGAACGACAGGTACTTGAGGTAGCTCGCCTCGGCCCGGCCTTCGTCCGGGACACCGCCGGGGCAGGGTGCCGCGGTGCGCCGCAGGAGCAGCGCGTCGCAGCCGCTGCCGAATCCGGCGACGAGCACGAGCGCGCCCGGCGCCGCCTTGCGCAGGGCGATGTCGAGCATCGCCAGCGGCTGCGCGCCGCCGAGATCGCCCGCGCTGTCGTGGCCCGCGCTCACCAGGGCCGCGGCAGCGATGCCGAGCCGCTTGGCGACCGCCTCGTTGACGCGCGGCAGCGGTGCCGGCATCGCGAAGTGCGCGACATCTCCGATGCTTGACTGTGCGGCGGAAACGCAATCGCGGATCGTCTCGATCGCGATCTTCAGATAACCCTCATCGCGCACCCAACGCTCCTCCCAGCCATAGCCGTGCGTCTCGCCGGCTTCGCGGAAGTGATCGACCAGATCGGCGTGCGTGCTTCGGCTCGCCACCAGCGTCGCGATCGGAACGCCGTGACCGACCAGCGCGGCGGCGGCGCCGTCGCCGAAGATCATTTCCTGGGCGCTCGCCGGTCGGGCGAGGCGGCGCTCGGCGGCGACCACCAGCCGGGAACCGCCGGCCGAGTCTGCGCCCAGCGCGGCGGCAAGCTCGCCCAGCGCTGCACGCGCGCTCGAGGCGACGTCGCGCACCCGCGACGAAGCATCGAGGCCGAGCGCGGCGGCGGCGATGGCAGCATTGAGACGGTCGGCAAAGGGCAGCGTCGTCGAGGCGAGGGTGAGCTCGGCGACTCGGGTTCCCGGAACCGCGCGGGCGATCTGCCGACCGGCCTCGACGGCCATGGTCACGCTGTCCTCGTCCCAGCTCGCCATCGCGCGCCGGCCCTTGGCGAGGCCGCGCAGACTTGGCGCCATCCAGCGGTGCTGCGCCAGCATCTCGGCGCGCTCGAGACGCAGTCGCGGCAGGTATCGTGTGCTGGCCAG
>DASXLD010000044.1:0-4506 GCA_036496385.1 Caldimonas sp. | reverse complement strand
GTCGACGCGATCCGCACCGCGTTCGAGGCCGCGTACCGCCAGCGCTTCGCGTTCCTGATGGCCGAGCGCCGCCTCGTCGTCGAGGCGGTGTCGGTGGAGGCCGTCGCCAGCGGCGACGCGCCGGCCGAGCCGCACTACGCGCTGGCCGCCAGCGGCGCGGCGCCGGCGGCGGATACGGTGCGCATGTTCAGCGGCGGGCGCTGGTGGGACGCGGCGCTGGTCGTGCGCGAGGCCGCGCGCCCGGGCCATGTGATCGTGGGGCCGGCGATCATCGCCGAGAAGACCGCGACCACCGTCGTCGAGCCCGGCTGGCAGGCGCGCGTGACCGCGCTCGACCACCTGGTGCTCGACCGCGTCGAGGCGCGCGCGCAGCAGAACGCGATCGGCACGAGCGTCGACCCGGTGATGCTCGAGGTCTTCAACAACCTGTTCATGAACATCGCCGAGCAGATGGGGCTGCAGCTGCAGAACACCGCCTACTCGGTCAACATCAAGGAGCGGCTCGACTTCTCGTGCGCGCTGTTCGACAGCGGCGGCAACCTGATCGCCAACGCGCCGCACATGCCGGTCCATCTCGGCTCGATGAGCGAGTCGATCAAGACCGTCATCGCGAGGAACGCCGGGCGGATGCGGCGCGGCGACGTCTACGCCCTCAACGACCCGTACCACGGCGGCACCCACCTCCCGGACGTGACGGTCGTCACCCCGGTCTACCTCGAGGACGGGTGCGAGGAGCCGACGTTCTACGTCGGCTCGCGCGGCCACCATGCCGACATCGGCGGCACGACGCCGGGTTCGATGCCGCCGTTCTCGACCCGGATCGAAGAAGAGGGCGTCGAGTTCGACAACGTCAAGCTGGTCGAGGGCGGCCGATTTCTCGAGGACGAGACGCGCGCGTTGCTCGAAAGCGGCCCGTGGCCGTCGCGCAACCCGGCGCAGAACATCGCCGACCTGAAGGCGCAGGTCGCGGCGAACGAGAAGGGCGCACGCGAGCTGGCGCAGATGGTTGCGCAATACGGCCTCGACGTCGTCGAGAGCTACATGCAGCACGTGCAGGACAACGCCGAGGAGTCGGTGCGCCGCGTCATCACGCGACTGAAGGACGGGTCGTTCACGCTGCCGCTCGACAACGGCGCGCAGATCAGCGTCGCGATTCGCGTCGACGCCGCGGCCCGCTCGGCGGAGATCGACTTCACCGGCACGTCGGCGCAGCTCGAGAACAACTTCAACGCGCCGACCGCGGTCTCGATGGCCGCCGTGCTGTACGTCTTTCGCACCCTCGTCGACGACGAGATCCCGCTCAACGCCGGCTGCCTGAAGCCGATCAAGGTGATCATCCCCGAGGGCTCGATGCTCAACCCGCGGCCGCCGGCGTCGGTCGTTGCCGGCAATGTCGAGACCTCGACCTGCATCACCAACACGCTCTACGGCGCGCTCGGCGTCATGGCGTCGGCGCAGTGCACGATGAACAACTTCACCTTCGGCAATGCGCGCCACCAGTACTACGAGACGGTGGCCGGCGGCTCGGGCGCAGGGTGGGTCTACGACGATCAGGGGCGAACGGTCGGCGGCTTCGACGGCACGTCGGTCGTGCAGACGCACATGACGAACTCGCGCCTCACGGATCCGGAGGTGCTCGAGTTCCGCTTCCCGGTCCGTCTCGACAGCTTCGAGCTTCGCGCTGGCTCGGGCGGCAGCGGACGCTGGCATGGCGGCGACGGCGGCGTGCGGCGGGTCCGCTTCCTCGAGCCGATGACGGCGTCGATCCTCTCGAACGGCCGTCACGCGGGCGCCTTCGGCGTTGCTGGCGGCGCGCCGGGCCGGCCCGGCGTCAACCGCGTCGAGCGCGCCGACGGCAGGGTCGACGAGCTCGACCACATCGCCAGCGTCGAGATGGCGGCAGGCGACGTCTTCGTCATCGAGACTCCGGGCGGCGGCGGCTGCGGCAAGGCCTAGTGGCGGGCGCCGTCGAGAACGGCGACACTTCGCTGATGATCAAGCTCCGCACCTCGTCCTTGCGCCACCCCGCGGTCGCGTCCGCTTGTTTGCTCGCTATCGCGGCGACCTTGGTCGCGATGAACGGCAGCGCCGCCGCCGCCGAGCCTGCGCTCGCTGCGTTCGGCAGCGCCGGCGGCGCGCCGCAAGCGCCCTGGAAAGTCGTCGGCCTGCCCCAGCAGTCGAAGCCGTTCACGCGCTTCTCGGTGGTCGACATCGACGGCAAGCGCGCCGTCAAGATCGAGGCCGACTTGTCGTATGGGAACCTCGTTCATGCAGTGAAGGACGTCGCCGCGCCGGCGCGCCTGGAGTGGCAATGGCGAATCGAAAAACCCCTTGAGGCCGCCGACTTGCACGAGAAGCACGGCGACGACACCGCGGTCAAGGTCTGCGTCTTCTTCGATCTGCCGATGGACAACGTGCCGTTCGCCGACCGCCAGCTGCTGCGCCTCGCGCGCAGCAAGACGAGCGACCCGGTGCCGACGGCGACGGTCTGCTACGTGTGGGATGCGAAGATCGCCGCCGGGACGACGCTCGACAACGCGTTCACGCGGCGGATGCGCTACATCGTGCTCGAGTCGGGCACCGATCGCCTCAACAAATGGGTGGCCGAGAAGCGCGACGTCGGGGCCGACTTCATGAAGGTGTTCAGCGACGAGAGCAAGGTCGTGCCTCCGATCGTCGGCATCGCTGTCGGCGCCGATTCAGACAACACGCAAAGCCACAGCGTCGCCTACGTGAGCGGCGTCACTCTCGAGCCCTAGGCAGGCTTTCCCCGCGCCCTAGTCGCGCGGCCGGAAGATGAGCGTGATCGGCGACGGCACGCGGCCGTCGACGTCCTTCGGCAGCACCTCGGTCTTGTCGATTGCGCGCAGCACGGTCTCGTCCCACACCGTCGAGCCGCTGCTGGTGACGAGCTTCTTGCCGACGATCGTGCCGTCGGGCGCAACGCGCACCTCGACCGTCGCGGCAGGATTGCCGTCGAGCGCGGCAGTGAGGACGATTTTGGGCTTGATGCGCGCAACGATCCGCCCGGCGTAGCCCGACGACGGGCCCGACGTGCGTGCCGCCGTGCCGGTGGCGGCTGGGTCGTCGCTGCTGCCGGCTTCCTTCATCATCTTCTTCAGGTTGGCGTCGCGGATCGCCGCCTGGCGCGCCTCGTCTTTCTTCGCCTGCTCGGCGAGGCGCTTCTGTTCCGCCTGCTCGGCGGCCAGACGCTCGCGCTCGGCCTCGAGGCGCTTCGCGTCGTCGCGCTTCTTCAGCTCCGCTTTCTTCGCCGCCTCGACGCGTTCGAGCTCGTCCTGGCGCGCTTTCTCGCGTGCCGCGCGTTCACGCTCGATCGCGATCTGCGCGTCGGCCCGTACCGGCGGCGGCGGTGCCGGCTTCGCTTCGACCGGCGGCGCCGGCTTCGGCGCGGGGGGCGCCGGTTTCAACTCGGGTGGAGTCGCGCGTGGCGCCGCCACCTGCGGCACCGACGACCACAACTCGGCGACGACACCCTCCGGCTCGCTCGCCTTCCAGTGGACGCTCCAGGCGAGCGCCAGGACGAGCAGGACGTGGGCCAGGATCGCGAGCCCGAGCCCCGAGCGCATTCCCGGCGGCTGCTGCGGCGCGAACCGGTCGCGCTCGAGGACGGCGGCGTTCATCTTCGGAGGCGGCGGTTCGGCATATCCAAAGCAACGTCCGACTCAGCCGCCGCGCTGACTCTTGACCGACAGGCCGACTCGCTGGATGCCGGCGCGCTGGAGCGAATCCATCACCTTGACGACCGACTCGTAGCGCACGTTGCGGTCGGCCGAGATGATGACCGGAGTCGACTCGACGCCGCCCTGCGCGTCGCGCACGCGGTTGGCGACATCGGCGCCGGCGAGCGCACCGAGCTCCTTGCCGTCGACGCGCAGGCGCAGCTGCTCATCGGCACCGACGACGAGCTCGATGACGTGCGGCTCGGTGCGCTGGCGCGCCTTGCCGACGCTCGGCAGGTCGACGACGCCGGCGGTGATCAGCGGCGCCGTCACCATGAAGATGATCAGCAGCACCAGCATGACGTCGATGAACGGGACCATGTTGATCTCGCTGATCGTGCGCCGGCGGGCGCCGCGCTGGAGAAGAGCGGGCATCGGTCGGGCGCCCCTAGCGCGTCGCGATCACGGAGGGTGCCGGCGGCGCCGGCATCGGCATCGCCGCGGCGTTGCGCTGCAGGATGTTGGAAAACTCCTCGATGAAGCTCTCGAGCTGGCTCGCGGTGCGGTCGATGTCGCGCGCGAAGCGGTTGTAGGCGATCACGGCCGGGATCGCGGCGAACAGGCCGATCGCCGTCGCGACGAGCGCCTCGGCGATGCCGGGGGCGACGGTGGCGAGCGTCACCTGCGTCATGTTCGACAGGCCGATGAACGCGTGCATGATTCCCCACACGGTGCCGAACAGGCCGACGTACGGCGACACCGAGCCGACCGAGGCGAGGAACGACAGGTTCGACTCGATCACGTCGAGCTCGCGCTGGAAGCTCGC
>DASXLD010000043.1:0-48529 GCA_036496385.1 Caldimonas sp. | reverse complement strand
TCGGCGAGCGGCTCGAGCGCGGCGCGATCTTCCTGATCGACTACGGCTTTCCCGAGCACGAGTACTACCACCCGCAGCGCGCCGGCGGCACTCTGATGTGCCACCGCGGCCATCGCGCTGATCCCGATCCGCTCGCCGACGTCGGCCTCAAGGACATCACGTCGCATCTCGACTTCACTGCGCTCGCCGTCGCTGGCCAGGACGCGGGGCTCGACGTGATCGGCTACACGTCGCAGGCGAGCTTTCTCCTCGACTGCGGTCTCGGCGAGCTGCTCGCCGAGGCCGACCTGCGGCGCCGTGTCGATGCGCTGAAGCTTGTCCACGAGCACGAGATGGGCGAGCTGTTCAAGGTGCTCGCATTCGCCAAGGGCGCGAGCTTCGCGCCGCTCGGCTTTGCGAGCGGGGATCGGCGCCACCGCCTCTGAGCCGAGGGCGCCGCAGCGCCTTCGCGCCCGTCAGGCCGAATCGGCCTCGAGCGCGCGCACGCGCGCGGCCCGGATCTCGGCGCCGATCGCCGGGCCGACAAGGCCGCGCGCCTCGGCAGCGGCCGCGACCGCGGTCGCGTCGACCGCGGCGACGCGCTGCAACGCCGCCGCCAATCGTTCGCGCTGCGGATAGGGCGCGTCTTCGCGGCCGAGCCGGCCGCGGGCGTCGCACTCGCACGCCAGCAGAAGCTCGGCGAAGCGCTCCGGGCGGCGCAGCGCGTCGCAGCGCTCGAACAGGCGGACGATCGCCGCCGCACCGAACTCGCCGCTGCGATGCACGTTGCCGTGCTCGCGCGCGACCAGCTCCGCGAGCGAACGGCAGGCGTTGTCGACCCGCAGCCGTTCGCTCATCTGGCGCGCCAGCTGGACGCTGCGGTCCTCGTGGCGGATGTGCTTCGGCAGGATCGCGGCCGGCGTCGTCCCCTTGCCGAGATCGTGGCAGAGGCACGCGTAGCGCACCGGCAAGCTCGTGCCGAGGCGCGCTGCCAGGTCGAGCACCATCATCAGGTGCACGCCGGTGTCGACCTCGGGATGGTGGTCGGCACGCTGCGGTACACCGAACAGTCGATCGACCTCGGGCAGCACGCGCGCCAGCGCGCCGCAGCGACGCAGCACCTCGAACATGCGCGAAGGCGCGCGCTCCATCAGGCCACGCGAGACTTCCTGCCAGACGCGCTCGGGGACCAGGGCGTCGACCTCGCCGGCGGCGACCATCTCGCGCATCAGCGCTTCGGTCTCCGCGGCGACAGTGAAGTCGGCGAAGCGCGCAGCGAAGCGCGCCAGGCGAAGGATGCGCACCGGGTCCTCGGCGAAGGCCGGCGAGACGTGGCGCAGCACCTTGGCATCGAGGTCGCTCTTGCCGCCGTGCGGATCGATCACGTTGCCGCTCTCGTCCTGCGCGATCGCGTTGATCGTCAGGTCGCGACGCCGGAGGTCGTCTTCGAGCGTCACGCTGCGATCGGCGTGGAATGCGAAGCCGTGATAGCCGGGAGCGGTCTTGCGTTCGGTGCGCGCGAGCGCGTGCTCCTCGCGCGTCACGGGATGGAGGAAAACCGGGAAGTCGCGACCGACGGCGATGTAGCCGGCCGCGCGCAACTCGTCGGGATCGGCGCCGACGACGACCCAATCGCGATCGCCGACCGGCACACCGAGCAGGGCGTCGCGAACGGCGCCGCCGACGAGATAGCGCTTCATCGATCCACCCTCGCCGTTCACGAGCAGTTACCGGGCTCCGACGGACGGTCGCTCGACCCCATGCCCGTGGGAAGCGCCGCTTCTGTACGGTCCCTAGAGTAGCTCCCAGCCGCTGCGCAAGGAATTGAGCAGCGATTCGTCCCGTCGAGGAGTTATAGATGAAAGTCAAAGCGATCGTCGCGTTGCTGGGCCTGAGCGCCAGCCTCGGCGTCCTGGCAGCGCTTCGTCGCGTTCGAGGACGGTGTCACCACCAACTGGCTGTTCGCCTACGAGGACGGCGCCGATTTCGACTACAACGACATGGCCGTCAAGGTCGAGTCGATCACCGCCGTCCCCGAGCCCGAGACCTACGCGATGCTGCTCGCGGGTCTCGGCGCGATGGGATTTGTCGCCCGTCGTCGCCAGTCCCGCTGAGAGCACTGCCCCGGGGCGACCCGGGGCGATTCGAAGCGGACCTCCGGGTCCGCTTTTTTTCGGCTATGCGTGCGCTCGGTACGGCTCGTCCTCGGCGACGAAGTCGTGCTCGGCGCGCGCCGCTGCACACCATTCCTGCATCGCGGGCAGCGCGTGGATGCGCTCGACGTACGCTGATGCGACCGCTCCGAGCGGCAGTGCATAGCTCCTGGCACGCGAGCACACCGGCGCATAGTAGGCATCGACGATGCCGAACGCACCGAACAGGAACGGGCCGCCGCTCGCCTCGAGCTGCTCGCTCCACATCGAATCGATTCGGCGCAAGTCGGCAGCGACGTCGCTCCATTCGCTCGCGCAGCGCGCGCCGATCTCGGGCAGCGACACCTCGATGTTCATCGGGCAGCGGTCGCGCAGCGCAGTGAAGCCGGAATGCATTTCAGCGCAGAGGCTGCGTGCCCGCGTCCGCAGCTGACGATCGGCCGGCCACAGGTGCTTGTCGGGATGCAGCTCGGCGAGGGTCTCGGCGATCGCCAGCGAATCCCAGACCGCAAAGCCGTCGTCGTCGACGAGCAGGGGGACGCGGCCGCTCGGCGCCAGCGCGAGCAGTGTCCGCTTGAACGGCGATCCGCTCTCCCAGTCGAGGCGAAGGCGCTGCTCGCTGAAGGCGATGCCGGCCTGGCGCATCAGCAGCCAGGCGCGCAGCGACCACGACGAATAATTCTTGTTGCCGATGTAGAGCTGCATGGATCGTCCTGACGAACGGGAAGAGAGCATGCTAGAGCGAACGCAGGCGATCGACGATGCAGGTTCGGCAACGCGGCGATGCCGCGCGCGTATCGGTCGCCAGGGCCGGCGTCAGCTGCGGCGCGCGCGCGCCCGCCAAGCCTCGAGGCGCTTCTCGCCCGAGACGTGACCGAGGTAGCGGGGAGCGATCACCTCGAGCGGCGTCGGCTCGATGCCGACTCGCTCGAGGCCGGGCAGCCTGGCGCTCGCGACGCTGGCGACGCGCATCGAGTCGACGTTGTCGCGCGACATCAACGTTCGCCCCGGCAGCAGCTCCATCGCCAGCGCCTGCAGCCGGCCGAACGGCGCCGGCAGCGCCAACACCGGGCGTTTCGTCCCCGACCACTCGCCTGCGGCCTCGACGAGCTCGCGCAGCGTGTAGACATGCGGCCCGACACATTCGATCGTGGTGCCGATCGTCGTCGGGTCGTCGAGGCAGCGTGCGACCGCGGTCGCGACGTCGTCGACCCAGACCGGTTGGAAGCGCGCCGAGGCGCTCGCCAGCGGCAGCACCGGCAGCACCTTCTGCAGGAGCGCGAACAGGTTGAGAAAGCGGTCGCGCTCGCCGAAGATCACCGACGGCCTCAGGATCGTGAGGTCGAGCCCGGCGGCGCGCAACGCCGCTTCGCCGCGGGCTTTGGAGCGCAGATACTTGCTTGGCGCGTCGGCCGCGGCGCCGAGCGCGCTGATGTGGACGACGCGACGAATGCCGCCCCGTCGGCACGCGGCAGCGAGGCGCTCCGGAAGGCGGACGTGGACGCGCTCGAACTCGGCTTCGCTGCCATGAAGGATCGCGACCAGGTTGATCACTGCATCGGTGTCGCGAAGCATCCAGTCGAGCGAGGCATCGTCGTGGACGTCGCCGACCCCGAATTCGACCGTCGGCAGGAGTTGCAAGTGGCGGGTCCGCATCCAGCGTCGCGTCGCGATGCGGATGCGGCCGCTGCCGGCGCCCGAGCGCTCGACCAGCTTTTCACAGACGCTGCGGCCGACGAAGCCGGTCGCGCCGAGGACGAGGAGCTTGAACACGTTTCGCGTCTCTGCATCGCCGCGGCTGCGGCAGCGGCCGATTCTCGCCGAGCGTGCCGGCAGCCGTCAGGGCAGGTCTTTTTCCGGCGGCGGTGCGTTCGGGTCGGGCGGGCCGATCGTC
Source organism: Caldimonas sp. (assembly GCA_036496385.1). Lineage (GTDB taxonomy): Bacteria > Pseudomonadota > Gammaproteobacteria > Burkholderiales > Burkholderiaceae_C > Schlegelella_A. The sequence continues at coordinate 44,503 of DASXLD010000043.1, read as the reverse complement.
TTGCCGAGGCGGGTGCGCAAGTTGGTGTCGCGGCCGCCGAGGATGGTCGCGTAAGTGCAGCTGTTCCAGAGCACTTTCTTGACGTAGTCGCGAGTCTCGGGGAAAGGAATGTTCTCGACCCAGATCGCGGCCTCGAGCACCGGCCCTTCGCGCCACTTGCGCGGCCTTCCGGGGCCGGCGTTGTACGCCGCCGCGGCCATCGCCTGCGAGCCGCCGGCATCGTCGAGGACGAGCTTCAGGTAGGCGTTGCCGAGCCTCAGGTTGGTGTCGCGGTCGGCGATCAGCGCATGCGTGTACGGCAGGCCGATCTTCTTCGCCGTCCATTTGGCGGTCGACGGCATCAACTGCATCAGGCCGGTGGCGCCGACGCCCGAGCGCGCGTCGACGATGAAGCGCGATTCCTGGCGGATCAGGCCGTAGACGAACGCCGGGTCGAGGCCGATCTCTCGCGCCCGCGCCGCGACGTCCTGCTTGAGCGGCGTCGGGAAGCGCTGCTCGATGTCGATCTCGGCGCGCGTCTTCTCGCTCGTGTTGATGCATCGGTCCCACACTTCGCGGTCGCAGGCGAGCTGCGCCGCGGCGAGGAGCTCGCGGTCGCCGAGGCCGCGAATCGAGTAGTTCCACTCGCGGACGCCTTCGTTGCGCAGGCCGATCGCGATCAGCTTCAGTCCACGGCCGAGCCCGGGCTCGGCCGCGGCGGCGTCGCGCTCGGCCGCTGTCAGCGCTGCCGGCTTCGGCGGTAGCGGCGGCGTCTGGCCGAGCTCTTCGGCGGCGAGCGCGCCGTAGTAGCCGAGCTGCGGCGAGAGGCTCACGAACAGCTCGCGGCTGGTCGCCAGCAGCGCTTCGCCATCCTGCGAGTCGCGCGCAAGGGCACGCAAGCCACGCGCTTTCCAGTACAGCCACGTCGCGTCCTTCTGCTCGGTCGCCGACATCGCATTGATCGCCTGCACCAGCTGTTGCCAGCGCGGCGTGCCGTTGTCGCCACGCAGCGCTGCGCGCGCCTTCCAGGCGAGCATCTCGTCGGAGAGCGGAATCTCGCGCGACGCCTTGGCGAGGAGCCGCGTCGCGCGCAGGAACTGGTCGCTGGCCTCGGGCTGCAGCTTGATCGCGGTCTGCCGCGCGACGCTCGCCCATGCGTAGGCCGCGAGATCGGCAGGCAAGGCCTTTTCCCAGCGGGCGGAGAGCAGCGCCGCGGTCGACTCGTTGTCGCTCGTGGCGAGACGAGCGATCGCCAGCGTCGCCAGCTCGGCGTCGGTGCGAGTCGCCACGCTCGCCTTCTTGGCGAGGAAGCGCCCGGGGCTGTCGACGATCTCGCCGACGGCCGCCGCGGCCGGGTCGGGCAGCAGCTCCGCGGCCTGGCGCGCGGCGCGTGGCCGGCCGGCCTCGATGCTCGCGCGCAGCTTTCTCCAGACCTCGGCCGTTGCCAGCAGCTTGGCGTCGGCGAGTGTCGTCGCGAGAAACGCGCAGCCATCGTCGGCGTCCCTCTGGGCCAGCCACGCCGCCACGCCCAGGTCGCCGACGTCCTTGCCGGAGAGGCGGTCGCTGGCGAGGGCGAAGCAGGTCACCTCGCGGTCATCGTTCATGCGAAAGCGCGGGAACTCGGCAGCGAAGGTTGCGAGGTCGCGCCGGCGCCCGAGCTCGAGCAGCCAGTCGTTGCGGAGTCGGTCCTCGACGTAGGTGCCGCTCCAGCGCTGCGCGAACGCTGCGAAATCGGGCGGCTGAACCTCGTTGATGCGGTTGGTCAGCTCCCAGTAGTCGACCCACATCGCGAGCGGATTGCGCTCGGCGGCGGCCTGCGCCTTGAGCGCCGCGAGTCGGACGCGGTCGTGCTTGCGGAACGCCTCGCGGGCGTCGACGACGGTCGTCTCGGATCCTTGTGCGATCGCGGCAGCCGGCAGTGTCGCGGCGAGGACAACGACCGCCGCGATCATCGTCAGCGCGAGCGCGCGCACCGCGTGGCGCCCACGCGGTGGCCGGCGCGCAGCCTCATATACTGGATCGATCCGGTCTGTCGTTGCCACTCGCATCCTGGTCCATCCGTGAACGTCGCGTCCGAGGCCGCCGGGTTCCCGGAGCGGCGCGCGCTTCGCGCCAGGCTCATCGCCGGGCGCGACGCCTTCGTCGCCTCGGCCGGCTTCGCCGCCGCCAACGACGCGCTCTCGTCGCACCTTCTCACCGCGCTCGTCCCGCTCGAGCCCGCGTGTCTCGGCCTCTGCTGGCCGATGCGATCGGAATTTAACGCAGTCGCCGCAGTGGCCGCCGACGAGGCCTTCGACAAAGTGGCACGCGCCCTGCCATATGCACGGCGCCTGTCGCGCGCGATGGAGTTCAGACGCTGGAGCGGCGAGACGCCCACGGCGATCGACGAATGCGGCATCGCGACCAGCGACGGCGCCGTGGTCATCCCCGACGTCGTCGTGGTTCCCTGCCTCGGCTTCACCCGTGCCGGCCATCGGCTCGGCAGCGGCGGCGGCTACTTCGACCGCTGGCTCGCCACCCACCCGCACGTCGTCGCCGTCGGTGTCGCCTGGGACTGCGGCGAGCTCGAGCCGCTGGCCTTCGCGGCGCAGCCGCACGACGTCCCGCTCGCGTTCGTCGTCACCGAGAGCGGCGTTCGCTAGCAGGGCAGCGGCGCGGCGCCGACTGCCTCGCGCGTCGCCCGCGCCTCGTTTTCGACCCAGGCCGCGAACCTGGCGACCTCGGCTCGCAATCGATTGTCCGAGCCGACCAGCATCCAGTACGAAAAGGGGCTCACGATCCGGCCCGACTCGCCGAACGGCTCGACCAGCTCGCCGCGCTGCAGCGCCTCGAAGACGAGCGGCAACCGCGCGAGCGCGACGCCATGGCCGGCAAGAGCGGCCTGCACCTGCTGGTACGTGAAGTTGAGCGAGAGCCAGCGCCTGGGCTCGAGCGTCGGCAGCTGGTGGCAGGCGAGCCAGTGCCGCCAGCTCAGGAATTCCGTGCTCGCGCGGTCGTCGTCCTCCTCGAGCAGCGTGTGCTGGGCGAGATCCGCCGGCCGTTCGAGCGGCGGCGCGTCGCCCGCCTTGATCCGCTCCCAGAGGCTGCGGCTGACGGCAGGCGTCAGCGTCTCGTCGAACAGGTGCTTGCCGCCCGCGGGCGCCTGCGTCGGGCTGCAGTAGCGCAGGGCGAGGTCGAGCTCGGGGTCGTCATCGAGGTCGGCGATCGCATCGTGGGCCGAGACGCGGATGTCGATGTCGGGATGCTCGCGCTGGAACGCTTCGATGCGTGGCAGCAGCCAGAGCGAGCCGAACGACGCGAAGGTCGTGACGCTGACGCGCTGGCGGCCGCGCGCGCGACGGATGTTCTGCACGCTCGTGTCGAGCTTGGCGAGCAATTGCTCGACCGCGCGCAGCAGCGTCAGCCCGTCCGGGGCGATCTGGACGTGGCGCGTGCCGCGCACGAAAAGCTGCGCGCCGAGCTCGTCCTCGAGGCCCTTGATCTGGCGGCTGACCGCCGACTGCGTGACGTGCAGCTCCTCCGCGGCGAGGCCGAAGTTGAGCGTCCGCGCGACCGCCTCGAAGGCGCGCAGGTTGGTCAGCGAGAGCGGCCTACGGGATCGGGCACTCATGCTTCATGAGCATCAATCGACGCTTCCGTTTTCATTGGATTTTCATGGGTGGAATCACGATCATAGCGGCTCGGTCATAGCAGGAGATCCATGATGAATGCGCAACCAGGAGCGGCCTTCCACGGCAACGTCCGGAGTCTCGACGGAGGGCGCGTCCTGCCGCTCGGCTCGGCCGGCGGCAGGCTCGAGGTGCTCCACGGACGCGTCTGGCTGACGCGCGCCGGCGACCCCGACGACTACTTCGTCGACCTCGGCCAGTCGGTCGTCATTCCGGCCTCGGGTCGCGCGCTCGTCGAGGCCATCGACGACGGCCAGCCGGCGCTGATTGCCTGGCGTCCGCGAACGGTCATGGAGCGCATCGGCGCCATCCTCGGCTCGACGTTTCGGCGCTGCTGGGACATCGTCGATCCGGTGCCCAGGATCGGCGCGGGTGCGCTCGCCGCGGCGATCGCGCTCGTCTCGGGCGTGTTGCTGTTCGGGCCGCTGTCGGACCAGCGCACGCTCTCCATGGCCGGGTCCGCGGTTCTGCACAATAGCGGCGCCGCCAACGCGCGCCTCGGCGCTGCGGTTCCGGCCATCCCGAGAGGACCCCGAGCCGATGCCGGCGCTGCCGAACCCCGCGACCGCGACCGAAGCGCTGCGCAACAAGCTGGTTGCCGCACGGCTGGCGTTGCCTGACCGGCTCGAGCGCTCGGTCCGGCTCCAGGAGAACCTGCGCGCCTGGTTGGTCGGCCAGCGTGCGCGGTCGATCGGTGCCTACTGGCCGATCAAGGGCGAGTTCGATCCGCTGCCCGCGCTCTATCGCTGGAGCGAAGGGGGTGTCGACGGCAGCCCGCGGCGGATCGGCTTGCCGGTCGCGGACCGGGCGACCAAATCGCTGCGCTTTCACGTCTGGTATCCGGGTTGCGAGACCGAGCTCGACGCCTATGACATCCCGAAGCCCAAGGGCACCGACGAGTTCCTGCCCGAGATGCTCGTCGTTCCCTGCCTCGGCTTCGGCCCGGGAGGCGTTCGCCTCGGCTACGGCGGCGGCTTTTTCGACCGCACGCTGCGCGCGCTGACGCCGCGCCCGGTCACGGTCGGCGTCAGCTTCACGCATGGTTTCCTGCCGCTGCTGCGCGGATCGTCCGAGGACCTGCCGCTCGACGCTCTGATCACCGAGGACGGCGTGATGTGGCAGCGGCCCTAGTGTGCTGTCCCGCTGATACGCGAGCAAAGTCGGTGCAATTTCTCGAGTATGGAATCAGCTGAGGCAGTCCAGGTGAAGGGCTTGCAGTTCATGTTGTACGAGGCTACGAAGTGATCGATCTTGTTGATCAGGTCTTTGACCGACGAGAACGAGCCGCGCCGGATCGCCTTGTCGGTGATCAGGCCGAAGAAGCGTTCGACCTGGTTGAGCCACGAGCTGTAGGTGGGGATGAAGTGCATATGCCATCTGGGTCTTGCGGCCAACCAGGCGCGCACCTTCGGATGGGAGTGCGTGGCGTAGTTGTCGACGATGCAGTGGATGTCGAGCTCGGCCGGCACCGATTGATCGATGGTACGCAGGAACGACACGAATTCCTGATGCCGATGGCGCGGCTTGCACTCGGCGAGCACCGCGCCGTTGAGAACATTGAGCGCTGCGAACAGCGTCGTCGTGCCGTGGCGGACATAGTCATGCGTCACGCCTTCAACGTAGCCCAGCCCCAAGGGCAGCATCGGCTGAGTCCGCTCGAGCGCCTGGCACTGGCTCTTCTCGTCCACACAGAGCACCAGCGCGTTATCGGGCGGGCTCAAGTACAGACCCACGACATCGCGAAGCTTCTCGATGAAGAACGCGTCGGTGGAGAGCTTGAAGTGCTCGCTCCTGTGCGGCTGCAGGCCGAACAGCTTGAAGTAGCGGTGCACGCTGGTCTTGGAGATGCCCGTCTCGTCGGCCACGGAGCGAACGCTCCAGTGGGTCGAGCCATCAGCCGGCTTGGTGTGCAAAGTCGTGTTGATCAACCCGGCCAGACGCTCCTCGTCAATCGTGCGAGCCCTGCCGATCGGTGCTTCGCTGTAGAGCCCCTCGATGCGGCGCTCGATGAACTGCGTGCGCCACTTGCGAACGGTGCCCGGGTTGAGGTGAAGACGCGCCGCAATCGCACTGTTCGCTTCACCATCGGCACTGGCCAGAATGATCTTGGCTCGGCTGCTGAGCGCCGTCGGCAGAGAACGACTTCGCGCAAAGCTCATCAGCTGCAAACGCTCGTCCTCGCTCATCGACAACACCGCCTTTGGTCTGCCTCTGGCCATCGCGATATCTCCCCTAAGGAACATACCGCAGGCCATGCAATATTTATGCTAGGTTCGAACGGGACAGCACACTAGCTCATCGTGCGGCCAAGCGGCGGCAGATCTCGAGCGCGAGCGCCGACTGGTTCAAGGTGTAGAAATGCAGCCCCGGCGCGCCGCCGTCGATCAGGCGTTCCGCGAGCCGTGTGACGACATCGAGGCCGAACGCGCGGATCGACGCCGCGTCGTCCATGAAGCCTTCCATCTTGAGCGCGATCCAGCGTGGGATCTCGATCCCGTCGCGCGCCGCGAACTGGGCAATGCGCGCGTAGTTGTGGAACGGCATGATGCCGGCGACGATCGGCACGTCGACGCCGAGCGCACGGACCTCGTCGACGAAGTGGAAGTAGGCGTCGGGATTGAAGAAGAACTGCGTGATCGCCGAGTCGGCGCCGGCCTTCACCTTGGCCGCGAAGTGCTGCAGGTCCCGCTTCGCATAGCGCTGCTGCGGGTGGTACTCGGGGTAGGCGGCGACCTCGATCAGCCAGTCGTGCCCTTGCGTCTCGCGGATGAAGCCGATCAGCTCGCTTGCGTAGCGGAACTCGCCGGCGGTCGCGGTGCCGCTCGGCAGGTCGCCGCGCAGCGCGACCAGGCGGCGGATCTTCTGCGCCCGGTAGGTCGCGAGGATCTCGGTGATGCCGCCCCGGGTCGAGCCGACGCACGACAGGTGCGGCGCGGCCTCCTGGCCGAGCGCGGCGATGTCGCTCACCGTCGCGAGCGTCTTGTCGCGCGTCGAGCCGCCGGCGCCGTAGGTGACGCTGAAGAACTCGGGTCTGGCGGCGGCGAGCTCGGCGACGACCGTCTTCAGCTTCTCGCTGCCCACCGGCGTGTTGGGCGGGAAGAACTCGAAGCTGACCGGCACCGGCAGGTCGATCGCCGTCGTCATCGCCGGCCTCGCGCGCGAAGGAAGAACTCGCGGTTGCCGTCGCCGCCGTCGATGGCGCTCGCGAACCAGTCGACGACGCCGAGCCCCGCGGCAGTGCAGGCATCGCGCAGACGCCGCTCGACACGCGCATAGCTCGACGCATCGCGCACCAGGCCGCCCTTGCCGATATCGGAGGGTTGCAGCTCGAACTGCGGCTTGGCGAGCAGCAGCAGCTCGCCCGCAGCGAGCGGCGCGAGCGCCGGCAGGACGAGCGTGAGCGAGATGAACGACAGGTCGGCCACGATCAGGTCGAAGCTGCAGCAGGGCAAGGCGCTGGCGTCGAGACGGCGAGCGTTGATGCCTTCGAGCGCCATCACGCGCCGATCGGCAGCGAGCCGAGGATGGAGCTGGCCATGGCCGACGTCGACGCCGACGATGCGGGCCGCTCCGCGCGACAGCAGCACATCGGTAAAGCCACCGCTGCCCTGGCCGACGTCGAGGCAAGCCATCGCGCGGACGTCGATCGCGCAGCGTGCGAGCGCGCCGTCGAGCTTCAGGCCGCCGCGCGAGACGAAGCGAAGCTCTGCGTCGTCGACGACTTCGATCTCGGCCGCGTCGGGCGGCTCCTCGCCGGCCTTGCGCGGCACAGCCCAGCCCTGCGCCGTGCGCCAGCGAACGCCGCCGCGCGCGATCAGCCGCTGCGCGGCCGACCGGCTCGGCGCCACGCCGCGCTCCACGAGCAACTGGTCGATGCGCATCGTCGCCCTCGTGCCTGCCAATCAGTAGCGATAGGTGTCGGGCTTGTACGGGCCCTGCTTCGGCACGCCGATGTACGCCGCCTGCTCGTCGCTCAGCTCGGTCAGCATCGCGCCGACCTTCTTCAGGTGCAGTCGCGCGACCTTCTCGTCGAGGTGCTTGGGCAGCACGTAGACCTTGCCGACGTCGTACGAGTCGCTGTGCGAGAACAGCTCGATCTGGGCGATCGTCTGGTTGGCGAAGCTCGAGCTCATCACGAAGCTCGGATGCCCGGTGCCGCAGCCGAGGTTCACGAGCCGGCCCTTGGCGAGCAGGATGATCTTCTTGCCACCCGGGAAGATCACGTGGTCGACCTGCGGCTTGATCTCTTCCCACTGGTACTTCTCGACCGACGCGATGTCGATCTCGTTGTCGAAGTGGCCGATGTTGCAGACGATCGCCTGGTCCTTCATCGCCTGCATGTGCTCGTGGCGGATCACGCCCTTGTTGCCGGTGCAGGTGACGAAGATGTCGGCCAAGCCAGCGGCGTACTCCATCGTCACGACCTTGTAGCCTTCCATCGCCGCCTGCAGCGCGTTGATCGGGTCGATCTCGGTCACCCAGACCTGCGCCGAGAGCGCGCGCAGCGCCTGCGCCGAGCCCTTGCCGACGTCACCGTAGCCGGCGACGCACGCGACCTTGCCGGCGATCATGACGTCGGTCGCGCGCTTGATGCCGTCGACGAGCGACTCGCGGCAGCCGTAGAGGTTGTCGAACTTGCTCTTGGTGACCGAGTCGTTGACGTTGATGGCGCGAAACAGCAGCGTCCCCTTGGCGCTCATCTCCTTCAGGCGGTGCACGCCGGTCGTCGTCTCCTCGGTGACGCCGATGATGTCGGCGCTCTTGCGTGAGTACCAGCTCGGATCCTCGGCCAGTTTGGCCTTGATCGCGGCGAAGAGGCAGGTCTCTTCTTCGCTCGTCGGCTTCGAGATCACCGAGGTGTCCTTCTCGGCGCGCTTGCCGAGGTGCATCAGCAGTGTCGCGTCGCCGCCGTCGTCGAGGATCATGTTCGGGCCTTCGCCCTTCGCGCCCTTGCCGGCGAACTCGAAGATGCGGTGCGTGTAGTCCCAGTAATCCGCGAGCGACTCGCCCTTGTAGGCGTAGACCGGCGTGCCGGCGGCGGCCAGCGCCGCGGCGGCGTGGTCCTGGGTCGAGAAGATGTTGCACGAGGCCCAGCGCACGTCGGCACCGAGCGCCTGCAGCGTCTCGACGAGCACGGCGGTCTGGATCGTCATGTGCAGCGACCCCGCGACGCGCGCGCCCCTCAAGGGTTGCGTCTTCGCGAACTCGTCGCGGATCGCCATCAGGCCGGGCATCTCGGTCTCGGCGATCCTGATTTCCTTGCGGCCCCAGGCGGCGAGCGCGAGGTCGGCGACGATGTGGGGGGCCGCGGCGTGCGGCTTGAGGACGGCGTTCATGTCAGTGGCTCCAAGGTCGACGGCTGGACCCGCAAGGCGGTGTCGACAGGGAGGCCAAGCTCACCCACGAGGAACCATCGTGCGGGTGAGCGCGGTTGCAATCTGCGCGTTTCCGAGCCTGGGACGCGGCCACCTGGCCCCGCCTTGCAACGCTCCTCGGAAAGCGCCGCCATTCTAGCGTGGGCCGGCTTGCCCGTGCGTCCTGGACTCTTATCATGACCGCGTGATTCCGCCCTCCGTCGAGCCGTGGTCGCGCGTGGATCCGAAGCGTCTTGCCGGCGTGCTCGGCGTCCTCACCGACGTCGATGACACGCTGACGACCGAAGGCGCGATCCCGATGGGCGTCGTCGCCGCGCTCGCCGCGCTTGGCGAGGCGGGGTTGCCGGTGATCGCGGTCACCGGGCGGCCGATGGGCTGGAGCCGCGCGATTGCCGCCGACACGCCGCTGACGGCGGTCGTCGCTGAAAACGGCGCGGTCGCGCTCGTTCGCAACGCCGCCGGCGAGGTCGAGGCGGACTACGCTGATCCGGAAGACGTGCGCCGCGCCAACGCCGTGCGCCTGCGTGCGGTCGCCGAGCGCATCGTCGCCGAAGTGCCCGGCGCGACGCTCGCCCGCGACAGCGCCGGCCGCGTCACCGACATCGCGATCGACCACGGCGAGTTCGCCCGTCTCGACGCGGCGCGGATCGCCGCCGTCGTCGCGATCATGTCGAGCGAGGGGATGAACGCGACGGTGAGCTCGATCCACGTCAACGGCTGGTACGGCGCGCACACGAAGCTGAGCGGCGCCGCACGCGTGGTCCAGCGCCTGCTCGGGCGCATGCTCGACGGCGAGCGCGACGCCTGGGTCTACGTCGGCGACTCGACCAACGACGAGCTGATGTTCGCGGCGTTCCCGCTCTCGATAGGCGTCGCCAACATCGTCGCTTTCGCTGACCGCCTGCAGCGCTGGCCGAGGTACGTGACTTCGCTCGACCGCGGCCGTGGCTTCATCGAGGTGGCCGAGACGATCCTCGCGTCACGCGGCCAATGAACGGCGCGCGGCCAGGAAACGATCTGCCGCAAGGGGGCGAACCATGATGACCGAACGCCAGCGCAACTTCCGGCGCCAATACATCGCCCAGATCAGCCCGTGGTGCAGCGGCCTCGTCCACGTCGGCGTGATGTACGCAGCCGGGATCGCGGCGATCTGGTGATGCGTGAGCCGGATGCACGGCGCAACCTGGGAGTGGCTGCTCGTCGTTCCGGTTGCCATCGCCGGCAACTTCGCCGAGTGGGCGATGCACAAGTCGACAACGATCCGACGATCTGGAAGATGAAGACGAGCGACCTCACGCGCGGTCTCGTCGGCCATCTCTTCAACGGCTACAGCGAGGAGCACGTCAAGGACGAGCTGAAGCCGGTGATGGCGCGCTTTCGCAGCGCCGAGACGCAGGCCGAGCGCTGCACCCTCGACGGCCCGCGCCCGAACGACGACGAGCTGAGCGCGCTCGGCCGCGCCTTCAGCCGCGCCTGACCGCGGCCGGCATCAGAGCGCGAGGAACGCCGCCAGCCGCTCGCGCTCGGCAGCGAGCTCGCGCCGGAACGCGGGATCGCGCGGCGCGCCGTTCGCGTAGCCCGGCACCACGCGTAGCCGGCCGTTGACCACCGATGCGTTGGCCCAGCCGACGACCTGGTCGCGCCAGAGCAACGGCAGCGCGTAGTAGCCGAGCTTCCGCTTCGGTGCCGGCGTGTACGCCTCGAAGCGGTAGGTCCAGCCCCAGAGCAGCACGAAGCGGCGCCGGTCCCAGACGATCGGGTCGAACGGCGCCAGCAGGCGGACGCGCTCGTCGGGCGCGTGGCGCGGCGAGCGCGGGTTCTCGTCGGCAGGCCAGTGCCAGGCGACGTTGTCGATGCGGACGCTCGCGAGCCGCTCGCGCAGCGCGGCGAGCGCGTGCCGTGTCTCGTCGCCGAGGTGCGGCGCGCCGTAGCCGAGCAGGCGCGCGAGGTAGACCAGGCTCGACGCCGGCAGCGGCGCGTACTTGGCGACGACGAGGTCGAGCAGCGCCGCGGCGCGTGCCGCGCGCGCAGCCGGCGAGTCGTCGGCCGGCGCGCGCTCGACCGCCTCGTAGATACGGGTTCCGCTTTCGCGCCGGCGCACACGCAACAGTCCGCGGTAGTGCATCGCGTCGAGCAGGTGCGTCGTGGCATTGCTCGAGCCGCCCCAGTAGTTGGTGACGCGGCCGTGGGCGAAGTGCGCGTCGACCGCGCGCGGGTGGGTCGGCCCGTGGGCGCGGACGAAAGCGAGCACCTCGGCCGCTTTCTTCTCGGTCGTCGCGTCCCAGCCGCGCCTGGGCGTGCGCGGGTGCAGGAGCGCGAGGTGGCGGCGCGGCAGGAAGCCGTAGTTCACGAAGGCATCCTCGTCGATGCGCAGACGCGAATAGCGACGCTCGAGGTCGCCGGCGCCGTAGCCGACGACGCGATGGCGCAGGGTCAGGTCCTGCGCGCGCGCGGGTGCGCGGATCGGGTCGGCCTGGACGAAGCCGAGCTTGTCGATCGCGCGCGCGAGCGTCGTCGGCTTGAACAGCGTGCGCGCGACGGCGTAGCGGCGGAGGTCGTCGAGCGTCGGCGGCCTGGGCATGCGGCGATGATGCCCAAGCCAGACCCGCCCCGGGCCGCCGCAGCGCGCGCAGCTGCGGCGGATCCCTACACTGGCCCATGAAGATCGAGCATCGAACGCAGGCGCTGGCGCGGCTGACGCTGCACGTCGCCGCCTGCGGCGCCGGCGATCCGGTGGTCCTGCTGCACGGCTGGCCGCAGACATGGCACGAATGGCGCAAGGTGATGCCGCTGCTGGCGCCGCACCATCGCCTCGTCGTGCCCGACCTGCCCGGACTCGGCGACAGCACGCCGTCGCCCGACGGCTACGCCAAGCAGCGCCTCGCCGCGCATCTGCTCGAGCTCGGGGATCGGCTCGGGCTCGAGCGCTTCCATCTGGTCGGCCATGACTGGGGCGGCCCGACGGCGTTCGCCATGGCGTGCGCGGCACCCGAGCGCATCCGCACGCTGACCCTGCTCGACGTCACCGTCCCCGGCGTCGGCCCCGACCTTTCGCAAGGCGGGCGGCGCTGGCACCACGCCTTCCACATGACGCCGGCGCTGCCCGAGGCGCTGGTCGAGGGGCGCGAGCACGCCTACGTGGGCTGGTTCCTCGACGCCTTCTGCTGGCAGCGCGGCGCCATCGCCGCCGCCGACGTCGACGAGTACGTGCGCTGCTACAGCCGCCCGGGCGCGCTTTCGGCGGGCTTCGCGTACTACCGCGCGATTCCCGACGACATCGCCGCCAATCGCGCCCTCCTTGCCTCCGGCTTTCGCTTGCCGATGCCGGTGCTTGCGCTCGGCGGCGGGCGCGCCGAGGCGCGTGGGCGCGGCGACGAGCCGCTCGAGTCGCTGCGCCTGATCGCCTCGCACGTCGAGGGCGGAACGATCGCCGACTGCGGCCACTTCATCCCGGAAGAGCAGCCGGCACTGCTGGCCGAGCGCCTGCTGGCGTTCTTCGCATCCGCGGTGCCTCAGCGCGCGACGGCCTGAACAGATTCCTCCTGCTGCAGCGCGAAGATCGACGAGTAGCCCTTCGACCAGTCGGGCGGGATCAGGCAGGGCCGCGGGTCGTGGTGCGCGAACCGGGCCCGTTCGCCGCGCAGCAGCACTTGATCGTGCTTCGGCTTGATCGGGTTCACGGTGTACGGCATCGCGTCGGCCGAGGTCAGCGTGTTGAGAAGCAGCGGCCGGCCCAGGTCGGAGTCGTTGCGCGCCGAGTAGTGCAGCGTGCGGCAGTTGTGGATCGTCAGCGACCCGGCCGGTCCCGGCAGGAACACGGCCTTGGCGAGGTCGAGGCGGGCGCAATCGGCGGCCGAGAGGCAGCCGGTCCACTGACCGCTGGCGTCGTACTGCGAGAGCATCGGATCGATCAGGTGGCTCTTCGGCAGGACGCCGAGCGGTCCCTGCTCCATGGCGCAGTCGTAGAGGTAGGTGCCGATCGTCAGCGGCGAGTAGTTGGTGTGCGGCCAGAAGCTGATGTCGTAGTGCCACTTCACTTCCTCGCCGCCCTGCGCCCACTTGAAATTGAGCTTCGAGTGATGGAACTTGACGTCGGGGCCGACCAGGTCGGCGACGATGTCGGGCATCGGCGAGTGCAGGCAGTAGTCCCAGAACGCCGGGTGCTGCTCGACCGGATTCGACACCCGGCGCAGCCGCGGCGCGCTGGCGCTGTGGCGCGGCTCGAGGTCGAACACGGCATCGGCCTGGATGACGGCGCGGCTGCGCTCGACCAGCTCGTCGGTCGCGGCTCGAAGGCGAGCCAGCCACGCTTCGTCGATCGCGCGCTCTAGCAGCAGGTAGCCCTCGGCGAAATAGAACTCGCGCTGCGCTTGCGTCAGCACCTTGGGCGGGATCGCCAGGATCTGTTGCGGCGTCATGTCGTTTCCTCCAGGGCGCGCTGCAGCGAGCGCAGCTGATTGAGGGCGAAGGTCGGATCGTCGGCCTCGGGACGGGGAGCGGCGTCGGGATCGTCCGGCCAGACGATCGGCACGCCGCGTTCCAGCAGGCGGCGCTGGAAGCGCGCGAGCAGGTCCGCGCTCGCGCGCACCGCCGCCGGCGCGACGTCGTTCTCGATCGCGAACGCGGCCAGCGCGCCGGCCGCCTCGCCGATATTCCACTCGACCGGATGGAGCCGGTAGCAGCCGTTGGTGATGTGGGTCGTGCCGATGTTCTTGGCGCCGGCGATCAGGTTGGCGACGCGCACCGGCAGCAACGCGCCGAGGGCGATCTGGAACGGCTTCGTGCGGCAGCTGGCGCCGACGTCGTCGGTGCCCGAGCGGTGGATGTCGATCGGATACCAGCCGACGCCGACCGAATCGGCGAACGTCGCCGCGCGCGGCCCGTGCCGATGGCGCGCCGACACCTCGTGCTCGACGATCGTCTTCAGCGCCCGGATGCGCCGCGACTCGCGGATGTAGGGATGCTTCGAGAGGCCGTCAGCGGTGCCCATGACGTCGGCGCGCAGGCAGAGTTCCGGCGCGCCCAGGCGCTCGCCTGCCGTCGGCGCTTCGGTCTGCAGCCAGTGCAGGAAGCCGAGGCTGACACGCTTGGCGTCCTGCAGCGCCTGCGCCGCGGCGAGCGCGCCGCCTGCGAGGATGCTGCGATCGCGGTAGTCGTTGCCGGGCCAGTTGAAGAGGGTGAGGTCGTGGGCGACGCTGCCGGCGAAGCGGTCGCGGTCGAGCAGGCGTCGGTACGTCCACAGGCCACCCTTGGTCCCGGGCCGGGTCTCGTAGAGCCGGTAGTCGAGCCAGCCACTCGCCTCGCCGTAGATCTCGCCGCCGTGCACCTCGATGCGCAGGCTGTACGGCTGCGCCGCGCGGTAGTGCGCGTACTTCTCCGGGCGATCGATCACATGCCGCTCGCCGTCGTCGCGGCGCTCGCAGGCGAAGGTGTAGGTGAGGCTTTGCACGCAATGCGGCCTGGGCTGCAGCGGCTGCGCCTGCGGCTCGCCGGTCTCGGCGACGCTCTCTGCACCGACGACGTGCTCGACGCCGGCGAGCGGCAGCAGGTCGCCGAGCTCGGTGGCGTCGATCACGACGCGCGGCTCGAACCTGCACAGCCGCGCGTCGTCGAGGCCGATCGCGACGACGCTGGCGATGCGATCGCCGTCGCTGCGAGCGGCGATCGCCTTGGTGCGGCGATGAATCGTCAATCGTCCGCTCTCGACAAAAGGCTGCAGCATGGCCTCGATCGCCTCGACCGCGACGCGCGGCTCGAATGCCAGCCGGCTCACCCAGCAGCCGCCCGGATTGAAGTCGTCGGCGCGGCCCGCAGCACCGGCGCGGCGTCGGTACGCGTCGCGCAGCAGATCGCGCAGCCGGTAGTAGCTCGCCGTTCCGCCGAACGTCTCGATGTGGGCGTGCTCGTCGAGCGCGCTCACGCCCTGTGCCGTGAGCTGGCCGCCGAGCCAGTCGGTTTCCTCGAGCAGCACGACCTGCCGTCCGGCCGCCGCCGCGGCCAGCGCCGCGGCGACGCCGCCGGTGCCGCCGCCGACGATCAGGATCTCGCAGCGCTCGCCGCGCGCGGCTTCGACGGCGGGGCAGGGCACGACGGCGAGCGACGCGTCGCCGCTCGCGGGCACCCGCATGACATCGAGCACGGCATCGAGCGAGCGCAGCACCGGGCGTTCCTCAGCGGGCCATCGTCCCGGGCAGCCAGAGCGCGATCTGCGGGAACGCGATCACCGCGGCGAGTGCGATGAACTGGAGGCCGAGGTAAGGCCAGATCGAGCGGAAGATGTCGACCAGCGTGATCCCTGGCGGCGTCACTCCCCTCAGATAGAACGCCGCCGGCCCAAACGGCGGCGAGATGTACGAGATCTGCATGTTCATGCAGAACAGCACGCCCATCCACACCGGATCGAAGCCCAGCCCGACGACGACCGGCACGAAGATCGGCGCGGTCAGCAGCAGGATGCCGATCCAGTCGATGAAGCAGCCGAGGAGGATCCAGACGATGTTGATCAGGATGACGATGCCGATGGGCCCGACCGGCAGCCCGGCCAGCACGCCCTGGATCAGCTTGGTGCCTCCCGCCAGCGTGTAGACGCCGATCAGCGCCGACGAGCCGAAGAAGAGCCAGTACAGCATCACCGTGACCTTGGCGGTGTCCTCGGCGGCGCGGCGCAGCTTGGCCCAGCTGAACTTGCGATTCCAGGCCATGGCGAAAACGGCGCCCGCGACGCCGACGCCGGCTGCCTCCGTCGGCGTCGCCCAGCCGAGGTAAAGCGAGCCGAGGACGCTGAAGGCGACGAGGCTCGGCAGGATCAGCTCCTTCAGCAGGGCGACCTTCTGGCGCAGCGAGATCGCGAGCTCCTCGGCGCTCGCCGGCGGCGCGAAGTCGGGCCGCACCTTGCAGCGGATGACGATGTAGGCGATGTACATCGTCGCCAGCATCAGCCCCGGGATCACGCCGGCGACATAGAGCTGGCCGATCGAGACGCCGGCCGTCAGGCCGTACATGATGAAGACGACGCTCGGCGGGATCAACGTCGCCAGGCCGCCGCCGGCGCAGATGCAGCCGAGCGCCAGCTCCTTCTTGTAGCCGCGCGAGAGCATGGCCGGCAGGGCGACCACGCCCATCGTCACGATCTCGGCGCCGATCACGCCGACCATCGCCGCCATCAAGGCGCACGAGATGATCACCGCCACCGCCAGGCCGCCGCGGATCTGTCCGGCCCAGACGTGGGCGGCGCGGAAGATCGCCTCGGCGATGCCCGCCTGCTCGAGCACGCAGGCCATGAAGATGAAGAGCGGTACCGAGAGCAGCACGTAGTTGCCCATCAGCGTGAAGACGCGGCCGACGATGAGGGTGAGCCCCGGCACGCCGAACAGCACCACGGCAAAGAACACCGCCACCGCGCCGGTGGCGAATGCCAGCGGCAGGCCGGTCAGCAGGATGACGACGAAGACCGCGACGAAAAGGACGCTGAGCAGCTCGATGCTCACGGGTGCACCCCCGGCCTGCGGCCGGTCCCGCCAGGCGGGACGGAGCGTCCCCTTCGGAGCGGCCGCGCGGGGACGCTCATCGGGCGATGTTCTTCGGACTCGCCGCGCCGAGGTCGCGCAACAGGTTGGCGATGCCCTGCAGCAGCAGCAGCAACCCGGCCAGCGGGATCGCGAACTTGACCGGCCAGATGCGCGGATTCCACGGCGTGCCCGTGCCTTCGCCTTCGAGGAAGGAGCCCCAGGCCAGCGTCGTGCCGATCCAGATCAGCGCGCCGACGTAGATCAGGAAGAACACGAACGTGAAGAGGTCGAGCCGGGCCTGGGTCCGCGACGACAGCCGGTCGTAGACGACGTCGATGCGGACGTGGCGGCGATGGGCGAGGGCGTAGCCGCCGCTGACGAGGTAGACGCACGCCGAGAGGTAGATCGTGGTCTCGTTCGCCCACGTCGTGGCCTGCCCCACGAAGGTTCGGACGAACACCTCCCAGAGGATGATCAGCGTGACGACGAGGATCGACAGCGCGAGAGCGCGGCCGAGCCAGGAGTTGAGCCGGTCGACGGCGTCGCAGAAGCGATCCGCGCCGCCTGGCCCTGTCGGCGGCGCCGCCGGTCGAGCGTCGCCGGCTGCGCCGTCACCCGCCATTACGCGATGACCTTGAGGTCCTTGAGCCAGGCCAGCTGCGAGTCGTACGCCTGCTTGGCGAGCGGCGTCTTCTTCGACCATTCCTCCCAGGTGCGTTCGGCCAGCGCCCGGATCTTGGCCTGCTCGGCATCGGGCCAGGTGGCGGCGACGACGCCCTTGGCGGCGAGCTCCTTGGCGACGCGCACATCGTCGACGGCGATGCGCTGGATCTGGTCCCACGTCCACTCGCGCGTCGCGGTCGCGAGCAGCGCCTTCAAGTCCTCCGGGAGCTTCTTCCAGGCGTCCATGTTGACGCTGAACTCCTGGACCGGCATCGAATGGAACAACTTGGTCGGGTACTTGGCAACCTCGTGGAAGCCCATGCGCTGGTTCATCGACAGCGTCGCCCAGTCGGCGGCGTCGACGACGCCCTTGTCGAGCGCCGAGTAGACCTCGCCGCCGGGCAGGACGACGATCGAAGCGCCCAGCTTGGTCAGGATCTCCGCCGTCATGCCTTGCGGCGAGCGGAACTTGACGCCCTTGAAGTCTTCCATCTTCGTCAGCGGCTTCTTCGACACGACCGACTCGACGCCCCACCAGCTGACGCCGACCGGATAGACGTTGTACTTCGCATAGGCCGTGCGCAGCATCTGCAGGCCGCCGCGGTGATAGAACCACGCCTCGGCCTGCCACGGGTGCTGATAGCCGAAGACGAAATCGCTGATGACGGCGAGGCCGGCGTCCTTGCCGGTCCAGTAGCCCGGCCACGACGAGTGAGCCTGCAGCACGCCGGCGGTGACGGCGTCGAGCGACTCGAACACGCCGGTCACGGCGCCGGCGGCGAAGGGCTGGATGACGAGCCGGCCGTTCGAGGCCTGCTTGACGCGATCGCAGAAGTCCTCGAAGCACTTGTAGCTGAGCTCGGCGGCGCTCCACATCGACTGGCATCGCCAGGTCGTGGCCTGCTGCGCGCGCACCAGCGCAGGCGCACCGGCCAGCGCGGCGGTGCCGGCAGCGGCCGTGGTGCTGAGGAATCTGCGGCGGGCGATCGACATGGTGGTCTCCTGGTCTTGTCGCTGTGATATGGCGAAAACATACTACGCGGGGGTTTCCGCCAGCGTCAACCGTGGAAGCGCGGACGACGCCGCGACCTGGCGCGCCTCAGGTCCTGCGCAGCACCGTCGCCCGCGTCAGCGAATCGACGTAGTCCATCAGCGCATCCGATGCGGCGACCGCGCGCGCCTCTTCGCCGAGGGCGACGGCGCGGATCACGTCGGCATGGTGGCGCGCGGCGACCGGCAGGTCATGCGCTTTGCGGTAGTGCAGGAAATAGAAGCGCCGCGACATCGCGTGCAGCGGCGCGACCGCACTGGCGACGAACGGATTGCGGGCGCACTCGGCGATGTACTTCTTGATGTCGTAGTGGTAGCGCAGGTACTTGAGCACGTCGGCGTCGACCAGCGCTTCGAGCGCGTCGGCCATGCGCAGCAGCTTGTCGCGCTCCTCGGCCGTGGCGCGCCGCGCGGCGTCGCCGGCGATCAGCCGCTCCAGCACGCGCCGCAGCTCTAGCAGCAGCAGCTGCTGCGAGACGTTGATCTCGGTCACCTGCGCGCCGAGCCGCGGCAGGATCCGCACCAGGTAGTCGTTCTGCAGCCGCTGCAGCGCCTCGCGCACCGGGGTCCGGCCGATGCCGATCCTGTCGCTCAATTGCTGCTCTGACCAGAAGCTGCCCGGCGGCAGCTCGAGAGTGACGATGAGCTCCTCGAGCCGGGCTCGCGCCTGGTCGGCGAGTGCGAGCGCGGGGGCGCGTGGCGCTGCCTTGGCGCTAGCCTTGCCGACGCTCACCCTTGGAGCCATGGACTTCGCACCGATGACGCTGCGGGCGCGATGCGCCGCGACATACTGATAATATGGCACGGCCATCCGCGCGAGACCTCGCCATGACCAAGCTGTTGTCGCAAGCCGCCGTCGAAGCGTATCGCCGCGATGGCTTCTACTCGCCCGTCCGCGTCATGTCGGCCGACGATGCGCATTTGTTTCGGGCGGCGCTCGAGGCGCATGAAGCGAAACTCGGCCAGCCCTTGCAAAGCAACATGCGCCACAAGACGCACCTGCTCTTCACCTGGGCCGACGCGCTGGTGCACCACCCGAAGGTGCTCGACGCCATCGAAGACGCGATCGGCCCCGACATCCTCTGCTGGACGACGACCTTCTTCATCAAGGAAGCGAACAGCCCGGGCTTCGTCTCGTGGCACCAGGACTCGACCTACTGGGGGCTCGACCCCGACGAGGTGATCACCGCCTGGGTCGCCTTCACCGAGGTCGACGAAGCCAACGGCTACATGCAGGTGATCCCCGGCAGCCACAGGATCGACCAGCTGCCGCACATCGACACCTTTCACAAGGACAACCTGCTGTCGCGCGGCCAGGAGATCGCGGTCGACGTCGACGTGTCGAAGGCGGTGGGCCTGGCGATGCACGCGGGCGAGATGTCGCTGCACCACATCAAGCTCGTGCACGGCTCGGCCGCCAACCGCACCGACGACCGCCGCATCGGCCTGGCGATTCGCTACATCCCGACCTACGTCCGCCAGACCAAGGTGCGCGATTCGGCGATGCTCGTTCGCGGCGTCGACAAGTACCACCACTTCGACGACGAGCCGCGGCCGGTCGCCGACCTCGACGACGCCGCGCTCGCCGCGCACGCCGATTCGGTCTCGCGCCAGGTGAAGGCGCTCTACCAAGGGACCGAGAAGACGGCGTTCCGGGCCTGATTCGAAGACGAGGAAACCGGGATGGCCACCGAACGCAAGAAGCTCACCCTCCCCGACCTCGTGCTGAAGAAGCGCGCCGGCGAGAAGGTCGTGATGGCGTCGATCCCCGACTACCCGACCGCCGTCTGGGCCGAGCGCGCCGGCATCGACATCGCCGCCGTCGGCGACAGCCTCGGAATGGTCAGCTACGGCTTCGCCAACACCCTGCCGGTGACGATCGACATGATGATCGCGCACGCCCAGGCGGTGCGGCGCGGCGCGCCGAACTGCCTGATCATGATCTCGATGACCTATGGCAGCTATGCGACGCCCGAGGTCGGCGTCGTCAATGCGCTCAGGCTGATGAAGGAAGGCGGCGCCGACGTCGTCAAGATGCAAGGCGGCAAAGAGAAGGCGCACGTCATTCGCGCCATCGCCGACGCCGGCGTGCCGGTGATGAGCCACGTCGGCATGTGCCCGCACTTCGTCCACACCTACGGCGGCTTCAAGCTGCAGGGCAAGACCGCGGCGGAGGCGATGCGCATCGTCGAGGACGGCGTGGCGATCGAAGCCGCCGGCGCGATCGGCTTCGAGATCGAGGCCGTGCCGGCGCCGGTCGCCAAGGCGGTCGACGACGCGGTCGGCATCTTCACCTTCGGCATCGGCGCCGGCAACGCGAGCTGCGGCCAGCTGTTGCTGGCGTTCGACCTGCTCGGCGTCTTCGACCAGTTCAAGCCGAAGTTCACCAAGCGCTACGCGCAGGTGTCGGAGATCGCGGTCGAGGCGCTCGGCCGCTACGCCAGCGAAGTGCGCGAAGGCAAGTTTCCCGACGCCGACCACGCCTACGGCATGAAGGCCGAGGAGCAGGAGGCGCTCGCCAGGCTCCTGGCCGAGCGGGCAAAGGCGCCGCGCTAGAGGCCGGCCGCGGCGCGCAGCGCCGCGGCCTTGTCGGTCTTCTCCCAGCTGAACTCGGGCTCGTCGCGGCCGAAGTGGCCGTAGGCGGCGGTCTTCTGGTAGATCGGCCGCAGCAAATCGAGCATCTGGATGATGCCCTTCGGCCGCAGGTCGAAGTGCTCGTGGACGAGCTTCTCGATCTCGTGGTCGGGGATCTTGCCCGTGCCTTCGGTATAGATCGTCACGTTCATCGGCCGTGCGACGCCGATCGCGTACGCGACCTGGATCTGGCACTGCCGCGCGATGCCCGCGGCCACGATGTTCTTGGCGACGTAGCGCGCCGCGTACGCCGCCGAGCGGTCGACCTTCGACGGGTCCTTGCCCGAGAACGCGCCGCCGCCGTGCGGGCAGGCGCCGCCGTAGGTGTCGACGATGATCTTCCTGCCGGTGAGGCCGCAATCGCCCTGCGGGCCGCCGATGACGAATCGGCCGGTCGGGTTGATCAGGTACTTGGTCTCCTTCAGCCACTCCTTCGGCAGCACCGGCTTGATGATCTCCTCGATCACGGCCTCGATGAACGAGCTCTTCATCCTGGTCGGCGTCTCGCTCTGGCTCGGGTCGTGCTGGCTCGAGAGCACCACGGTGTCGATCGAGTGCGGCTTGCCGTCGACGTAGCGCATCGTCACCTGGCTCTTCGCGTCGGGCCTGAGGTACGGCATGCGGCCGTCCTTGCGAAGCATCGCCTGGCGCTCGACGAGGCGGTGCGCGTAGTAGATCGGCGCCGGCATCAGATCGGGCGTCTCGTCGCAGGCGTAGCCGAACATCAGGCCCTGGTCGCCGGCGCCGGTGTTGAGGTGGTCGTCGCTCGCGTGGTCGACGCCCTGCGCGATGTCGTTGCTCTGCTTGTCGTACGCGACGAGAACCGCGCAGCCCTTGTAGTCGATGCCGTATTCGGTGTTGTCGTAGCCGATCCGCTTGATCGTGTCGCGCGCGGTCTGGATGTAGTCGACGTGCGCGTTGGTCGTGATCTCGCCGGCGAGGACGACGAGGCCGGTGTTGCACAGCGTCTCGGCGGCGACGCGCGAGCGCGGGTCCTGGGCGAAGATCGCGTCGAGGATCGCGTCGGAGATCTGGTCGGAGACCTTGTCCGGGTGGCCCTCGGAGACCGATTCGGAAGTGAAGAGGAAATCGTTCGACACGCTGTGCGCTCCAGTGCTGTGAAATCGTCGGGCCCGCGGGAACCTTCGCGTCTGCCGGCCTGGACTCTGGAGGAGCGGCGAACGCTTTAGCGGAGTTCTTTCGTGTCGCCCCGCAAGTTGTTCAGTAACTCGGCGACCCCGCGATTATAGGAAGTCGTCATATCCATGGCGGAGGCTCGCTCGACGCCCGCGGATACTCGCCGCTGCGTGCATCGCGCGCAGCGGTCGAGGGCCGCACGGACGTGGCAAGGAGAAGGCGTGGGGGCGAGGATCGGCTTGACCGTCTTGTGGCTGTTGCATTGGTTGCCGCTCGGCGTGCAGGCTGCGCTCGGCAGCCTTGTCGGGCGCCTCGGCTACCGGCTCGTCTCCTCGCGCCGAAAGGTGGCGCTCCGCAATCTGGAGCTGTGCTTCCCCGAGCTCGCCCCTGCCGCGCGCGAGCGCCTTGCCAAGGAACACTTCCGCTGGCTCGGCCGCAGCCTCCTCGAGCGCGGCCTGCTCTGGTTCGCGTCGCCGGCACGGCTGCGCCGGCTGATCCATGTCGAAGGCGACGTCCACCTCGCCGAGCGCAGCGCAAGGCCGGTGATGTGGCTGGCGCCGCACTTCATGGCGCTCGACGTCGCCGGCGCCTCCGTGCTGCTGTTCCAGAAGAGGAAAGGCATCTCGATCTACCAGCGCCAGAGCAACGCTGTCCTCGACCGGGCACTGCGACACGGGCGGCTGCGCTTCGGCAACGCCGAGATCTTCGAGCGCGACGATGCCGGCCGCGCGCTTCTGCGCGCGATCCGGCGCGGCGACGGCTTCTTCAACCTGCCCGACATGGACTTCGGGACCCGCGATGCCGCGTTCGTGCCGTTCTTCGGCATCGAGGCGACGACGCTGCTGGCGCCGTCGCGGATGGCGCGGGCGCTCGACATGGTCGTGCAGCCGGTCGTCGCCGAGATCCTGCCTGGAGGCGCCGGCTACCGCGTCCGCTACGAGACGCCGTGGGCCGACTTTCCGAGCGACGATGCGGTTGCCGACAGCGCGCGCATGAACCGCTGGATCGAGAGCGAGATCCGGCGCAACCCGGCGCAGTACCTGTGGGTGCACCGCCGCTTCAAGACGCGGCCACCGGGCGAGCCGCCGCTGTACTGAGCGTGATCACATCGAACGCGATAATCCGACGATGCGCGTTCGCTTCGCCAAGATGCAGGGGGCCGGCAACGACTTCGTCGTCGTCGACGCGACGCGCGAGCCGTTTGCGCTCGACGCCGTGCAGCTGAAGACGCTCGCCGACCGGCGCTTCGGCGTCGGCGCCGACCAGATCCTCGTCGTCGAAAGGCCGGCCCGTCCGGGCGCGGACTTCGGCTACCGCATCTTCAACGGCGGCAGCGGCGACGAGGTCGAGCATTGCGGCAACGGCGCGCGCTGCTTCGTCCATTTCGTTCGCGACCGCGGCCTGAGCGACAAGACGACGATCGTCGTCGACACGATGAACCGCAGGCTCGAGCTGCGCCTGCAGGGCGACGGCCGCGTCACGGTCGACATGGGCGCGCCCGAGTTCGAGCCGGCGCTGGTGCCGTTCGACACCACCTGGCTGGCGCCGCGCGGGCGCGACGGCGGCCTGCCGCTGTGGCCGATCGAGCTCGGCCCGGGCCGCACCGTCGACCTCGCCGTCGTCTCGATGGGCAACCCGCACGCGGTGCAGCTCGTCGCCGACGTCGACGCCGCGCCGGTCGCCGAGCAGGGGCCGCTGATCGAGCGCCATGTGCGCTTCGCGCGCGGCGTCAACGCCGGCTATCTTCAGGTCGTCGCGCGCGACGCGGTGCGGCTGCGCGTCTGGGAGCGCGGCGTCGGCGAGACGCTCGCGTGCGGCACCGGCGCGTGCGCCGCCGTTGCGGTCGGCATCCGGCTCGGCCTGCTCGCGCCGAAGGTCGACGTCGCGACGCGCGGCGGCCGGCTGACGATCGAATGGGCGGGCGACGACACGCCGGTGCTGATGACCGGCCCGGCCGAGACGGTGTTCGAAGGGGAGATCGAGCTTTGACGACACAGACGAGGAGACAGGCGACGTGAGCAACAGCCAGGGAGCGACGCCGCTGGGCGTGCAAGGAATCACTGAAGGCGACATCGCCAACTATCTCGCCGCGAGCCCGGGTTTCTTCGAGCGCCACGCCGAGCTGCTCGGCAGCATCCAGCTGACCAGCCCGCACGGCCAGCGCGCCGTCTCGCTGCAGGAGCGGCAGATGGAGATGCTGCGCGACAAGATCAAAGGGCTCGAGCGCCAGATCGTCGAGATGATCCGCCACGGCCAGGACAACGTCGCGATCGCCGACAGGCTGCATCGCTGGACGCGCGCGCTGATGCTGACTGCCAACGCCGCCGATCTGCCGAACGTGCTCGTGCGCGAGCTCCAGCACCAGTTCCAGATCCCGCAGGCGGCAGTGCGTGTCTGGGGTGCGGCCGACGTGTTCGCGGGCCTGCCGTTCACGCGCCCGGCGAGCGACGACGTCAGGAGCTTCGCGAGCAGCCTGCCGGCACCGTACTGCGGCGTCAACACCGGCTTCGAGGCGGTGCAGTGGCTCGACGACCCCGGGCAGGCGTCGTCGCTTGCGCTCGTGCCGCTGTGCCACGAAGGCGGCTTTGTCGCGTTCGGGTTGCTCGTGCTGGCGTCGCCCGACCCGACCCGCTACGGCGCCGAGATGGGCACCGACTTTCTCGCCCGGATCGGCGAGGTCGCGAGCGCCGCGCTGATGCGGCTGCTGCCTCCGTCATGAGCGGCCGCGGCGTTGGCGACACCGCGCCGCGCGCGCGCGACGCCGACGTCGCCCGTCATCTCGAGTACTTGCAGGTCGAGCGACGGCTCGCGGTGCGCACGCTGGCGCTGTACGGCGAAGCATTCGATCGTCTCGAGCAGCTCGCGGCCAGGATCGCGCTGCCGCTGCGCGATGCCAAGACCCATCATCTGCGCCGCTTCGCTGCCCAGCTGCATGCGAACGGGCTCTCGCCGCGATCGATCGCGCTCGTCTTGTCCGCCTGGCGAGGCTTGTATCGCTGGCTCGGTCGCGCCGGCGTCGTCGATGCCAATCCGGTCGATGGCGTGCGGGCACCGCGCGCCCCGCAGCCGCTGCCGAAGGCGCTCTCGGTCGACCACGCCGTCGCCCTCGTCGCCCATCGCGACGACGAGGACGACGGCCTCGCCGTGCGCGACGCCTGTATCGCCGAGCTGTTGTACGGCTGTGGTTTGCGGGTCGGCGAGCTGGTCGGTCTCGACGTCGTTGCGAGCGGCTCGGCGGCGGGCTGGATCGACCGCGGCGACGCCACCGCGCACGTCCTCGGCAAGGGCAGCAAGCGCCGCGCCGTCCCCGTCGGCACACCGGCGCTCGCGGCGCTCGAGGCCTGGCTGGCGCGGCGCGGCGATCTTGCGCGCGCTGCCGAGCCGGCGCTCTTCGTCAGCAGCCGCGGCACGCGGCTGACGGCGAGCCAGGTGCGCTCGCGCCTGAAGGCGCGGGCGATCGCCGCCGGCGTGCCGACGCACGTCCATCCGCACATGCTGCGCCACTCGTTCGCGTCGCACCTGTTGCAGTCGAGCGGCGACCTGCGCGCGGTGCAGGAGCTGCTCGGCCACGCCAACATCGCGACGACGCAGGTCTACACGAAGCTCGACTTCGGCCATCTGTCGAAGGTCTACGACGCTGCGCATCCGCGCGCCCGGCGCAAGTAGCGGCAAAGCGCGGCGTCCCGCCTTGGTTCGGCGGGATCGTTGCGGTCAGCGCAACATGCGTTTGCGCAGCGACGCGTCGGCATCGGCCCAGACGCGCTCACTCTCGTCGCGCACGCGGCGCGCGTCGTCGCCGCGACCTTGGCGGTCGAGTGCCTCCTGCAAGCCGACCAGCGCCCAGCCGTTGCCAGGCAAGACAACGAGCTCGGCGCGATACGCCTGCTCGGCGTCGTTCCAGCGACCGGCGCGAAGCATGAGGTCGCCGAGGGCGACGCGCGACATCGATCCGAGCAACGGCGGCTCGCTCGAGTTCAGCGCCGTCTCGAGGTCGCGGCCGCCGGCGACGCTGGCGTTCGCCAGGTCGGCCTTCTGCTCGGCGATGGCGATCTCGCCTTGCAACCGGCGGGCGAGGATTTCGAGCACCGTGCGCACCGGGTCATCGGCCATCAGGGTCTTGCCGCGCAGTGCCGGCGCGTCGAGCGCTGCTTGCAGTGCCGCCGAGCGCTCGCGCGCCTCGGCGATTCGGTCGAGGCGGACCAGAGCGACGCCGCTCGCATAGGCGGCGATCGGTCCCGCGACGCCGGCATCGCCCGCCGGCGTCGTGCTGCCGAGGACGTCGTCCCAGCGCTCGAGGCGAACGAGCGTCAGCAACGGCAGGCTGCGCATGAATTCAGCGGTCGGGTTCGGCGCGTTGGCGACGTACGCGGCCAGCGCGCGCGCCTGCTCGAGCGCGAGCTCGCCGCGGCCGGCGGTCAACGCAGCGAACCAGAGGAAGTGCCGGTTGTGCCCGTCCCAGTCGTTCGATGGCGTGAAGCCCTGCGCCCGGATCGCTGCGTTCTCGCGCGCCTGCGCCGCAATCGCCTCCTCGTTGACGCGCACCGCGTCGCCGTAGCGCGCGACGCGGACGTAGATGTGCGACGGCATATGGAGCAGATGCGGCGACTGCGGTGCGATGGCGCCGAGCCGGTCGGCGGCGGCGAGCGCGCGCTCGGGTCGCGGGCTCGAGTCGAGCGCGTGGACGAGATAGTGGTTGAGTGCCGGATGTCGGGGATGCCGGTGCAGCGCCCGCTCGAGACGATCCGCGACGTCGCCGATCGCGCCGGCGGCAGCGCCGGTCTTCTTGTCCCACCAGTCGCCGCGCGTCGCGATCATCTCCGCCTCGGCGTAGAGGACGAGCACGTCGTCGTCGTCGGGATAGGCGTCGGCGATCGCCCGCATGCGCGCGGCGTAGACGATGTCGAGCGGGTCGGCCTTGGCAGCTTCGCCGCCGCCGCAGATCGGCGCGGTCGGCGGCGCGATCGCGGCGACGGTCGGCTCTGCGGCCGCAGGCTCGGGACCGTAGCGCTCGCTCAGCGCCTCGACGAGCGCGCGCTCGCGCTCGCTCGCGCGCTCGGCGTGACGGCGCGCCCACGCGAGATGGCGCCGCGCATCGCGCAGATCGCCGCGATCGGTGTTGTTGATGTTCGGCCCCGCCGCCTTGGCGACGCCCCACGCGCACATCGTGCAATTCGGGTCGAGGGCGAGCGCAGCGCGGTAGGCGCGCGCCGCCTCGGCGTCGTTGAACGCGTACGTCTGCAGCAGGCCGCGCAGGAACAACTGTCGCGCCTCGGGCACGTCGGTCGTGATCGCCATCTCGACGCTGCCGTAGCCTTCGAGCAGCGGCGCGCGTGCGCTCCGGTCGGGCGCGAAGGCGGTCGCGCACGAGCCCAGAGCGATCAGCGCAGCGACGCCGCAAGCCGCGCGAACGAAGGGACGGGCGGTGCGCATGTCGGTCTCCGGAGTGCGGCCGGTTCCTTATACGGGGCGCCCGGTGCGGGGTCAACGTTCGTGCGCGGCCAGAATCGGCGGCATGAAGGTCGTGCGCATCCGCCCTGGCAAGGAACGCTCGCTGCTGCGCCGCCATCCGTGGATCTTCGAAGGCAGCGTCGCGAGCGGCAAGGCCGACGCCGGCGAGACGGTGCGCGTCGAAGGGCCCGATGGCCGATTCCTCGCCTGGGCGGCGTACAGCCCGCTGTCGGCGATCCGCCTGCGCGCGTGGAGCTTCGACGAGCACGAGCGCATCGATGCCGAGTTCTTCGCGCGCCGGATCGGCGCTGCGGTCGACATGCGCACGCGCCTCGCCGTCGCGAGCGACGGCGTCCGCCTCGTCCACGGCGAAGCCGATCGGCTGCCGGGGCTCGTCGTCGACCGCTACGGCGACACGCTGGTGGCGCAGTTCCTCGCCGCCGGCGCCGAGCGATGGAAGAACGTCATTGCCGATGCCTTGCTGGCGAAGACCGGGGTCGTGCGCTTGTTCGAGCGTAGCGACACGTCGGCGCGCGAGCGCGAAGGATTGCCTCCTGCGCGCGGCTGGCTGCGGCCGGCCGCCGACGAGCCAAGTGCAGCGACCGAGGTCGAGATTCGCGAGCACAGCTGGCGCTTCTCGCTCGACGTCGCAACCGGCCACAAGACCGGCTTCTATCTCGACCAGCGCGACAACCGCAAGGTCTTCGCCGACGCCGTGCGCCACTTCGCCCTCGAGCGCGTGCTCAACTGCTACTGCTACAGCGGCGGCTTCAGCGTCGCCGCGCTCGCCGGCGGCGCGGCGCACGTGCTGGCGGTCGATTCCTCGGCGTCGGCGCTCGCGCAGGCAGAGGCCAACGTCGTGCGCAACGGCTTCGACCGCTCGCGGCACGAAGCCGTCGATGCCGACGTCAACGCGCAGTTGCGCTCGCTGCTCGAGGCGCGCCGGAGCTTCGATGCGATCGTTCTCGATCCGCCCAAGCTCGCGCCGACGGTGGCGCACGCCGAGCGCGCCGCGCGTGCGTACAAGGACATCAACCGCCTCGCGCTCATGTTGCTCGCGCCGGGCGGGCTGTTGTTCACGTTCTCGTGCTCGGGCGGGATCGACGCCGGCCTGTTTCACAAGATCGTCGCCGGTGCCGGGCTCGACGCTAACGTCGACGGCTTCGTCCACGCGCGGCTCGGCGCCGCGCCCGATCATCCGATGACGATCGAGTTTCCGGAAGGCGAGTACCTGAAGGGGCTGGTCGTCGTCAAGCGCTGACCGGCAACGCGATCCGGGTCTCGAACTTGGCGCGCCGGACACTGAAGAACGCCTTGACGTTGCGCACGTTCGCGTCCTGCGTGAACAAGCGCTCGACCAGGGCGTTGTACGCCGCCATGTCGAGCACCTGGACGGCGAGGATGAAGTCGGGGCCGGGCGAGACGCGGTGGCACTGCCGGACCGCGGCCTCGGCGACCGCGCGCGCCTCGAACGCGGCCAGCGCCTCGGCGCCCTGGCGATCGAGGGCGACCTCGACGAACGCGGTCAGGCCGTGACCGAGCGCGTCGGCGGAGAGCAGGGCGACGCGGCGCTCGATGATCCCGGCGTCGATCATTGCCTTTACCCGTCGCAGGCAGGTCGCCGCAGAAGTGTGCGCCCGCTCTGCCAGCGCCTGGTTCGTGAAAGAAGCGTCGTTCTGAAGGAGGTCCAGGATCCGAAGGTCGGTGGCATCCGGTGAGTAGTATTGAAGTTTCATTCCGAATCTGATCGATATATGGATGATTTATTCACATGTTGTTCAGGCTGGTTGATGATTTCATGTACAGCCGAACTTCGCAACAAAAGTTCCTTCCCGTCGGCCCATAGTCGCGATCCGACCCTCGAAGGAGCCTTCCCATGTGCGGAATCGTCGCTGCCGTCAGCGCACGCAACATCGTCTCGGTGCTGGTCGAGGGTCTGAGACGGCTCGAATACCGCGGCTACGACTCGTGCGGAGTCGCCGTCCACCAAGGCGGCGGCCTGCGCCGGGCACGCAGCACGGCGCGGGTCGCCGAGCTCGCCGCCAACGTCGTCGGCGAGCGCCTCGAAGGAACGACCGGGATCGCGCACACGCGCTGGGCAACGCACGGTGCGCCGGTCGTCCACAACGCCCATCCGCACTTCTCGCCGGGACCGTCGCGGTCCGCCGGCACGGATGCCGAAGAGGGCGAGGCATCCGGCCTCGGCGCTGCGGGGCGGATCGGCCTCGTCCACAACGGGATCATCGAGAACCACGACGACCTGCGTGCCGAGCTCAAGGCCAAGGGCTATGCCTTCGAGACGCAGACCGACACCGAGGTCATCGCCCACTTGATCGACCATCTCAACGACGGCGACCTGCTCGATGCGGTCCAGCGCGCGCTGCCGCGCCTGCGCGGCGCTTACGCGATCGCGGTGGTGAGCCGCGACGAGCCGCATCGCGTCGTCGGCGCGCGTCACGGCTCGCCGCTCGTCCTCGGCGTCGGCGCGGTCGAGCGCGCGAACGAGAACTTCCTCGCCTCCGATGCGATGGCGCTCGCCGGCGTCACCGACCGCATCGTCTACCTGGAGGAGGGCGACGTCGTCGACCTGCAGCTCGGCAAGTACTGGATCAGCCACGCCGACGCCAAGGGCGACCACCGCCGCGTCGACCGTGTGGTGCGAACGGTGATCGCGCACACCGGCGCCGCCGAGCTCGGCCCGTACCGCCACTACATGCAAAAGGAGATCTTCGAGCAGCCGAAGGCGATCGCCGACACGCTCGACGCGGTGCCCGGCGTCGCGCCCGAGCTGTTCGGCGACGGTGCGTTCAAGGTGTTCAAGGAGGTCGACTCGGTCCTGATCCTTGCCTGCGGGACGAGCTACTACAGCGGCTCGGTCGCCAAGTACTGGCTAGAGTCGTTCGCCAAGATCCCGACCGCGGTCGAGGTGGCGAGCGAGTACCGCTACCGCGACAGCGTGCCCAACCCGCGCACCCTCGTCGTCACGATTTCGCAAAGCGGCGAGACGGCCGACACGCTCGCCGCGCTCAAGCACGCGCGCGGGCTCGGCATGGTGCACACGCTGACGGTGTGCAACGTGGCGACGAGCGCAATGGTGCGCGAGTGCGCGATGGCCTACATCACGCGCGCCGGCGTCGAGATCGGCGTTGCCTCGACGAAGGCGTTCACGACCCAGCTCGTCGGCCTGTTCCTGCTCACGCTGGCGTTGGCGCAAGTGCGCGGCCGACTCTCGGACGAGCAGGAAGCCAGGCACCTGAAAGCGCTCCGCCACCTGCCGGTCGCGGTGCAGGCCGTGCTCGCGCTCGAGCCGCAGATCATCGCCTGGAGCGAGGAGTTCGCGTCGAAGGAGAACGCGCTCTTCCTCGGCCGCGGCATGCACTACCCGGTCGCGCTCGAGGGCGCGCTGAAGCTGAAGGAGATCAGCTACATCCACGCCGAGGCGTATCCGGCCGGCGAGCTCAAGCACGGCCCGCTCGCGCTCGTCACCTCCGAGATGCCGGTCGTCGCGATCGCCCCGAACGACGCCCTGCTCGAGAAACTCGAGAGCAACCTGCACGAAGTGCGCGCGCGCGGCGGCGAGCTGTTCGTCTTCGCCGACGCCGACACGCGGATCCATTCCGGCGAAGGCGTGCGCGTGATCCGCATGCCCGAGCACTATGGCGCGTTGTCGCCGATCCTGCACGTCGTGCCGCTGCAGCTGCTCGCGTACCACACGGCGGTGGCGCGCGGCACCGATGTCGACAAGCCGCGGAACCTGGCGAAGAGCGTGACGGTGGAGTAGGGGAGGCGACCCCGCCGCGATTGCGCTGCCGTCATGGATGCGAGGACGGCTCCAACGGTCGATCTCTCTCGGCGAGGCAGCGGCGCGGGCCCATCTGTCTGCCAGCCGCTTTCGCCACCTCTTCGTCGCGCAGACCGGCGTGTCGTTTCGCGCTGACCCGGAGCCGAAGAGGGCCGAGTCGGCGACGCCCCGTCATGTCGTTCATAGTGGGGATACCAGCCGAAACAGGCCGATGAAAGCGGAAGGCCACAGGTAGACTCGCACCTTCCGAGCCATGGCGCCAAATCTGACGGCTGCGCGATGAGTGCGATCAAGGCCTTGCTGCTGACCGACGTCGTGGACAGCACTCGCCTGTCGGAGATGCTCGGCGACAGCGCGATGGCCGAGATCTGGGCCGCACACGACCGCGTCTCGCGCGCGTTGCTCGCGCCCTGGCGCGGGCGCGAAATCGACAAGACGGACGGCATGCTGCTGCTGTTCGACAACGCTGCCGACGCCGTCGGCTACGCGATGGAATACCACCGCGCCTTGGCGGCGCTGCCGATGCTGCTGACCGCGCGCGTCGGCTTGCACGTCGGGCCGGTGATCCTGCGCGAGAACGCGACCGACGACGTCGCCCGGGGTGCAAAGCCGCTCGAGGTCGAGGGCCTCGCCAAGCCCATCGCCGCCAGGGTGATGGCCTTGGCCCGCGGCGGCCAGACCCTGCTCTCGATCGCCGCTCGCGACGACCTCGGCAAGACCGCCCACAAGCTGGTCTCGCACGGCCACTGGCAAATCAAGGGCGTGTCCGACCCGATCGAGCTGTTCGAGATCGGCGGCGCTGACGCCGAGTTCGTGACTCCGGCCGACGGCGAAAAGGCCCATCGCGTCGTCTGGATGGGCGACTGGTGGCTGCCCGTCAACGAGATCGCGAACAACCTGCCGTTCCAGGCGACGTCGTTCATCGGCCGCGAGCGCGAGTTGGCGGAGGTCAAGGCCATGCTCGGCGCCTCGCGCCTGGTGACGTTGCTCGGCATGGGCGGATTGGGCAAGACGCGCCTCTCGCTGCAGACCGCGGTCGAGCAGATCCATCACTTCCCCGACGGCGTCTGGTTCCTCGACCTGGCGCCGATCAGGGAGCCGGCGCTGATCGTCAGCGAGACTGCGAAGGTTCTCGGCGTTCGCGAAGAGCCCGATCGGCCGATGCTGCAGACCCTGTGCTCGCACCTCAAGAACCAGCGTGCGCTGTTGATCCTCGACAACTGCGAGCACGTGATCAAGGCATCGGCGCAACTGGCCAGCGCCATCCTCAAGGTGGCGCCGCACGTGCGGATCCTGGCGTCGAGCCGCGAGGCGCTGCGTTCGCCGGGCGAGCAGTGCTATCCCGTGCTGCCGCTGCCGGTGCCGGCGCGCGGCGACGGCATCGCGGCTTTGTCGCGATCGACCGCCGTCCGCCTGTTCGTCGATCGGGCGCGGCTGCACAAGCCGAGCTTCGCGCTCACCGAGCGCGAGGCGCCGGTCGTGGCCGAGCTCGTCGCGCGGCTGGAGGGCATCCCGTTGGCGCTCGAGCTCGCCGCGGCGCGGATTCGCGCCCTCTCCGTCGCCGACATCAATGCCCGCCTCAAGGATCGCTACAAGCTTCTGACCGGCGGATCGCGTGTCCTGCAGGAGCGGCAGCAGACGCTGCGCGCGCTCGTCGACTGGTCGTACGAGCTGCTCGAGCCCGAAGAGCAGATCGTGCTCGATCGCCTCGGCGTCTTCGTCGGCGGCTTCGACCTCGGCGCGGCCGAGGCCGTGTGCGGCGGCGAGCCGCTGGCTGCCGAGGACGTGCTGGACCTGCTCGCATCGCTGATCGAGAAGTCGCTCGTGATGCTCGAGGAACGCGACGATGGCGCGCGCTACCTCATGCTCGAGACGATCCGCGAATACGCGCGCGAAAAGCTCGCCCAGCGCGACGACGCCGCCGCCGCCGCAACGCGGCATTGCGAACATTACTTCGCGATGGCCAAGTCGGCGAACAAGGGGCTGAGAGGCCCGCAGCAAGCCGATTGGCTGTGGAAGGTCGAGGTCGAGCTCGACAACATCCGCAGCGCCATCGCGCTCTCACTCGCCGGAGGAGTCGATCCCTTCGTCGCCGTCAAGTTCGCGGTCGCGATGCAGGGCTTCTGGATTCTCCGCGGCTACTCGACCGAAGGCCGCAAGGTCGTGCAGTCGGCGCTGGCGCTGCCCGCGATCGAAGCTTCGCCGGTCGCCGAGGCATGGGCGCTCTACGTCGGTGCGGCCCTCGCCGAGAGCCAGAGCGATCATGCCGAAGCGAGAAAGATGCTCGAGACCTGCCTGCAACTGAGAAGGGAACAAGGCAACGAGGTCGACATCGCGGCCACTCTCTCGACGCTGTCGATGGCCCGCCTCCAGGCCGGCGATGCGCGCGAGGCCGCCGCCGGCGAGAGCGAAGCCCTGCTGATCTTCAGGCGCCTCGACGATCGAATCGGCGAAGCGATCGGGCTTCTCCATCTCGGCCAGATCTGCCTGTACCAGGGCGATGACGCCACGGCCCGATCGTACCTGGAGCAATGCCTTGCCATCGCCCGCGACATCCGCCATCAGGAGGTCGAGGGCGAATGCGAACTGGTCCTCGGCGAGGCCGCGTTCGAGACTGCCGATCACGCGCAGGCCAGCCACCGGTTCAAGCGTTCCCTGACGGTGTGTCGTGAAGCGGGTGACAAGCGCGGCGAGGCGAACGCATTGCGTTGGCTCGCGCGGGTCGATCTGCAGGCCGGCGATCTCGCCTCGGCACGGCTGCGCCTGTCCGATGCCTTGCGCGCCTTCCGCGCCTTCGAGATGCACGAGGAGTTGCTCGGCTGTCTCGAAGACTACGTCGAGCTCGACCATGCGGAGGGCAAGGTCGAGGTCGCCGTCGGGCTGGCCGCCGCAGCGGCGAGGTCGCGCGAACGGCTCGGCTTGAGCCGTTCGCCCCGCGCGGAGTTGCGCTGGCAGGCGCTGCTCGGAAGA
The DNA here is from genome assembly GCA_036496385.1 of Caldimonas sp. Lineage (GTDB taxonomy): Bacteria > Pseudomonadota > Gammaproteobacteria > Burkholderiales > Burkholderiaceae_C > Schlegelella_A. The sequence goes on along the minus strand of DASXLD010000043.1, from coordinate 10,269 downwards.
TTGCGTCGCTCGATGACCGAAGCGCCGTTCGAGAGCGTCTGGGACGAGGCCCAGCACTGGCAGATCGACGACGCCATGCGCCACGCGCTGTCATCGCGGCTCGAGCGCGCCACCGCCTGAGCGGCGGAGGGCGCGAAAAGCTCTCGATCGGTGGCGAGTCGCCGGCCGGCGACCCGGATCCTGCCTGCTGCTAGCGGCGACGCCTGCGGGCGGCGAAGCCGATCACGCCCAGACCGGCAAGCATCAGCGCGTACGTCTCGGGCTCGGGGACGGCAGCGGCGAACACGCCCGTCGGCACGTTCTCCGAGACCCCGCACATGGCACCGTCGATCGGGAAAGTAATGCAGGCGGGCGAGGTCTCCGGCGGCTTGGCATAGATCAGCTGCGCCTTGTTGCCGCCGAACAGGATCAGGCTGAACGAATAGTCGCCGCCTCCGGCGATGTCCAGCGTCGGCACGAAGAAGTCGAAGAAGCCGGTGTCGACTCCGGTCAACGCCCCGGCGGCCAGGTTGATTCCGGTGACGATGACGTTCGTATTGAGATCGAACGACTCCAGGATCGTGCTCGGGTCGGAAATGTCGTAGAAGTTGACCTCGGCGCTGACGACGCTGAAGCCGGCGCAGGCACCGCTGATCGGGATGTTGGTGCCGGTGCCGATCGCGGCGCAAGTGTCCGGGACGTCGAAGAGCGCATTTGCATTCCAGCCCAGGCTCGGGAAGATGGTCCCGTACGCAGGATCCCAATTGCCGGTATAGAGCGCGGCTTGCGCCGGCCCGGCACTGCCCAGAGTTGCCGCCGTGGCGACCGCGACGACGGAAAGAACAGACCTAGCGCGAGTGATCCACACGGTTGCGACCTCGATCGTCAGTTGTCACCAGCGAGGGACGCCCCGCGTCGGCCTGGCATGGGAAGGTTGAATCGGAAAGACTCCCGATTGGCAGACGATTCTAGAAGTCGCGACGCTTTCCCGGAGTGCGAAGCCCCCCCGCAATCAGGGGGCGGTGGCAGACGAACGGCGCCCGGCGGTCAGAACTCCGGCCAGTCATCGAGACTGTCGATCTCCCGCCACGCACGCACGCACGCGGTGGTCGGCTCCACGCCGGTGAAGATGGCCGCCTCGGCCCAGCGTCGCCGGAGCAGGCCGACCAGGGGCTTGCCTTCCTGGCTGATCCACTTGCGCATTTCGGCGGCAACGTCTTCCTTTCGATTGGCGTTGATCCGGATCAGCATCGTCGACTTGGCCAGGCTGCCTGCACCCAGGTTGTAGGTCCACGAGATCAGCGCCGCCGCCTCGCACATCTTGAGCGGCACCTTGACACGAAGGCTGACGTCGCGGGCCGCGCCCGCCATGTCGCGACAGAGGAGAAGCACCGCGTCGGCCTCGCTGATCGGCGGCGTTCGGGGTGTCACCGGGTGGCCGTCGCGATCGACGATCGTGCCGTAGCCGATCGTCCAGGTGCCGCCTGGCCGGCCGCCGTTGTCGTCGTAGGGAGTCGCGAAGAAACCCTCGATGCGCTTGATCACCGCCGTCGCGGCGGCTGGCACGGTGCCATCCCAGGCTGGCGACGGCGCCGCGGCGGCACGGGCCCTCGATGGCCCGGCGGCGGGGACCTTGCGAACCGCGCGGTGGCTCGCGCGTTTGCGTGCGTGCTTGCCAGGGATCGATTGGGTCGCCACAAGCTCCTCCGTCGGAAACAGATCGCGTCGTCCGGCCCGGCCCGGAGGCCTCGCCGCCGTGACTGTAGCCAAGAGGGCGGCGGTGCCTGTCGGGCCGGCCCGATGCTCGCCGGTCGACGTCCTTTCTGTCACAAGTGCTGACGAGCGGGTGGCTTTCCTCCGCAACAATCGCGCGCTCCGCAAGGTCGGCGGCGGCGCGGACGCTGCCCGTCACGCCATGAAGAAACCCGTCTGGTTCGAGATCGAAGTCCCCCGGTTCGCGCGCGCATTGGCGCTCGGCGCGGGCCTGCTCTGCGCTGCGACGCAGGGCGCGGTGGCCGCACAGCCCAGGTCGGCGCCGCCGGCTGCGGCCGTGCAGCAAGGCGGCGTCGCGGTGCTGATCTACCACGAAGTCGCGACCGACAATCGCGCCGAGGGCGACACCGCGATCTCGCTCGCGCATTTCTCGGAGCAGATGGAGCTGCTCGCCGACGAAGGCTTCGTCACTGTCGGCGTCGCCGACCTCGTCCGCTACATGAAGGGCGAGATCGCGTTGCCGCCGAAGGCCGTCGTCCTCACTTTCGAGGACGGCTGGAAGAGCGTGCTGGACGCGACCCCGGTGCTCGAACGTCATCGCTTCAAGGCGTCGTTCACGATCATCACCGGCAACGGCATCGGCGGCGACTATCTCGGCTGGAGCGACATCGAGAAGCTGGCCGCCAATCCGCGCTACGAGATCGTCTCGCACACGGTCTCGCACCCCTGGGATGCGAGCAACAACCTCGTCACCTGGGTGCAGGGCGCGAACAAGGAGGAAGGCCGGCGCGACGCGCTGAACGAGCTGAGCGAGTCCAAGCGCGTACTCGAGCAACGCCTCGGCCGGCCGACGCCGTTTCTGGCCTGGCCGAGCGGCTGGTTCGACGACACCCTCATCGGGCTCGCGAAGCAGGCCGGCTACACCGCGCTGCTCACGACCGAAGACGGCCTCAACCAGCGCGGCGACGACGTCCTCAGGATCCGGCGAACCTTCGTCGACGGCACCTGCGACCTGTCGACGTTTCGCCGCACGGTGACGACCGGCCGCTACTTCAGCTGCCAGAAGCAGGCGCGCAACACGCAATAGGTAGCGCTGCCGCGGCGCAGAGCCGATCGCAACGTTCGCGAGCCGGCGAGACGGCCGCTTCCCCGGTCCGGAAAAACGCCTATCGGCCGACCGGGGCGTCGGCAGCGAAAATGGGTCGAGCACGCCCGATGCATCCCCGGCGCCGCCGACTTCATTGCCGCGAAGGACGACCCGCATGATCACGATTTCTTCCGCCTCGATCGCCCCGGCAGCGAGGCCGCTCCGACGCCGAGGCCTCGTTGCGCTCGCCCTGACGGCGCTGCTCGCTGCAAACGGCACTGCGCTGGCGCAGACCGAGCTCAAGCTCGGCCACGTCGGCGAGCCGGGGTCGCTCCTCGCCGCGAGCACCGAGGAATACGCGAAGCGCGTCAACGCCCGCCTCGCCGGCAAGGTCAAGGTCATCGTCTACGGCTCGAGCCAGCTCGGCGGCGACAAGGAGATGCTGCAAAAGGTCAAGCTCGGCACGCTCGACATGGTGCTGCCGTCGACCGTGATGAGCTCGGAGGTCGACCTGTACGGCATCTTCGAGATGCCGTACCTGGTCAAGGACCGCGAGCACATGAAGCGGATCGAGCAGGCCGTCTTCTGGCCTAAGCTCGAGCCCGAGACCGAGAAGAAGGGGCTCAAGGTGATCGCCGTGTGGGAGAACGGCTACCGCAACATCACCAACAACAAGCATCCGATCCGGGTTCCGGACGACCTCAAGGGCATCAAGCTTCGCGTCCCCGAGGGCAAGTGGCGGGTGAAGATGTTCCAGGCCTACGGCGCCAACCCGAGCCCGATGAAGTTCTCCGAGCTCTTCACGGCGCTGCAGACCGGCGTGATGGACGGCCAGGAGAACCCGCTGACGCAGATCTACTCGGCCAAGCTCCAGGAAGTGCAGAAGTATCTGTCGCTCTCCGGCCACGTCTACACGCCCTCGTACCTGATCGTCGGCACGCGCAAGTGGGCGACGCTGCCGGCCGACGTGCGCAAGGTCCTCGAAGACACGGCGAAGGAGACGCAGGCGTTCGTCTACGAGACTGCCGCCCGCGAGGAGGTCGAGCTGCTCGGCAAGCTGAAGGCAGCCGGCATGCAGGTCAACGAAGTCGACAAGGACGCGTTCTTCGCCGCCAGCAAGCCGATCTACGACGAGTTCTCCAACGAGGTCGCCGGCGCCAAGGCGCTGCTCGACCAGGCGGCCGCGCTGCGCAAGTAGATTCGCCCGCGATGCGAGCAGAACCGGCAGCGCCGAGCGACGCGCTCGCGCGCCTGCGCCGGCGCTACGGCGCCGTCCTCGAGATCGTCGTGATCGCGCTCGTCGTCACCCTCGCTCTCGAGGTGACGCTCGGCGTCGTCTTTCGTGCCATCGGCAGGTCGCTGTCGTGGTATGACGAGATCGCGACCGTCCTGCTCGCCTGGCTGACGTTCTACGGCTCGGCGCTGGCTTCGGTGCGGCGTGCCCACATCAGCTGCCCGGAGGTCGTCGAGCAGGCGTCGCCGGCGGCGCAGCGCGTCCTCGCCATCGTCGCCCAGCTGCTGGTGATCGCCTTCTTCGCGCTCCTCGGCTGGGTCGGCGCGTCGATCCTGCCGATCATCGCCGGCGATTCGCTGGTCAGCGTTCCGGCGGTGTCGATGGCGGTCGTCCAGTCGGTGATCCCGATATCGTGCGTGCTGATCGTGATCGCCGAAGTGCTTCACCTGCTCGCGCTGCTGCGGGCAGGGGGATTTCCCGCAACGGCGTCGGCCTCGGCGCAGTCGGACGGACTGCATTGAAGAGCGCGGCGCAATGACGATGGTCGTGCTGTTCGCGGGCGTGCTCGCGCTCGTGCTGCTCGACGTGCCGATCGCGGTCTCGCTCGGCATCGTCGCCGTGATCGCGATGGTCGCGAGCCACGGCATCGAGTCGCTGCCTAACATCGCCGTCGTCACCTACAACGGCGCCACCAACTTCCCGCTCCTCGCGATCCCGCTCTTCATCCTTGCCGGCGCGATCATGAATGCGTCGGGGATCTCGCGCCGGCTGATCGCCTTCGCGTCGTCGCTGTTCGGCTGGATCCGCGGCGGCCTGGCGCAGGTCTCGATCGGCGCGTCGCTTTTCTTCGCCGAGATCTCGGGATCTGCGGTCGCCGACGTCGCCGCGCTCGGCTCGATCCTGATTCCGGGCATGACGAGCAAGGGCTACCCGAAGGCGTACGCCGCGGCCAGCATGTCGTCGGCGGCGACGCTCGCGGTCATCATCCCGCCGTCGATCCCGATGATCCTGTATGCGGTGATGGCCGAGACGTCGGTCGTGCAGCTGTTCGTCGCCGGCATCGTGCCGGGCCTGATCGGAGCGGCAGGGCTGATGGGGGTCGCCTACTTCCTCGCCCGCCGCTACGACCTGCCGCGCGAGGCCGCGTTCTCGCTCGCCGCGGTGTGGACGACGTTCCGCCAGGCGCTCTGGGCGTTCCTGTTGCCGATCATCATCCTCGGCGGCATCTTCGGCGGCATCGTCACCGCCACCGAAGGCGCTGCGCTGGCAGTCATCGCGGCACTCGCGATCGGCCTCCTGATCTATCGCGAGCTCGACCTGCGCCAGCTGCGCACCGCGGTGGTCGACGGCGGCGTGCAGACCGCGATCGTCATGCTGCTCGTCGCGACGAGCGCGTTGCTCGGCACCTATCTCAGCGAGATCCAGGCGCCGCAGCAGCTCGCGCGCATGGTCGCCGACATGACGTCGAACAAGTGGCTCGTGCTCGCGCTGCTCAACGTGCTGTTCCTCTTCCTCGGCATGTTCCTGCACTCGGCGGCGGCGATCATTCTCGTCGTCCCGATCGTCATGCCGCTGGTGCGCTCGGTCGGCATCGACCCGGTCCACTTCGGCCTGATCGTGACGATCAACCTCGGCATCGGTCAGCAGACGCCACCGGTCGCGAGCGTGCTCATGGTCGCGAGCTCGATCGCCAAGGCGAGCGTCTGGGAAGTGAGCAGGGTCAACGTCTGGTACATCGCCATTCTGGTCGCGGTGCTGGTGCTCGTGACCTACGTGCCGGTCACCGGACTCGCTCTTGTGAACCTGTTCTATCGCTAGCCCGATCGCGTCGCGAGTGCGCGCCTGGCCCGCTAGGCGGCCTCGGCGAGCGCGCCGCCGCCGCGGTGCTGCATGAAGTGGTCCATCGCGGCCTGGACGCCACTGCCGGCGAGGCCGACGCCGGCGAGCTTCAACCCCATCTCGCAGCCGGCCAGCGTCGCGAGCAGCGTCAGGTCGTTGCTGTCGCCGAGATGGCCGATCCGGAACATCCGGCCCCTGACCTTGCCGAGGCCGGTGCCGAGCGAGAGGTCGAAGCGCTCGTGGATCAGCCGGCGCACGGCGTCGGCGTCGACCCCGGGCGGCACGATGACGCCGGTCAGCACCGGTGAGCGCCGCGCCGGGTCGGCGCACTGGATCGGCAGCTGCCACGCCTCGACCGCGGCGCGCACGCCCGTCGCCCAGCGCTCGTGGCGGGCGAAGACGCGATCGAGCCCCTCGCCGAGCAGCATCGCGAGCGATTCGTGGAGGCCGTAGAGCAGGTTGGTGTTCGGCGTCGTCGGCCAGTAGCCGTCGGCGTTCATCGCGATGATCTCCTGCCACGCCCAGAACGCGCGCGGCAGGGTCGCGCGCTTCGCGGCCTCGAGCGCGCGCGGCGAGACGGCGTTGAACGAGAGGCCGGGCGGCAGCATCAGCCCCTTCTGCGAGCCGCCGACGGTGACGTCGATTCCCCATTCGTCGTGGCGCAGGTCGGCGCACGCCAGCCCCGAGATCGAGTCGACGAGCAGCAGGGCAGGATGGCCGGCGGCGTCGATCGCTTTCCGCACGGCGGCGATATCCGACAGCGCGCCGGTCGAGGTCTCGTTGTGGACGACGCAGACCGCCTTGATCTTCTTCTCGCCGTCGCGGCGCAGCCGCGCCTCGACCTGCTCCGGACGTGCGCCCTGGCGCCAATGCGGCGCCTCGGGCAGCAGCGCGTCGGCGCCGGGAGCGCACAAGATCTCGGTCGCGAGGCCGAGCCGCGCCGCCATCTTCTGCCACAGCGCGGCGAAGTGGCCGGTCTCGACCATCAGCACGGCGTCGCCGGGGCTGAGCGTGTTGACGAGCGCCGCTTCCCATGCGCCGGTGCCCGACGACGGGTAGATCACGACCGGATGGCGGGTCTTGAAGACCTTGCGGATGTCGGCGAGCACCTTCTTGCCGAGGGCGCCGAACTCCGGGCCGCGATGGTCGATCGTCGGCAGGCTCATCGCCCTCAGGATGCGGTCGGGCACCGGGCTCGGCCCCGGGATCTGCAGGAAGTGGCGGCCGCTGGGATGAAAGTCGAGGTCGAGCATCGGCGGGTCAGGTGACGCTTCCATTCTTGCACTCCCCCGCCGGGACCCGTTCCGCGTTTCTCCCCAGCGGCGGCCGGGGCAGCGGGCACGACGATGCATGCAGAATCGGACGACTCGTCTGGTCACATGAAGCCGCGATGCTGATCGATCGCCCCGAGCGCCTGGCGGTGCCGTCCGGCCCGAAGGGAACTCGCCTGCCCGACGACGACGTCCGCGTCGAGCTCGCGCGACGCCTGCGCGCGGAGACCGCGGGCGAGGTCCTCTTCGATGCCGCCTCGCGCGGCCGCTACGCGACCGATGCGTCGATCTACCAGATCTTCCCCGCCGGCGTGTTCGTGCCGACCAGCGACCAAGACGTCGCCGCTGCGCTCGCGATCGCCCGCTCGCTCGGCGTCCCGGTGCTGCCGCGCGGCGCCGGCACGAGCCAGTGCGGGCAGACGACCGGCGCTGCGCTCGTCATCGACGCGACCAAGCACCTGCGCAAGATCGTCGCGGTCGACGTCGGGCAGCGGACCGCGATCGTCGAGCCGGGTCTGGTCCTCGACGATCTCAACGCGGCGCTGAAGAAGACCGGGCTCTGGTTCCCGGTCGACGTCTCGACCAGCGCGCAGGCGACGATCGGCGGCATGGCCGGCAACAACTCGTGCGGCTCGCGCTCGATCGCCTACGGCAACATGGTGCACAACGTGCTCGGCATCGGCGCCCGCCTGGCCGACGGCAGCGAGGCCGAGTTCGGCCCGGTGGCACAGGCGACCGGTCGCGCGGCCGAGATCGGCGCCTTCGTGCGCGAGCTCGCCGGGCGCCATCGGGCCGAGATCGAGGCGCACTGGCCGAAGCTGCTGCGCCGCGTCGCCGGCTACAGCCTCGACATCTTCGAGCCGCAAAGCGAGCGGCCCTACGCCGACGACGGCAGCGTCAACCTGGCCCATCTGCTCGTCGGTGCCGAGGGAACGCTCGCGTGGTCGCGCACGCTGACGCTCAAGCTCGCGCCGCTGCCCGCGGCGAAGGTGCTCGGCGTCGTCAACTTCCCGACCTTTCGCGCCGCGATGGCGGCGGCGCAGCACATCGTCACGCTCGGTCCGACCGCGGTCGAGCTGGTCGATCGGACGATGATCGACCTCGCGATCGTCAATCCGGAATTCGCGGCGACGATGCGCGCGGCCCTCATCGGCGAGCCGGCGGCGATCCTGCTGGTCGAGTTCGTGTCCGCCGGCGCCACGAAGTCAGCCCTCGTCGAGCGGCTCGCGCGCCTGGCCGAACTCATGGGCGAGCTCGGCCTTCCGGGCAGCGTCGTCGAGATGACCGACGACGGCGCGCAGAAGCGTCTCTGGGAGGTGCGCAAGGCCGGCCTCAACATCATGATGAGCCTGAAGGGCGACGGCAAGCCCGTCAGCTTCATCGAGGATTGCGCGGTGCCGCTCGCGCATCTCGCCGACTACACCGACGCGCTCACCGAGGTGTTCACGCGCCACGGCACGCGCGGCACCTGGTACGCGCATGCGTCGGTCGGCACGCTGCATGTGCGGCCGATCCTCGACATGCGGCGCGACGGCGCGGCGAAGATGCGAGCGATCGCCGAAGAGGCCTCGGCGCTCGTGCGCAAGTACAAGGGCGCGTTCAGCGGCGAGCACGGCGACGGTCTCTGCCGCGGCGAGTGGATCGCCTGGCAGTTCGGGCCGGCGCTCACCGAGGCGTTTCGGGCGATCAAGGACGAGCTCGATCCCGAGGGCCTGTTCAATCCCGGCAAGATCGTCGATCCGCCGAAGATGGACGACGGCGCGCTGTTCCGCTTCCCGCCGCCCGGCGCGCCGGCGCCGTACCGCACGATCGCTCTCGTCCCGGCGCTCGACTGGTCGGCCTGGGACGTCCAGAACGATCCGCGCACCGAGCAGATCGGCGCGCCCGGCAGCGGCGGCGACACGACCGGTGGCTTCGCGAAGGCCGTCGAGATGTGCAACAACAACGGCCACTGCCGCAAGTTCGACGCCGGCACGATGTGCCCCAGCTTTCGCGTCACGCGCGACGAGCAGCACGTGACGCGAGGCCGCGCCAACACGCTGCGACTTGCGCTCTCCGGGCAACTGCTCCCCTCCTCCTCGGGGGGAGGGGCCGGGGGAGGGAGCAGTCCTGTCGCTCGAGACGTCGAGGGCGGCTTCACGAGCGAAGCCGTGAAGAAAGCGCTCGACCTCTGCGTCAGCTGCAAGGCCTGCAAGCGCGAATGCCCGACCGGCGTCGACATGGCGCGGATGAAGATCGAGTTCCTGGCCCAGTACGCGAAGGGGCATCGCCATTCGATGAAAGACCGGCTGGTCGCGTCGCTGCCCGACTACGCGCATGCCTTGAGCCGCCTCGCGCCGCTCGCCAATCTGCGCGAGCGGATTCCGGGCGCGGCGGCGCTCAGCGAGCGGCTGCTCGGCTTCGCCGCCGAGCGCAAGCTGCCGCGCTGGCGGCGCGACACCTTCTGGCGCGCCCGCGATCGGCGCGACTTCGCGAGCGCCGAGGCGACGATCGCCGCTGCCCGCGCGACCGGCATGGCCGCCGTCCTCTTCGTCGACACCTTCAACGGCATCTTCGAGAGCGAGAACGCGCTCGCCGCGGTGCGCGTGCTGCAGGCCGCGGGCTATGCCGTGCACACGCTCGACAAGCCGGGCGGCCACCACTGCTGCGGCCGCACCTGGCTCACTAGCGGTCGCGTCGACGAGGCGCGCGAGCGCGCCGGCGCGCTGCTCGACGCGCTGCTGCCGTTTGCCGCGGCCGGCGTCGCGATCGTCGGCCTCGAGCCCTCGTGCCTGCTGACGCTGCGTGACGAGGCGCTGGCGATGCGGCTCGGCGCGAAGGCCGAGGTCGTCGCGGGCCAGGCGCTGTTGTTCGAGGAGTTCATCGCCCGCGAAGCCGCGGCCGGCCGCTTCGCCATCGACTTCTCGCCGACCGACGCTCGGATCCTCGTCCACGCGCACTGCCACCAGAAGGCGTTCGCCGCCGTCGCGCCGATCCTCGACGTGCTGCGCCTCGTTCCCGGTGCCGAGCCGACGCTCGTCGAGACGTCGTGCTGCGGCATGGCCGGCAGCTTCGGCTACGAGGCGCGGCACCAGGAGGTCTCGCGCCGGATGGCCGAGGCGAGCCTGCTGCCGGCGATCCGCGCCGTGCCGGACGCGATCGTCGTC
>DASXLD010000042.1:0-4494 GCA_036496385.1 Caldimonas sp. | reverse complement strand
CCGATCGTCGGCACGACGCCGGACTCGATCGACATCGCCGAGGACCGCGAGCGCTTCCAGGCGCTGCTGCACGAGCTCGGCCTGCGCCAGCCGCCGAACCGAACCGCGCGCACCGAGGAGCAGGCGCTCGTGCTCGCGCACGAGATCGGCTATCCGCTCGTCGTCCGGCCGAGCTACGTGCTCGGCGGCCGGGCGATGGAGATCGTCCACGGCGACAAGGATCTCGAGCGCTACATGCGCGAGGCGGTCAAGGTGAGCGAGAAGTCGCCGGTCCTGCTCGACCGCTTTCTCGACGATGCGATCGAGGTCGATGTCGACTGCATCAGCGACGGCGCCGAGGTGATGATCGGCGGCATCATGGAGCACGTCGAGCAGGCGGGAATCCACTCGGGCGATTCGGCGTGCTCGCTGCCACCGTATTCGTTGCCGAAGAAGCTCCAGGACGAGCTCCGCCGCCAGACGGCGCTGATGGCCAGGGCGCTCAGGGTCATCGGCCTGATGAACGTGCAGTTCGCGATCCAGGGCGACATCGGCGGCGACGGCGACGCGGCGACGATCTACGTTCTCGAGGTCAACCCGCGCGCGTCGCGCACCGTTCCGTTCGTCTCCAAGGCGACCGGCGAGCCGCTCGCCAAGATCGCCGCGCGCTGCATGGTCGGCCAGTCGCTGGCGAGCCAGAAGGGTGTTCGCGGCGAGGTCGTGCCGCCGTATTTCTCGGTCAAGGAGGCGGTCTTCCCGTTCAACAAGTTCCCGGGCGTCGACCCCGTGCTCGGCCCCGAGATGCGCTCGACCGGCGAGGTGATGGGCGCGGGCCGCACCTTCGGCGAGGCGATGCTGAAGAGCCAGCTCGGCGCCGGCTCGCGGCTGCCCTCGCGCGGAACGGTGTGCATCACGGTGAGGAACGGCGACAAGGCGCGCGCCGTCGCGGTCGCTCGCGACCTCCACGCGCTCGGCTTCCAGCTCGTCGCGACGCGCGGCACCGCGGCCGCGATCGGCGAGGCGGGGGTTCCGGTGCGCGCCGTCAACAAGGTCAAGGACGGCCGGCCGCACATCGTCGACCTGCTGAAGAACGGCGAGATCCAGCTCGTCTTCACGACCGTCGACGAGACGCGCACGGCGATTGCCGACACCCGCCATATCCGGCAGGCGGCGCTCGCCCACCGAGTCACCTACTACACGAGCATGGCCGGCTGCGAGGCGGCGGTCGAGGGCATGAAGCACCGCGACACGCTCGGGGTGACGTCGCTGCAGGAATTGCACGCCGAGCTGCGCTAGGCTTTTGCTGCGCTGCTAGACTCTTCGCAAGACCGCCGCCGCCGGAATCTCCCGCGGCGGTTTTCCTTTTTGTCCGAGGTCCGTGCCATGACCACCATTCCGCTCACCCGACGCGGCGCCGAGAAACTGAGGGAGGAGCTCAACCGCTTGAAGTCGGTCGAGCGCCACGCCGCGATCCAGGCGATCGCCGAGGCACGCTCGCACGGGGACATTTCCGAGAACGCCGAGTACGAAGCGGCCAAGGACAAGCAGGGCTTCATCGAAGGCCGCATCCTCGAGGTCGAGAGCAAGCTCGCGGCGGCGCAGATCATCGACCCGAAGGCGCTCGATGCCGACGGCCGCGTCGTCTTCGGCTCGACCGTCGATCTCGAGGAAGAGGACTCGGGCAGCGCCGTGACCTACCAGATCGTCGGCGACGACGAGGCCGACCTGAAACAGGGACTGATCTCGATCAGCTCGCCGATCGCCCGCGCGCTGATCGGCAAGGTCGCCGGCGACATCGCCGAAGTGCAGGCGCCCGGCGGCCTCAAGAGCTACGAGATCACCGGAGTGCGCTACGAGTGAGCGCCTGATCACGTTGCCGCGGCGCGCTGCGGCGCTCCTCGCGGGCATCTGGGCGGGGCTCATCGCGGCGATCGGCTTCGTCGCCGCGCCGGTCCTGTTCGCGACGCTGCCGAGTGGCGACGCCGGACATGCCGCGGCGCACCTGTTCAGGGCCGACGCCGCGATCGGGCTCGGGCTCGGTGCGCTGCTCCTCGTGCTCGCGCTTCAGCAGGCGCGCCGGCGCTCCCGTCCCGGCTCGTCGCGTTTCAGCGCCGAGATGGTGCTCGTCCTCGTCGCGCTGTTCTGCATCGTCGCCGGCCATTACGCGATCGAGCCGATGCTCGGCCGTGGCGACAGCCCGTCGTTCGCCGTGCTGCATGGCGTCGCGAGCGCGTTCTTCGTCGTCAAGTTCGTCGCCGTCGTCGCTCTCGCTTGGCGGCTCGTCGATCCCGGCACGGCGGCCGCGGACGGTGCGATCAGCTCTGCTGCGCCGTCTTCTTGAGGCTGGCGCTCTTGCGGCGGGCGCGCTTCAGCGTACCGCCGGCGGCAAGCCGCATGTTGCCGAGGACGGTGACCTTCTTGACCTGAGGCCGGTGGTTGCCGCTCTTGGAGAACTTCAGCACCTTGACGACTTTCGGGCCGGGAAGGCGGTCGTCGCGCACCGCCTTCGCCTTGGCGACGGGAGGGCGCCACAGCACGAGGAGCTTGCCGATGTGCTGCACCGGTGCCGCGCGGAGGTCGGCACTCAGCTCGCGCAGCAAGGCCTCGCGAGCGGCGCGATCGTCGGTGAAGACACGAACCTTGACGAGGCCGTGAGCGTCGAGCGCGGCCTCGATCTCGCGCCGTACGGCGGCGGTCGCGCCGTCGTGGCCGACCGAGACGACCGGATCGAGGTGATGCGCTTCGGCGCGCTTCTGCTTGCGCTCGGCGGCGCTGAGGACAAGGGCGGTCACGCCTCTATTATCGGCTCGAGATGACGACGCGCGGCAAGGGCAAGAAGCTGAACAAGGCGTGGCTGCACGACCATCTCACCGATCCCTACGTCAAGCTCGCGCAGCGCGAAGGCTATCGGGCCCGCGCCGCCTACAAGCTGAAGGAGATCGACGAGCAGCTGCATCTGCTCGCGCCCGGCCAGCTCGTCGTCGACCTCGGTGCCGCTCCCGGGGCCTGGAGCCAGTACGTTCGGCGCAGATTCGGCCGCGGCGGCGGCGCGAGCGATCCCGCCGCGCCTCCCGGCCCGTTGCACGGCACGATCGTCGCGCTCGATCTGCTCGCGTTGGAACCGATCGACGGCGTCGACTTCCTTGCTGGAGACTTTCGCGAGCAGGCGACGCTCGACGCGCTCGAGGCGAAGCTCGCGGGCCGGCGGGTCGACGTCGTCCTTTCCGATATGGCGCCGAACCTCTCCGGCGTCGCCGCCTCGGACGCGGCGCGCATGGGCGATCTGGTCGAGCTCGCGATCGACTTCGCGCGCCGCCACCTTCGCCCTGAAGGCAGCTTGGTCTGCAAGGTCTTTCACGGCAGCGGCTACAGTCAGCTCGTCGAGCGATTCAAGGCGACGTTTCGCACCGTCAAGGCGATCAAGCCCAAGGCGTCCCGGGCCAAGTCGGCGGAAACCTTCCTGGTGGGTCTGGGCCTCAAAGTCGCCGCATCCGGTGCCGATATTGCGGCGTAGCGAGGCAAATGCCCGGGCCTCGAGCCCTGCGACGATGGTCTTGCGTGGACTAAAATCGACCACAGATGCCGGGGGTCGAGCCTTGCCTTGTTCCGGGGCGCCGGTTCGGCCCTGATTTGGAGACGCGGTGAACAACCAATGGTTTTCGAAGGTCGCGGTCTGGCTGGTGATCGCGCTCGTCCTCTTCACCGTCTTCAAGCAGTTCGAGCGCACCGGCGCGCAGACCGGAACGATCGGCTACTCCGATTTCCTCGAGGAAGTGCGCGGCAAGCGGGTGCGCAGCGTGACCCTGCAGGAGGGCGTCGGCGGCTCGACCGAGATCCGTGCCCGAACGACCGATGACAAGGAACTGCGGACGACGGCGACGTACCTCGACCGCGGCCTCATCGGCGACCTGATCAACAACGGCGTCAAGTTCGACGTCAAGCCCCGCGAAGAGCCGTCGTTCCTGCTCTCGATCCTCGCCTCGTGGGGGCCGATCCTGCTCCTGATCGGCGTCTGGATCTACTTCATGCGGCAGATGCAGGGCGGCGGCAAGGGCGGCGCCTTCAGCTTCGGCAAGTCGAAGGCGCGCATGCTCGACGAGGCCAACAACACCACGACCTTCGCCGACGTCGCAGGCTGCGAGGAAGCCAAGGAAGAGGTCAAGGAACTGGTCGACTTCCTGAAGGATCCGCAGAAATTCCAGAAGCTGGGCGGGCGCATTCCGCGCGGTGTGCTGCTCGTCGGGCCGCCAGGCACCGGCAAGACGCTGCTCGCCAAGGCCATCGCCGGCGAGGCCAAGGTGCCGTTCTTCAGCATCAGCGGCTCCGACTTCGTCGAGATGTTCGTCGGTGTCGGCGCGGCCCGTGTGCGCGACATGTTCGAGCAGGCGAAGAAGAGCGCTCCGTGCATCATCTTTATCGATGAGATCGACGCCGTCGGCAGGCACCGCGGCGCCGGCCTGGGCGGCGGCAACGACGAGCGCGAGCAGACGCTCAACCAGATGCTGGTCGAGATGG
>DASXLD010000041.1:0-41957 GCA_036496385.1 Caldimonas sp. | reverse complement strand
AGGCCGAGGCTCAGCATCGCGTAGAACGAGCCGTTGACGAGCCCGAGCATGAGCTGACTCAGGAAGACCTGCATCGCCTCCGCCCGGCTCGTTCGACGCTGCGCGCCGGGTTTACTTCCAGAGCGCGCACTTGCTCTCGGATTTCGACGTCCACGCCGCGTCGCCCTTGAACGTCTGCACGATGTTGTAGTAGTCCCAGGGCTCGGTCGACTTGTCCGGCGACTTGACCTGCATCAGGTACATGTCGTGGACCATGGTGCCATCGTCGCGGATCCAGCCGCCCTTGGCGTACATGTCGTTGATCTTGGTCTTCTTCATCTGGGCCAGGACCTTGTCGGAGTCATCGCTGCCGGTCGCCTTGACGGCGTTCAGGTACTGCAGCGTCGCCGAGTAGTCAGCGGCCTGCAGCGACGACGGCATGCGCTTGAACTTGTCGAAGAATTTGCGGCTCCAGGCGCGCGTCTCGGCATCGCGGTTCCAGTACCAGCTGTCGGTCAGGTACATGCCCTGCGTCGCCTTCAGGCCGAGCGAGTGGACGTCGTTGATGAACATCAGCAGGCCGGCGAGCTTCATCGTCTTGGTGATGCCGAACTCATTCGCCGCCTTGATCGAGTTGATGGTGTCGCCGCCGGCGTTGGCCAGGCCGAGGATCTGCGCCTTGCTCTGCTGCGCCTGGAGCAGGAACGACGAGAAGTCGCTCGCCGACAACGGCGCCCGCACCGAGCCAAGCACCTTGCCGCCCGCCTCCTCGACCACCTTGGTGGCGTCGTTCTGCAGCTGGGTGCCGAACGCGTAGTCGGCGGTCAGGAAGAACCAGGTCTTGCCGCCGGCCTTGACGACGGCGTTGCCGGTGCCCTTGGCGAGCGCGGTCGTGTCGTAGGCGTAGTGGACCGTATACGGTGAGCACTGCTCGTTGGTGAGCGCCGAGCTCGCCGCTCCGACCGAGATGAAGAGCTTCTTCTTTTCCTGCGCGACCTTGGCCATCGCCAGGTTGGTGCCGGAGTTGGTGCCGCCGACGAGCATGTCGACGCCCTGGGTGTCGAACCACTCGCGCGCCTTGGCGGCGGCGACGTCGGGCTTGTTCTGATGGTCGGCGACAAGCACCTCGACCTTCTTGCCGGCGATTGCGCCGCCCATGTCGGCGATCGCCATCTTGATCGCCTCGGCGCCGGCGGGGCCGTCGATGTCGGCGTACAGCCCCGAGAGGTCGCTGATGAAGCCGATCCGGATCACGTCGCCGGAGATCTGCGCCTGCGCGGTCGAGGTGGCGAACATGGCGGCGAGCGCGAGGCTGCAGGCGGGAACGAGTTTCTTGAGCTTGAGCATGGGAACGGTCTCCTGAAGAAAAAAAGAAAGCGAAGGGAAGGCGGTGTCAGACGCCGAGGTATTCGTGCAGGCGCGCCATGCGCTCGGGCAGTTCGGCCTGCGTGAATTGCTGGATGACCTGGCCGTGCTCCATGACCAGGAAGCGGTCGGCGAGCGGCGCCGCGAAGCGGAAATTCTGCTCGACCATGACGATCGTGTAGCCGCGCTCGCGCAGGCTCCGCACCACCTCGCCGAGCTTTTGCACGATCACCGGCGCCAGGCCTTCGGAGATCTCGTCGAGCAGGAGCAGCCGAGCCCCGGTGCGCAGGATGCGCGCGACCGCGAGCATCTGCTGCTCGCCGCCCGACAGCCGCGTGCCCTGGCTGCCCGCGCGCTCGCGCAGATTGGGGAACATCGCGTAGATCTGCTCGACGCTCATGCCGCCGGCACCGAGCGGCGGCGGCAGCAGCAGGTTCTCCTCGGCCGACAGGCTCGAGAAGATGCCGCGCTCCTCCGGGCAGTAGCCGACGCCCATGCGGGCGATGCGGTGCGTCGGCAAGCCGGTCGTCTCCTTGCCGTGAACCTTGATCGAGCCGAGGCGCCGTCCGATCAGGCCGAGGATCGCGCGCAGCGTGCTCGTCCTGCCGGCGCCGTTCCTGCCGAGCAGCGTCACCACCTCGCCCTCGTCGACGTGGAAGTCGACGCCGTGCAGCACGTGCGACTCGCCGTACCAGCCGTGCAGGTTCGTGACCTCGAGGAAGCGGGCCGCCATCTCAGTGCCCGGCCGGCCGCCCGAAGGGCACTGGCGCCCCCGCGGGGGGCAGCGAACGAAGAGAGCTGGGGGGCACCATCAATGCGCCCCGGCGAGCTCGGTCTGCGCGCTGCCCATGTAGGCCTCGATCACCGCCGGGTTCTTCGACACCTCGGCATACGGCCCTTCGGCGAGCGTCGCGCCGCGGGCGAGCACGGTGATGGTGTCGGCGATCTTGGCGACGACGCTCATGTTGTGCTCGACCATCAGCACGGTGCGGCTCGCCGCGACTTTCTTGATCAACTCGCGGATGCGGTCGACGTCCTCGAGACCCATGCCCTGCGTCGGCTCGTCGAGCAGCATCAGGGTCGGGGCCATCGCCAGCGTCGTCGCGATCTCGAGAGCACGCTTCCTGCCGTAGCTGAGCTCGACCGCGGGCAGTGCCGCGTACGCCCCGAGGTCGACTGCGCGCAGCAGCTCGATCGCCTCGTCGTTGAGCGCATCGAGCGAGCGCTCGGAGCGCCAGAACTGGAACGACGTGCCGAGCTTGCGCTGCAGGGCGACGCGCACGTTCTCGAGCACCGACAGATGGGCGAACACGGCCGAGATCTGGAACGAACGGACGACGCCGCGGCGGGCGATCGCCGCCGGCTTGTCGTGCGTGATGTCGTCGCCTTCGAAGACGATCTTGCCCGAGGTCGGCGTCAGGAACTTGGTCAGCAGGTTGAAGCAGGTCGTCTTGCCGGCGCCGTTGGGGCCGATCAGCGCGTGGATCGTGCCGCGGCGAACGCGCAGATTGACCTTGTCGACGGCGACGAAGCCCTTGAACTCCTTGGTGAGCTCGGTCGTCTCGAGGATGAAGTCGCTGCCGCTCATCGCGCGGGCGGCTCGCCGCCGAGGCGAAGCGTCAAGCGGCGGGCGACATCGAGCGCGGCGTCGCGGTGGCGGGCGCCGCGGTCGCTGCCGAGCTGTGCCTTGTTGATGCACACGGCGACCGCGGCAACGGCGCTGCCGGAGGCGTCGAACACCGGGGCACCGAACGCGTAGACGCCTTCGCGCACCGCCTCGTCGTCGATGCTGTAGCCGCGCCGCCTCGTCAGTGCAAGCTCGCGCTGCAGCGAGTCGATGTCGCGCGGGCCCTTGGTCGTGAGCCGGGTCGAGAGCTGACCGGTGAAGCGACGCCGCACCTCCTCGGCGCCGAGCTGCGCAAGCATTGCCTTGCCGCTGCCCGAGAGATACGCCGGCAGCCGCATGCCGACGTTGAAGGCGAGCCCGAGCGGGCGAACGCTGTTGCGCACGGCGACGTAGAGCGCCTCGTTGCCCGACAGCACCGAGAGCACGACGGTCTCCTCGGGCGCCAGGCCGCCGCTGCCCCAGAGGGCGTTGAATTCCTGCGCCACGTCGGTGCCGGCGACGAACGCTTCGGCAAGGCCCATGACGCGCGGGCCGATCAGGAACGAGCCATCGGCCTGGCGGCGCAGGTATCCGAACGAGACGAGCGTCGTGCACAGGCCATGGACGCTGCTCTTGGGCAGCTCGAGCTCGCTCGACAAGCGCGACAGCGTCATCGGCTCGCGGCCGCGGGCGAGGCGGTCGAGCAGCGTCAGGGCGCGTGCCACCGCGGGAACGAGCGGAGGCGACGGCGAGCGCTCGCGGGCAAAGGGCAGGACGTGGGCGGCGAGAGTCATGGATTACGGAGGCCGGGCAGGAGACGGCGCCGTGGCCGTTCATTCCGCTGAATCGTCTTCAGCGAGCAGGACGCGGAGTCTAGGGAAGGTGATGCGCCCGGCCTCGCTCGGCTGAACTCGAACGCGGGTTAGTCCTGAGAGCATTTGCCCGCATGAGCCCGCGCGACGTCTGCCGCCGGGGGTGTGAAAAGTGCACCCCGGCGGTGAGCGTTCCTCACTCGGCTGCGCAGGGTCGGGTGGCCACACTGCGGGCTGTCTGACGTGAACGTCTCCCGCTTTCCGATTCCCCAGGAGCAAGCCATGAAGCGACTCCACGACGATTTCGCCACGGTGCTGGTCAGCGCCACCCTGTGCCTCGCCGCAGCGTCGCTGTTCGTGGTCGTCTTCGCCGGCGTGGCCTGAGCTCGCACCCTCCCGATCCTCTCGGCGACGCCGAAGAGCTGCGCCGAGACGGTCGCTAGCGCGCCGCGGGCAGCTTCTTCAGGACGACGTGGCGGCCGTCGCGGACGGCAACGTAGCCGCCGGTCGTCAGGTCCTTCATGACGCGGTTGACCATCTCGCGCGACGACCCGACGCGGTCCGCGATGTCTTGCTGCGTCAGCTTCTCGCGGACCACGCGCTCGTCGCCGACCACGTCCGAGAGCTCCATCAGCAGCCGCACCATGCGGCCATAGACGTCCTGCAGTGCAAGGCTCTTCACCTGCTCTGTGAGCCGGCGCACCATCCGCGTCAGCTTCTGCGTCAGGTGAAGCGCGAACTCCGGGTGTTCGGCAAGGAACTCGGGCAGTTGCGCCGCCTGGACGACGCAGCACGTCGTCGGCTCGACCGTCTTCACCGATGCCGAGCGCGACGTGCCGTCGAGAGACAGCTCGCCGACATACTCGCCCGGCCCATGCTCCGAGAGGACGACGTCGCGCCCTTCCGGCGAGCTCGCGTAGGCGCGAAGCTTGCCGCTCAGGACGATGTAGAGCGAGCCGCCGGCGTCGCCTTCGTTGAGCAGGATCGTCTGGGCGCGAAACGACCTGCTGTTGCCGCGCGCCGCGAGGGCGGCGAGCAGCGACGGCGGCAATTGGTCTTCGTTCACGGTGGCGACGGTCGAGCCGTCTCCCGAGGCAGCGACGCCGTCGCTTCGGCAAGCGGCGCGCCTTCGCGTCCGCCTTCGCCGAGCCGGCCGACCGCCCACAGAGCGGCGATGATCGCGGCCGCGGCGGCGACCCGCTGCGGCCAGGTCATCGCGTGCGCGTACCAGAGAAAGAGCATGGTCGTCGCCAGCAGGGCGACGAAGAGCGCGAATGCAAGGGCCTGGCGCGCTCGCGGCACTGCCGGGTCGTAGCGTTCGAACGCGTCGACCGTGAACGCCGGCTTCGGCCAGCGCGCCGCGACGTCGACTGGGCGCCAGCCGGGCGGCTTCCACCACACGCGCAGCCGGTCGGTCCAGCGCCGCGCGCGCCACGCATCGCGCGCCAGCTCGGCATAGACCTGCAGGTTGGCCCAGAGCGGGTTCCAGCTCCTGAGCGGAGCGCGCGTCCCGTAGACGCATGGCTCGGCGCGCTCCTCCTCGGCGTAGGTGCCGAACAGGCGGTCCCAGACGATGAGCACGCCGCCGTAGTTGCGATCGAGGTAGCGATCGTTGACGGCGTGATGGACGCGGTGGTTGCTCGGGGCGCAGAACCAGCGGTCGAACCAGCCGAGCTTGCCGACCTGCTCGGTGTGGACCCAGAACTGGTAGAGCAGATCGATCAGCGCGACGACGCCGAAGACGAGCGGCGGGAAGCCCACGATCGCCATCGGCAGGTAGAAGATCCAGCCGCCGAGCCAGCCGCTCGAGGTCTGGCGCAGCGCGGTCGACAGGTTGTAGTCCTCGCTCTGGTGGTGAACGACGTGCGCGGCCCAGAACAGCGCGACGCGATGGCCAGCGCGGTGATGCCAGTAGTAGAAAAAGTCGTAGGCGATCAGCCCGAACAGCCACGTCCAGGGCGAGGCCGCGGGCAGCGGCCAGACGGCAAGCCGCTCGTAAACCCAGACGTAGATGCCGAGCGTCAGCACCGCCGTGAAGACTCCGACGATCTGGCTCATCACGCCGAGGCCAATGCTCGACAAGGCGTCGTTCAGCCGGTAGCCGTTGCGGTCGCGGCGACGGCCGATCACGATCTCGATGCCGATCAGGAGGAAGAAGATCGGCGTCGCGAGGACGATGATCTGCGGGCCGGTCATGGCTTGCTCACGCTCAGCCGGCGCAGCCGCGTGCCTCGATCGGCCACACCGCCTCGGCGCCGCCGCGTCGCAGTCCGCCGCACACGCAGACGTCGCGGTCGCCGCACCTGGCCAGCGGCGCCGTCGTGCTCATTCCGCCGCCCGCGGAACGGTCGGGCAATCGCCCTCGCTGGCGTCGTCGAGTGGGTCGCGATCGAGGTGCGAGGTGTCGCTCCAGCCGACGAGGCTGAAGCGCTCGCCGGTAAAGAGCAGGCGGTTGATCGCCGCGTTGCCGAGCTCCCACGTGCGCGGCGCGGCGAGGTCGAGCCCGCACGCGGCGCGGTACAGGCAGTCGAGGACGCCGCCGTGGGTGACGATCAGGATCGAGCGGCCACGGGTACGTTCGGCGATGGCGGTGACGGCGGCGACGGCGCGCGCGTCGAACTCGATCAGCGTCTCGCCTTCGTCGGGAGCGAACGCAGGATCGTGACGGCGCCAGCGCGCTGCTTCGGCGGGCCAGCGCGCGTCGATCTCGGCATAGGTGTAGCCCTGGAAGATGCCGAAGCTGCGCTCGCGCAGACCCGGGTCGGTCGCGACCGGCAGGCCGACGACGGCGGCGATCGCCGCCGCCGTGTCGGCCGCGCGGGCGAGATCGCTCGCCACGATCGCCTCGATGCCTTCTTCGGCGAGCGCCGCCGCAGTCCGCGCCGCCTGGCGCCGGCCGAGCTCGCTCAGCGCCGTGTCGAGCTGGCCTTGCATGCGCATCTCGGCGTTCCAGACCGTCTCGCCGTGACGGACGGCGACGATCCGCGTTGCTTCGGCATCCATGGCCGCGCCAGGACTCCTCACGCGCGCAGCAATCGGCGATTGAGCGTGTAGGTCCCGGAATGCATCGCCTCGGCGAGGACACGACCGTCGATCGCCTGGCGCAGCGCCGCGCCGTTGAAACGGCCCTCGACCGGAGCCCGCGCGACCGCCAGCGCGTACAGCGTGAAGACGTAGTGGTGGACGAGCGAATCGTTCCACGGCGGGTAGGGGCCGTCGTAGCCGAAATAGTCGCCGGCAAGCTCGGCGTTGCCCGCGAACCAGCCCGTGAAGTCGTTGATGCCTTGACGCGCGCCTTCGAAGCCCGGCACCGCGACCGCGGGGCCGGGCTTGCCGCGCGGCGTGAAGCCGTTGCTGAACGCGCCTTCCGGGATCGCCGCCGTCGTCGCCGGGATGTCGGTGAGCAGCCAGTGGAAGAAATCGACCCTTGGCAGGTCGGCCGGGATCTCGCGGCCGACCTGGTTGACGTCGTCGCCGCGGCTCGGGACGTCGAAGTCGTGGCAGATCAGCGCCAGCGATTTCGTTCCCGCCGGCAGCTCGCTCCAGCCGAGATGCGGGTTGAGATTGCCGGAGAACGCCGTTGCCGACGCGCCTTCGAGGCGGCCGCACGCAAAGTCCGGCGGAATGCGCTCGCCGTTGAGCCAGCTGTCGCTCCAGAGTTTCATGGTCTTCCTCGCTGCAAGACGGTGCGCGGCGCCGACACCGGCGCGCGGGTGTTCAAACGCCCCAGACGACGTCGGCGCGCTCGGCGAGCGAACGGCGCAGCATCTCGAGCACTGGCCAAGCGCGCTGCTGCAGGCCGACCGCTTCGGCGCCACCGTTGTCGTCGTCGTCGGCGCGCCTGGCGTCGCGCTTGGCGAGCTCGGCCGCGGCGATCGCTTCCTCGAGCGAGCGGATCGCCTCAGGCAGCGCCGCCGCCTCGATGATTCCCTGCGCCGCCGGCTCGCGACCGAGGATGCGCAGGATCTGGTCGCCGACCGGCTTCATCATGAGGAGGTCGGCGTCGGCCTTCGACTTGAAACGGTACATCGAGAGCGCGGCCTCAGCGCGATGGATACATGTAGCCGCGATTGAACGGATACGACGATTGTGCGCCGCGCATCGGCCCCGACTCGACATCGCCGGTGCGGCGCGCGCCGAGGATCTGATAGAGCGCGAGCCAGCCCCGCTCGAAGCACATCGCGCTGCCGGCGAGGTAGAGCCGATAGGCGCGCAGCGCGGTGTCGGTCGTGACCTTGCGCGCCGTGTCGAGCTGCGCCTCGAGCGCGTCGCTCCACGCCCAGAGGGTGCGGGCGTAGTGCGGGCGCAGGTTCTCGATGTCGAGCGGCTCGAGGCCGCCGTCGGCAGTCTGCTCGAGCACGTGCGAGACGTGTTCGAGCTCGCCGCCCGGAAAGATGTACTTCTCGATGAAATCGCCGAGCCCCGAGCCGAGCTGCGGGTTGCGCGTGCCGCCGGCGGTGATGCCGTGGTTCAGCAGCAGGCCGCCCGGCTTCAGCAGGCGGCGGATCTTGGCGAAGTACTCGGGCAGCCGCGCCCGGCCGACGTGCTCGAACATGCCGACCGAGGCGATCTTGTCGTAAGGCTCGCTCTCGTCGAGATGGCGATAGTCGAGCAGCTCCATCCGGACGCGGCCGCCGAGGCCGCGCTCGGCAATCATCTTGTTGACATGCGCATGCTGGTTCTTGCTGAGGGTGATGCCCTGCGCGCGAACGCCGTAGTGCTCCGCCGCGTACAGCAGCAGGCCGCCCCAGCCGGCGCCGATGTCGAGAAAGCGATCGCCTTCCTTCAGCATCAGCTTCCTGCAGACGTGCTCGAGCTTGGCCTCCTGCGCCTCGGCGATCGACATCGAAGCATCGCGGAAATACGCGCACGAATAGACCCGCCTGGGATCGAGCCAGAGGGCGTAGAAGTCGTCCGAGACGTCGTAGTGGAACTGGACCTGCTTGGCGTCGGTCTCCGGGCGGTGGCGCCGGCGCGAGCGCGTCATCCGCGCGGCCTGACGCACCCAGGCAAGCGGCGCCGGGGCGGCGCCCTGCGGCTGGGTCGGGTCGCCGGGCATCAGCTCGGCGGCCGCTGCCATCAGCTCGCGCATGCCGCCGTCGAGGTCGACCCGGCCCTCGACGTAGTCCTCGCCGACCTTGCCCACTTGCCCCATCGCCAGGTGGGCCAGAGGCGAGAGTTCGTTCAGACGCAACGTGACGGCGGCGTCGAGGCGACCGATCCTTCGGCCGCCTGGCAGGACGACGGCCATGGGAAGGCTCAGGGCGCCGAGGCGCTGCTCGAGGACACCGGCGATCGCGGACATGGCTGGCGTGGCGAGAAGTCGTGAACTCCTCCACTGTAGCGAGGTCGCGCGACCGTTGCTGTATCAGGGATCCCGAACCGCCGGGCGGCGAGGGGCGGCCGCCGGTCGACGGCGCCGCCGCGCCTCAGGACACGCCCGCGGACGCCAGCCGGAAAGTGAACACGCGGCCGATCGGCCGGCCGCGGCTGAGCTGCGGCAGCGTCGTCCGCTCGACCAGGGCGCCCGAGCGCAGGCGCAGCGTGTCGGACGCCCGCAGCATCGGGTCGGCCTCGATCTCGGCCAGGCGCCGGACGTACGCCGCCGGGCTTTCGACGCGGCTGCGCATCCAGTCGAGCACCTCGTCGTCGGCGCGCAGGAGCAGCATTTCTTCGGGCAGCTCCCAGAGCGCCGAGAAGCGGCGATTGAAATTGCGGATCTGGCCGGCGAGATCGATCACCAGGACACCGTCGGCGATCGACTCGAGCGTCGCTGCGAGCTCGGCGGTGCTCGCCGCCGCTGCCGCCTCGACCCGCATCTGCTCGCTGCGGTCGTAGAGGGCGACGACGTAGATCGCGTTGCCGGGCGCCGGCTCGACGCGACTGATTCGTCGAACGACCGGCACGGCCTCGCCGCCGGCGTGCGTCACGAACGAGTCCGAGAGGATGTGGGCCGTGCCGCCCTTCTCGGCGACGCGATGCCAGAACGCCTCGTCCTCGGGAGTCGGCGCGGTCGCGAGCATGTCGCGGCCGACCAGCTCGGCCGGGTCGATGCCGAGCAGGCGACCGGCGGCGGTGTTCGCAGCGACGATGCGCAGCCCCTCGGGCTCGACCAGGCAGACCGCTTCGAGCATCGCCTCGATCAGCGCCGGCCAGGTGCGACGCGCCGCTTCCGCGACACTGAACGGATCGACGGGAAGCGGATTGTTCATTCGTCGTCGTCGGTGCCGGTGGCCAACGAAGGCTCGAAGAAATACGTCACCCGCGTGCTCGGCTGCAGGTAGTCGATCGCGGTCGGCGGCATCTGCTGCGCGCGGACGCTGCGCCGGATGCCGAGCCCGGCCGCGACCTCGAGGTCGAGCACGAGCGCCTCCTCGCGTGGCGTCGAGGGGTCGTGGACGACGACGCTCGGCTTCAACGGCCGCGTCGAGTTGACGGCGACGACGAGCGCGTAGCGGTCGTCGGTGAGCTGCACCATCGAGCCGGGCGGATAGACGCCCATCATCTTGATGAAGGCGCCGAGGATCGAGGTGTCGTACTTGCTGCGGCCCTGCGAGAACAGCAGCGAGAGCGATTCGTGCGGCGACAGCGCACGCGCCAGCACGTGCGGGTTGCAGAGGTTGTCGTAGCGGTTGACGAGCGCCACGATCCGCGCCGCCATCGTCATCCGGTCGCTGTTGAGCTTCTCGGGGAAGCCGCCGCCGTCGGCCTGCTCGTGGTGCTGCGCGATCACCGCCGTCGCGCCCGCCGACAGCCCCATGCGCTTGGCCTGGACGACGCCGGCCTCGACATGCTCCTGGTAGACGCGCACCTCGTTCGGCGAGAAGTTCTCCTCGCGATGGCGCAGCCGCGCCGGCAGCTCGAGCTTGCCGACGTCGTGCAGCATCGCGCCGACGCCGAGATCCTGCATCTCCTCGTCGATGAAGCCGAAGCAGCGACCCATCAGGAGCGAGATCACGGCGACGTTCATCGCATGCATCGATGCCTTGTCGCCGGCGCCCTCGACGAGCATGCGAATGCACAGGTCCTGCTCGCCGATCATCTTGCCCGTGATCGCTCGCGACAGCGCCTCGGCCTGCGCGCGGGCCTCCTGCGGCTTGCCGTGGACGAGCTCGAGCGTCTGCTTGCAGGTGCGCGCTGCCTCGACGTACTGGCGCGTGCAGCGCTGCTCGGCGGCACGCTGGCGGACGAGCTTCCTCTGTCGCTCCGCCTGGGCACGTTGGCGCGCGTGGGTCGCAGCATCGACGACGTTGTCGTCGGCCGGCAGAGCGTAGGGAACGGTGTCGACCGCGTCGACGTCGCCACCGAGGCCGGAATCGTTGGCAGCGTCGCCGGCCCGTACCGGCAGCGGCCCTGGCAGGGTCGTCGCGGGCCCGGGCTCGGCGCCGGCCACGTCGCTCTGCTTCGGGCTCCAGCGCACCGTGCGCAGGCCGAGCGAGCGGATCGTCGCCAGTTGCGCCGCGGTCGCGATGCGAAAGCTGCTGAGCGGGAAGGGGTGCGACATCCAGCCGATGTCCAGATGGACGAACATGCCGACCCGAAGCTCGCGGACGTCGATCTGGTCGGTAGGCGGATGGGCGGTCTTCATGGCCGTGCCGGAGCGCGGGGCATACGGGGATGACGAGTTATCGGCGGCCCCCGGGCGAGCTTGACGGCCGCTGTCCGTGCCGGATCGCACGGACGACGGACGGCTCGGTCGCCCGCTAGAGCAGCTCGAAGAAGCGCATCTCGACCGTGCCCGGCCGCCACACTTCGACGCCGACGAAGACACGCTCGGCGATCCAGGCGAGCGCCGGCGCGCTCACCTCGAAGCGCGGCACGCAGCGGAAGTAGACCTCGGCGGGATCGACCGGCTCGCCGCGAACGAGACGCGCCATCACCGTCGCCGGCGCGGTGCGGATGGCGTCGTTGTGGACGTAGATGCGGTCGGGCCGCCGACGATCGGGATCAGGCGGCGAAGTCCGCCGGCGACGCGGCCGACCTCGATTGCCGCACCGACTTCGACCTCGAGATCGGCAAAGCGCGCCAGCGCCGGCGGCGCGAGCGGATCAGCGGCGCCGGTGCGCGCTGTCATGCGGATCGATCGGGCTCACGCAGCGAGCGTACGCCATCGACCGCCGCGACGCGCCCTACACTCGGCTCGCGGTGAGCGCGAATCCGGCGCCGCGGACATCGGGCATGCGAATCCTCATCCTCGGCGGTGGTGTTTTCCTCGGCGCCGCGATCCTCGACAGCGCCGGCCTCGTCACGCGGCCGCTCGCCGACACGATCGAGGACGTGCTCGATGAAGCCGGCGGCTTCGTCAGCGACGATCGGCGCCTGCGCAGCAAGCTCGGGCGTGGCCGCGAAGCCGAGCTGATCACGCGCTGGCGCGAGCGAACCGCCGCCGGCGCCGCCGAGACGCGCGCGGCGAAAGTCGACGCATGACGAGGACGCAGGTCGCGATCGTCGGCGCCGGACCGGCCGGGCTGCTGCTCGGCGCACTGCTCGCGAAGGCCGGCGTCGATACCGTCATCCTCGAGCAGCGCCCGGCCGACTACGTGCTCGGCCGGATCCGCGCCGGCGTCCTCGAGCAGGTGACCGTCGACCTCCTCGACGCCGCCGGCGCCGGTGCGCGCCTGCACGCGGAAGGGTTGCCGCACGACGGCATCGAGCTCTGCTTCGGCGGCAGGCGGCACCGAATCGACATGCACCGGCTGACCGGCGGCAAGCGCGTCACCGTATACGGGCAGACGGAAGTCACGCGCGACCTCATGCAGCTGCGCAGCGGACAGGGCCTGCCGACGGTGTACGAAGCCAGCGGCATCGGCCTGCACGACATTGACGGCGCCCGGCCCCTGGTCCGCTACACGCACGACGGCGTCGGCCACGAGCTGGCATGCGATTTCATCGCCGGCTGCGACGGCTATCACGGCGTCAGTCGGCAGACCGTCCCGGCCGCTGCCCTTTCGACCTATGAACGCGAGTATCCGTTCGGCTGGCTCGGCGTGCTCGCCGAGACGCCGCCGGTCTCGCACGAGCTGATCTACTCGAACCACGAGCGCGGCTTCGCGCTCTGCAGCATGCGCTCGGCGACGCGCAGCCGCTACTACGTGCAGTGCCCGCTCGACGACGCGCTCGAGCGCTGGAGCGATGACGCGTTCTGGGCCGAGTTGCGGCTGCGCCTCGACGACGAAGCGGCGGCGAGCCTCGTCACCGGACCGTCGATCGAGAAGAGCATCGCGCCGTTGCGCAGCTTCGTCGCCGAGCCGATGCGCTTCGGTCGCCTCCTTCTCGCCGGCGACGCCGCGCACATCGTGCCGCCGACGGGTGCCAAGGGGCTCAACCTCGCCGCCGGCGACGTCGGCCTGCTCGCGCGGGCCCTGGCCGAGCACTACGGCGAGAAGAGCGACGCCGGGCTCGATGCCTACTCCGGGCGATGCCTGCGTCGCGTCTGGCGCGCCGAGCGGTTCTCGTGGTGGTTCACCTCGCTCATGCACAGGTTCCCCGAGACCGGTGCGTTCGGCCGCAAGATGCAAGCGGCCGAGCTCGACTACCTGGTCCACTCCGAGGCGGCGTCGACGGCGCTGGCCGAGAACTACGTCGGCCTGCCGCTTTGAGCGTACCGTTCGCCCCGTCCGTTCCGAAGGAGCCATCATGACCATGTCCTCACGACGCAGCTTCGTGGCCGCCGGCGCCGTCGCGCTGCTCGCCGTCGCGGTTCCTGCGTCGCAGGCGCAGGCGTCCGCGGCGCCTCGCAACCGGGCGCTGTTCCAGGTCACCGACGACGACCCGGCGCTCTGGAACATGATCCTCAACAACATGCGGAACCTCCGCGAGGGCGTCGGCAGCGAGGGCGCCGAGATCGAGCTCGTCGGCTACGGTCCGGGCGTCCACATGCTGAAGGCCGATTCGCCGGTCAAGGAGCGAATCGCCGACGCCCTGAAGAGCGGCGTCAAGGTCAACGCCTGCCAAAACACGATGAAGGCGATGGAGCTGACGCCGGCCGACATGCTGCCCGAGATCGGCTACGTGCCTTCGGGCGTCGTCGAGGTGATGAGGAAGCAGCAGCAAGGCTGGGCGTACATCCGCTCGTAGCCTGCCGGCGCGGCGTTGGCCGCGCCGGGCGCAGCGTCCGGTTTCAGGCGTGCGCGACGGCGAGCCAGCGGTCGAGCAGGTCGCGATCGTCCAGCAGCTCGGCGCTCGGCCCGGCGTGCACGATCGTGCCGCGGTCGAGGACGACCGCGTCGTGCGTGATCGGCAGGATCAGGCGCGGGTTCTGCTCGACCAGGATCGCCGACATCCCCTCTTCGACGACGAGCCGCTCGATCGAGCGCAGCAGCTCCTGGACGATGATCGGCGCGAGTCCCTCGAGCGGCTCGTCGAGCAGCAGCAGCTTCGGATTCAGCACCAATGCGCGCGCGACCGCGAGCATCTGCTGCTCGCCACCGGAGAGCTGGTTGCCGAGGTTCGCCTTGCGCTCGGCAAGGCGCGGAAACATCGCGTAGACACGCGCCGTCGTCCATGCGCCGGGTCGCGCGACCGCGGTCAGGTTCTCGTCGACGCTCAGCGACTTGAAGATATTGCGCTCCTGCGGCACCCAGCCGATGCCGGCGGCGGCGCGCTCGTGCGGCCTGAGCGCCGTCACGTCGCGGCCGGCGAGCGCGATCGAGCCGCCATGCCTGCGGGTCACGCCGATCAGCGTGTTGAGCAGCGTCGTCTTGCCGGTGCCGTTGCGGCCGAGCAGCGCGAGCGAGCGTCCGGCCTCGACGACGAGGTCGATGCCCTGGACGACGATCGCCTCGCCGTAGCCCGCGGAAAGGCCGACGACGCGCAGGAGCTCAGGCATGCGCTTCCTCGCCGAGATAGACCGCCTTGACGCGCGGATCGCGGGCGATCGCTTCGGTGTCGCCCGCGGCGAACACGGCACCGTTGACGAGCACGGTCACCGTTCGGGCGAAATTGAAAACGAGGTCCATGTCGTGCTCGATCAGGACGATCGAGACCTCGGCCGGCAACGCGCTGATGGTCTCGAAGATCTCCTGGCGCTCGCCTTCGGGGACGCCGGCGACGGGCTCGTCGAGCAGGAGCACACGCGGCGCGCAGGCGAGCGCCATCGCGATCTCGAGCAGGCGGCGCTTGCCGTAGGCGAGCGCGTGCACCGGCTGGTCCATGACGTCGGCGAGGCGGAAGCGCTCGAGCAGCGTCTCGCATTCGCCGGCCACGGCGGCGTCGCGGCCGAGACGCCGCCAGCCCCTCGCGCTCGTGCCCTGATGGACCGAGACCGCGAGGGCGAGCGAGGACAACGGCGTCAGCGACTGGAACAGCTGCGTGATCTGGAACGTGCGGACCATGCCGCGGCGGACACGCAGGTGCGGGGCCAGCGTCGTGATGTCGCGGCCGTCGAGGGCGATCGTCCCTGAGGTCGGCTCGAGCACCCCGCTGAGGAGATTGATGAGCGTCGTCTTGCCGGCGCCGTTCGGGCCGATCAGCGCGTGTCGAGCGCCGCGCTCGACCGCGAGCGAAACGTCGTTCGTCGCCGCCAGGGCGCCGAAGCGCTTGACGAGCGATTGCGTCTGGAGGACGGCCGTCATGCCGCGCCGCGCCGGCTGAACCACAGCCACGGCCGCACGAAGCGGTCGCGACCGACGAGCACGAGCACGACCAGGAAGAGACCGAGCCAGAAGTTCCAGTACTGCGGCGTCCACGCGGCGATGAGGTCGTGCAGGAGCTCGAACACGATCGCGCCGAAGATGCCGCCGTAGAGGTAGCCGGTGCCGCCGATGACGAGAACGAGCAGCACCTCGGCGCTGCGGTGGAAGTCGAACACGTCGAGCGACGCGAAGCCGGTCGTCTGCGCGAGCAGCGCGCCGGCCGCGCCGGCGATCGCGGCGGCCAGCGTGTAGACCGCAGCCAGCCGGAGCGACACCGAGACGCCGATGCTCGATGCGCGCAGGCGGTTGTCGCGCAGCGCCTGCAGCGATGCGCCGAACGGCGAGTGGACGATGCGACGCGCGATCGCGAGGATGATCGCGAGGACGACGAGCGAATAGGCATACGCCGTTCGTCCCGCGAGGTCGAACGCGAAGCCGGCCAGCGAGGTTCCGGGGAGGGTCAGCGGCCCCATGACGACGCCCTGCAGGCCATCGGCGCCGCCGGTCAGCCAGTCGAGCTTGTTGGCAAGCTCGTAGAGGATCGACGCGACGCCGAGCGTCACCATCAGGCGCGTCAAGTCGCTGCCGCGCAGGATCAGCACGCTCGTCACGAGGCCGAGCAGCGCACTCGCGCCGATGGCGACGGCGAGCCCGATCAAGGGGTCGGGCAGCACGTCCCTCGCGAACAGCGCCGCGGTGTAGGCGCCGAAGCCGAAGAACGCGGCGTGGCCGAGCGAGACGATGCCGGCGTAGCCGAGGATCAGGTCGAGCGAGACCGCGAACAGCGCCACGACCGCGATCTCGTTGAGCAGCAGCGACTGCCCCGGCAGCAGCAGCCACGAGAGCGGCAGCGCCGCGAAGAGCGCGAGCTCCCACCAGCGCCAGCGCCCGTAGCCGGCGAGCGAGCGCGCAGCCGGCGAAGGCGTCGATGCCGGATCGCTCGTCGTCGTCATCGCGACCCGCCCCGTGCGAACAGGCCCTGCGGCCGCCACAGGAGGATCACGATCATCAGCGTGTAGACGATGAAGGCGCCGAGCTTGGGAACGTAGTACTTGCCGGCGACGTCGGCGATGCCGAGCAGGAGCGCGGCGAGCAGCGGGCCGGTGATCGTCGTCGTGCCGCCGACCGAGACGACGATCAGGAAATAGATCATGAACTTGAGCGGAAACGTCGGATCGAGCCCGAGCACCTCGGCGCCGAGCGCGCCACCGAGCCCGGCCAGACCCGAGCCGACCGCGAAGGTGGCGAGAAAGATGCGGTTGACGTCGAGGCCGAGACCGCCGGCTGTGCGCGGATCGTCGACCGAAGCGCGCAGACGGCTGCCGAAGCGGGTTCGCGACAGGATCCATTGCAGCGCGATCGTCAGCATCGCGCAGGTCACGATGATGAAGAGCCGGTATTTGCCGATCCCGACCGCTTCGATCGGCAGTCGGCCGATCAGCCAGTCGGGGAGGCGGACGTTCTGCTGCATCGAGCCGACGACGTAGTCGACGGCGGTGACGGCCATGAACACCAGCCCGATCGAGAACAGCACCTGGTC
The DNA here is from genome assembly GCA_036496385.1 of Caldimonas sp. Taxonomy (GTDB): domain Bacteria; phylum Pseudomonadota; class Gammaproteobacteria; order Burkholderiales; family Burkholderiaceae_C; genus Schlegelella_A. The sequence continues at coordinate 25,022 of DASXLD010000041.1, read as the reverse complement.
GAGGTGCGGCCGCGCGTACATCGGCCGGTAGAGCGTGCGCTCGAGCAGGCCGCCGAGCAGCGCGGTGGCGACGAACGCGATCGGCAGGCAGGCGAGGAACGGCACGCCGACGCGGTTCATCAGCAGCACCGTGACGTAGCCTCCCGCCATCGCGAACGCGCCGTGCGCGAGGTTGATGAAGTTCATCAGCCCGAGCGTCACCGCGAGACCTACGGCGAGGACGAACAGCAGCATGCCGTAGGCGACGCCGTCGAAGAGCAGGGTCAGCATGGACGGTGGGCGAGGACGCGCCGGTGCGCGCCGGCGCATTCTCGATCATGTCCACCGACGGCCGCGGCCGTCGCGCGCGCTCGCGGTCAGGAATTGCGTTGCAGGAAGCGCGGCGTCGTCAGCCAGCTCAGCAAGCCACCGAGACGAGGTGGCGCAGGACGTGCCGGCTCGACCCCGGCCGAGCGCGATCGCTCGACTGCAGGCCGCGCGTCGCCATGCACCACGGCTGCGACATCATGCGGCTCGGCGACCATCTCGTCGTCGGTGATCGCCAGGGCGCGATCGCGCTCGTCGCCCGCCAGCGGGATATCGACGGCGGTGGGCGTGGGTCGCACGACGCTCGGATTGCGGCGCAGCTCCGGCCGCCGCACGGTGCGCAACACCGGCTCGAGCCAGGCCACGATCGGCTTCCACTGGGCGACGTCGACCTGCGCCTGCGCATCGGCGAGATCGAACACCGTCAGGCCCTGCTCGACGCAACGGACGTACGCCTGCGCCTCGCGAATGACGCCGATGAACGGCAGCTTGACGCCGCGCGCCCAGCTCTCGAGCACTTCGGCGCCCTTGGTGCGCGCGTCGAGCCGCATGCCGACGGCGGCCACCTTGCAACGGCCGCTGGCGACGCGCGGCAAGGTCATCATCTCGGCAAAGCACTCGGCGGCCGAATCGCGATCGAAGATCGAATTGCAGATCGGCATCAGGATGACGTCGGCGAAGGCGACGACCCGCGCCAGATCGAAGCCGCGCAGGCCGCCCGGCGTGTCGAGCACGACGTGGGTGACGCCGGCCGGCGGCCGCAGCACCCGTTTCGGGTCGACCGCCCAGCCGACGATCGGGGCACTGCGGCGCAGCTCGCGAAGGCTGCGCGAGCGCAGCCAGGATTGCGTCGACTGCTGGCGGTCGACATCGCCGAGCATCACCGGCACCCCGGCGTTCGCGTAGTACGCGGCCAGGTGCGTGGCGAGCGTGCTCTTGCCGCTTCCACCCTTGCGATTGACGACGGCGATGACGGGCATGGCAGGCCGGGCGGGCCGATCCTCCGTGAAAATGGCCGCGCCGGAATGTAACGGCAGGCGGCGGAGGCGGGACGGAATCAAGTGTCTTCTCGATTGGAACATCGTTCGGCCGCGGCAGAACGCACGAACAGGGGCGCGAATGGCCGCCTGGCGGCGGCATGAGCACGCGCAAGGGGCTGTTCGACGAGGACGGCACCGTTCGCTGCGCCTGGTGCCGGGCGAGTGCCGCGTATCGCGACTACCACGACCGCGAGTGGGGCTTTCCGGTCGACGACGACCGGAGGCTGTTCGAGAAGCTCTGCCTCGAGGGCTTCCAGGCCGGTCTCAGCTGGTTGACGATCCTCAACAAGCGCGACGCGTTCCGGCGCGCGTTCGCCGGCTTCGATGCCGCGCGCGTCGCCCGCTTCGGCAGTCGCGACGTCGAGCGGCTGCTGGCCGACGCCGGCATCGTCCGCCATCGCGGCAAGATCGAATCGGCGATCGGCAACGCCAGGCGGGCGCTCGCGCTCGCCGACGAGTTCGGCTCGCTCGCGGCATACGCCTGGCGCTTCGAGCCGCCGCCGCGGGCGCGGCCGAAACGCGTCACCGCAGCGAGGCTCGCGGCGCTCGGCCTACCGGCCGAAGCGATCGCCCTGTCGAAAGACCTGAAGCAGCGCGGCTGGACCTTCGTCGGGCCGACGACGGTCTACGCCTTCATGCAGGCGATGGGCCTCGTCAACGACCATCTCGAAGGCTGCCATGCTCGCCCGCTCGCGCTCGCGGCGCGCGCCGGGCGCAGCGCGGGCATGCTGCGTGCATGATGCAATCGGGCGGGCACCACGCGAGCCGCCGAGGAGGGCGAATGACGCGCGAGACCGATGCCGCCGAGAACCCGAAGTCCGAGGCCGCGGTCGATGTCAGCGACCCGGCGGCCGTGCGGCGCTGGACCGAGGCGCTCGGCGTCACCGACGAGGCACTCCTGAAGGCCGTCCAGGTCGTCGGCACGCGCGTCGACCGGATCAAGGTCTATCTCGGCGCGGGCGGCGACGCCGGCGAGCAGTCGGACGGCTGAATCCGCACTGGCCGCACGGGCTGGAGCGTCGTGCCATCCTTGCCGACCTCCAACCTCACCGCAGGAGTTTCGATGGACGCAGTCGTTCACTTCGAGATGCCGTACGACGACGCCAAGCGCATCTCGTCCTTCTACAAGTCGGCCTTCGGCTGGAACACCGAGCAGATGGGCGCCGACATGGGCAACTACATCCTGGCGATGACCACCGCGACCAATGGCCGGGTGCCGACGACGCCCGGGACGATCAACGGCGGCTTCTTCCAGCGTAGCGCCGACATGCCGGCGCAAGTCCCGTCGGTCGTGATCTCGGTCGCCGACGTTCAGGCGTCGATGCAGAAAGTCCGCCAAGCCGGCGGCAAGGTTCTCGGCGAGCCGATGGAGATTCCGGGAGTCGGCATGTACGTCTCCTTCACGGACCCGGAGGGCAACCGGGTGAGCATGCTGCAGCCGCTGCCGCGACAGGGCTAGCGAGCGCCGGCGCCCGCGTCGGCGCGCTCAGCCGGGCGCCGGCGAGCCGACGTGGGGCGTCGTATCGGCGAAGTCGGACTCGTCGACCTCGCGCATCAGGAGCGTGCCCGGGATCCGCTCGGCGTCGACGAACTTGCGCGCCTCTTCCTCGCACAGCACGTACATCGTCCGGCACATGCGCCCCGACTTGGGATCGCGAAAACGCCAGCGCCAGTATTCGACGAGCTTCATGGCCGACCTATCGACGAGCCTAGGGACATAACGGCGCGCGCCGCGCGGCGTTGACCGCCGGCTCAGCGGCCTCCTCCGCGCGCGCCAGCGAAATGCGCCGGTGCAAGTGTCGGCCGCTCTTGCGAGCGCCTTGCGAACGAACGTAGTCTTTCGTAAAGCACTCGTCGACGCCCCGGACAAACGCGCCGAGTCGCGCTAGCCTTGTCATCGATGCGGCGTCGCGTCGCGCACGCGGCGCCCTGGGGTTCGTGCGCCGCCGCACAGCGCGCCGGCTGGTGGAGACAACGTGTCCTTGCATCGTCTCGTCGCGGCGGTCGCAGCCGCCGGCTGGATCGCGGCCGCGGCGCCGGCAGCGCAAGCGGCCCCGGGCGCCCGGCTCGCGGTCGAGGGCGTCGATGTCGAACAGGTCTCGCAGCTCGGCGCGGGCGTAGCGCTGCGCTTCAGCGTCTACGGCACGCCGCACGCGGCGGCGGTGCTTCGCATCGAGGGCGGCTGGCACTTCCTTGCGCTGCGCGAGACGGAGCCCGGCATCTACGAAGGGACATACGTGATCGATGGCCGCGACGTGATCGTGCCGACGAGCCGCGTGACAGCGACCTTGCAGCAAGGCGGTGCGCTCGCGCAGGGCGATCTCGACGAGCCGCTGCTGCTCGCCGAGGTGCCGCTGCCGTGGGCCGACGCGGCTGCGACGCTGGCGGCAGGCGCGGTGACCGCTGCGCCGTCGGGCCGTGCACCGCTGGCCACGGCGGCGCCGGCCGGCATCGTCGTGCCGCCGACAACCCGGGCGCCCGCAGTGATCGCCCGTGGACCCGAGCGAGCGGCCTGCCCCGACTGCGCGTGGGTGCAATCGGTGCGCAGAGTCGAAACGCCGCAGGGCGGCGCGATCGGCGCGATCGCCGGCGCAATCGCCGGCGCCGTCCTCGGCGACGAGCTCGGCAAGGAGCACACCCGCCACATGCTGGCCGTCCTCGGTGCGATCGGCGGCGCGCTCGCCGGCCACGAGATCGAGCAGCAAGCGACGCGACGCGTGCACTACGAGGTCGTCCTGAGAACGAGCGACGGCGGCGCCCAGGTTCGCCGCTATGACCGAGCCCCGGCGTTCGCCCCGGGCGACACCGTCCGGCTCGGCGCCATCGGCGAAGCGCCGTCGCCGTTCTGACGCAGGCGATCGCGTCGCCGCCTGGCATCGATCCGCAATGCTCGCCAGCTCGGCAACGCCGCCTCTCGCTCTCCCGGGTGCGCGGCTCGGGCGGTGGCTGCCGGCGCTGGCCGAGCTCGCGCTCGTCGCTGCGGCGATCGCGTGGCTATGGCCGCTGTTCGCGCGCGTCGCGACGCTCGACCCCGGCCGCGAGCAGCGCTTCCTCGATCGCGGCATCGCCGTCGCCGGTCTGCCGGAGCCGGTGCTGGCGCAGACCTGCAACGCCGTCGCTCCGCTCGCCGCGCCCGATCTTGCGGCCGCGCTCTGCAGCACCCGCTCCGCATCGGCTTCAACGGACCGGCTCGAATCGCTTCCCACCCCGCTCGCAGCCGCGATCGGCCGAGCGACGCAAGCGTTCGTGCGCCCGCTGCAGGCCGCCGACGAGCGCGCCCACAAGCTCGGCGGTGCGGCCGAGAACGGCAGTGCCGGCTTGCGCGAGGACGCCGACGCGGTTGCCGCGATCGAGTCCGACCTTGCGCCCTTCGTCGAGCGCTTCCAGCTCACGGATGGCGCGAGCGCCGGTCCGCTGCCGCTGCGCTGCGCGGCGCGCTGGGTCGAGTCGTCGCTCGCAGCGCGGGCGCCGGGCGGACAAGTGCAGGACGGTGCTAGCGAGCGCGCGCGTGCCAATGCGGTCCTGCTGCTCGCCGCCGCGCTCGACGGCCGCGGCGCGACTGCGGCGCTCGCGGCCGACGCCGCACTGCCGCCGCCCTCGCGCGCCTCGGGCTGTGCAAGCGGCGCCGAGGCGCTGGCGGCGATCGCGTCGCTGATGGCCGATGCGCGCCAGTCGATCGTCAACGCCCGCAAGAACGAGGCGATGCGGGCGCTCACCCGTTCCGCAGGGACGCAGTGGGCGGCGGCGATGGCGCTTGGCTTTGTCTTCGTCGTCTGGAGCCGGCGCGTTGCCCGACCCGGGCTCGGCGTCGCCACCGCGGTCGTGGCGTGGGCGATCGCGGCGTGGGCAGCGCGCGTGCCGTGGCCGCTCGCAGGCGGTGGCGACTTCGGCCTTGCGCGCGCCGACGCGGCATGGACGTCGCCGCCGGCGACCTTCGTCGTCGCGCTGATCGCTGCGGCGGCGATCATTGCCCTCGGGTCGCTCGCAAGCCGCGGCCCGGGGCGGCCGCGCACCGCGCCGACGCGCGCGATGAGCACGCGGATCGGCTATGCCGGCCTCGTCGTCGCGACCGGCGTCGGCTGGCTGCTGCTGTTCGACCTTTCGCTCTCGGCGCATGCCGGCAACCGCTACCTCGCGCTCTACCACCAGGGCCACCTCTGGCTGGCGATGCTCGCCTTGTCCGTGCTCGTCTTCCTGCGCGGGCCGCTGGCGCGCGGCTTCGCCTGGCTGCTGTCGGTCGGCGGCGAAGCGCTGCAACGGTCGAGCCGACGCGTCGGCAGTTTCGGCGTCGGTGCGCTGCTCGTCGCCGCGACGCTCGCCGCGGTGCTTGCCTTCGGCGTCGTCCTCGCCAACAAGCGCCAGCTCACGTCCGAGCTCGGCCGCGTCTGGCTGATCGCCGGCGCAGCGTGGTTCTTCTTCCTGCGCGCCGGGCCGCTCACCGAGCGACTGGCGAAGAACGGCCGCGCCGTGCTCTCTTTCCTTCGCTATGCCTGGCCGATCCTGTTCGTCGTCGGCGTCCTCGTCGCGGCGATGTTCGCCACCTACGACATGGGGCCGCTGCTGATCGCCGGCTACGCGAGCGGCGCTTTCCTCGCCGCCGCGCTGGCGATGTGGTGGCACCACCGCAGCGGCCAGGTCGTCGTCTCGTTCGCGCTCGCGCTCGTCCTCTTCGTCGGCTGGATCGCCGCGATCACGACGGCGCTGTTCAAGGTCGGCGCGTACGACAGCGTCACGGCGAGCCGGCTGGAGAGCGTCGCCGCGCCGTTCGCGTCGATCAACGATCAGCTGGCGCTGGTGTCGTGGTTCCAGCGCGCCGCGCCCGCCGACGGCTTCGGCCTCGGCGCGGTGCCGTGGTGCGGCCTGTCGACCGGACATGGCTGCAGCGGCGTTCCGGCACAGATCCACAGCGACTACACGTTCACCGCACTGGTCGGCGTGTTCGGGCCGCTGGCGGCATGGGCCGGCTCGCTCGCGATGGCGATCTGGCTGCACCGACTGATCCGCCACCACGGCCGCGTCACACCGGGCGAGCCACGCCTCGTCGGCAGCGACGGCCAGCTCGGCAACGACGGCCAGGCGATCATCAGCTGGATCTCGGTCGCGTGGGTCGTCCTCACCTCGTGCCAGCTCGCCGTCACTGTCGCCGGCAACCTCGCTGTGCTGCCGCTCACCGGCGTGACGTTCCCGTTCGTCAGCTTCGGCATGACGTCGATGCTCGTCAACGTCGCGTTCCTCGCGCTCTGCTTGAACGTGGACGTCGCCCCCGGCGGTCGCTCCGGCGTCGACCCGGCTGACGGAGGACGCCGTGCCTGAACGCCGCCGCGTCTCGCTGCTCGAGTGCGCGATCGCGGCCAGTGCAGCGATCGTTCCGGTGCTGCTCGGCGTGATCGCACTCGTCGCCGTCGTCCGTCCGGGCGAGCCCGACAGCATCGACCGCCAGGGCCGCAGCGACCGTTACGTCAGCGTCCGCCGCGTCGCGGCGCTGAAGATCTTCGAACGCGCCATCGTCGAACGCCGCAGCGACGCGCCGTTGCGCACCGACGCCCTCGCCGTCCTCGCCGGCGTTCCCGCCTGCCGCCGCGAATGGGGCGACGGGGTGCCGGCGGCGCGCTGGCTGCGCGAGCTCGCCGGCGCCAAGGCCGAGCCGGCGGCGGCCGAGCAGATCGCACTGCAGCTGAACGAGATCGATGCCGCGCTGCTGCGCTTCAGCAGTCGCGCGAAGGCGCGCGTCGAGCATCGCGTCGGCCTCGATCCGGCACGCTGGTTCGCCGCTGCGGCCGACGCTCTCGCGACACCGGTCGAGGCCGCCGACGCGCCCGGCCGCCGCTTCCAGGTCCGCTGCGCCGACCTCGCCGACGCGCTCGAGTCGTTTCGCCGTGCCGACGCGGCGATGCTGGAGGCGCTCGCCTGGCGCGGCACCGAAGGCAGCGCGACGCTCGCCCGCTGGCGCAGCGACCAGGAGATGCAGATCACGGCGCGCGAAGTGACACGCAAGAACCCGTGGGGCGGCGTCCCCGGCTGCATCTACCTCGGCGGCAGCGAGGATGCCGCGCCAGCGATCTTTCTCGCCCCCGCGCACAGCGCCCAGCAGCGCGTGTGCGCGATGGCCGCGGTGCGCGGCGTGGCGACAGCGGCGAGCGGCGGCGCGGCCGCACCGCCGCCGATCGCGGTCGCCGGTGAACCGGGAGTTGCCGACCGCGTCGACGATCCGCGCTGGCAGGTGCCGCCTTCGCTCTTCACGTTGCTGCAGCCGCTCGAGTCGCTGCGCCAGCCGGCCGGCGCGCTCTATCGCGCCTATGCCGGCAACGACGACGAGCTGCCGCGCCTGCGCGCCGGCCGGATCGGCTCGCGCAACCACGTCGACGTCGACGGCGCCCCGGTCGACGTCGGCTACTCGATCGACCTGACGATCGATCCTGCGCTGCAGGCGCTCGCGCAGAAGACCGCCGCCTGCTACACCGGCCGCCACGATGTCTGCCGTGCGCTCGGCATGCGCCGCGCCGAGGACGGCGACCGGCCGCTCGGCTCGCAGCTGCTCGAAGGCGCGTTGGTGCGCATGGCTGCGGTCGCCGTCATCGACGTCGCGAGCGGCCGCATCGAGGCGCTCGCCGGTGCGCTCTCGCCATGCGCGCGCCAGGAAGTCGACGGTCCGGGGCGCGACCCGAACTGCGACCCGCGGCTGCCCTACCGGGTGCACTACCGCGCCGACGCGCTCCTCAACCCGGCCATCTACCACTCGGCGATGCCAGCCTCGACGATCAAGCCGATCATGGCGACCGCATTCCTTGCCGACGGCGAGCGCGGCGGCCGCCTGCTCGCCGCCGAACGCACGGCGATGCTGCGCGGCGGCGACGCGATCCCGGCCCACGACAGCCTGCGTGGCCAGTTGATGCGCTCGGACTCGGCGCGCTTCCTCGACCGCATGTTCTGCTTCGAGCAGGGCTTTGCCGGCTGCCGTCGGCCCTGGAACGTGCAGGCGGCAGCAGCGGCCTACGGTTGGAACGCGGGCTGTGACGATGCGCGCGACGCCTGCGGCAGCGCCGATCTGCTGTTCGGCAGGCCGCTCGAGCACGGCGACGGACGCGATTGGAACGTGCCCGGGCCGACCGCGATCGCCTACGGCCGCCTCCTCAGCGAGCCGGCCGGCAAGAAGCTCGGTGCGCCGATGCATCTGATGCCGCCGATGCCGCTCGACCCCGGCATCGTTCGCCGCTGCGCGTTCGGCGTCGACGGCCGCCGCGGCAGCGACGACGACTGGGAGAAGTGCAAGGGCGGCGCGGTCGTCGACGTCGTCGCCGAAGGCTGGGGCCAGGGCCACGCGCGCGCGAGCGTCCTCGGCGTCGCCGGCATGATGGCAACGCTCGCTGCGGCGGCGAACGGCAGCGCGAGCGTGCCGCGGCCGCATCTCGTCGGCGCGATCCACGGCGTCGCCGGCACGTCCGCCGACGAGTTCGCCGCCGCGACGGCGCGCTGGTCGGCGCCGGCGACGGCGGCGCCACCGCTGTCGCGCGATGCTGCCGAGGTGATCCTGAGCGGGCTGTCGTTCAGCCACCGCGCCGGTACCGCGCGTACTGCATGCGAGCAGGTCTTCGACGCGCGCCGCTGCCGCGACATCGGCTGGCTCGCCGGCAAGACCGGGACGCCGAGCTTTCCGAGCGACGGCCTCTCGCTCGACAGCATCGTTCGCCTCTGCCAGGCGGGCGCGCCGCCGTCGCCCCAAGCAGAGCGCGGCGCGTGCAGCTCGCTCCGGCCGTACAAGTGGTACGTCGCCGCGTTCCGCGTCGACCGCGCCAGGGACGGCCCGTGGACAAAGGCGATCGCGGTGCTCGCCGAGCGCAACTGGCTGCGCACGAGCGGGCGCATCCACGGCACCGGTGATCATGGCCCGAACCCGGCCGCCGAGATCGCGATGCAGATCGTCGGCCGGACGACGGGCGAGATCGAAGGAACGGCGCCGTGAGCAGGACGACCGCAGCACGCCGCAGCGCCGACACCGAGGCGCTGCCGCCACCGCTCGTGTGGACATTCGACGGCCCGTTCGAGCGCTGCCTCGAAGATCTCGAGGACAGCCTCAGGCGCGCCATCGTCATGATCGGCGACGTCTCGCGCGTCGCCCTGCTGATCGACCTGTCGCTACCGGCGCTGCAGGCGCGCGTGCGCGCCGGCGACCGGATCCAGCCGGCCTGGGGACGCTTCGTCGAGCGTCTCGCGGGCTACGGCCTGCCCGGCTTTCCGCGCGTGCGCCACCTGCGCGCGAGCGGCCCCCTCGCGACGCTCGTCGTCGCCTACCGCAGCTGATCGACCCCGTTCCCGAAAGCACGCCATGACCATGAAATCCTGGGTTCTCCATCGCGTCCAAGGCCTCGGCGGCGTCGCCGGTCGCAGCGATCTGCCGCCGCGCGAGCGCGGTCGCGAGCCCGACCTCGACGTCGACGCGCTGCCGACGCGCAGCGACGGCGCTGTCGCCGCCGACGCGCTGCGGCCGGGCGCCGACCTCGGCGTCTACGCGCCGTTGATCGGCGCCGTCCGCGACGAGCTCGAGCACTTCGTCGTCAGCCACGTCCGGCTGCACGTCGTCATCGCCGACCGCGATCGCTTCCTGCTGACCTCGATCGGCGTCCGCTCGCCCGGCGGCGCCGAGGCCCGCGACCTGCTGCAGCAGTTCATGCAAGAGTTCAAGCCCGAGCAGGTCAAGCGCTACCTGGCACGCGAGGTGGTCGGCCGGCTGCCGAACGCGGGCGTGATCGACCTGTCGCTGTTCGGCGGCCTGTCGGACCTCGACGCGAACGGGCACGACCGCGATGACGGCGAATATCGCGAGCTCCTCGCCGCGCTGCGCACGACGCCGGCCACCGCGATCGCGCGCCCGTACGAGGTGAGCGTGCTCGGCCGCTGGAGCGAGACCGACGCGCCGGCCGCGCTGCCGTTCGCGCGCCCGCGCGGCGGCGTGACGCCGTCGACGCCGCTCGCCGGCCGCGCCGTCAGCTTCGACGTCACCGACGGCAGCGGCACCCGCGTCGCCGTTCTCCACTCGGTCGTCCCCGGCCGCCGCTACCTGATCGGCAAGGACGAAGGCTCCGACCTGCGCGCGTTCGGCACCTACACGAGCCGCCGCCATGCCGAGATCTGGCTCGAGAACGACGGCTGGCGGGTCGCCGATGCCGGCTCGACGAACGGCATCCGCGTCGTCGACGAGCGCAGCGGCGGCGCCGGTGCCAGCGCGGAGAGCGTCGGCGACGCACCGCTCCGCCTCGCCGAAGGCATGCGCGTCGTCCTCTCGGCACGCGCCGAAGGACCGCCCGGCGACTATCCATCGATCGCGCTGCATGCATCGCCGACGCTCGCCGCGAGCACGTCGCCGGCGATGGCCGGCCACGAGGCGGCGAGTGCGGCAGTGCCCAAGACACCGCTGACGTCCGTGCTCGCGGTACGCAGCCCCGGGCCGCGCTTCGAGGTCGCGGTCTCGCAGGCCGCGGGCGAGCTGCGGCAGCCGGTCGCCACCGACACATTGCCGTTCACGATCGGCCGCTCGCGCGATCAGACCCTCGTCATCGACCGCCGCCATGCCGGCGTCTCGGGGCATCACGTCGTCATCGACGCGCTCGACGACGACGGCGTGCGCGGCGTCGTCGAGGGCGACAACGGCGTCATCGTCGACGGCGTCCGCCACGAGACCGGTGCGCGCTTCTCATGGCGCCCCGGCCAGACCATGGTCCTCGGCGGCTCGCTGCCCGGCGAGCCGCCGTGCTCGCTCGTGCTCGCGCACACGGCGCAGGATTGACATGGCAACGCCGGCGCCCTCTCTCCGCTCGCTACCTCCCGAGGGCGGGCATCGATGGCTGCGGCCAACATGGTGGCACCGATGACCCAGGCTTCCTCCGCCAGCGGCCTGATCACGCCGATCGAGCCCGGCCGACCCGGCCGTCGCGCTGCGGCCGTCGCGACCGCGCCGGCGGCGACCCAGGCGGTCTACGCGAACGCGTTCCGTCGCCTCGAAGCGGCGGTCGTCTCCTCGTGCGGCAGCCAGCACGGCGTCAACGAGGACGCCTTCAGCCCGCTCGAAGGCAGCGCGCGCCTGTTCGTCGTCGCCGACGGCGTCGGCGGCGGCGCGATGGCGCAGCTGGCGAGTCGCCTGCTCGTCGAGGCGCTGCACGCAACGCTCGACGCGCGGCCGGTCGACGGCGACCGCGTCGCCGCCGCGATGCTCGGTGCCGACCGGACGATCGCCGCCGCGATCGCGCGCGTCACCGACCGGCCGGGCGCGGCGACGGTCGCGCTCTGCGCGCCGCTCGACGTCTTCGCCGCCAAGTGGCTCGTCGCCTGGGTCGGCGACTGCCGCGCCCATCGCTGGTCGCCGCGAAAGAGCGATCGCATCGAGCTGCTGACCTGCGACGACACCTTCGCCCACCTCGGCGAAACGCCGCCGCCCGGCGGCGCCCCGGGCGATCCCGCGCGCATGGTCGGCAACGGCGCGACGACCGGCGCCAACGTGGTCGTCCTCGGCGTCGAGCCGGGCGAGCTGCTCGCGCTGTGCAGCGACGGCGTCCACAAGCATCTCGACGATGCCGATTGGTGCCGCGTCCTCGCGGCACCGCTGCCGCTCGCGCGCCGTGCCGATGCGCTGGTCTCGCTCGCGCGTGCGCACGGCAGCGTCGACGACGCGACGGTGATGTTGTTGCAGCGATCCGACCACGGCTGGCGCGGGCCGCGCGGCAAGAACGGCAGAGCCGGATCGCCATCCGGCCGCGACGGGAGCGAGCCATGACGCCCGCCGACATCGACCGCGTTTTCGGCCGCGGGCGTCTGCGCATGGTGACCGGCGACCACGTCGAGGTGTTCCGCGAAGCGTCGCTTCCCGGCGAGCGCCGGCGCTACACGAAGCGCTTCCTGGCGACCGCGGCGGGCGACTTTCGCGAGTGGACCGAACGCGAATGGCGCATCCTCGCGCGCCTCGTCGGCCACGGCGTTCGCGCCGTGCCGCAGGTCGTGCAGTTCGACCGCGGCGCCGCCGATCGGCCGGCGCTGGTCCAGACCTACGACGCCGGCGTCACGGTCGACCACTGGGCGACGCTGCTGCCGCTCGAGCGCGACGGCACTCGGCTGCGCAGCGTCTTCGAGGACTGCGCCCACTGGTGGGCGCTCGCCCTCCATTGCCTGGTCGCGCTCGACGCGATCCACGCATTGCAGCTGGTCCACCTCGATCTCAAGGCCGACAACGTCTGCATCCCGGTCGCGCCGGCCGGCTTCGACCCGCACGCGCCCGGGCAAACGCTGCACGCGCATTTCGACGAGCTCGCGCTGATCGACTTCGCGTTCTCGCTCGTCTCCGGCGAGCCGCTCGACAGCGCGCTGCCGATCGCGCAGCAGGCCGAGTACGAGTACCAGTCGCCACGCCTTCTGCGCGCCCTCGACGCCGGCCGCTTCGGCGACCTCGCGCCGACGCGTCAGCTCGATTGGCGGTGCGACCTGTTCAGCCTCGCCGCGATGCTCTGGCGCTACCTGCCCGAGCTCGAAGACACGACGGTCGGCGCGTGGACGCGCTCCCGCCATGCCAAGGCGCGCGCGCTCGTCCGCCGCCTCGTCGAGGCGCACGATGCCGAGTTGCCCGCCCTGCGTCCGCACGGCGAGCTCATCGCCTTCGCGAGCGAAGCGCTCGCGCAGCCGGCGCTGCGCGAATCGCTGCGCCGCGGCTGGCGATTGACGGCACACGGCGACGTCGCGACCGCGGTGTCGCCGACACCGGTGACGCGGATCGCGCTGCCGATCGCGATGCCGATCGCGATGGCGGCGACGCCGACGCCGATCGCCGTGCCGCTGGCGGCGGCCGTGACGCCCACCGCGCCGATCGCGCCTGCAGTGGCGGACGCTGCCGCCGATGCGAGCGCGGCACCGCCATGGCGCTTCGACGCCGACGAGGCCGATCCGATCCGCGTCGATCCCACCGACGTCGATGCGCGTGCGCTGCTGCGCGGTCAGCGACAGCGACAGCGGAGCCGCAGGGCCGCGTGGGCCAGCGGCTTCGCGCTCGTCGTCGTCGCAGCCGCGAGCGTGCCGTTGCTGGCGCCGGACCGGCGAACGCTGGCGGGCCTCGGCGCCCACGAGCCTCGAGTCGCCCTCGCACCGACAGTGCCGCCACCCCATGCGACTGCCGACGTCGCGAACGTCGAGTCCACGACGACGAAGCCACGCACCGAAGGCGCGCTGGTCGTTCCCGGGCGAGCGGTCGGCAGCGCACCGACAGTCGATCCCGCACCAGCGATTGCCGCGCCCGTCGAGCCGTCGCAACACGGCGCCCTCCAAGCCGACCCGACGGCCAAGGCCGAGCCGCAAGCAGCACCGCGCCCGTTCGCCAGGCCGCCGCTGCCGACGCGGGCATCGCCCCGCCCGACGGCCATCGCGCCGACGCGACCAGCGCCGATGCCGAAGACGCTGCTCGCGCGGGCAGGCCGCGCCGCAGCGCCCCTCGCGGCCGCGGCCGCCGCTGCCACGCCCGGGACACGTTCGCACCCGCAAGTCGCGCTCGTTCCGGCAACCTCGGCGTCGCATCGGCCGGGGGTGGCGCGCACCTGGCAGGACCCGGCGGCGCCAACCGCCTGGGCAGTGGCCGGCCGTGCCGCACCGCATCTCGCCGCCGCCAAGCCGGCCGCGGCCGCGCACGCGCCGGCAGCCGCGACCGCCACGACGGCCGTCGCCGCGACGCCGATCGCGACGACGGCAACGACGCAGGTCAAGACGGCGGCAGCACTGCAACCGGCCGCTGCCGGACCGATGCTGGCATCCGTCGCCGTGGCGCCGCGCGATGTGGCATCCGGCCCGACGCCGTTTCCGGGCTCGCGGCCGGGCGACGGCAGGGCGGTCGCGGCCGCCGTGCCGGCTGCTGAGCCAGCGGTCGACTTCGTGATGCGTGCCAACGACGTGATGACACACCACGTGCCGCGCCTCGCACAGCTGGCGGAGAGATCGGTGGCACCCGTCCTGTTCGCCGCCGGCCGCTCCGACCACGTCCTCGACGACGCCGCGATCCGGGCCGGCGCGGCCGCGGTCGCGCGCGGTCCGGTCGACCCGCTCGGCGGCATGACACTGCTGCCGCGCGATGCGCAGCAATTCAACGAGGCGGCGCGCGCCGAGTACGCGCGGCGCGGCAGCACGGCCGAGGCACTGATGCTGCAGGTGCGCGCGTTCGGCGCCAATCCGCTCGATGCCGAGATCGCCGGCCACCTCGCCTTCCTGCTCCTGCGCCAGCGGCCGGCGCAGGCCGAGGCGGCACGCCGGCTTGCGCTGCACGCCCTGACGCTGCGCGGGCAGAGCTCCGCCGAGGGCAGGATCGAAGACTGGGCGACGTTCGCGATCGCGAGCGCGCTCTCGGGCCGCGACCGCGACGCCCGCAACGCCTTGCTCGTCACGCTCGCGCTGGCGCCCAATCTCGAACGCCAGTGCAAGGCTGCGCTCGACGTCTACGCTCTCTACGGCGAGCGCCTGCGCGCGCCGGTCGAGGCGATGCTGCAGAGCGCGCATGCGTCGGCACGCGGGCAACAGTCGTCGCTTTGCGAATGGCCGCCGCACTGGATCGTGAGCAGCGCGCGCTGACGGGGGCCTCGACGCCCATCGTCGCGCCGTCGTGGCGCGACCGTCAGTCGTCGACCAGCCGGCGCAGGATCGGCCAGTAGCCGACCGGCACAAGGCGCTCGAGCAGCGCGACGACGACTGCGTCGGCGCCGACGAGGACACGTGCGCGGCGGCGCTCGACGGCGCGCACGATCAGCTCGCCGGCGCGCGCCGGCGGCATGCGAAGCTTGCGGTCGGCGGCAGCACGCCGGCGCGCAATCTCTTCCGGGTCGATGCCGGCCGGCGCGCGGGCGCTGCGCGCGATCGCGGTCGCGACGCCGCCGGGATGGACGACGGTGACGCCGACTCGCGTGCCTTCGAGCTCGTGGCGGAGCGCGTTCGAAAAGCCGCGCACCGCGAACTTGCTTGCCGAGTACGCCGTCTGCCCGGCCGGCGAGACGATGCCGTAGATGCTCGAGACGTTGACAATGCGCGCATCGTCGCTCGTCTGCAGCAGCGGCAGGAAGGCGCGCGTCATGCGGACGACGGCGTCGAAGTTGATCGCCATCAGCCAGTCGAAATCGTCGGCGGCGGTCTGCTCGAAGCTGCCGCCAAGGGCGACTCCGGCGTTGTTGACGAGCAGATCGACGCGGCCGTGCACGGCGCGCACCGCATCGGGCAGTGCGGCGACGGCGGCGCGGTCGGTGACGTCCATGCAGTGGCTGACGGCGCGAACGCCGAGCGTTTCGGTCGCGCCCACCGCCTCGGCGAGCCCCGCGGCGTCGACGTCGACGAGGGCGAGATGGCAGCCGCGCCGCGCCAGCGCGATCGCGGTCGCGCGACCGATGCCGCCGCCGCCGCCAGTGACGATCGCGACTCGGCCGCGCAGGTTCACGGCGGCGCGCCGGCCGCGCCGAAGCGCAGCACGCCGTCGTCGATGCGGCTGTAGCGGATCGCGAGCACGTCGATGAGGTAACTCTGGCGGACCTGCCAGGGCTTGCGCGTGCCCTGCTTCGGCAGCCGATCGAGGGCGCGCTGCACATAGCCGGAGGTGAAGCTCAGGAACGGCGCCGTGCCGACCGTCGGATCGCGGCGCGGAACGACGATCGTCGCGCCGCGCCGGTCCATGTGGCGCAGCAGCCGGCAGACGTAGTCCGACGTGAGGTCGGCTTTCAGCGTCCACGACGCGTTCGTGTAGCCGAAACAGAGCGCGAGGTTGGGGATGTCGCTCAGCATCATTCCCTTGTAGGCCATCGCCTCGTTCGGCCGGCACGGCACGCCATCGATCGTCAATGCGATGTCGCCGAGCAGGTTCAGCTTGAGCCCGGTCGCGACGACGATGACGTCGGCCGCCAGCGTCGCGCCCGACGCCAGGCGGATGCCGTCGGCGCTCAGGCGGTCGATCGTCTCGGTGACGACCGAGGCCCGACCGGCGCGGATCGCGCCGAACAGGTCGCCGTCGGGAACGAGGCAGACGCGCTGGTCCCACGGGTTGTAGCGCGGCGAGAAATGGGTGTGCGCATCGCACCCGGGCCCGACCTGTGCCGCGGCCATCGCGACGAGGCGCTCCTTGACCTGCTGCGGCCGGCGCCGCGCGAGGCGGTAATAGTAGGTGCCGATGAGGACATTCTTCCAGCGCGCGAGCGCGTAGGCCAGCCGCACCGGCAGGACGCGCAGCAGCGCCTTCGCGATGCGGTCGTGCGCCGGCCGCGTGACGACATAGGTCGGCGAGCGCTGCAGCATCGTCACGTGCGCGGCCGTGGCCGCGAGCGCGGGAACGAGCGTCACCGCGGTCGCGCCGCTGCCGATGACGACGACCTTCTTGCCGGCGACGTCGAGCCCCTCCGGCCAGAACTGCGGGCTGACGAGCGGGCCGCCGAAGTCGGCCTCGCCGGCGAACTTCGGGCGGTGTCCCTCGGCATAGCTGTAGTAGCCGCTGCAGACGAAGAGAAAGCGCGCCTGCCACCGGACCGGCGCGCCGTCGGCCTTGCGCTCGCCGCGCACGGTCCAGCTCGCGTCGGCGCTCGACCACTCGGCACTGCGGACGACGTGGCCGAACAGGATCTTCGGCACGATGCCGGCTTCCTCGGCGGTGTCGCGGATGTAGCGCAGGATCGCCGCGCCGCCAGCGATCGCCTGCGGGTCGGTCCACGGCCGGAAGCGGTAGCCGAGCGTGAACATGTCGGAGTCGGAGCGCACGCCGGGATAGCGGAACAGGTCCCAGGTGCCGCCGATCTCGGTCCGGGCCTCGACGATGCGGTAGCGCTTGTCGGGGCACCGTTGCTGCAGGTGATGGGCGGCACCGATCCCCGACAGGCCGGCGCCGACGATGAGGACGTCGAGCAGGCCTGCGTCGGCATCGGCTTGCGCAGGTCGGGGCGAGGCGGATGCGACGGTCATGGTGCCGGGGGCCGGAGAGCTGGCGAAGCCGACACTGTATGTGTCATTTCTCTCGGCCGACGGCCCTTCATCGCGACCGCCTTCGACCTGTCGGACACGGCAAGTGCGGCATGATCGACGCCATGCAGGAGGCACCGCCACGAACGGAGAAGCCTGGGCGCGCATCGGTGGCCGGCGACAGCGCGGTCGCGGCCACGGGCGACGGCTCCGAAGAGGCGCGGGCCGGCGCGGCGAGACGCGCGCTCGATCTGCTCAACGCGCAGGCCGACGCCGTCCGCGCCGACCTCGAGAGGATGCGGCGCGAGCTCGGGCAGGTGCAGCAGGAGCTGAGCACCCTGCGCACGACGGAAGTGCTCGAGGTCAACGCCGAGCTGGTCCAGGCGGCGGTGCACGCCGACAGCGTCGCGCAGACGGCGGTGAGCAGCCTCGACGAGCTCGCCCGCTCGACCCAGCACGACGAGCTGACCGGCGCGCCGACCCGCACGCTCATGCTCGACCGACTCGAAACTGCGATCGCGATGGCACAGCGTCGCTCGACCCGCGTCGGCGTCATCTTCGTCGACCTCGACGGCTTCAAGCGGATCAACGACACCCTCGGCCATGCGATCGGCGACCAGGTGCTCCAGCTCGCCACCCGCCGCCTCGAAACGTCGGTGCGCGAGTCGGACTCGGTCAGCCGCCACGGCGGCGACGAGTTCATCGTCCTGCTCGCCGAGATGGTCAAGGCGAGCGACGCCGCCGCGGTGGCGCAGAAGATCATCGAGACACTGGCGGCGCCGGCGTTGATCGGGCCGCACCGGCTGAGTCTGTCGGCGAGCCTTGGCATCAGCGTCTACCCGGAGGACAGCGACGACCCGACGACGCTGATCGACTGTGCCGACGCGGCGATGTACCGCGCCAAGAACGCCGGCCCCGGCGGCTACGCGTTCTGCAGCGAAATCGCCGAAGGCACGCACCGCGAACGGCGCTCTCCGGCCGATGCCACGGCCACCGCCGGCCACGCCGCCAGGCGGCCCGACTCCGCGCTGGCCGAGCACGAGGCGCGCCTGCGCAAGCTGCTCGAGGCGAACAAGCAGCTCGTCAATGCCGCGCAGACAGCGCAGAAGCTGCAGACCAATGCCGAGGAAGCGCACCAGCGGCAGATCAACTTCGTCGCGATGGCTGCGCATGCACTTCGCAACCCGTTGTCGGCGATCCGGATGGCCGCGGGAACTCTCCAGCATCCGAGGATGGACGAGGCGCAGCGCGCAGCGCAGCACGACGTCATCCAGCGCCAGAGCACGCACATGGCACGGCTGCTCGACGACCTGCTCGACGGCTCGCGCGTCGGCACCGGCGAGTTCCGCCTGCAGTGCGGCCAGCTCGAGCTCGACGGCATCCTGAGCGAGGCGATCGATGCCTGCAGGCACGCGATCGACAAGAAGCAGCAGCGGCTGCGCACCGAGCTCGCCACGGGCCCGGCGACGGTCCTCGGCGACCCGCAGCGGCTGACGCAGGTGTTCAGCAATCTGCTCAACAACGCTTCACGGCGATCGCGGCACGGTGGCGACATCCTGCTCGCGATGACGATCGGCGCCGACCAGGTCGTCGTCACCGTCGCCGACCGCGGCGTCGGCATCGCGCCGGAAGCGCTGCCGCACATCTTCGACCTGTTCGCGGTCGACACCAACGTCCCGGTCGACGAGTCGGGGCTCGGCATCGGCCTTGCGGTCGTGCACGAGCTCGTCCGGGCGCACGGCGGCACGGTGGCGGCGAGCAGCGCCGGCAGGGATCTCGGCAGCGAATTCATCGTCCGCCTGCCGCTCGCCGGCGCCGCGCCATCGCCTCGAGATTGAACCGCAGCTAGCGCGCGATCGCCTCGAGCTTGTCGCGCCAGAACTCGCGCTCGGGGATCTCGCCGAAGCCGGCGCGAACGTTGTCCGCCATGTGCTCGCGACGGCGTGTGCCCGGGATCGCGCACGTCACCGCGGGATGCGAGAGGACGAACTTCAGAAGCACCTGCGCCCAGCTCGTGCAGTCGATCTCGGCCGCCCAAGGCGGCAGCGGCTTCGCCAGCAGGCCACGCAGCAGCCCGCCGCCGCCGAACGGCTTGTTCACGATCACGGCGACGCCGCGCTCGGCGGCGAGCGGCAGCACGCGCCGCTCGGCCTCGCGGTCATCGAGCGCGTAGTTGATCTGCAGGAAGTCGAGCCGCTCGGCGCGCAGCGCCGATTCGACCTCGGGATACGCCGACGAGGTGTAGTGGGTGATGCCGAGATAGCGGATCCGGCCGTCTTCCTTCCAGCGGCGAAGCGTCGCGAGATGGCTGCGCCAGTCGACCAGGTTGTGGATCTGCATCAGGTCGAGGCGGTCGGCGCGCAGGAGGCGCATCGACGTTTCCATCTGGCGGATGCCGTCGCTCCTGCCGCGCGTCCAGACCTTGGTCGCGAGGAACGCCTCCGCTCGGCGGCCGCTGGCGGCGAGCAGCTCGCCGACGGTCTCCTCGGCGCGGCCGTACATCGGCGAGCTGTCGAGAACCTTGCCGCCGGCGTCGAGCAGGGCATCGATGACGCCGGGCAGCGCCGTATAGGCCGGCGTTGCCGGCACCTGGTCGAAGCCGAGATAGGTGCCGCAGCCGATCACCGGCAGCGGCTCGCGGGTCGACGGGATCGGTCGTGTGTTCATCTTCGTCCTTGCGGCTGCGGGGGCTGCGTGCGACCGCGGCAGGAGCGCCGCGAGCGATGCCGCGAGCGCGCCGCGGACGAGTTGCGCGCGCGTCGTCAACTGCGCCTCGGCTACGACAGCTCGACCATCATCGGCTGATGGTCGCTCGCCTGGGTGGCGCCGTCGACGGCGACGTCACGCACACGCTCGCGAAGGTCGCTGGTCGCGAAGATGAAGTCGCACGCGAACGGCTCCGGCCACTGCTCGCGATCGTGGACGCCGAGCGTCGGCGGCTGCGCGCGCCCGGGATGGACCCGCTGCCAGGCATCCTCGAAACGGGGCACGCGGGCATCGTCGAACGGTGCGGTGAGACGCGCGTGCAGCGGGTCGCTGGCGCGGAAGTTGAAGTCGCCGGTGAGGATCGCCGAGACGCTCTGCCGCTGCGGCTCGAACGGGCCGTCGGCGGCGCGGCCTTTGCCGCCCGCGAGGGCGTGCCCGCACGCTTCGGCGTGGCGCGCGCGCAGCGCCTCGACCTGCGCCGCGCGCTGCGGCAACGAGTAGTACTCGAGGTGCGTCGTCATGACGCGCAGCGCCCCGAACGGCGCCTCGACGAGCGCTTCGACGACGATCCTCGGCATGCTGCGCACCGCCGGGTCGGCCGGCCACGGCAGGAGGCGCCGCAGCACCCAGCGGACCGGCAGCCGGCTGAGGATCATGTTGCCGAACCTGCGCCTCGTGCCGTCGGGCGCGGCAGTGTCGACGGCGACGCCTTCGACCGCCGTGAAGCCGGGCAGTGCCGCGGCGAGCGCAGCGAACTGGTCTTCGCCGCGGCTGCCCTTCAGGGTCGCGAAGTCGGCCGCGACCTCCTGCACGCAGAGCACGTCGAAGTCGGCGAACGCGCGCGCCTCGTCGACGATCCGCTGCGGATCGACGCGGCCGTCGCAGCCGAGGCACCACTGGACGTTCCAGGTGACGAGCTTCATCGAAAGACCCCGACGCCGAGTGTGCGTCAACGGATCCCGGCGCGCATGAACGACTGGACGAACTGGCGCTGGAAGAGCAGGAAGCCGACCAGCAGCGGCGCCGAGGTCATCAGCGTCGCCGCCGTGATGATCGACCAGTCGACGCCCTGATCGGTCGACGAAAAGACCTGCAGCCCGACGGTGAGCGGCCGCGTCTCGACCGAGTTGGCGACGATCAGCGGCCAGAGGAAATTGTTCCAGTGATAGCTCACGGAGACGAGCGCGTAGGCGAGGTAGACCGGCCTGGCGAGCGGCACGTAGACCTTGAGCAACACCTGCAGTGCGGTCGCGCCCTCGACGCGGGCGGCGTCGTCGAGCTCCTTGGGAACGGTCTTGAAGGTCTGGCGCAGCAGGAAGATGCCGAACGCCGACGCGAAGTACGGCAGGCCGATGGCGACGATCGTGTCGCGCAGGCCGATCGCGTTCACGGTCCGGTAGTTCTCGACGATCAGCACGTCGGGCATCACCATCAGCTGCAGCAGGACGAGGCCGAACACGAGGTCGCGGCCGCGGAACTCGAACCGCGCCAGCGCATACGCCGCCAGCGTGCCGAGGACGAGCTGCGCCGCGAGCACCATCGTCACCAGCAGCGCCGTGTTGAGGAAGTAGCGTGCGAACGGCGCCGCGTGCCAGGCATTGACGAAGTTCTGCAGAGTGAGCGGCGCGCCGATCTCGAAGCGCGTCGAGTACGCGGCCGGGTGAAACGCGGTCCAGACGGCATAGGCAAGCGGCAGCACCCAGACGAGGCCGAGCAGCCACGCCGCCGCCGTCTCGACGGCGCGCGCTGCGGCCGATGGCCGAAAGATCGAGCTGGTGTCGGACGCCGCGTTCATCGGTAGTGCGTGCGCGGATCGAGGACGCGCAGCTGCAGGAACGCGACCGCGCCAAGGATGATGAGGACGACGACCGTCAGCGCCGCCGCATAGCCGGTGTCCCAGAAGCTGAAGCCGACCTGGTAGATGTAGTAGAGCAGCAGCGTGCTGGCGTTGTCGGGGCCGCCGCGCGTCATCACGAACAGGTGGTCGACCATTCGCACCGAGTTGATCAGCGCGTTGACGAGGACGAACAGCGTCGTCGGCATCAACAGCGGAAAGAGGATGCGACGGAAGTACTGCGCTCGCGACGCCCCCTCGAGCGCGGCCGCCTCGGCGAGCTGCGGCGGGATCTGCTGCAGCGCGGCGAGGTAGAAGATCATGAAGAAGCCGGCCTCTTTCCAGACCGCGACGACGATCAGCGCGCCGAGTGCGGTGCGCCGGTCACCGAGCCAGTTGTGGCTTGCCAGCCCGAGCCCGTGCGTGATCTGCTCGAGCAAGCCGTACTGCGGCGTGTAGAAGAAGAGCCAGATGTTGGCGACGGCGATCATCGGCAGCACCGTCGGCGTGAAGTACGCGAGGCGCAGGAAGGCGCGGCCGGCGAGCCGGCGGTCGACCCAGAGCGCCATCGCGATCGCGAGCGCGATCGACAGCGGAATCGTGCCGACCGCATAGACGACGTTGTTGACGAGGGCTCGCCAGAACACCTCGTCGTCGACCATGCCCAGATAGTTGGCAGCGCCGATGAAGTGCGCCGGCCGGCCCTTCTTCGGCGTCGACTGCAGGCTGTCCCAGACCGTCGCCAGCGCCGGCCAGTGCGTGAAGACGGCGAGCAGCGCCAGCGCCGGCAGCAGCAGCAGCCACGGCGTGACCTGGGCGCGAAAGCGCTGCAAGGCTCAGCGCTTGTAGTCCTTCAGGAGGCGGGTCGCTTCGCGCTGCGAATCGCGCATCGCCTCGGCAGGCGGCTTCGAGCCGGTGAGCGCGGCCTGCAGGCCGTTGTTGAGCGCGGTCGTGACGCGCTGGTTGTCGTGGGTCGAGAGCTCGGCGACCGAGTACTGGAGCTGGTCGCGCGCGACCGTCGCCTGCGGCACCTCGTGCGCGTACTTCTTCATCTCGGGCGTCTCCCAGGCTGCCGGCGTGACCGCGACGTAGCCGGTCGCGATGCTCCACTGCGCGGCGCGCTGCGGCGCCGTCGCCCACTTGATGAAGCGCAGCGATGCCTGCTGCTCGGCCGGGGTCGTCTTGGCGAAGACGTAGAAGTTGCCGCCGCCGGTCGGGCTGCCCGGATGCTTCTTCGCCGGCAGCATGGCAACGCCGAACGGGAACGTCGCGTTGGTGCGGATGTTGGTGAGGTTGCCGGTGGTCGTCCAGATCATCGCCGCCTTCTTCTCGAAGAAGTCCTTCGGCGTCGTCCCCCATTCGATGACGCCCGCCGGCATCACCTTGTGCTTGGCCGAGAGGTCGACCCAGAACTGCAGCGCCTCGATCACCTGGGGCTTGTCGAACGAGGTCTCGGTGCCGGCCTCGTTCATGAGCAGCACGTCGTTCGGCGTCGTCAGGCCCTGGAACAGCCAGTACGGAAATCCCGACGACGGGATCTTCAACCCCCATTGGGTGACGTTGCCGCTGCCGTCGTGCTTGGTCAGCTTCTTCGCGAATTCGACCATCTGGTCCCAGGTCGCCGGGCCCTTCTCGGGGTCGAGGCCGGCCTCCTTGAACGCCTCCTTGTTCCAGTAGAGAACGATCGTCGAGCGCTGGAACGGCACCCCCCACGTCTTGCCGCCGGTGCGGCTGTTCATCATGAACGCCCTGTAGAAGCCGTCGAGCCACTTGCGGTCGTCGGCGCTCGTGGCGAGGTCGTCGATCGGCACGATCGCGTCCTCGTCGATCAGCGAGAACATGTCGGTCGACAGCAGCACCGCGAGCTGAGGCGGCTTGCCGCTCTTGGTCGCCGTCAGCGCCTTGACGATGCTCTCCTGGTAGGTCCCGGAGTAGATCGGGTTGACCTTGACGTCGGGGTTCTCCTTGCCGAAGTCGGCCGCCATCTGGTCGATCGTCTTCGTCACCGGCCCGCCGACCGCGACCGGGTAGTAGAAATTGATCTCGGTCACCTTCTGCGCCGCTGTGGGCAGGGTGATACCGATCGCGAACGCTGCCAGCGCGATGGTCGCCAGGGTCTTCGGGTGCATGGTGAGTCCTCCTCGGATCGATGTCAGACGGGAACGGGAACGACGTCGTCGCGGCGCAGGCCCGTCGCGTGGTCGAAATGGTGACTGTCGCCGGCTGCCCAGGCGAGGCGGACGCGCGTGCCTTCGGCGAGGTCGTGGCGACCGGGCAGCCGCGCCGCGAGCGTGTCGGCAAGCGTGCCGAACGCCGATGTCGAGCAGGTGACGACGGTGTCGGCGCCGAGATATTCGGCGCTCCGCACGACCGCCTCGATGCCATCGCGCTCGACGATGCGCACATGCTCGGGCCGGATGCCGAGCTTCAAATCCGGGCGCCCGGGTGCCGCGACGATGTTCATCGGCGGCGTGCCGATGAAGCGCGCCGCGAACACCGATGCCGGCTTCGCGTAGAGATCGGCCGGCGGAGCGTCCTGCTCGATCCGACCGGCGTGCAGGAGGACGACCTGGTCGGCCATGCTCATTGCCTCGGTCTGGTCGTGCGTGACGTAGACCATCGTCATGCCGAGCTGCTGCTGCAGGGCGCGGATCTCGTGCCGCATCTCCTGGCGCAGCTGCGCATCGAGGTTCGACAGCGGCTCGTCCATCAGGCAGACCTTGGTCTCGGCGATGATGGCGCGGCCGAGCGCGACGCGCTGCTGCTGTCCGCCGGAGAGCTGCGAGGGCTTGCGGTCGAGCAAGCCGCCGAGGCCGAGCAGCGTGGCGACGCGCTCGAGCCTACGGGCGTGATCGGCCGCAGGCTCCCGGCGCACCTTGACGCCGAACAGGATGTTCTCGGCGACGCTCAGGTGCGGGAACAGCGCATACGACTGGAAGACCATCGAGATGCGGCGCGCCGCGGGAGCCGCCAGGGTGACGTCGCGCTCGTCGACCAGGATGCGGCCGGACGAAGGCGTGTCGAGGCCGGCGATCATCCTGAGCGTCGTCGACTTGCCGCAGCCGGAGGGACCGAGCAGGACGACGAGCGAGCCCGAGCGGGTCGCGAAGCTCGCCTCATCGACGGCCTTGGTCGATCCCCAGAGCCTGGTGACGCGCTCCAGACGCAGTGCGCTCACACGGAACGATCGATCG
>DASXLD010000040.1:0-31187 GCA_036496385.1 Caldimonas sp. | reverse complement strand
CGTCCAGCACCAGCCGCGCGAGCCGCGCCGCGCCTGGCTCGACATGTGCATCCAGGGTGCGGCGCTCCGCCTCGCCCAGCTGCTCGCCGAAGAGGGCTCGCAGCAGGCGCGCACGCGCGCGCTGCTCGAGGCGCTCGACCTCGCGGTCGAGGACTTGCACGCGTTCCGGATCGAATGCTTCGATGTCAGCCACACCGCCGGCGAAGCGACACAGGCGTCGTGCGTCGTCTTCGAAGGCCACAAGATGCAGAGCTCGCAGTACCGCCGCTACAACATCGCCGGCGTCACGCCGGGCGACGATTACGGCGCAATGCGCCAGGTGCTCGTTCGTCGCTACGCCAAGCTCGTCGAGGCCGCGGCCCAGGGGCAGGCGAGGTTGCCGGACCTGATCCTCGTCGACGGCGGCCGCGGCCAGGTCAGCGTTGCGCGCGAGGTGTTCGAGGAGCTCGGCATCGAGCTCTGGCGCATCGTCGGCGTCGAGAAGGGCGAGGGCCGCAAGGTCGGCCTCGAGGAGCTGGTCTTCGCCGACGGTCGGCCGAAGATCGCGCTCGGCCGCGAGTCGGCGGCGCTGATGCTGGTGGCGCAGATCCGCGACGAGGCGCACCGCTTCGCGATCACCGGCATGCGATCGCGCCGGGCGAGCGTTCGCACCGGCGCCAGCTCGCTCGAGGAAATTCCGGGCGTCGGCCCCAAGAAACGGGCGCGGCTGCTGCAGCGCTTCGGCGGCGCGCGTGGCGTCGGCGCGGCGAGCGTCGAGGACCTGCAGAGCGTCGACGGCATTTCGCGTGACCTCGCCGAGGAGATTTATCGTGCCCTGCATTGACGAGCCGCGCGTGCCGGGGCGCCTTGGCCGTGCGCTCGCCGCCGGCAGCCTCGTGCTGGTCCTCGCTGCCTGCTCGGGGCCTTCGTCGGATCGCGCCCCGGGCGAGGTCGCCGACGCCGGACGCCGCGCGGCTCCGGCGCCGGCGACGCCGCCGGCTGCAACGCCGCACGCCGGTGGCCAGCGATCGTTGCCGCCGCCGCGCACGAGCCGCAACTGGGCCGAGCTGCGCCAGCAGGCGGCCGAGCGGATCGTCGCCGCCAATCCCGAGATCACCTATGCCGGCCGCGTTCCCGACCCGTTGCTCGCGATCCCGGTGCTCGAGATCGAGCTCAACGGCGACGGCAGCATCCGCCGGATCGAAGTGCTGCGCGAGCCCCGCCAGGCCAAGGACACGCTCAAGATCGCCGTCGATGCGGTCCGTCGCGCGGCGCCGTTCGGCGACGTCTCGCGTCTGCCGCGGCCCTGGAAGTTCGTCGAGACCTTCCTCTTCGACGACGCCCGCAAGTTCAAGCCACGCACCCTCGATCGCTGATGGAGCAGCGACGCTCACCTGCCGGCCTCGCCGAGCTTCGGCACAATCCGCCGATGTTCTTCAACCTGCCGACGCTCTTAACCTGGGCGCGCATCGTTGCGATCCCCCTCGTCGTCGGCGTGTACTACACGAGCCTCGCGCCGACGACGCAGAACCTCGTCGGCACCGCGCTCTTCATCCTCTTCGCGCTTACCGACTGGGCCGACGGCTACCTGGCCCGCAAGCTGCGCATGACGTCGTCGTTCGGCGCCTTCCTCGACCCCGTCGCCGACAAGTTCCTGGTCACCGCGGCGCTGCTCGTCCTCGTCAAGCTCGGCCGGCTCGACGCCTTCATCGCCCTCGTCATCATCGGCCGCGAGATCGCGATCTCGGCGCTGCGCGAGTGGATGGCGCAGATCGGCGCGTCGCGCAGCGTCGCCGTGCACATGCTCGGCAAGGTGAAGACCGTGGTCCAGATGATCGCGATCCCGTTCCTGCTCTACCACGGCATGCTGCTCGGCTTCATCGACACCCAGTACTGGGGCACCGTCCTCATCGTCATCTCGGCGGTGCTGACGATCTGGTCGATGGTCTACTACCTGCAGAAGGCATTGCCGGAAATCCGCGCCCGTGTCCGCTGAAGACCTGGAGCGGCGAAGCTCCCGGCGGTCGCCGCCCGCCGCCGCGGCGGCGGCGCCCTCGGGGCGGCCAGGCGAGGCTCACACTGCCTTCGCACGGGCGATGCCGTGGCTGTTCGTCGTCATCTGGGCGACCGGCTTCGTCGTTGCCCGCCTTGCGATGCCGCACGCGCCGCCGTTCGGTTTCCTGTCGCTGCGGTTTGCCCTCTCCGCGGCATGCTTCCTGGTCTGGATCGCCATCGCCAAAGCGGCTTGGCCGAGCCAACGCGCGCAGTGGCTGCACCTCGCCGTCATCGGCGTGCTGATGCAGGCGGGCTACCTCGGCGGCGTCTGGGCGGCCGTGAAGGCGGGCCTCGGTGCCGGCACGTCGGCGCTCCTGGTCAGCCTGCAGCCGGTCCTGACCGCACTCTGGCTGACGCGCAACGCCTCGGCACGCGAAGCTGCCGAGGTGTCCTCGCGACGCTGGCTCGGCCTCGCCTTCGGCTTCGCCGGCATCGGCCTCGTCGTCTGGCCGAAGGTCGGCGGCGAAGTGACGCTCGCCAATCTCGCGCTGGCGATCGTCGCCTTGCTGAGCATCACCACCGGCACGCTCTACCAGAAGCGCTTCGTCGCGCCGTGCGACGTGCGCACCGCGAGCGCCGTGCAGATGGCAGCGGCGTTCGTCGTCTGCCTGCCGCTGGCGCTGCTCGAAAGCGAGCCGATGGACTGGCACTCGAACCTGGTCCTCGCGCTGGCGTGGTCGGTCGGCGTCCTCACGCTCGGCGGCAGCTCGCTGCTCTACCTGCTGATCCAGCGCGGCGAGGCGACCGCGGTGACCAGCCTGCTGTACCTCGTTCCCCCGTGCACCGCGCTGATGGCGTGGGCAATGTTCGACGAGTCGCTGACGCCGGTCATGATGGCCGGCATGGCGGTGACGGTCGTCGGAGTCGCACTCGTCGTGCGCGCCCCGGCGCGGGAGCTCCAGGAGCAATCGACATGAAGAAGACGCATCGCATCGCCGTCATCCCCGGCGACGGCATCGGCACCGAGGTCGTCCCCGAGGGCCTGCGCGTCCTCGAGGCGGCGGCCAGCCGGTTCGGCATCGGCCTCGCGTTCGACCACTTCGACTTCTCGTCGTGGCAGTTCTACGAGCGCCACGGCAGCATGATGCCGGCCGACTGGAAGGAGCTGATCGGTGGCCACGACGCGATCTTCTTCGGAGCCGTCGGCTGGCCCGAGAAGATCCCCGACCACATCTCGCTGTGGGGCTCGCTGATCAAGTTCCGGCGCGAGTTCGACCTCTACGCCAACCTGCGGCCGGCGCGCCTGATGCCGGGCGTCCGCTCGCCGCTCGCCGGCCTTTCGCCGGGCGACATCGACATGATGATCGTTCGCGAGAACACCGAAGGCGAATACTCGAGCATCGGCGGCCGCATGTTCGAGGGCAGCGAGCGCGAGTTCGTCGTCCAGGAGACGGTGATGTCACGGGTCGGCATCGACCGGATCCTGAAGTACGCGTTCGAGCTCGCGCAGTCGCGGCCGAAGAAGCACCTGACCTCGGCGACGAAATCGAACGGCATCGCGATCACGATGCCGTACTGGGACGAGCGCGTCGAGGCGATGGCTGCGCGTTTTCCCGATGTTCGCGTCGACCGCTACCACATCGACATCCTCGCCGCGCACTTCGTGCAGCGGCCGCAGGTGTTCGACACGGTCGTCGCGAGCAACCTGTTCGGCGACATCCTGAGCGACCTCGGCCCCGCGTGCGCGGGAACGATCGGCATCGCGCCGGCGGCGAACATCAACCCCACGCGCGAGCATCCGTCGCTGTTCGAGCCGGTGCACGGCTCGGCGCCCGACATCGCCGGCCGCGGCGTCGCCAACCCGATCGGCCAGATCTGGTCGGGCGCGCTGATGCTCGACTTCCTCGGCCACCGCGACGCCCACGACGCGATCATCGCGGCGATCGAGGCGGTGCTCGAGCCGGGCGGTGGCGGCCCGAAGACGCGCGACCTCGGCGGCACGGCGAGCACCTCCGACCTCGGCCGCGCGGTCGCCGGCGCGCTCGGTTCGGAGCGCGCTGCATCGCGCTAGGCGCCGTGTCAAGCGCGGAATGCACGGCCGCGGACGGATTTGCACCGTCGATCCATAAATTTGCGGCGTGAACCCTGCTTGACACTGAAGATTCGCAACGCTGTAATCGTTTCGCCCCGACGAGCACCCCGCTGCCGCCGCGCGCCGCGCCACCGAATTTCCTTGTGAGAACAGCTTCCTGAGGGGGAACCTTTTGTGAACAAATCCGAACTGATCGAGCACATCGCCAGGCAAGCAGACATCTCGAAGGCCGCCGCCACGCGCGCACTCGAAGCGATGATCGGCGGCGTCAAGACGAGCCTGAAGAAAAACACCGCGGTGTCGCTGGTCGGTTTCGGAACGTTCACCGTCGGCAAGCGCGCCGCGCGCAGCGGCCGCAATCCACGCACCGGGGCGGCGATCAAGATCAAGGCGGCGAAGGTACCGAAGTTCCGCGCCGGCAAGGCGCTCAAAGACGCCCTCAACTGAGACCGGCTCGCCGCGGCGCGGGTGCTTAGCTCAGCTGGTAGAGCGGCGCCCTTACAAGGCGTAGGTCGGGGGTTCGAACCCCTCAGCACCCACCACCCCGCGGCCGCCCGGCCCGCCCTGCTCGGCTAGAATTCCGGCCTCTTCGACGAAAGGCGAACCGCGGTTCGCCTTTCTTTCATCCAGGAAGCCGTGTTCGATTTCTTCCGCCGCCACACGCGCGCGCTGCAGTTCCTGCTGGTGCTGCTCGTGTTCCCGTCGTTCATCTTCTTCGGCATCCAGGGCTATAGCCGCTTCGCCGCCAACGAGCAGCAGACGGTCGCCCACGTCGCCGGCCAGACGGTGTCGCAGGCCGAGCTCGACGCGGCTCTTCGCGAGCGTGTCGAGCGCGCACGGCGGCAGATGCCGAGCCTCGACCCGAAGCTGTTCGAAACGCTCGAGATGAAGCGTCTCGCGCTCGACGGCGTGATCCGCGACCGCGTCATGCTCGCCGCCGCCGACAAGATGCACCTCGCGACGACCGACGACCGCCTCGAGCGAACCTTCAAGAGCGACCCCGAGTTCGCGTCGCTCCGCAATCCCGACGGCAGCATCAACCGCGACACGCTGACCGCGCTCGGCATGTCGTCCGAGGGGTTCGCCGAGCGCTTGCGCCAGGACCTTTCACGCCGCCAGGTGATGGAGCCGATCGGCAGCTCGGCGATCGCCCCGGCCGCCGCCGCGTCGGCAGCGCTGGAAGCGATGTACCAGATGCGCGAGGTTCAGGTCGAGCGCTTCGACGCCAAGGACCAGCTCGCAAAAGCAGCGCCGACCGATGCGGAGGTCGAGGCGTACTACAAGGACCCGGCACACACCGCCGAGTTCCAGGCAGCCGAGGAGGCGACCGTCGAGTACGTCGTTCTCGACCTCGATTCGGTGAAGAAGGGCATTGCCGTCTCCGAGGACGATCTGCGCAAGTACTACGCCGAGAACGAGAAGCGCTACACCGCACCGGAAGAGCGGCGCGCCAGCCACATCCTCGTCAAGGCCGACAAGGACGCGCCGAAGGCCGAGCGCGAGAAGGCGCGCGCCAAGGCCGAGGCCTTGCTCGCCGAGGTCCGCAAGAACCCGCAGTCCTTCGCCGAGATCGCGAAGAAGAACTCGGACGACGAGGGCTCCGCGGCAAAGGGCGGCGACCTCGACTTCTTCGGCCGCGGCCAGATGGTCAAGCCCTTCGAAGACGCAGCGTTCGGCCTCAAGCCCGGCGAGACGAGCGGCATCGTCGAGAGCGACTTCGGCTTCCACATCATTCGCGTGACAGCGGCGCGCGGCGGCGAGAAGAAGAGCTTCGAGACCGTCCGCTCCGCGATCGAGAACGAGGTCCGCAACCAGCTGGTGCAAAAGCGCTTCGCCGACGCGGCAGTCGAGTTCGGCGATGTCGTCTACGAGCAGCCCGATAGCCTGAAGCCCGCCGCCGACAAGTGGAAGCTCGAGATCCGCTCGGCCCAGCACGTCACCCGCACGCCGGCGCCGGGAGCGACCGGTGCGCTCGCCAACCCGCGCTTTCTCGAGGCGCTGTTCACGAGCGAGGCGACCAAGGAAAAGAAGAATACGAAGGCGATCGACGTCGGCGCGAACCAGCTCGCGGCCGGACGCGTCGTCCAGTACGCGCCTGCCCACCTGCTGCCGCTCGCGGACGTGAAGGACAAGATTCGGCAGGGGCTTGCCGCGAAGCGTGCCGCCGAGCTCGCGACGAAGCTCGGCAAGGAACGGCTCGCCAAGCTGCAGGCCTCGCCTAGCGAGTCGCTGCCAGGCGAGCCGGTGCTCGTCTCGCGCGCGCAACCGCGTGATCTGCCTCGTCCGTTGCTCGACGCCGCGCTGAAGGCGCCGGTCGCGAAACTGCCGGCGTTCGTCGGCGTGCCGCTCGGCGAACAGGGCTACGCGATCGCCAAGATCATCCGGACGGCAGGGCGCGATCCGGTCGTCGCCGACCCTGCGAAGGCGATGGGCCAGTACGCGCAGGTGTGGGCGGAAGCCGAAGCGCAGGCGTACTACGCCGAGTTGAAGTCGCGCTTCAAGGTGAGCGTCAACGACTCCGCGCTCGCACGCGACGCCGCGGCGAGCGAGCCCCGCTAGCCGTCCGCGCGCCGCCCGCGCGAGGCACGTCGATCGAGACGACGGCAAGGGCACGAAAGTGCGCTCGCTATAATCTTTCGCTCGGTGGTGGCTGTAGCTCAGTTGGTAGAGTCCAGGATTGTGATTCCTGTTGTCGTGGGTTCGAGCCCCATCAGCCACCCCATCGTCTGACCATCGCGTCGCTGATCGCGATCCTTCCCCGACCTCGAGCGCAGCAGCGCTTGCGCGCTGCGATGAGAGCTCGAATGCGCTTGTCGGCCGCGCTGATCGGCCTCGCGCTCGCGCCCACACATTCATTCGCGGACGAGCTGAACGAGGGCGAGGCTGCCGGCCCCGACGGCGCCGCGGCGTCTGCGACGGCCAAACCGATCCGCTGGAACGTCGAGCTCAAACGACAGAACACCGATCGCGCAACGCCGGACGAATCGACGCGGACGACGCTGCGGCTCGAGGCCTATCCCGCCGGCGGTTCGTTCACGCTCTTGCGCCTCGATCTGCCGTTCCCGGACGACAAGACGACCTTTGGCGGCGATCTCTTCGATCCGCGCCCGGGCGACCTCAAGGTGAAGGCGAAATGGCGGCCGTTCGAGGCCGGCGGCCATTCCCTCGTGGCGTCCTTGGAGTTGACGTTTCCGACTGCGCGTCCGGAGTCGCTCGGAACCGGCAAGGTCCAGGTGGC
The DNA here is from genome assembly GCA_036496385.1 of Caldimonas sp. GTDB lineage: Bacteria > Pseudomonadota > Gammaproteobacteria > Burkholderiales > Burkholderiaceae_C > Schlegelella_A. The sequence continues at coordinate 23,883 of DASXLD010000040.1, read as the reverse complement.
GCCGGGGCTCGAGACGGTCATGCCGCTCGGATCGTTGCGTGCTGGATCCGCAATTCATGAGTTTTCGTTCGCGCCGCTCGTCAGGCAAATCGTCTCGGTGGCTGGCGACCCGGACAGCAAAGACATCAACTACACGAAGATCGAGCTTGCGGTGCGCGACGCCTGGCGGAGCGATTTCTCGCTCAAGCTCACGCTCAAGCCGGTGATCGACTGGAAGCAGGACGGCAACACCGCAGCTGTCGCCGAGCTCGAGGGCGCCTGGACATTCGAGAGCGGCTGGCATGCGAGCCTGATGGGCGGCGCGCGCGCCTGGGGTGGTTCCGTGCCGTCGACGTACGACCGCCGACTCGAGCTCACGGTCGGGCGCAGGTTTTGATTCGCGTTGTGCCCTGAGCCGCCGGCCGTCGTGCGAAGGCGTCGGCAGGGCCGGGCGGCAGAGGCGGGCTCAGCCGCCGGCGAGCAGGCCAGCGCTGACCGCCGCGATCGTCAGCACGATCGCGAGCGAGAGCAGACGTCCCCAACCCGCCGACTCGTCGTCGTCGGCGGTGGCGATGCGCAAGGCTGCGAAGGTGGAGTCGGGGAACTGCACGGCGACACCATAGTGCAACGTTCGCTGCGCGTGCATCCCCCGCACGAAGGAAGTGCGTTCAAGCCGTCAATCTTCCACGCTTCGCGGCGGCGATGCTCCCGTCGCGCAGCGCCGGTGCGAGGCGATCGCGTCAGGGTCGATCGTTACGGTGGAAGATCGGCAGGTCGAGAACGGTGCCCTTGGTCTGCTTCTCGTGTGTCTTCGGCGCTTCGTCGCGAAGCTTCGCGATCAGGCGCTGCCGCTCGGCCTCGTGCCTCGCTTTGGCCGTGTCGACGTTGCGCGCCGGCGCGGGCGGCGTCGACTGCGGCGCCGTTGGCGGGTCGCCGGCGAGGGCGACAGGAGAGGCTGCATAAACGAGCGTTGCGAGCAGCCAGGGCAGCATGCGGGGGATCGTCATGACGACATATCGACCGTCGGCGGCGATTCTGTAGACCTCTCGCTCGCCGGCAGCGCGCGAGGGTCGCCGCGTTCAGATGTTTCGCATCGGCCGCGACGCGAACGTCAACGGCTCCTCGTCCGCGGCGCGCGCATACAGCGCCTCGGCGACATCCTCGGGAAGCATCGATCGCCAGCGCGTGATCCTCGCCATGTCGTCGACCGTGTGCATCGCCGCGAGCGGGTCGAGCTCGGGGTCGAGCTCGAGCATGCGCTTGGCGCAGCGGTGCACCCAGGCGCTGGTGGAAGGGACTTGCAGGGACGGTCCGTCGGAGACGGCGGGACGTTGCGTTTCGATGGCCATCGATCCTTGCCGGAGCGGGAGCGCAAGGCTAGGCGACGGCGCGGCGCGCGTGGCCGCCGTCCGGCGACCCGCGTTGGCCGTTCGTGCGGAATTGCCGCAGCGCGAAACGACGCGTTCAGCCGTTCGTCATCACCAGCTTGCCGCGCACCGTGCGACTGCCCATGCGCTCGTAGGCGGCCGGCAGCTCGCGCATCGGCAGGCGCCGGTCGATGACCGGCTTCACCTTTCCTTCGGCATACCAGCGCGCCAGCTCGGCGAGCGCCGCGGCGTTCGCCTTCGGCTCGCGGCGCGCGAACTCGCCCCAGAAGACGCCGACGATCGACGCGCCCTTGAGCAACGCGAGGTTGAGCGGCAGTGCCGGAATCCCGCCTTGAGCGAAGCCGATGACGAGGTAGCGGCCGCGCCAGGCGATCGAGCGAAACACCGGCTCGGCGAGATCGCCGCCGACCGGGTCGTAGACGACGTCCGGCCCCTTGCCGGCGGTGACCTGCTTCAGCTCGTCGCGGATGTTGCCCTTGGCGTAGTTGATCGCGACGTCGGCGCCGATCGAGCGGCAGAGATCGCACTTCTCGTCGCTCGATGCAGCGGCGATGACACGCGCCCCGAGCACCTTGCCGATCTGGATCGCCGCGGTGCCGACGCCGCCGGCCGCGCCGAGCACGAGCATCGTCTCGCCTGCTTTCAGCTGGCCGCGGTCGACGAGCGCGTGGTGGGTCGTCGCATAGGTCAGGATGAAGGCCGCGGCCTCGTCGAAGGCAAACCCTGCAGGGAGCGGCATGACGAGCGCAGCGTCGACGACGGCGTGCGTTGCGAACCCGCCGGTGCCGCCGAACGCAGCCACTGCGTCACCGACCTTCAGGTGGGTCACGCCGGAGCCGACTGCATCGACCGTTCCCGAGTATTCCGATCCCGGGACGAACGGCAGCGGCGGCTTCATCTGGTATTTGTTCTGGACGATCAGCAGGTCGGGGAAGTTCAAGCTCGCCGCCGCGATCGCGACGCGCACCTGGCCCGCCTTCGGCTCCGGCGTCGGCAGTTCCTTCCATTGCAGCGCCTCGACGCCGATCGGGTTCTCGCAGAGCCAGGCGTGCATGGTCGAAGCCTTTCGAATCGTGTCCAGCCCGATGCCGGGCTCGAAGATCATACGCAGCGCCCGCCGGCGTCGTGGGGTGTGCGAGGGCGACTCCCTACAATCGTCGTGCATGCGCATCCTGATCGCCAACGACGACGGCTACCTCGCCCCTGGACTGGCCGCACTCGTGCAGGCTTGCCAGGGTCTCGGCGATCTCGACGTCGTCGCCCCCGAGCAGAACGCAAGCGGCACTTCGAACTCGTTGACGCTCAATCGGGGCCTGTCGGTATACGCCGCGGCGAATGGCTTTCGCTACATCAACGGGACGCCCTCGGACTGCGTCCACCTCGCGCTCTCGGGACTGCTCGAGCAGCGCCCCGATCTCGTCGTCGCCGGCATAAACCAGGGCGCCAACATGGGCGACGACACGCTCTATTCGGGCACCGTCGCCGCTGCGATGGAGGGCTTTCTGTTCGGCATCCGGGCGATCGCGTTCTCCCAGGTGCAGAAGGGCTGGGACGAGCTCGAAGCCGCAGCGCGCGTCGCCCGCAGCATCATCGAGCACGTGCTGCGAGAGCCGCCCGAGGCGCCGCACTTCCTGCTCAACGTCAACATCCCGAATCGGCCCGACGCCGATACGCGGCCGCGCCGCATCACCCGGCTCGGGCGCCGCCACGCGAGCGAGCCGGTGATCCGCCAAGTGAGCCCGCGCGGCGACACGCTGTTCTGGATCGGTCCCGCGGGCGATGCGCGCGAAGCGGGCCCGGGCACCGATTTTCACGCGACGGCGAGCGGCGAGGTCTCGATCACGCCGCTCCACGTCGACCTCACGGACCACGCGACATTGCCTGCCTGGCGACACTGGATCGGCCAGACGTCATGACGACGGAGCGGCCGGCACGCCGCTTTCCGCTCGCGCTCGGCCGACTCTCGGGCGCAGCTGCAGAAGAGCAGTCGCGAGGGCAGACGGCGCCGCGCGCGGCTGCTTCCGGCCTCATCCGGCCGCAACGGCATGTCGCGGCAGCTCACGAAGACGCCGCGCGTGCGAGGCCTGCCGTCGGTCTGGGGCTCGATTCCGCCGACGTGCGTGCGCGCATGGTCGACCGGCTGCGGCGCGACGGCGTCGGCCACCCGCGTGTCCTCGCCGCCTTCGCCGCGGTGCCGCGCCACGTCTTCGTCGATGCTGCGCTCGCGACGCAGGCATACGAGGACACGAGCCTGCCGATCGGCCATGGCCAGACGATCTCGAAGCCTTCGGTCGTCGCCCGTATGCTCGAGCTGCTGGCCGGCGGCGTCAACGCGCAGGCGGCCGGCGACCTCGGCGCGGTGCTGGAGATCGGCACCGGCTGTGGCTACCAGGCGGCGCTGCTGTGCCGGATGGCGCGGCGCGTGATTTCGGTCGAGCGACTGAAGCCGCTCCACGACAAGGCACGCGAACTGCTCGCGCCGATGCGCGAGACACGACTGCGCCTGGTGTTCGGCGACGGCATGCTCGGCCATCCGCCGAGCGCGCCGTACGACAGCATCGTCGCTGCCGCGGGCGGCAGCGAGATCCCCCAAGCGTGGCTCGACCAGCTCGCGGTCGGCGGCAGGCTGGTCTCGCCGGTGCAGCGGGCCGACGGCCGCGGCCAGGTGCTCGTCGTCGTCGACCGCCGCGCCGACGGCTATGAGCGCAGCCTTCACGAGGCGGTGAGGTTCGTCCCCTTAAAATCGGGCCTCGCTCGCTGACGATGCAGATCGCCCCGATCCAATGCCACTGACAGAAGCTTCGGCGCTCGGCCGTTGCGCCCTCCTGCTCGTCGCCGGCCTCGTCGTCGCCGGCTGTGCCCAGACACCGAACCGCGCCCCGGTCGAGGAGCGCTCGCCGACGCCACGGGCGTCCGTCGCTGCCGCGAGCCCGGCGGCGAGCGCCGCATCCGCGGCCGATGCGGCACGCGCGAGTGCGGCCGATGTCAACGGCGACAAGGCCGGCTACTACACGGTCAAGTCGGGCGACACGTTGATCCGCATCGGCCTCGACAACGGGCAGAACTGGAAGGATCTGATGCGCTGGAACAACCTGGTCAATCCGAACCTCATCGAGGTCGGCCAGGTGATACGCATCGTTGCCCCCGGAGTCGATCCGGCGACGGCAACGACACGCGCGGTGACGACGGCCCGCGTCGAGACGCGGCCGCTCGACGCGCGGGCGGGAAGCGCCGCCGTTCCGCCGGGCGGTGCTTCGGCCACCGGGTCGGCCGCGAGCCAGCCCGCGGCGCCGGTGCGCGAAGCTGCGGCCCCGCCGGCGCCGCGCGACGCCGACGACGACATCAACTGGACCTGGCCATCGACCGCGCCGGTCGCGATGCCGTTCGACGAAGCGCGCAACAAGGGTCTGGTCTTTCGCGGCAAGCCGGGCGACCCGGTCTTCGCCGCCGCCGACGGCCGCGTCGTCTACGCCGGATCGGGCCTGCGCGGCTACGGCAATCTCGTCATCCTCAAGCACAACGCGACCTATCTGACGGCCTACGCGCACAACCAGACGCTGCTCGTCAAGGACGACCAGAACGTCAAGCGCGGCCAGAAAATCGCCGAGATGGGATCGAGCGACGCCGACAGCGTGCAACTGCACTTCGAGATCCGCCGCCAGGGCAAGCCGATCGATCCGGCACGCCTGCTGCCGGCGCGCTAGCGGCGGCCGCGTCGACATGTCGCCGGTCCTCGCCTTCGACATCGAGACGGTCCCCGACGTCGCGGGCCTGCGCCTGCTGCGCGGCGCCGACGCGGCGCTGAGCGACGCCGAGGTCCACGCCGCGGAGATCGCCGACCGCGCCGCGCGCAACAAGAACGATTTCCTGCCGCCGCACCTGCAGCGCGTGCTCGTCATCTCGTGCGTGTATCGCGGCGGCGGCGGGTTGCGGGTGCGTTCGTTCGTCGATCTCGAGCGCGACGGCCGCAGCGAGGAGGCAAGCATCATCCAGGCCTTCTTCGATCGGGTCGAGGCGCATCGTCCGCAGCTCGTCAGCTGGAACGGCGGCGGCTTCGATCTGCCGGTGCTGCAGCAGCGGGGCCTTCGCCACGGCGTCGTCGCGGCGCGCTACTGGGACATGGGCCAGGACGAGAGCAGCGATCGCGAGCACCGCTACAACAACTACATCAGCCGCTACCACCTGCGCCACATCGACCTGATGGATCTGCTCGCGATGTACCAGTCGCGCGCCAACGCACCGCTCGATGCGATGGCCAAGCTGTGCGGCTTCCCCGGCAAGCTCGGCATGGACGGCTCGCAGGTCTACGACGCCTACCTCGATGGCCGCCGCGACGAGATCCGCCGCTACTGCGAGACGGACGCGATGAACACGTATCTGCTCTGGTGTCGGTTCGAGAAGATGCGCGGCCGACTCGACGAGACCGGCTATTTGCACGAGCTGGCGCTCGCGCGCGACACGGTGGCGGCGATCGGCGAGCCGCACTGGGCCGAGTACCTTGCGGCGTGGCCGGGGCAGGCTGACTTGCCCGCGGCCGACTTCGCGGCCCCTCCCGTCGCCAACGAGACCGACGCCGCCGACGCGGCCGACGGGTCGCCGGTGGCGCCGATCGCCGTCGTCGAGACGACGACGGAGACCACGACCACCGAGACGACGGTCTACATCGACTCTTCGAGCATCCGCTCGTAGTCGTCGCCCGTCGCCAGGCGCGGGTTGGTCTTGTGGGTGTGGTCCGCCAGCGCGCCGGCGATGATGCGCGCGAACATCGACCTTTCGACCCCGAGCGCCGCGAGCCCGGACGGCAAGCCGAGGCGCCGGTTCATGTCGCGGATCGCGTCGGCGACCGAGTCGGCTGGCGTCGCGCGCGTCTCGCGCAACCCCATCGCGCGCGCCATGCGCTCGAGGCGGCGCTCGCCGACGATGGTCGGCGCGCTCGCATTGAACTTCACCACCGCCGGCAGGAACATCGCGTTCAGCGTGCCGTGGTGAAGCTTCGGGTTGGCGCCACCGAGGCTGTGGCTCAGGCTGTGCACGCAGCCGAGGCCCTTCTGGAACGCCATCGCGCCCTGCATGCTCGCGCTCATCATGTGAAAGCGCGCCGCGCGGTCGCTGCCGTCGCGCGTCGCGAGCTCGATGTGCGCCCAGGCGCGCTCGAGGCCGTCGAGCGCGATGCCGTCGGCGGGCGGATTCACGGCCGGCGCCATGAAGGTCTCCATGCAATGGGCGATCGCGTCCATGCCGGTGGCGGCAGTGAGGAAGGGCGGCAGTCCGAAGGTCAGCTCGGGATCGCAGATCGCGGTCTTCGGCACCAGGTGCCAGCTGTGAAAGCCCAGCTTCCTGCCGTCGTCGACGATGACGATCGCGCCGCGGGCGACTTCGCTGCCGGTACCCGCGGTGGTCGGCACTGCGATCAGCGGCGCAGCGCTTGCGGTGATGCGGGCGCTGCCGCCCTCGATCGTGGCGTAGCCCGCGAGCGGCCCATCGTGCGTCGCTGCGATCGCGACGCCCTTGGCGAGATCGATGCTCGAGCCGCCGCCGATCGCGACCAGGCCATCGCAGCGCTCCGCGCGGTAAACCTCGACCGCGGCGCGCACCGCGCGCTCGGTCGGATTCGACGGTGTCGCGTCGAACACGGCGTGCGGCTTCGCGTCGAGCGTCGCGAGCGCACGATCGAGCAGCCCGGCGGCGCGCACGCCGGCGTCGGTGACGACGAGGGGCCGGGCGATGCCGGCGCGCTCGAGCTCCTGCGGCAGGAGGGCGAGGGCGCCGAAGTCGAGCTGGACCTGGGTGATGTACTGGATGAGCGCCATGCCTCAGTCTGGCACACCGCCGCGCCGCGCAGCCGGGCGCGCTGCTGACATACGATCGACGATCGCCTGCCGTCGCCATGCAACGTTCCGACTTCCGTTTCTTCGAGCGCCTGCGCGTGCGCTGGGCCGAGATCGACGCCCAGCAGATCGTCTTCAACGGTCACTACCTGATGTACTTCGATACCGCGATCGCCGGCTACTGGCGGGCGCTCGCGATGCCGTACCACGAGACCATGGCAGCGCTCGGCGGCGACATGTTCGTCCGCAAGGCGACCCTCGAGTACCTCGGCTCGGCGCGCTACGACGACGTGCTCGAGATCGGCCTGCGCTGCGCCCGGATCGGCAACTCGTCGATGGCGTTCCAGGCCGGCGCGTTTCGCCAGGAGCAGCTGCTCGTGAGCGGCGAGCTCGTCTACGTGTTCGCCGATTCGAAAGCCACCGAGGCGCGGCCGGTGCCGCCCGAGCTGCGCGCGCTGTTCGATAGCTTCGAAGCCGGCGAGCCGATGGTCGAGGTCCGCGTCGGCACGTGGCAGGAGCTCGAGCCCGCGGCGCGGCCGATCCGCGCCGAGGTGTTCATCGGCGAGCAGAGGATCCCGGCCGAGATGGAATGGGACGATGCCGATCCCGATGCCGTCCACGCGGTGGCCTTCAACCGGCTCGGCCGTGCGCTCGGCACCGGCCGCATGCTCGAGCACGTGCCGGGTGTCGCCAAGATCGGCCGGATGGCCGTCGCGGCTGCATCGCGCCACTGCGGCGTCGGCCGTTCGGTGCTCGACGGGCTGCTCGACGCTGCGCGAGCGCGCGGCGATCGGCAGGCGATGCTGCACGCACAGCTCAGCGCCGCGAGCTTTTACGAGCGCGCCGGATTCGTTCGCCGCGGTCCGGAGTTCGACGAGGCCGGAATCGCCCACGTCGAAATGCTGCGCACGCTGTAAGCCTCAGTGCACCGTCACCACGTCGAACGTCTCGAGGTGGCGATCACCCTCGATCAGGCTGGCGAGCGGCAGTGCCGCCGCGATGATCGCGGTCTCGGTGGCGGCGTCGATGCCGTCGCCTCCGCCTGTCGACGGCTGCAAGAGCGCGTACGTTTCCATCCACGTCTGTCGGTCGCTGTCGTGGCGGACAAGAAGCCGCGCTTGCAGGCCGGGGAATGCTCGGGCGAGCGATCGCTGCATCGACTCGACCGCTGCACGCGCGGCATCGGCGCGGCGCTCGTCGACGCGGTACCAGACGAAGAGCTCGCGCAAGTTCGGGTTCGCTCAGGAAGCGGCCGCGACCTCGAGCGGAACGGCGTAGGGCAGGGCGCGCCGGCGAAGCACCGGACCATCGGCAGCGCCGAGGCGGAGGTCTTCGCCGACGACGGCGAGACGCACTTCGACGAGCGCACTGCCGCCGGGATGCACGGGGTGCGGCGCCGCGTTGGCGACCGTGCCGGCGGGCTCGCCGGGCGCGACGCTCGCAAACACGTCCTGGCCCACGGCCGGCAAGGTGTCGCAGTCGAAGAGCAGGGTGCGCCGCTTGGTCGTGCCGCGATACTGGCTGCGGGCGACGACCTCCTGGCCGGGATAGCAGCCCTTCTGGAAATCGACGCCGCCGACGAGCTCGAAATTGACCATCTGCGGGACGAAGCGATCGACGGTCGCGGCCTCGATCGTGACGATCCCGCTCTCGACCTCGAGCCAGTGCCACGTCGCGAGCGTCATCGCCGGCGCGGCGGCGACGTCGGCTTCGCTGCCGGGCGCGGCAACGACCCAAGCGCGCTGCAGGCCGGCTGCGTCGGGCAGTCTCAGCAGCGTCGCCGCGCCGTCCGCGCGTACCTGCCAGACGACAGCGTCGCCGAGCATCGCGACCGCCGCCGGTCCGGCGACGCCGACAACCGAGAGCGTGCCGCTCGCGTCGCTCAGCTTGCACTTGGCACGCAGGACGAACATCGACAGGCGCTTCAGCGTCGGCGCCAGGAGGTCCGCGGGGCACGAGAGCAGGAATTCGTCGGCACCGGGGCGCCAGACGACGAAGCTCGCCTGCAGGCGTCCCTTGGCCGAGCAGAATCCGGCCAGGCGCGCCGTGCCGAAGTCGAGGCTGGCGACGTCGTTGGTCAGCTGGCTCTGCAGGAAGGTCGCGGCGTCGGCGCCGCTGGCGCGGATCACGCCACGATCGGCGAGGCGGCAGACGCCCCCGATCGAGATCTCGGTTGGCATCGCCCATTATCATCAGCTGCCATGGTTTCGGGAGGCGCGGGTCTTGCAGGTTGACGGCTCGCGACGGCGTCGTCGGCGATGAGATTCGCGCGTGTTTTCTTGCTCGTGGCGCTGGCAGCGGCGGTCGCTCTGGTCTCTCTCGCCGCTTCCTGGCTGACCCGGCCGCTGCCGCTCGCGAGCGAGACGGTGGAGCTGTCGATCGAACCCGGCCGCTCGCCGCGCGAGATTGCTGACGCCTGGGTTCGCGTCGGTGTACAGACTTCGCCGCTCCTCTTGTACGAATGGTTCCGCTGGTCGGGGCGGGCACGCCAGATCCGCGCCGGCAGCTACGAGATCGGCACCGGCACGACGCCGGTCCGGTTGCTCGACAAGATGGTTCGCGGCGACGAGACGCTCGCGGCGCTTCGCTTGAACGAGGGCTGGACCTTTCGTCAGATCCGCGCCGAGCTGGCGAAGTCCGAGGGCTTGAAGCAGACGATCGCGACGATGAGCGACGCCGACGTGATGACGGCGATCGGCGTCGCCGGCGTCTCGCCCGAAGGCCGGTTTCACCCCGACACCTATCTCTTCAGCAAGGGCTCGACCGATCTCGCCTTGCTGAAGCGCGCGTATCGCGCGATGGCCAAGCGCCTTGCCGAAGCGTGGCAGGAGCGCGACCCTACGACGCCGCTGCAGAGCCCCGATGAAGCGTTGACGCTCGCTTCGATCGTCGAGAAGGAAACCGGTGTCGCTGCCGACCGCGCCCGCGTGGCCGGCGTGCTCGTCAACCGGCTGCGTCTGGGCATGCCGCTGCAGACCGACCCGAGCGTGATCTACGGCCTCGGCGCGACGTTCGACGGCAGCCTGCACAAGCGCGATCTGCTCGCGGACGGCCCTTACAACAGCTATACGCGCAGCGGCCTGCCGCCGACGCCGATCGCGGTGCCCGGGCGTGCCGCCCTGCTGGCCGCGGTCCATCCCGAGCCGACCAAGGCGCTCTACTTCGTTGCCCGCGGCGACGGCAGCAGCGAGTTCAGCGAGACGCTCGCGGACCACAATCGGGCGGTGAACCGCTTTCAGCGCAGATCCGGCACCCAGTGAGCGGCCGGTTCATCACCTTCGAGGGCATCGACGGCGCCGGCAAGTCGACCCACATCGAACCGCTCGCCCAGCGCCTGCGCGAGCGGGGCGGGCGCGTCGTCTGCACCCGCGAGCCGGGCGGAACGACGCTGGCCGAGCAACTGCGCGAGCTCCTCTTGCACCAGGCGATGGACGGGGTCGCCGAGACGCTGCTCGTGTTCGCGGCGCGCCGCGACCACATCGACCGCGTCATCGCGCCGGCCCTCGCGCGCGGCGATACCGTCCTCTGCGACCGCTTCACTGACGCGACGTTCGCGTATCAGGGCGCCGGCCGCGGCCAGGACGAGCGCATGCTGCGCGCGCTCGAAGCCTGGATTCACGACGGACTGCAGCCCGACCTGACGCTGTGGTTCGACGTCGATCCGGAGATCGCCGCCGCGCGGCGGGCAAAGGCGCGCGCGTCGGATCGCTTCGAGGCCGAGGACCTCGCGTTCTTCGAGCGGGTCCGCGACGGCTACGCTGCGCGCATGCGCGACGCGCCGATGCGCTTCGTGCGCATCGACAGTGCGCTCGAGAAAGCGGCGGTGCAGCGACAGATCGATGCCGCGGTCGCTGCGCTCGGGGACCGCGCACGATGAGCGCGCGCGCAAGCGACGGCAGCGATCCGGCCGCCCCACCCGTCGATCTGCCTTGGCTCGCCGAGACGCTCCGCCGGACGCTTGCGACGCGCGCGGCCCATGCCCTGCTGATCCGCGGCGCCGGCAACCTCGGCCAGTTCGAGCTCGCGCTGGCGCTCGCCAAGGGATGGCTGTGCGAGGACACGGATCTCGCGCCCGCCGATCGCCCCTGTGGCCGCTGCGCCAGCTGCAAATTGCACGCGGCGCGCTCGCATCCCGACCTGCTCGTGTTGCTTCCCGAGGCGCTACGCGAATCGCTTGGCTGGGAACTGGGCGGTGAAGGCGAGGAGGGCAGCGACGGCGGCCGCAGGAAGCCGAGCAAGGACATCCGCGTCGAGGCGGTACGTGGCGCGATTGCGTTTGCGACGACGACCTCGGCCAGAGGTCGCGGCAAGTTCGTGATCGTCCATCCAGCCGAGCGAATGAACGAGGTCGCCGCGAGCGCGTTCCTGAAGACGCTCGAGGAGCCCGTGGGTGATGCGCGCTTCCTGCTCTGCTCGGCGGCGCCGGATCACCTGCTGCCGACGATCCGCAGCCGCTGCCAGGAGGTGGCGCTGCAGATTCCCGATCCCCGCGAGGCGGAGGCGTGGCTGGCGAAGCGGGGGGTCGCCGAGGCGGCGGTGCTGCTCGCCGCGGCCGGCGGGCAGCCCCAGGATGCCGCCGAGCGCGCGGCGAACGGCCTCGATGCCGACGCCTGGCTCGCGTTGCCGCGCCGGGTCGCGCTCGGCGACGCATCGGCACTGCAGGGCTGGCCACTGCCGATCGCGGTCGAAGCGCTGCAAAAGATCTGCCACGACGCCCTCTGCCTCGCCTGCGGCGGGGCGCCGCGCTTCTTCCCCCGCGATCGCGTGGTCGGCGACGCTTCGCTGGCCGCGCTCCTGCGCTGGTCACGCGAACTCGTCCGGGTTGCCACCGAGGCGGAGCATCCCTGGAGCGCCGATCTGGCCATCGAAAGCCTCGTCGAGCAGGGCCGCGAAGCGTTGAAAACGCCGCGTTCGCAGCACCGCGAGGCGAGAGGCTTGTCGCTACACTCGCGCCGATGAATCAGCCCGCCGCGCGTGCTACCGCGCCCGCCGTGAACATGCCGGCAACGGCAGCGGCGCGCCCGAGCGTCATTCAGCTGGTCTTTCGCGAGCGCGGCGCGCTCTACGCTGCCTACATGCCGATGTTCAGCGAGGGCGGCATCTTCGTGCCGACGACGCGCGACTACAAGCTCGCCGAGGACATCTATCTCCTGCTGTCGCTGCCCGACGATCCGCAGCGGTACCCGGTCGCCGGCAAGGTCGGCTGGATCACGCCGGCAAATGCGTCGGGAGGGCGCACGCAGGGCGTCGGCGTTCGCTTCCCGAACGACGAGAAAAGCCGGGCGCTTCGGGCGCGGATCGAGGAAGCCCTCGGGACCACGATCTCCTCGGTCAAGCCGACCCAGACGATCTGACTTCGGCACCGGCGCGACCGGCTGGCCCTGGCAGCATCGACGCTTTCTCGAAAACGCTGCCGTGTTTGTCGATTCGCACTGCCATCTGAGCTCGCCCGAGCTGCTCGAGCGGCTGCCCGAAATCCGTGCGGCGATGCGTGCGGCGTCGGTCGATCGTGCCCTTTGCATCTGCACGACGCTCGACGAATTCGAGCGCGTCCATGCGCTGGCCCTCGGCGATGCCGATCTCTGGTGCAGCGCCGGCGTTCATCCCGACGAGGAGGACAGCCGCGAGCCGACGGTCGAGGATCTCGTCGCTCTCGCCGCCTTGCCGAAGGTCGTGGCCATTGGCGAAACGGGCCTCGACTACTACCGGCTGGGCAATCGCGGACCCGAGGCGATGGCGTGGCAGCGCGAACGATTCCGGGTCCACATCAGGGCTGCGCATGCGAGCGGCCGCCCTCTGATCATCCACACCCGCAGCGCATCCACGGACACCCTGGTCGCACTCCGCGAAGAGCGCGGCGGCGAGGCAGGCGGCGTCTTCCATTGCTTCACCGAAACGGCGGACGTCGCGCGCTCGGCACTCGACCTGGGATTCCATATTTCGTTTTCCGGGATCCTGACCTTCAAGAACGCAGCCGATCTGCGCGAAGTCGCCGCCTTCGTTCCGCTCGATCGTTGCCTGATCGAAACCGACAGCCCGTACCTCGCACCCATGCCAATGCGGGGCAAGGTCAACACGCCGGCGAACGTGCCGCTGGTCGCCGCGAAGCTCGCCGAGGTCAAAGGGCTGCCGATCGAGCAGATCGCCGACGCGACGGCGCGTAATTTCGAACGGCTCTTCCTGGGAACTGTTCCACGAAGCTGACAACTTCGTTGAGGAATGTTGGTCAGGAAAGCCTCAGAAGTTACTTCCAGTCTGCTGCCTAAGCCATTGTCGTTAAACAAGCGAGTTGGTCAGATCGAATGACACCGACAGGCGTTGTCGGTGTTTGGACGACACGCCAAATCGCCTTGCGCCAACTTCTAGGGCTGAGGCCGGCTTCCTACAGTGGCCCTCCCAGCGACAGCCACGACAGGCCTCCCATGCAGCCCAGCGAAGACACCACCGAAGCGGTCAATCCCTTTGCCCTGATGACGGCCCCCGAGGCGGTGTTCGCCGCCCTCGAACGATCGGACCGCCTGGCACGCCTGAAAAGCACGATCTGCCGCCCACTCGACAAGCCACGGCCCGAGAAGCCGCTGGTCGAGCTGCGCGCCTTCGACGAGTCGGTCGAGACGTCGGAGGTCATCGATGAATCCTTCGGTGACGAATCGTTCGGCACGCCGATCTAGTCGGCTGGTCATCGCTACAATGTATATTATGTAAACTAGAACCTGACGGACACCCGTGAGTGGCCACGGCGGCGCGGGGATCTGTGTCGATGCTGCCGCAGCAGCGCCCCGCCGTCTTCGCCACCTAAGTCGATGAGCGCGGGCGCGCGAACGACCGCGGAGCCGAACGCCTCGGCCCGACGCCGTTGGTGGTGAGCAGGCAGGCCTGCTACCGCATCTCTGGCAAGCGCAAGCGATCAACACGGTCACCAACGGACTCGGCCGCAGCGAATTTGCTCTCCGCCAGGCCGACGCCGAGATCTCGTCCGAATGTCATGTGCGAGCACGTCGATCTACATCGACAGTCGAGGAGACCTCCCCGCACGGCGACGAGACCCTAGCAAGCAAGCCATCGCGCTCAACGATGCGGGACCGCGAAACAACGATCGCGTTTTCGCTTCGACGAAAGACGACGCTGCATCTGGGTCGCCTTCGTGGCGTTCCTCGGCGCGCTGGTGCTCGGCGCGTGGCAGATGTACATCCGCAGTCCTCTGGCTGCGTGGGTGAACAACCCGGAGCACTACTACCGCTCGGTCACTGCGCACGGCACCGTCATGGCGTATGTGCTGCCGACGCTCGTCGCGATGGGTTTCGGCTACGCCATCACCGAGCTCGCCCTCAAGAAGCCGCTCCTCGGCCTGCGCTGGGCGTGGACTGCGTTCTGGCTCGTGATCGCCGGGACGGCCGTGGCGGCGATCACGATGGGCCTGGGCAAGGCGTCCGTGCTGTACACGTTCTATCCACCCATGATCGCGAGCCCCTTCTACTACCTCGGCATCGTGCTGGTGGAGGTCGGCTCGTGGATCTGGGTCGCGCTGATGTCCATCAACCTGCGCGCATGGAAAAAGGACAACCCCGGCGTGGCGGTGCCGCTGGCGATGTTCGGCAACGTCGCGGGCGCGTACCTCTGGGCCTGGACGTCGGTCGGCGCGGCGGCGGAGATCCTGGTTCTCATGCTCCCGGCATCCCTGGGTCTGACGGACACCATCAACGCGGGGCTGGCCAGGGTGTTCTTCTCGTGGACGCTGCACGCGATCGTCTATTTCTGGCTGATGCCGGCCTACATCGCCTTCTACACCATCGTTCCGCGCGCGATCGGCGGTCGCTTGTACAGCGACTCGATGGCTCGCGTGGCGTTCGTGCTGTTCCTGGTCTTTTCGATGCCCATCGGCATCCACCACTTGTTCGCCGACCCGCAGGTCGGCGCCGGTTTCAAGTTCGTGCACGCGACGATGACGGCGATGGTGTCGGTGCCGACCCTGCTCACTGTCTTCACCATCGTCGCGTCGGTGGAGATCGCCGGCCGACTGCGTGGCGGCAAGGGGCTGTTCGGGTGGGTCAAGGCGCTGCCGTGGGGCAACCCGATGATGCTGGCCGTCACCTTCTCCTTCGTGATGCTCGGGTTCGGAGGTGCCGGCGGCCTCATCAACATGAGCTACCAGCTCAACGAGTCGATCCACAACACGCAGTGGGTCACCGGGCATTTCCACCTGATCTTCGCCGGCGCCATCATCCTCATGTACTTCATGGTGGCGTACGACTTGTGGCCGCAGCTCACCGGCTGCGCGCCACTGTCGCCGAGGCTCGTCAAGCTGCAGATCTGGTTCTGGTTCGTGGGCATGATGGTGCTGTCGATGCCCTGGCATCTTGTCGGCCTGCTCGGCATGCCGAGGCGCATGGCCTATTACGGCTACACGCACCCCGCCCTACTGCGCACATCTCCCTGCTGGCGTTGTATCCGGCACGCAAAGCCTGCTGACAAGGCAGGGGGCGAAGCCTATGATCGCTTGTTCGTTTTTGCGCCAACGCAGTGCACTCGCCGTGCATTCCGGCGGGAGCGAGAAAGGGAGATTTGCGATCCACCGACATCGGCGATCCGGACTACTTCCACAAAGTTGTCGATTGCCAGTGGGCATGTCCCGCCCACACCCCAGTCCCCGAGTACATCCGCCTGATCGCGGCCGGCCGCTACACCGACGCCTACCTCGTCAACTGGGAATCGAACGTGTTCCCGGGCATCCTCGGGCGCACCTGCGACCGACCCTGCGAGCCTGCCTGCCGCCGCGGCCGTGTCGAAGAAGCTCAGGCCGCCAAGCCCGAGCCGGTGGCGATCTGCCGGCTCAAGCGCGTCGCTGCCGACTTCAAGAACGACATCGCCGAATACCTGCCGCGCGCCGCGCCTAGAAACGGCAAGCGCATCGTCTGCGTCGGTGCCGGCCCGGCTTCGCTGACGGTCGCACGCGACCTTGCACCGCTCGGGTACGAGGTCGTCGTTTTCGACGGCGATCCGCAGGCGGGCGGCATGATCCGCTCGCAGATTCCGCGCTTTCGCCTGCCGGAATCGATCATCGACGAGGAGACGGGCTACGTCCTCAGGCTCGGCGTCGAGTTCCGCGGTGGCCAACGCATCGAATCGATGCGGTCGCTCCTCGGCGAGAGCTGGGACGCGGTCTTCGTCGGCTCCGGTGCGCCGCGTGGGCGCGACCTGTCGATTCCCGGCCGCGCCGAAGCGGCGTCGCGCATCCACATCGGCATCGATTGGCTGTCGTCGGTGTCGTTCGGCCACGTCACCTCGATCGGCAAACGGGTGATCGTTCTCGGCGGCGGCAACACCGCCATGGACTGCTGCCGCAGCTCGAAGCGCCTCGGTGGCACCGACGTGAAGGTCATCGTCCGCTCGCCGTTCGAGGAGATGAAGGCGTCGCCCTGGGAGAAGGAAGACGCGATCCACGAAGGCATCCCGATCCTCGACTGCCTCATCCCGAAGGCGTTCCTGCACAGCGACGGCAAGCTCACCGGCATGAGCTTCGACAAGGTCCGTGCGGTGCGCGACGACAAAGGCCGTCGCCAGCTGATCTCGACCGGCGAGCCCGAGCAGGTCTTCGATTGCGACGATGTCCTCGTCGCCGTCGGCCAGGAGAACGCCTTCCCGTGGATCGAGCGCGACGCCGGCATCGCCTTCGACGAATGGGGGATGCCGGTGCTCGATGCGACGACGCTGCAGTCGAGCCTGTCCAAGGTGTTCTTCGGCGGCGACGCCGCGCTCGGGCCGAAGAACATCATCTGGGCGGTCGCGCAGGGCCACGCGGCGGCGATCTCGATCGACAAGTTCCTGCACGGCGAAGACGTCCGCCAGCGCCCTGCCCCCGGCGTCACTCTTGTCTCGCAGAAGATGGGCATCCACGAGTGGAGCTACGACAACGACATCACGCCCGAGTTGCGCCACAAGGTGCCGTGGCGCGACGTCAACGCGGTGCTCAAGAACATCAAGGTCGAGGTCGAGCTCGGCTTCGATGCGGCGACGGCGTGGAAGGAGGCACAGCGCTGCCTCAATTGCGACGTGCAGACGGTCTTCGCGACCAGCCAGTGCATCGAGTGCGACGCCTGCGTCGATATCTGCCCGACCGACTGCATCACGTTCACGGCCAACGGCGAAGAGGGCGACCTGCGAACGCGCCTGCGCGCGCCGGCGCGCCACGTCGACCAGCCGCTCTATGTCTCCGACGCGTTGAAGACCGGGCGCGTCATGGTCAAGGACGAGGACGTCTGCCTGCACTGCGGCCTCTGTGCCGAACGCTGCCCGACCGGCGCCTGGGACATGCAGAAGTTCTCGATCTCGCAGACACGCGCCGGCAGCGGCTGCCGCAACGCTGCGGCGAAGAAAGTGGCCGCACTGACATGACCAGCAATGTGAGGGCCGGGACGGCGCCGCGGATCGAGGCCGTCAACGATTTCGTCGTCAAGTTCGCCAACGTCAACGGCTCGGGGTCGGCGTCGGCGAACGAGCTCTTCGCGCGCAGTCTCCTGCGGATGGGCGTCCCGGTCAGCCCGCGCAACATCTTCCCCTCGAACATCCAGGGCCTGCCGACCTGGTACGAGGTGCGCGTCAGCGAGCGCGGCTACCTGGCGCGGCGCGGCGGCGTCGACCTCATGGTGGCGATGAACCCGCAGACCTGGGACCACGATCTCGCCGAAATCGAGCCCGGTGGCTACCTGCTCTACGACAGCTCGAAGCCGATGCCGGCTTCGAGGTTTCGCGCCGACATCCACGTCCTCGGCGTCCCGCTGACCGATCTCTGCGCCACACGCTACACCGATCCGCGCGAGCGCCAGCTGCTGAAGAACATCGTCTACGTCGGCGTCCTGGCGGCGCTGCTCGGCGTCGAGCCCGAGGTGATCGCGACCTTGCTCGGCGAGCAATACAAGGGCAAGACCAAGCTGCTGCAGCCCAACCTCGACGCCTTCATGATGGGCCTGCATCACGGCAACGAATACTTCGACGACGCGCTCGGCCTGAAGATCGAGCGGCGCGACGCAGTCGGCAAGCGCATCTTCATGGAAGGCAATGCCGCCGCCGCGCTCGGCTGCGTGTATGGCGGCGCGACGGTCTGCGCCTGGTATCCGATCACGCCGAGCTCGTCGCTCGCCGAGGCGTTCCAGAAGTACTGCTCGAAGCTGCGCGTCGACAAGGCGACCGGCACCAACAAGTTCGCCATCGTCCAGGCCGAGGACGAGATCGCGTCGATCGGCATCGTCGTGGGCGCCGGCTGGAACGGTGCGCGTGCGTTCACTGCGACCTCGGGCCCAGGCGTCTCGCTGATGACCGAGTTCATCGGCCTCGCCTACTTCGCCGAGATCCCGGTGACGATCATCGATGTCCAGCGCGGCGGCCCGTCGACCGGGATGCCGACGCGGACCCAGCAGGCCGACCTTCTGAGCTCGGCCTACGCTTCTCATGGCGACACCAAGCACGTCCTCTTGTTCCCCGAAGACCCACGCGAGTGCTTCGACTTCGCGGCGACCGCGCTCGACCTCGCCGACCGCCTGCAGACGCCGATCTTCGTCATGACCGATCTCGACATCGGCATGAACCACCGCCTGTGCGAGCCGCTCGCCTGGGACGACGCGCGCAGCTACGACCGTGGCAAGGTCATGACCGCCGAGGAGCTCGAGGCCGGCAAGGACTTCGGCCGCTATCTCGACGTCGACGGCGACGGCATCCCCTACCGCACGCTGCCCGGCACCCACCCGAGCCGCGGCGCGTACTTCACGCGCGGCACGACGCGCGACCCCTACGCGCGCTATTCCGAAGCCGGGCCCGACTACATCTACAACGTGACTCGCCTGCTGCAGAAGTTCGAGACTGCCAAGGAGCTCGTCCCGCAGCCGGTCGTGCGCCGCGCGGCCCGCGAGACGCGCTTCGGCGCGATCCATTTCGGCTCGACCAGCCCGGCGATGGCCGAGGCGTTCGACACGCTGCAGGCCAAGGGTGTGCACGTCGACCTCCTGCGCGTACGCGCGTTCCCGTTCAGCGCCGCGGTCGACCGCTTCATCGCCGAGCACGACACCGTGTTCGTCGTCGAGCAGAATCGCGACGCGCAGCTGCGCACGATGCTCGTCACCGAGCAGGAGATCGACCCCGCGAAGCTCGAGCCGATCCTCCACTACGACGGCACGCCAATCACGGCGCGCTTCATCATCGAGGCGATCGCCGAGCGCGTGCGCGCCGACAACGTCGAGCCGATCGCCAAGAAAGGATTGGCGGCATGACCTACCTGGCCAAGCCCAAGCTGCACCATCCGACGCTGAAGAGCAACAAGCTCGGCTTCACGCGGCGCGACTACGAGGGAAAGATCTCGACCCTGTGCGCCGGCTGCGGCCACGACTCGATCTCGGCGGCGCTGGTGCAGGCGTGTTGGGAGCTCGACATCGAGCCGCACCGGGTCGCCAAGCTGTCGGGCATCGGCTGCTCGTCGAAGACGCCCGACTACTTCCTCGGCGCGTCGCACGGCTTCAACACCGTGCACGGGCGGATGCCGTCGGTGCTGACCGGCGCCAACCTCGCCAACCGCGACCTGCTCTACCTCGGCGTCAGCGGCGACGGCGATTCGGCGTCGATCGGCCTCGGCCAGTTCGCGCACGCGATGCGGCGCGGCGTCGACATGACCTACATCGTCGAGAACAACGGCGTCTACGGCCTGACCAAGGGGCAGTTCTCGGCCACGGCCGACCCGGGCAGCAAGAGCAAGAAGGGCGCGATCAACAGCGACACCGCGATCGATCTCGTCGCCATGGCCCTGCAGCTCGGCGCGAGCTACGTCGGCCGGAGCTTCTCCGGTGACAAGGACCAGCTCGTTCCGCTCATCAAGGGCGCGATCAGCCATCGCGGAGCGGCGCTGATCGACGTCATCAGCCCGTGCGTCGCGTTCAACAACCACCCGGGCAGCACGAAGAGCTACGACTACGTGCGCGCCCACAACGAGGCGGTCAACCGGCTCGACTTCATGCCGCACCGCGACGCCATCACGGCGATCTATGCGCCGGGCGAGGTGATCGAGGTGACGCAGCACGACGGCAGCGTGCTGCGCTTGCGCAAGCTCTCCGAGGGCTACGACCCCGGCGACCGGCTCGCCGCCATGAACCACATCGCAGCGTACGAGGCGCGCGGCGAGATCCTGACCGGGCTGCTCTACGTCGATGCCGCTGCGGAGGATCTGCACAGCCACCTGAAGACGATCGGCGTGCCGCTCAACCAGCTCGGAGAGCGCGAGCTCTGTCCGGGATCGGCGGCGCTCGCCGCGATCAACGCCGAGATGACCTGACGCGTCTCGCCGATTTCGTCGTCGCGGCGACGCCGGCCGAGCAGGTCAAGGGCCCTAGGAGGGCTCGCGCGCTGCCCTCTTCCGCTCGTGCTCCTTCAGGTGGCGCTTCCTGATGCGGATCGACTTCGGCGTGATCTCGACCAGCTCGTCGTCGGCGATGAACTCGACCGCGTACTCGAGCGAGAGCTGGATCGGCGGCGTGATCTTGATCGCGTCCTCCTTGCCCGATACGCGGAAATTGGTGAGCTGCTTGCCGCGCACGGCGTTGACGACGAGGTCGTTGTCGCGCGAGTGGATGCCGATCACCATGCCTTCGTAGAGCGGATCACCCGCCTTGACGAACATGCGGCCGCGGTCGTCGAGCTTGCCGAGCGAATACGTCACCGCCTCGCCGTCATCCTGGCTGATCAGGACGCCGTTCTTGCGACCCTCGATCTCGCCCTTGTACGGCTCGTAGCTGTCGAAGATGTTGCTGATCAGGCCGGTGCCGCGCGTCAGGTTGAGGAACTCGTTCTGGAAGCCGATCAGGCCGCGCGCCGGGATCCGGTAGTCGAGCCGCACCCGGCCCATCCCGTCGGACTCCATGTTGGCGAGCTCGGCGCGCCGCTCGCCGAGCGCCTGCATGACCGCGCCCTGGTGCTGGTCCTCGACGTCGGCGGTGACGAACTCGATCGGCTCGGTGCGCTCCCCGCCGGCTTCGTGGAAGACGACGCGCGGCTTCGAGACGGCGAGCTCGTAGCCTTCGCGCCGCATGTTCTCGACCAGGATCGTCAGGTGCAGCTCGCCGCGCCCCGAGACCTCGAACACGCCCTCTTCGTCGGTGTCCTTGACCCTGAGCGCCACGTTCGACTGCAGCTCGCGGTCGAGCCGGTCGCGGATCTGCCGGCTGGTGACGAACTTGCCTTCGCGGCCGGCAAGCGGCGAGCTGTTGACGCAGAAGTTCATCGTCAGCGTCGGCTCGTCGACCTGCAGCATCGGCAGCGGCACCGGCCGCTCGAGGTCGGTGATCGTGACACCGATGCCGATGCCCTCGATCCCGTTGATGAGGACGATGTCGCCCGGGCCCGCCTCGCTCGCCTGCTGGCGCTCGAGGCCCTCGAACTTGAGCACCTGGTTGACGCGCGCCCGCACTGGCGTGGCATCGGGTCCGGCACAGACGGCGACGTCCTGCATCGGCCGCAGCGTTCCCTGGTTGACGCGGCCGATGCCGATCCGGCCGACGTAGGTCGAGTAGTCGAGCGAGCAGATCTGCAGCTGCAGCGGGTCGTCGGGCGACCCTTCGTGCGCCGGCACGTGCTCGAGGATCGCGTCGAACAGCGGCGCGAGGTCGCTTCCGGTGCCGCCTTTCTCGAGCGTCGCCCAGCCGTTCAGGCCGGAGGCGTAGACGACCGGGAAATCGAGCTGCCCCTCGTCGGCACCGAGCTTGTCGAACAGATCGAAGGTGGCGTTGACGACGTAGTCCTCGCGCGCCCCCGGCCGGTCGACCTTGTTGACGACCACGATCGGCTTCAGCCCGAGCGCGAGCGCCTTCTTGGTGACGAAGCGCGTCTGCGGCATCGGCCCTTCGACGGCGTCGACGAGCAGCAGCACCGAATCGACCATCGACAGCACGCGCTCGACTTCGCCGCCGAAGTCGGCGTGGCCCGGCGTATCGACGATGTTGATGTGCGTGCCCTGCCACTCGACGGCGCAGTTCTTGGCGAGGATCGTGATGCCGCGCTCGCGCTCGAGATCGTTCGAGTCCATGACGCGCTCGGCCACCTTCTCGTTGGCGCGGAACGTCCCGCTCTGGCGCAGCAGCTGGTCGACGAGCGTCGTCTTGCCGTGGTCGACGTGGGCGATGATGGCGATGTTGCGGATCTGGCGGGTCATGCGGAAACGCTTTCGCGGGCGGGCATCGACCGGCCCCGGTTGACGAGGGCGCCGACTTCGGCGGGACTCAGAAGGCGCGAGGCGATCAGCTCGCCGCCCTGGACGTGGCCGGTGCCGAGGAACGCCCCCGGCTCGGGACCGTAGACGCGGACGAGCGCCGCATCGTCGCGGTCGACGCGGCGCCGCGCGCCGGCGAGAAAGCGCCCTGCATCCTCGCCCGACAGCGTGATCGCCGGGCTCGCCGCGACGAGGACGTCGGGCGGCAGCAGGCAGGCGTCGCGCGCGCCTTCGTCGGCGAGCGCCTCGAGATCGGCGAAGCAGAGCGCCTGGCACACGTCGAGCGCGCCGCTGCCGGTTCTGCGCAGCGCTTCGAGGTGCGCACCGCAGCCGAGCGCGACGCCGAGATCCTCGGCGAGCGTGCGCACGTAGGTGCCCTTGCTGCACGTGATGTCGATCGTCCAGCGGTCGCGGCCACCGTCGACGACACGGATCGCGTCGATTCGCACCCGCCGCGGCGAGCGCTCGACTTCGAGGCCGGCGCGTGCATAGTCGTACAGCGGTCTGCCCTCGTGCTTGAGCGCCGAGTGCATCGGTGGCACCTGCGAGGTCTCGCCGACGAAGCCGGCACAGGCGCGTTCGAGCGCTGCGCGGTCGACGTCGGTGCCGGGCACGGTGCGGACCACTGCGCCTTCGAGATCGCCAGTTGTCGTCGTCACACCGAGACGCAGCGTTGCCAGGTAGCGCTTGTCGGCGTCGAGGCTGGCCTGCGCGAACTTGGTCGCGGCGCCGAAGCAAAGCGGCAACAGGCCGCTCGCGAGCGGATCGAGCGTTCCCGTGTGACCGCCCTTCTCGGCGCGATAGAGCCGCTTGGCGCGCTGCAGCGCCGCGTTGCTCGACACCTCGCGATCCTTGTCGAGGAGGAGCACGCCGTGGAGAGCACGGCGGGCGATCCGGGGGCGCGCCGCGGCGCGCAGAGTGGCCACGGGCTCAGTCTTCCCTGGCCCGCGTCGCGTTCGCCTTGGCGATCAGCGCCGTCAGCTCGGCGGCGCGCTCGGTCGTGCGGTCGAACTTGAAGTGCAGCGTCGGCACGGTGTGGATGGCAAGGCGCTTGAAGAGGCCGTTGCGGAGGAATCCGGCCGCTTCGTTGAGCGCTTGTTCGCACTCGGCGGGGCTACCGATCAGGACCGAGAAGAACACCGTTGCGTGCGCGTAGTCCGGCGTCACCTCGACGGCGTGGATCGTCACCATGCCGATGCGCGGATCCTTCAGGTCGCGGATCAGCTCGGCGACGTCGCGCTGGATCTGGTCGGCGACGCGAAAGCCGCGGTTCGGGATCGATGGTTTGTGTCGCATGGTCCTTCTTTCGGCAGCGCAAACAAGAACCCCGCCGTCTTGTGGAGGGCGGGGTTCGGGGCGAGCGCCGCGATTCCCGCTACAGCGTGCGGGCGACTTCCTTGACCTCGAAGAACTCGAGCAGGTCGCCTTCCTTGATGTCGTTGTAGTT
>DASXLD010000039.1:0-6255 GCA_036496385.1 Caldimonas sp. | reverse complement strand
AGTTGGAGGTGCCCTGATCGAGGGCGAGCAGGTGCTTGGGTGGATGGGGCATCGTCGGCGTCTCCTCGGCAGCCGATGCAAGAATAGTCGCGATGCCGACGCCCGCAGACGACCGGATCCCGACCGCCGCCCGTCGCGAGGTCGACGTGCTCGTCGTCGGCGGCGGCATCAACGGCGCCGGCATCGCGCGCGACCTCGCCGGCCGCGGTGCGCGGGTGCTGCTGTGCGAGAAGGACGATCTCGCCGCGCACACCTCGTCGGCGTCGACCAAGCTCATCCACGGCGGCCTCCGCTATCTCGAATATCGCGAGTTCGCCCTGGTGAAGAAGGCGCTCGCCGAGCGCGAGGTGCTGCTGAAAGGTGCGCCTCACATCATGTGGCCGCTGCGCTTCGTGATGCCGCACGACCCGTCGATGCGGCCGGTCTGGATGATCCGGCTCGGCCTCTTCCTCTACGACCATCTCGCTCGCCGCGAGGTCCTGCCCGGATCGCGGGTGGTCGACCTGCACGCGCACGTCGCGGGCGGGCCGCTGAAGCGCGAGTTCACCAAGGGCTTCGTGTACTCCGATGGCTGGGTCGACGACGCCCGCCTGGTGGCGCTGTGCGCGATCGACGCCGCCGAGCACGGCGCCACCGTGCTCACGCGAACCGCGTGCGTCGACGCGGTGCGTGGCGCCGACCATTGGCAGGCGCGACTCGAGTCGGCGCGCGGCGGCACGCTGCAGGTCGCCGCGCGCAGCCTCGTCAACGCGGCGGGGCCGTGGGCGGCCGAGTTCCTGATGGCGCACGCGCACGTTGCCGATCGCGTCCACCTTCGCCTCGTCAAGGGCAGCCACGTCGTCGTGCCCCGGCTGTTCGAGCACGACCACGCGTACATCTTCCAGAACGCCGATCGCCGCATCATCTTCGCGATTCCCTACGAAGGCGCGTTCACTCTGATCGGGACCACCGACGTCGAGCACCACGGCGCGATCGGCGACGCCCATGCCGATGCCGGCGAGATCGAGTACCTCTGCACCCAGGCGAGCCGCTATTTCGCGCGCGCGATCACGCCGGCGCAGGTCGTCTGGACGTACAGCGGCGTGCGGCCCCTGCTCGACGACGAATCGGGCAATCCGGCAGCGGTGACGCGCGACTATCGGCTCGAGCTCGACCGCGACGGCGGCGCACCGCTGCTCTCGGTCTGGGGCGGCAAGATCACGACCTTCCGCAAGCTCGCCGAGGAGACCGTCGAGCTGCTCGGTCCGGCCATCCCCGGAGTCGAGCTGCGCGGGCCGTGGACGGCATCGGCTCCGCTGCCGGGCGGCGACCTGCGCCAGTTCCTCGGCGACGGCGCGCCGCCGCCGGCAGCGGTCGCCGCGATCTTCGAGCGCTTCGTCGAGGCGCTGGGCGAGCGCCATCCGCAGATCGAGCCGGCGCTCGTCCATCGCCTCGCACGCTGCTACGGAACCCGTGCGGTGGCGCTGCTCGCGCGAGGGCTCGGCACTGAGATCGCCCCGGGGGTCTTCGCCGGCGAGCTCGCGCACCTGCGCGCGCATGAATGGGCGCGCACCGGCGACGACGTGCTCTGGCGTCGAACCAAGCTCGGCCTTCACCTCGACGCTGCCGGCCGCGCTGCGGTCGATGCCTGGATGGCGGTCCGGGGAGAAGACGAGCGCGCCTTCGGCGTCGAGGACGTCCGCCTCGGCTAGGCCTGTCAGCGCTGTCAGCGAACGAGCGGTGCGTCGGGCAGCTCGTTGATGTCGCTGTCGCCGACCTGGCGAGGGAAGTGGCGGACCAGCAGGGCATCGACCGCGTCGATCGCGCGCAGCAGGCCGCCCTCGAAGTCGCCGCTCTGGAATGCGTTCTTCATCGTCGTGGCGATCTGCGTCCATTCTTCCGCCGGCACGTGCCGGTTCAAGCCGCGGTCGGCGACGATCTCGATCGCGCGCTCGGCGAGCAGGAGGTAGATCAGGACACCGTTGTTGCTCTCGGTGTCCCAGACGCCGAGCTTGCCGAACATCGCGAGCGCGCGATCGCGCGGCGTCGCCTTGCGGCGCAGGTAGCTGAGCGGCAGGCCGGCCTCGACGACGACGCGGATCTCGCCGCGATGCCGCTTCTCGCTGGCGCCGACGCGGGCCTCGATGCGCGCGAGCGCCTCCTTCGTCAGCGTCCGCCGGGCATCGCTCTCGTCGAGCATGCGGTGCTTGAGCAGGCGCGCGAGCCAGTGCGCCATCACCAGCGTCCCGAAGCGCCGCCGCCGTCGAAGCTGCCGCCGCCGCCCGAGCTGAATCCGCCGCCGCCACCTCCGCCACCGCCGAAGCCGCCACCGCCGAAGCCACCGCCGAGCCCGCCGCCCCAGATCATCGGACCGCCGAAGCCGCCACGGCCGCCGCCCATGCCCATGACGCCGACGAGAAAGAGCGCGACTGCGCCGGCACCGATTCCGAGCAGCAGGCTCGCCGTCAGCCACCAGCCGACGGCTCCGACTGCGGCACCGGTGGCGAGCGCGCCGAGCTTTCTGCCCAGTACGCTTCCGAGCAGGCGGCCGACGATCGGCACCCCGACGAAGAGAAAGATCGCCAGGTCCTGCCAGTCGAAACCGCGCCGCGCCGACGGCCGCGTGCCGGCGGCCGGGCGTGCCGACGGAGGCGGCAGCTTCTCGCCGGCGACGAGCGCGGCGATGCTGTCGATCCCCGCATTGAGGCCGCCGGCGTAGTCGCCGTTGCGAAACGCCGGCAAGATCTGCTCGCGGATGATGCGGCCGGCGACGACATCGGGGACCGCGCCCTCGAGCGTCGCCGCGACCTGGATGTTGACGTCGTGATCGTCCTTCGCGACCGTCAGCAGCAGGCCGTCGCCGACTTCCTTGCGACCGAGCTTCCAGTCGGCGGCGACGCGCTGCGCGAACGAGGCGATGTCCTCGGGCCGCGCCGTCGGCACGATCAGGATCACCAGCTGCGCGCCGTGCTGCTTCTCGATCGCCTCGAGCTTTGCCGACAGCGCTGCCGCCTGCGGCGGCGTGAGCGTCGCGGTCTGGTCGATGACGCGGGCGCTGAGGAGCGGCACCGGCACGACGGGCTCGGCCTCGGCGCTGCCGAGCGCGAAGGCGGCAACCAGCGCCGCCAAGGCAAGCCAGCCACGCATCGGTCGCGTCTCGATCGGCGCGCTCAGCGCGACGCGGGCTTCTCGAAGCTGACCGGCGGCGGCGTCGAGATCTGGGCTTCGTTCTGCACTGCGAAGCTCGGCTTGGTCTTGTAGCCGAAGATCATCGCGGTCAAGTTGGTCGGCACGCTGCGCACCTTGGTGTTGTAGTTCTGCACGGCGGCGATGTACTTGTTGCGCGCGACGTTGATGCGGTTCTCGGTGCCCTCGAGCTGGACCCGCAGGTCCTTGAAGGCGTCGTTGGAGCGCAGGCTCGGATAGGCTTCGGAGACCGCCATGAGCCGGCTCAGCGCGCTGCTCAGCTCGCCCTGCGCCTGCTGGAACTTGTTGAAGGCGGCCGGGTCGTTGACGAGCTCCGGCGTGGCCTGGATCGAGGTCGCCTTGGCGCGCGCCTCGATCACCTTGGTGAGCGTGTCCTGCTCGAAGCTGGCCTCGCCCTTGACGGTGGCAACGATGTTGGGAATCAGATCGGCGCGGCGCTGGTACTGGCTCAGCACCTCGGCCCAGGCCGCCTTGACCTGCTCGTCGAGGGTCTGGAAGTCGTTGTAGCCGCAGCCCGGCAGGCCGACGATCGCAGCGAGGGCAAGGGCCGCGAGACCGGGCCGCCGCAACACCGGCAATGGAGAACGAGGCATCGGATTCCTCCTGTGAAGCTCGTTATCCTAACGTGCACGGCGGCGTGCGCACGCTCGCGCCGGCGCTATCCTCGGACATGGCTGCCGCAACGTCTGCACCGGCTTTCGCGAGCCACGGCCCGCTCGGCCCGCAATCGCCGCTCGTCCTCGACTCACCGCACTCGGGGTTCGACTTCCCCGACGACTTCGGCTCCGTCCTGAGCGCGTTCGATCTCCGCGAGGGCGAGGACTGCTTTGTCGACGAGCTCTACCTGCCGGCGACCGAGCGCGGTGTCGGCCTGATCGCGGCCCTCGCTCCGCGCACCTACATCGACCTCAACCGCCACGCCGGCGACGTCGACCTCTCGCTCGTCGAGGGTGGCCATTGGCCCGACACGCACGTGCCGAGCGGCAAGGCCCGGCTCGGCAAGGCGCTCGTCTGGCGCACGCTCGACGACGGCCGGCCCATCTACGACCGCAAGCTCGCGGTCGACGAGGTTCGGCGGCGCATCGATCGCTTCCATCGCCCGTATCACGGGGCGGTGCGCGAGCGCATCGCGACGACGCACGCCCGCTTCGGCCGCAGCTGGCACATCAACTGTCATTCGATGAACGCCGTCGGCGGTGCCCAGGCCGAGGGCGGCGCCGGCCGAGCGCGCCCCGACTTCGTCGTCGGCGATCGCGACGGCACGACCTGCGACGCCGAGTTCACCGAGCTCGTGCGCAGCACGCTCGCGGCGATGGGCCACGACGTCCGCGTCAATGATCCGTACAAGGGCGTCGAGCTCGTTCGCGCCTATTCGAACCCGGCGGAGGGTCGCATGAGTCTGCAGCTCGAGATCAACAAGCGCCTCTACATGGACGAGGCGACGCGGACCCGGAACGACAACTTCGAGACCCTGCAGCGGCAGCTGCTCCAGCTCGTCGACGCGGTGCTCGACTACACGCGAAGCGCGCTCGCCGCGCGGGCGGTCGCGCGGTGAGCGGCGCTGCGCGCGCCGGCATGCCGCAACGCGTCCAGCTCAAGCGCAGCGCCGGCTGGAAGATGCCGGCCAACACCGTCAAGGTCGACCGCACGACCCGCTGGGGCAACCCGTTCACGATTGCCGAGTGCGGCAGTGTGGCGGCGGCGGTGGCAAAGCACGGGCGCTGGATGCGCGGCGAGATCGCGGCGCCTGGCGGCGCCGAGCCGCCGACCAAGGAAACCTTGCGCACGATGTTGGCCGGGCGCAATCTCGCCTGCTGGTGCGCGCTCAACGGACCGTGTCACGCCGACTTGCTGCTGACGCTCGCCAACGGCCGCTGATCTCCGTCGCCTTGCTCGTTCGGACACGAGCGACTGTTCGGCCTCGACGGCCGCGCCGAGTCGGCGCGGCCAAACGCCTTCAGCCGATGCGCTCGAGCCTCAGATCGGATCCATGCACGCGCATCGCGCCGTCGTGGCCGACGTCGAGAGGACGGCCGTCGGCGAGCTTGTACTCGGCCTCGCCGGTCGGCTCCCATTGCTCCTGCGCGGCGGCCGGCCAGTGGATCCGCGCCAGATGCTCGTAGCCATGGACGGCGTACACCTTGCCGTCGTCGCCGCGTGCCTTGAACGCCTCCAGCCGTCGAAGCGTCTTTTCCATCTCGTTCTCCTCGGTGGTCGAAGGCGTTCCCCGCCCGCTGCCGCGAACCGCGCCGCACGATGCGAGCGCGCGCCCCATCATCGGTTCGAACCCATCCGGTGGTCCGAGTTCCCCGCCCGGCGCCAGGGCTGGTGCCCGTCGGCCGTTCCGAGCGGCGGCGCGATGTCCTCGAGCGATCGTCGTTCGGCGTCGACGGCGTAGCGTGCCGCGACCAGCGCGGCGGCGAGCACGAGCACCGCGCCGACGACGTAGCCCTGGAAGACGTGCACGCGGTCGCCGGTCGCGATCAGGGCGCCGAAGATTGCCGGCGCGGCGAAGCCGCCGATGCCTGTTCCGACCGCGTAGAAGACCGAGATCGAGAGCGCCCGCATCTCGAGCGGAAAGATTTCGCTGACGGTGAGATACGCCGCGCTCGCCGCCGCCGACGCCAGGAAGAAGACCGCCGACCAGGCGAGCGTCTGGCTCGCGGCGTCGAGCGCGCCCTCCAGGAAGCCGAAGCCGATGAGCAGCAAGCCGACACCCGAGAGCCCGTACGTCGCTGCGATCATCCGGCGCCGACCGACGCGGTCGAAGAGCGGCCCCAGCACGAGCGGACCGAGCACGTTGCCGACCGCGAACGGCACGATGTAGAGCCCGACACGGGAGTCGGCGACGCCGTAGAAGCGCGTGAGCACGAGCGCATAGGTGAAGAAGATCGCGTTGTAGAAGAACGCCTGCGAGACCATGAGCGCGAGCACGAGCGCGCTGCGCTGCGCGTAGTGGCGCCACAGGATGCGGGCGACGTCGCCGAGCGATGGCGTCACGCTCGCCGTGTAGAGCACCGCCGCGCCAGGATCGAGCGGCGCCGCGGTGGCGGCGGCGAACGCCTCGGG
>DASXLD010000038.1:0-15571 GCA_036496385.1 Caldimonas sp. | reverse complement strand
CGGCTGGAGCCGGGACCGCCTACAGCGTTCGGGCGACTTCCTTGACCTCGAAGAACTCGAGCAGGTCGCCTTCCTTGATGTCGTTGTAGTTCTTCAGCTTGATGCCGCACTCGAAGCCGGCGGCGACCTCGCGGACGTCGTCCTTCATCCGCCGCACCGATTCGACCTCGCCGCTGTAGACGACGACGTTTTCGCGCAGGAGACGGAAGCGCGCGCCACGCCGGACGACACCGGCGGTGACCATCGAGCCCGCGACGGTGCCGATCTTCGACGCCACGAACACGGTCCGGATCTCGGCCGTGCCGATCGTCTCCTCGCGCTGCTCGGGCGCGAGCATGCCGGTCATCGCCGCCTTGATCTCGTCGACCGCGTCATAGATGATGTTGTAGTAGCGGATGTCGACGCCGTTGTTCTCGGCCAGCTTCCTCGAGCCGGCATCGGCACGGACGTTGAAGCCGACGATGACGGCCTTCGACGCGATCGCGAGGTTGATGTCGCTCTCGCTGATGCCGCCGACCGCGGCGTGGACGATCTGCACCTTGACCTCGTCGGTCGAGAGCTTGAGCAGCGACTGCGCGAGCGCTTCCTGCGAGCCCTGGACGTCGGCCTTGATGATCAACGGCAGGGTCTGCTTCGCGCCCTGGCCCATCTGGTCCATCATCGTCTCGAGATTGGCGGCCTGGCGGCGCGCGAGCTTGACGTCGCGGTACTTGCCCTGGCGGAAGGTCGCGATCTCGCGCGCCCGGCGCTCGTCGCCGAGAACCATGAACTCGTCGCCGGCCTGCGGCACCTCGGTCATGCCCTGGATCTCGACCGGGATCGACGGACCGGCCTCGTTGACTGGCTTGCCGTCCTCGTCGAGCATCGCGCGGACGCGGCCGAAGCTCGACCCTGCGAGGACGATGTCGCCGCGCTTCAAGGTTCCGCTCTGCACGAGCACGGTCGCGACCGGGCCGCGGCCCTTGTCGAGCTGAGCTTCGATGACGAGGCCCTTGGCCATCGCGTCCTTGGGCGCCTTGAGCTCGAGCACCTCGGCCTGCAGCAGAACCTGCTCGAGCAGCTGGTCGATGCCCGCGCCGGTCTTGGCCGAGACGGCAACGAAGGGCGAGTCGCCGCCGAAGTCCTCGGGAACGACCTCCTCGGCGACGAGCTCGCTCTTCAGCCGCTCGACGTTGGCCTCGGGCTTGTCGATCTTGTTCATCGCGACGACGATCGGCACCTTCGCGGCCCGCGCGTGCGAGATCGCCTCCTTGGTCTGCGGCATGACGCCGTCGTCGGCGGCGACGACGAGGATGACGATGTCGGTCGCCTTCGCGCCGCGCGCCCGCATCGCCGTGAACGCGGCGTGGCCCGGTGTATCGAGGAAGGTGATCATCCCGCGCGGTGTGTCGACGTGGTAGGCGCCGATGTGCTGCGTGATCCCGCCCGCCTCGCCGGCGGCGACGCGGCTGGTGCGGATGTAGTCGAGCAGCGACGTCTTGCCGTGGTCGACGTGGCCCATGACGGTGACGACCGGAGCGCGCGACTCCTCGCTCGCACCCTCGGCCTGCGTCTCCTCGAGAAACGCTTCCGGGTCGTCGAGCTTCGCAGCCGTCGCGGTGTGGCCCATCTCCTCGACGACGATCATCGCCGTCTCCTGGTCGAGCTGCTGGTTGATCGTGACCATCTGGCCGAGCTTCATCAGCTGCTTGATCACCTCGGACGCCTTGACCGACATCTTGTGCGCGAGATCGGCGACGCTGATCGTCTCCGGGATGTGCACTTCCTGCGCCTGGAACTCCGGCGGCGGCGTGAACGTGCTCGGCGCGCCGTCGTTGCGCTCGCCGCGGCGGCCCGCGCGCGGCGCGCGCCAGCCGGCACGCCCTGCGCCTGGAGCGCCACGCGGCGCGGCCTTGAGGGCGCGCTTCTTGGCCGCGTCGTCGGCCCAGCTCGACGAGAGCTTCTCCGACTTGATCGACTTCTTGTCGCCTTGCTTGGCCGTCGTCGTCGCGGCGGTGCCCGGCGCGGCGGCCTTCTTGTGGATCGTTCCCTTGATCGCTTCCTTGGCCGGCTCGGCGGCCTTGGCCTCTTCCGGTTTCTTGGCGACGAGCACCTTCTTCGGCGCCGACATCATGGTGCGGATCGCCGCGGCTTCGTCCTCGGCCGCCTTGCGGCGCTTGGCCAGGTCGGCGGCGCGCTGCTTCTCCTCGTTCTCGACCGTCCCTGCCTTGACAACGCGAAACGTGGGCTTGGCCGGCTCGGCGGGCGCCGCTGCCGGCGGCGGGAGCTGCTCCGCGGCAGCGGCTGCCGCTGCCGCCGCTGCCTTCGCCGCCTTGGCGCTGATCTTGGGCGCCGCTGCCGCCGCCACTGCTGCTGCCGCCGCTTCCTGTGCTGCTGCTTCGCGCGCCAGTGCCTGGGCCGCCTCGACGGCCTCGCGCTCCGAACGCTCCTGCTCTTCGCGCTGGCGCCGCTGCGCCGCGAGCTCTTCTTCCTGCTGGCGGAGCTGCTCGGCCTCGGCGTGGGCCTGCTCCTCGCGTCGACGGAGCTCCTCTTCTCGCGCCTCGGCGCTGACGCCATCGTCGGCGGGCGCCGGGACGTCGTCGCGCTTGATGAAGGTCCGCTTCTTGCGCACCTCGACCTGGATCGTGCGCGCCTTGCCGCTCGAGTCGGCCTGCTTGATCTCGCTCGTCGACTTGCGCGTGAGCGTGATCTTCTTGCGCTCGCCGGTTGCGGCAGTGCCGTGCGACGAGCGGAGATGATCGAGCAGGCGCGCCTTGTCGCCCTCGGTCAACGAGTCGTCCGCAGACGCCTTGCTGACGCCGGCCGACTTCAGCTGCTCGAGCAGCGCCGCCGGCGGGCGGTTGAGCTCGGCAGCGAGTTGGGCGACGGTGGTCGAAGCCATATGGGTTCTATCCTTGGGTGGTCGTCTCTTGCGGCGCCTCGGCGGCGCTGGCAGCGGCTCTGGCCGCATTTTCTTGCGCTGCGGCTTCGGCTGCAAACCAATGCTCGCGCGCCTTCATGATCATCGCCTTGGCGGCCTCGGAGTCGATGCCGGTGATCTCCACCAGCTCGTCGACGGCGAGGTCGGCCAGGTCGTCGCGGCTGTGCACGCCGCCGGCCTCGAGCTTTTCGATCAGCTCTGCCGTCAGGCCCTCGAAGTCGCGCAGGTCCTGCGAGACCTCGCCGCTCTGCTCCTCGCGGGCGATGTCCATCGTCAAGAGGGCGTCCTTGGCGCGGGTGCGCAGCTCGTTGACGGTGTCCTCGTCGAAGCTGGCGATCTCGAGCATCTCCTGCATCGGCACGTAGGCGACTTCCTCGAGGCTCTGGAAGCCCTCGGCGATCAGGATGTCGGCGACCTCGACGTCGACGTCGAGCTTGTCGACGAAGAGCTTGCGGACGGCGTCGGATTCGGACGCCTGCTTCGTCGCCGACTCCTCGGCCGACATGATGTTGATGCGCCAGCCGGTCATCTCCGACGCGAGGCGGACGTTCTGGCCGCCGCGGCCGATCGCGATCGCGAGGTTCTCCTCGTCGACGACGACGTCCATCGCATGGCGCTCCTCGTCGACGACGATCGACTGCACGTTCGCCGGCGCCAGCGCGCCGATGACGAACTGCGCCGGATCTTCCGACCAGAGGACGATGTCGACGCGCTCGCCGGCGAGCTCGTTCGTCACCGCGTTGACGCGCGAGCCGCGCACGCCGACACAGGTGCCGATCGGATCGACCCGGCGATCGTGCGAGACGACCGCGATCTTGGCGCGCGAGCCCGGATCGCGAGCGCACGACTTGATCTCGAGCAGGCCCTGCTCCATTTCCGGCACTTCCTGTTTGAAGAGCTCGACCATGAAGCCCGGCGACGAGCGCGAGAGCAGGATCTGCGGGCCGCGCAGGGTCGGATCGACCTCGGCGATGTAGGCGCGGACGCGGTCGCCCGTGCGCAGGTTCTCCTTCGGAATCATCTCCGGGCGGCGCAGCCGCCCCTCGATCCGGCCCGACTCGACGATGATGTCGCCCTTGTCGAGGCGCTTCACGGTGCCGACGAAGATCTTCTCGCCGCGCGAGAGGAAGTCGTTCAGCAGCTGCTCGCGCTCGGCGTCGCGGATCTTCTGCAGGATCACCTGCTTGGCTGCCTGCGCGCCGATCCGGCCGATCGAGACCGATTCGATCTGCTGCTCGATGTAGTCGTCGACCTCGATGTCGGAGATCTGCTCGAGCGCCTCGAAGTGGAGGATCTCGGAGTCGGGCAGCTGCAGGCCGGCGTCGTCGGGAACGACGTGCCAGCGGCGGAAGGTCTCGTACTCGCCGGTCTCGCGGTCGACGGCGACGCGGATGTCGACCTCGCCGCCCTGCAGCTTCTTCGACGCCGACGCGAGCGCGGCTTCGACGGCCTGGAAGACGATCTCGAGGTCGACGCTCTTTTCGCGCGCGATCGCGTCCACCAGCATCAACAGTTCACGGTTCATTGGGTTCGACCTCCGTCTGTCTCTTGGTTCCCGCGCGGGGCGGCGACCGCGCCGGGCCGGGCGCCGGAACGCCCCTTGAAATCGATCACCGGGACGAGGTGCGCTTCGCGCACTTCGTCGAGCGAGAAGTCGAGTGCCTGCTCGGCAGCGCCGGGAGCGGCCTCGACGCGCGGCGCGGCATTGGCACCGGCCTTGCCGGACCGGCGCCGGGCACCCTGCGCCGGAGCCGTCGGATCGCCGAGGACGATGCGCCATTCTTCACCGTGCGCCTCGAGCGTCCCGCGAAAGCGCTTGCGGCCCTGGAACGGCTCCTTCAGCGTCAGCTCGACCGCCGCACCGGCGAAGCGGGCGAAGTCGCCGGCGGTCCTGAGCGGCCGGTCGAGTCCGGGCGACGACACCTCGAGCCGCTCGTAGGCGACAGCTTCGACCTCGAGGACATGCTGCAGCTGGCGGGTGACGCGCTCGCAGTCGTCGACGGTGACGGAGCGCTCCGGCGCGCCGGCAGCGCCGGGCGGATGGTCGATCGTCACGCGCAGCAGCCCACCCGCCGCGCGCTCGACATCGACGAGCTCGTAGCCGAGGGCGGCGACGGTCGTTTCGATGGCGGAGCGCTGCGGCATGGGCGGGTCGGTCGTGACGTTCGGTGCAATCGGGCGCAAAAGTCGATCAGCCAAAAAAAATGGGCCGGAAGAACCGCCCACTTGACGCTTTCTAGGGAAGAGCGGAATTGTATCCGCTCGCGCAAATAGCGACAAGTCTCCCGGCTGTCAAGGGCTGCCAGGGAGCGAAAGCCCCATGCCAGAATCGTTCGCCACCCCTTCTTTCGGACCTGTCGCATGGGCTTTCTCGCCGGCAAGCGCTTCCTCGTCAGCGGCGTCCTTTCGAACCGCTCGATCGCCTTCGGGATCGCCCGCGCCTGCAGGCGCGAGGGCGCCGACCTCGCGTTCAGCTACCAGGGCGAGCGCTTCAAGGACCGGGTGGGAGAGTTCGCGGCGGAGTTCGGCTCGTCGCTCACCTTCGATTGCGACGTCGCCGCCGACGCCCAGATCGAGACCATGTTCGCCGCCCTCGGCGAGGCGTGGCCGACCTTCGACGGCTTCGTCCACTCGATCGGCTTCGCGCCCAAGGAGGCGATCGCCGGCGACTTCCTCGAGGGGCTCTCGCGCGAGGGCTTCCGGATCGCGCACGACATCTCGAGCTACAGCTTTCCGGCGATGGCCAAGGCGGCGGCACCGCGCCTGGCGCAGGGCGCCGCGCTCCTCACTCTTACCTATCTGGGGTCGCTGCGCAGCGTTCCCAACTACAACACGATGGGCCTGGCCAAGGCGTCGCTCGAGGCCAGCGTGCGCTACCTGGCGGCGGGGCTCGGCGCCAAGGGCGTGCGCGTCAATGCGATCTCGGCCGGACCGATCAAGACGCTCGCCGCCTCCGGCATCAAGGGCTTCGGCAAGATCCTCGACGTCGTCGCCGAGAACGCGCCGCTGCGCCGCAACGTGACGATCGACGACGTCGGCAATGCCGCCGCGTTCCTGCTCTCCGACTTGGCGTCCGGGATC
The DNA here is from genome assembly GCA_036496385.1 of Caldimonas sp. GTDB lineage: Bacteria > Pseudomonadota > Gammaproteobacteria > Burkholderiales > Burkholderiaceae_C > Schlegelella_A. Next base: position 9,570 of record DASXLD010000038.1, on the reverse strand, counting down.
ACTTCGGAGATCGTGTACGTGGACGGCGGATTCAGCCACGCGATGCCGGGCGCGGCATAGCCGACCCGACTACGTCGCGACGCAGTCGACGTAGTACTTGCCGTCGTCGGTGACGCCGACGCCCTGCAGCTCGGTCGTGGCGATCAACCCGTGGACATCGGTATCGAAGCCGGGGAAGGTCTTGTTGAAGGCGCGCGTGAAGCGCAGGAAGTCGACGATCTTCTTGTTGAAGCGCTCACCGGGAATCAGGAGCGGGATGCCCGGCGGATACGGGGTCAGTAGCGTCGTCGAGACGCGGCCCTCGAGCTGTTCGATTTCGACCCGCTCGGTCTTGCCGTGGGCGATGCAGGCGAAGGCGTCGCTCGGCTTCATCGACGGCTTGATATCCGAAAGGTACATGTCGGTGACGAGCCGTGCGATGTCGTCACGAGCATAGAACTCGTGAATCTTCTGCGAGAGCTCGCGCAGGCCGACCCGCTCGTAGCGAGGATGCGCGGCGCAGAACTCCGGCATGATCTTCCACATCGGCTGGTTGCGGTCGAAGTCGTCCTTGAACTGCTGCAGCGCGCTGACGAGGGTGTTCCAGCGGCCCTTGGTGATGCCGATCGTGAACATGATGAAGAACGAGTAGAGCCCCGTCTTCTCGACGACGACGCCATGCTCGACAAGGAACTTGGTGACGATCGCTGCCGGAATCCCCGTCTTCGCGAACTTGCCCGACATGTCGAGCCCCGGCGTGATCACCGTGCACTTGATAGGGTCGAGCAGGTTGAAGCCGTCGGCGAGGTCGCCGAAGCCGTGCCACTTGGCGTTCGACTTCAGCATCCAGTCGGCGCTGGTGCCGATGCCATCGGCGGCGAGCTTCTCGGGCCCCCAGACCTTGAACCACCAGTCCTTGCCGAACTCGCCGTCGACCTTCCTCATCGCGCGCCGGAAGTCGAGCGACTCCTGGATGCTTTCCTCGACGAGCGCGCTGCCGCCGGGCGCCTCCATCATCGCCGCCGAGACGTCGCACGACGCGATGATCGCGTACTGCGGGCTCGTCGAGCTGTGCATGAGATAGGCCTCGTTGAAGAGGTGCGGGTCGAGCTTTCTCGTCTGCGAGTCCTGCACCAGCACCTGCGACGCCTGGCTGATGCCGGCCAGCAGCTTGTGCGTCGACTGCGTCGCGAAGACGATCTGGTCCTTCGGGCGCGGCCGGTTCCTGCCCATCGCGTGGAAGGTGCCGTAGAACTTGTGGAACGCGGCGTGCGGCAGCCAGGCCTCGTCGAAGTGGAGCGTGTCGATCGTGCCGTCGAGCGCGTGCTTGATCCACTCGGTGTTGTAGAGCACGCCGTCGTACGTGCTCTGCGTCAGCGTCAGGATTCTCGGCTTGACCTTGGTCGCGTCGATTCCGCCCAGCAGCGGGTGGCTGGCGATCTTGGCGCGAATCGACTCCGGCGTGAACTCCGATTGCGCGATCGGGCCGATGATCCCGTAGTGGTTGCGCGTCGGCCGGAGGAAGACCGGGATCGAGCCGGTCATGATGATCGCGTGCAGGATCGACTTGTGGCAGTTGCGGTCGACCACGACGACATCGCCGGGCGCCACCGTGTGGTGCCAGACCATCTTGTTCGACGTGCTCGTGCCGTTGGTGACGAAGAAGCAGTGGTCGGCGTTGAAGATCCGTGCCGCGTTCCGCTCGCTCTGCGCGATCGGCCCGGTGTGGTCGAGCAGCTGGCCGAGCTCGTCGACCGCGTTGCAGACGTCGGCGCGCAGCATGTTCTCGCCGAAGAACTGGTGGAACATCCGCCCGACCGGGCTCTTCAGGAACGCGACTCCGCCCGAGTGGCCCGGGCAGTGCCACGAGTACGAGCCATCCTGCGCGTAGTCGAGCAGCGCCTTGAAGAACGGCGGCGCGACACCGTCGAGATACGCCCTCGCCTCGCGGATGATGTGCCGGGCGACGAACTCCGGCGTGTCCTCGAACATGTGGATGAAGCCGTGCAGCTCCCGCAGGATGTCGTTCGGCAGGTGCTGCGAGGTGCGCGTCTCGCCGTACAGGTAGATCGGGATCTCGGTGTTCTTGAACCGGATCTCCTGGATGAACTTGCGCAGGTTGAGCACCGCCGGGTCGAGCTCGGGGCCGCCGGAGAACTCCTCGTCGTCGATCGACAGGATGAAGGCGCTGGCGCGGCTCTGCTGCTGGGCGAACTGCGACAGGTCGCCGTAGCTGGTGGCGCCGAGGACCTCGAAGCCTTCCTTCTCGATCGCGGCGGCGAGCGCGCGGATGCCCAGGCCGGAGGCGTTCTCGGAGCGGAAGTCCTCGTCGATGATGACGATCGGAAACTGGAAGCGCAGCATCGGCGGGCCTCGCGCAAGCGGGATCGGAAAAGCGCGCAGTGTAGGGCCGGGGACGGCGATCTTTCGGCCGATCGAACGGCAGTTCGGCACACGCCGCCCCGCCCTACACTGGCACCGGCGCGACAACGGGCGACTTGGCGATGGATCTCTCCAATGCAAGCGTGTGGTGGGTGGCGGCCGGTGTCGCCGTCGCCGCGGAGCTCGGCACCGGGACGTTCTACCTGCTGATGATCGCGCTCGGTCTCGTCGCCGGCGCGATGGCAGCGCACTTCGGCCTCGCCGAGTCGGCACAGTTCCTGGTCGCCGCGTTCGTCGGCGGCGGCGCGACGGTCGCCTGGCACTGGCGGCGGCGACTGCAGCGCGGCCCGGCAGTCGATGTCACGCGCGATCGCGACGTCCACCTCGACGTCGGCGAGCGGGTCCACGTCTCGTCGTGGGCGGCCGACCGGACGGCGCGGGTCCGCTACCGCGGCTCGATGTGGTCGGCTCGCCTCGCGCCCGGCGCCGACGCGGTGGCCGGCGACTACGCCGTCGCTGCCGTCGAGGGCATCTGGCTCGTCCTCGCGCCCGCAGCCGGCCGGGCACAACCATAACGGGAGCAGCAAAGCATGGAGCCGTCCTTTCCGATGGGGGTCGCGATCGTCGTCGCGGTGGTCGCCGCGATCTTCATCTTCCAAACCTTCAAGATCGTGCCGCAGCAGCACGCTTGGGTCGTCGAGCGCCTCGGCAAGTACGACCGCACGCTCAAGCCCGGGCTCGAGTTCGTCACGCCATTCCTCGAGCGCGTCGCCTACAAGCACTCGTTGAAGGAGGTGCCGCTCGACGTGCCGAGCCAGGTCTGCATCACGCGCGACAACACCCAGCTCCAGGTCGACGGCATCATCTACTTCCAGGTCACCGACCCGATGCGGGCGAGCTACGGCTCGAGCAACTACATCGCCGCGATCACCCAGCTGGCGCAGACGCTGCTGCGCTCGGTGATCGGCAAGATGGAGCTCGACCGCACGTTCGAGGAGCGCGATCACATCAACCTCTCGGTCGTCGCCGCGCTCGACGAGGCGGCCACGAACTGGGGCGTCAAGGTGCTGCGCTACGAGATCAAGGACCTGACGCCGCCGGCGGCGATCCTGCATGCGATGCAGGCGCAGATCACGGCCGAGCGCGAGAAGCGCGCCCTGATCGCGGCCTCCGAAGGCCGCAAGCAGGAGCAGATCAACATCGCCACTGGCGAGCGCGAGGCCTTCATCGCCCGCTCCGAGGGTCAGCGCCAGGCCGAGATCAACAAGGCGCAGGGCGACGCGGCGGCGATCGTCGCGGTGGCCGAGGCCACCGCCGACGCGATTCGCAAGGTCGCCGAGGCGATCCGCCAGCCGGGCGGCGAGCAGGCGGTGCAGCTCAAGGTCGCGCAGCAGGCGGTCGACGCTTTTGCCCAGCTCGCGCAGAAGAACAACACGATGATCGTCCCGACCAGCCTGGCCGAGGTCTCGGGCCTGATCGCAAGCGCGATGGCGCTGACCCGCAGCAGCGTCGTTCGACCCGGCTGAGCCTGCGCCGACGCCAAGGTCGCTCGGCTAAGATCGCGCTCCGCCGGAGAGGTGGATGAGCGGTTTAAGTCGCACGCCTGGAAAGCGTGTGGGGGCTAAACACCCCCCGCGGGTTCGAATCCCGCCCTCTCCGCCACTGGCGTCCGGTCCCCGGTTCGGCTCCCGCTTTCCGCAGCGATCGGAGAGCCGCGTCGAGCCTGGGCATCGACGTTCAGCAGCGCACTCAGCCGACATAGCGCCTGCGCCACGATTCGCCCCTGCGCTCCGCGGCGATCGCTGCGCCGAACTCCGTCGACCCGAACACCTCGGTCGCCTTCGCCACGAGCTCGTCCCGGCCCAACGTCGCCACCCGCTCGAAGGCATCCACCGTGAACCAGCCTTCGAACTTGCCGACGTGGCTTTCGAGCGTGTGCTCCCATTTCACCTGGCCGGTCCGCGTCAGCACACGGACGTCGAGCACGATGTCGCACGTGGTTGTCCACCATGGCTGCATCCAGAACCGGCGCACGGTCACTTCGAGCAACCCGTTGTCGAACGGCGCGCGACGCGCGACGAGCAGCGCATAGGTCAGCGCGTGCTCGACAGCGCGTGCTAATAGGAGCAGTCGGCGACCGTCACGTAGCGGCCGGTCGGCGCCGGGACCGCGAGTTCCCGGAGCAGGAGGCGGGTGGACACCGCGGCGCTTTCGGGGCCGACGCCGACGGGGCCGACGAACGCCGGGGCATGGACCTCACCAATGCGCGAGCGATCCGGGGATCGGCAAGGTCAGCTGTACTTGCGCAGTGACAGAGCGCGCTCACGGGGCCGTCTCGACGATCTGACGCGCGGGTGGGCGGTGTTCCTCGAAGTGATTGGCTTGCGAGCGAAGGGCGAGCGACTCGACCGTGCGAGCCTGAAGGTGGCAACCTGAAGCCCGTCGCCTGTCCGGCATCTCACAGGCTACGCCGTCATGGTTGTGGGCGGCCAGCTGCAGGCTCCGCACACGTTCAGCGCGAAGGCCGGAATCGTCGAACGGCGCCACACGCTGCCGTGCGGTGGAAGCCACGCCAGAACCGCACCGACATTTCCCGGAGCCCCACGCCGCCTTCGAGCAGCATTTCACACGCTTCGGGCGGCGCCGCCGTGTCCTCCTCAAGTCGCCGTCGGCGTGTCCCGATATGGGATGGTTTCGAGAAGAAGAAAGCGGGGGAGACGCCGCGCCGCACCGAGAGCCCACCCACCCGTCCTGGAGAACTGCATGAGCCGCAACCTGTCGATCCTTTCGCGCCGCCTGGCGGCCGCGCCTTTCCTGATCTCGCCGCTGGCCGCCGCTCTGCTCGTGGCGTGCGGCGGGGGCGGTGGCGATTCGGCGCCTCTGGCGGCGCCGCTGGCGTGCGCGACAAATTGCGTCAGCGGCGTCGCCGCTTCCGGCAAGGCCATCGCCAGCGCGACCGTGACCTTGACCGATGCCGCCGGAACGACGCGCAGCGCCACCACCGGCGCCGATGGTTCCTACCAGATCGACTCGACCGGCCTGGTCGCCCCGTTCCTGCTCAAAGTCGTGTCCGGCGCCGGCACCACGTTTTACAGCGTCAGCGCCGACGCGAACGCCAAGACCACCGTCAACCTGTCGCAGTTGAGCGACTTGCTGGTGCGCACCTGGTACGGCGTGCAGGGGATCGACGCGGCGACTGCGTTCGGCGCGCCTGCTGCAAACCCAGCGCCGCCTGCTGCGGTGCTGCCGGGCCTGGCCGCGAGCGTAATGGGCATGGTTCAGCTCTGGCTGGACAGGAACAATGTGCCGGCCGGCTTCAACCTGATTTCCACACCGTTCACGGCGAATGGCAGCGGCATCGACGCGGTGCTCGATTTGACTAGCGTCACGGTGACAAGCCCGAGCGCAGTGACGCTGACCGTGACCTCGGGCACGACGACGCAGACCACGTCGCTGGTGCTCGGCTCGGGCAGCGTGACCGCAACCAGCACGACCGCCGACAGCGCAACGGGAACGCAGTCGAGCAGCGTGACCACAAGCGCGGTCGAAGTGTCGAGCGCGTCGAGCACGGCGCTCGACGCCATGAAGGCCGGGCTGAGTTCATTCGCCGCCGCCGTCAACACCAAGGGCGTGGCGCTCGCGGCGGCGGACCTGCAGCCCTACGTCGACCCGAACCTGCTCGACGACGGAGAGAATGCCGCGCAATTCATCGCCAAATCGGTCGGCACCCTTGCGGGCTCGACGATTTCGTTCGCAGTGTTGAACGCCGACTCGATCGACCTGGCCAACGGCACCGCCGAACTGCACTTGCAACTCACGCAATCCCTCGACGGCCAAAGCAACGTCGAGATGCTTCGATTCCGGTTCAAACTCATCGGCACCAGTTGGTTGATCACCGGCAACAACCGTCCCTACCGCTTCGACGCGCAAGCCGAAATGCGCAACGATCTGGGGGCGATCAGCGGCTGGAGCCAGTGCAACGGAGCGCCCGGCGGCCCCGGCATGGCGATCAACATAGACGTGCGCGCGCCCACGACGCTGTTCAGCGGCGGAAGCGTGAGCGGCGGCGGCGCGATCTGGCCGAACAACAAGGACACGCCCACCTTGTGCGTCACCAGCACCGCATTGGCAGCTGGTGGAACCAGCATCGACGGCGCCGACACGCTCGACAACTTCTTCATGAACTCCGGGCCGATCGCCGTGGCCGACCTGCCTCCCGCAGGCACGCCGATTACCGTGAGCATGTTGCCCACCGGCGCCGGCGCGGCGATTCCTGCCACGGTCAAGCTGAACGCCTGGACGTCCGACCCTACTTCGATCACGGCGCCGACGAACTCGGCGCTTGCCTCGATCAGTTTCGGCGCAGCCATGCCGGTGAGCTGGACGCTGCCGACAACTTACGCGATCCAGAACGTGCAACTGGGTGCGCAAGTCTTCGACGGCGATTCGAGCCTGCCCACAACCACGTCTTGCTCGGTTGACCAGGCGCCGCTGGCGAAGAATGCAACGAGCGGTTCGATCGTCATCCCGGCCACCTGCAATGGGCATCCGGTGCTCCAAGTCAGCCTGAACCTGGCCGTCAACGGCGTCAACGGCGAGCGTTCGATGTCGATCTTTTCGATGAAGTAACTCTCCCGCCCGGCCGCGCCGGCTGCGCCGCCTGAGAGCGGTTGCGCCAAGCCTCCTACGACGGCACGACGCACCTGGTGATGTCGTCGCTGAAGCTCACGTAGTGGCTTGGCGCACTGGTGCCAGGGCCGCGCCTTCACGCTCGTCCGCTCCCGGTGCTCGCGTCGACTACGATTGCTTGGCTTGCGACGCGTCAGAGATCAGAGAAGCCGGGTGCCGATAGGTCGGTTCGACACACCACTCGTTTCGTTGCAGTTCAAGAGACAGGTGACGTTGGGCCAGTTTCCCGCGACTCCCGAAGGTCTGCTCAAACTCAGCGCGAACGCGTTGTGTTCGCTGCTATGCAAATAGGGATGTTGCTCGACGGCGGCGAAGTGGTCGGTCCGTTGCACCCCTCCCCGCCTTCCAATCCTTGTTGCTGGTCCGATTTTCTCGATGCCGGCCATTTGCGACCTCCCGTCGGCGCGGATAGCGAGGCCGTCAGCAGTCAGGCCGCGATGCCTCTGCACTGGACTGCTGAAGCCGATAACCAGGGGCGAACGTCCGCCCATAAGCCAGGACCACGTCGGGAAGCACTTATTGCCTAGTTTCAGATCGTCGGAGCGCTGCCCTCAACCGGGAGGGTGTCGTCCCCTCCCACGCTCGGAAGGCTCGATAGAAAGAATTCGAATCCTCGTAGCCGAGCAGGAATGCCACTTCCGTGACATCCATCTCTGGCCGGCTGAGGTACTCGTGTGCCAGTTCCTGCCGCGCCTCAAGAAGCAACTGCCGGAAGGTTGCGCCGTCATCGATGATTCGACGCTGCAAGGTCCGATCGCTCAACCCGAGCTCGCGCGCCACGGCCGATATCCCCGGCCGGTTTCCCGCGAGCATGCGTTTGAGAATCCATTTCACCCGCTCACTGATCGAACTTTGCGCACGGCGCTCTTCAAGCGCGCGTTCGAGCTGCGGATTCAACATCTCAAGCAACTCGGCGTTGTAGGTAAGGAACGGCCGATCGAGATCGGTCGCGTGCAGGACGAGCGCATTCCGTCGCGCTTTGAACGTGATCGGGCCCTTGAAATAGGCTTCGTGGAAGCCGGTCGCCTCCACGCTACGCTTCAGCTCGACCCTTTTCGCTGTCACCAAATGCCCTGTGCCTCGGCGACCAAGTTCAACGAAGGAGGCGAAGGCGGCGTCTGTCAACAAAGGCGGCGTTTGTTCCTGCGCGTGGAGCCAAACAGGCTCGATCACGCACTCGTTCTTGCTCACCTTGATTTGCAGTTCCTCGGGCGAGCACAGTTGCTTGAAGCGAGCAAGGCGGGCGAGGGCATCCCGGTAGTCACGGGCGTAGTAGGCCGCCATAGTTGACGGTGGCCGATTGCCAACGTCGATCTGGGTGGCGATTTTCAGGCCTGCGGCCGGATCAGTGGAGAGCTCGCCCACGGCACGCCAGAGCGCGAAGAACTGCGCCGTTGTGACGAGGTTCGTCTTGCCGTCGTAGACAGTTAGCGGCAAGCGAGCTTGGCTCAGCACCGCTGCAGGCGTGAGTCCGATCTTACCGAGCCCGATCCAAAAGGCGTTCGCGGCTTTGAAACGGTCTGGCACGTGGACGGTCATTTTTTCTCTCGCCGGCGTTTCGTCTGAGAGCGATCGCGCTGTCAGGACAGTCTTCGGTTAGCCGATGATCGCTTTGGGCTCCAGGTACTCCTGCAGCCCGAAGATCCCGCCTTCCCGACCGATCCCCGATTGTTTGAACCCACCGAAGGGAGCAAACGGGTCGTGACTCAATGTGTTGATCAGGACGCGGCCGGCGGCGAGTTTGCGCGCCACACGGGTGGCCCTTTCCAGGTCCGCCGAGCTTACATACGCGATGAGGCCGAATTCGGTGTCGTTGGCGATTTCAACGGCCTCGGCTTCCGTCTTGTACGTCAGTATCGACAGGACGGGTCCGAAGATTTCTTCCTTCGCGATACGCATCTCGCGGGTGACGTTGGCGAACACGGTGGGCTTGATGAAATTCCCACCTTCAAGTCCCTGGGGATGACCTTCGCCACCGATGACGAGCTCTGCACCTTCCTCGATCCCAGACTTGATGTACCCCTGCACGCGGTTGTACTGCTTTGTGCTGGCCAATGGGCCGAGGGTGACGTCCTTGTCCCTCGGATCGCCCGTCTTGATTTTTTCGACGGCCGCCTTGGCCAATCGCTTCACTTCGTCGAGGCGGTCTTTCGGCACGATCAGACGCGAGGCCGCAATGCAGGCCTGCCCGTTATTCAGGTAGCAGGCGTTGATGGCCATCGGGATCGCCGTGGAGAGATCGGCGTCGTCCAGGATGATGTTCGGGGACTTGCCCCCGAGCTCCAGCGTCAAGCGCTTCATCGTGTCCAGGGAGTTCTTGGCGACCAGTTTTCCGATCTGCGTCGAACCGGTGAAAGCGATTTTCTGAATGTCGGGACTTTGCGTTAACTCCGTCCCGACGACCTCGCCGAGGCCCGTCACGACATTGATGACGCCAGGAGGCAAGCCGGCTTCATGAAAGGCGTCCATCAGCACTTCGGTTTGCATGGCGCTCATCTCGCTGGGCTTGATGACGACCGT
>DASXLD010000037.1:0-1883 GCA_036496385.1 Caldimonas sp. | reverse complement strand
CCGCCGATCAAGAGGCCGGCGATCACCCACGCATCGCGCAGGTTGAAGATCGTCGGCAGTCCCTGCTGGGCCAGCCCGTCGGCATACGAGCCGAAGAGGACGAGCGCGGCCAGCGCCGCCGACCCGATCGCGTAGCCCTTCGTGACGGCCTTCGTCGTGTTGCCGACCGCGTCGAGCGGGTCGGTGATCGCGCGCACCTCGGGCGGCAGGTTTGCCATCTCTGCGATGCCGCCTGCGTTGTCGGTGACCGGCCCGTACGCGTCGAGCGCGACGATCAGGCCCGTCATCGAGAGCTGCGCCATGACTGCTACTCCGATGCCGAAGAGGCCGGCGAAATGGTTGGCGAGCAGGATCCCGATCGCGATCACGACCACCGGTGCGGCGGTGGCCTGCATGCCCTCGGCGAGACCCTCGATGATGTTCGTCGCGTGGCCGGTCTGCGACGCTCGCGCGATCGCCTTGACCGGGTTCCAGCGCGTGCCCGTGTAGAACTCGGTGATGCCGACCAGCAGCGCGGTGACGGCGAGGCCGACGAGCGCCGCGCCGTAGAGGTTCCCGAACGAGAACTTGCCGCTCGAGTCGAAGGCCATCGTGATCGGGATGAAGAGGACCGCCGAGATGACGGTCGCCACGATGACCGCGCGGTAGAGCGCGTTCATGACGTTGCCGCCCTCGCGGACGCGCGCAAACTGGATGCCGACGATCGAAGCGATGATCGAGACGCCGCCGATCGCAAGCGGATAGAGCCAGAGCTGCGTTCCCTGGAGGAATGCCTGGCCGCTGACCCCGAGCAGCATCACGGCGACCGCGGTCACGGCGTACGTCTCGAACAGGTCGGCCGCCATCCCGGCGCAGTCGCCGACGTTGTCGCCGACGTTGTCCGCGATCACGGCCGGGTTGCGCGGGTCGTCTTCCGGAATCCCCGCCTCGATCTTCCCGACCAGGTCGGCGCCGACGTCGGCGGCCTTCGTGTAGATGCCGCCGCCGAGCCGCGCGAAGACGGAGATCAGCGAGCCGCCGAACGCGAGGCCGATGAGGTCCTTGATCGCAGAGTGCGGCGTGTGGTTCAGCCAGTCGGTGAGAATCCCGTAGTACCCCGCGACGCCGGCGAGGCCGAGACCAACGACGAACAGGCCCGTGACCGAGCCCGCCCGGAAGGCGACGTTGAGCGCCGGAGGCAGCCCCTTGCGAGCCGCCTCGGCCGTCCGCACATTCGAGCGCACGGCCACGTTCATGCCGATGAAGCCGGCGGCGGCCGAGAAGGTGGCGCCGATCAGGAAGCCGACGGCGGCTCCCCATCCGAGCTTGTTGTAGAAGCCGAGCAGCAGGAACGGCACGATCGCGACGACCGCGATCGTCGAGTACTGGCGGCGCAGGTACGCGGCGGCGCCTTCCTGCACGGCACGCGCAATCTCCTGCATCCGCTCGGTGCCGGCAGGCTGCCGCAGCAGCCAGACAGTCAGGTAGATGCCGTACGCGATCGCCGCCAGGGCGCAGAGCAGCGCGAACAGCACGGCGTGATGCTGGAACCAACTCATTCGGTAGAGCTCCCTCCGGGCGTCACAAAGTCAACGCCGAGAAGGCCCCGGCGCCGCCGGTTTTTACCACAAGCGCCGGTCAGGCCGTGTCACGAAGTGGGCGTGCTGAGGTGCCAGCGGACCTGCTCGTCGAAGATCTCCCGCATGCTTGCGCCGTCCTCGTGCCGTGCGATCTGCCGCTCGGCCGCGGTGCGCTCGGGGATCGCGAGCCAATCCGCCGCGCCGAGCTCCTCGGCGACCGGGCGCACCCACTCCACGAGCCCTTCGAGCCGTGCTCGGGCAGGCACCGATTCGCCGCGTGCGAAGTCGATCAGCTCGCCGGAGAGGCCGTGCCGGATCGCGCGC
>DASXLD010000036.1:0-27343 GCA_036496385.1 Caldimonas sp. | reverse complement strand
CCGCCATAGCGGACCCGATAAATAGCCCCCGCAGTGTCGTCGCTGACGAGCAGCGATCCATCCGGTAGCGGCAGCACGTCGGCCGGCCGTCCCCAAACCGACTCGCGCCCGCCCTCGACCTGCAGAAAGCCGTGCAGGAAGGGCTCGGGCGCCGCGGCACGACCCTGGCCGTCGATCGCAACGCGAACGACCTGGTAGCCGACCTTGCTGCTGCGGTTCCACGAGCCGTGCTCGGCGATGAAGATGTTGCCGCGGTACGCGGCAGGAAACTGCGTGCCGCTGTAGAAGCGCATGCCGAGCGCGGCGACGTGCGCACCGAGCTTGGCCGCAGGCGCGGTGAACTCGCTGCACGCGTGCTGCGCGCCGAACTCGGGATCGGGCGAGTCGCCTTGGTGGCAATACGGGTAGCCGAAGTGCTCGCCGGTGCGAGTGACGTGGTCGAGCTCGTCGGCGGGAAGATCGTCGCCGAGCAGGTCGCGGCCGTTGTCGGTGAACCAGAGCGTGCCGTCGACGGGGTTCCAGTCGAAGCCGACCGAATTGCGGACGCCGCGTGCGACCGTCTCGATCGCGCCGCCGTCGACGCTCATGCGCTGGATGACGCCGTGGCGATCGTCCGGAAGGCAGATGTTGCACGGCGCGCCGACCGGAACATAGAGCTTGCCGTCGGGTCCGAAGGCGAGGAAGCGGCGGCCGTGATGCGTCTCCGACGGGAAGCGGTCGCTGACGACGTTGGCCTTCGGCGCCGCGGCGAACTTGTCGTCGATGCCGTCGAAGCGCAGCACGCGCGCGAGCGCGCCGACGAAGAGCGCGCCGTCGCGGTACGCGACTCCCGTCGGCAGCGGCAGGCCGCTCGCGACGGTGTGCACCACCGCGGGCTTGCCCGGAGCGCCGTACAGCACCGCATAGACCTTGCCGGCGCTCGCCGAGCCGACGTAGACGATTCCCTGCGCGGCGTCGTGGCGGCCGAGCGCCATCTGGCGCGCGTTCGGCACCGCATCGGTAAGCAGCTCGACGCGAAAGCCCGGCGGCAGCCGGAGCTTGTCGATCGGCGGCGCGGCGCTCGCGGCGATGCAGAAGAAAGTGCTCGCGAGCATGAGGGTGGCCACGCGCGGCGACGGTCTCGCCGGCGAACGAACGTTCATCGTCGCTCCTTGGCCAAGCCCCTGGCTAGCCGCGTGCCAACGCATCGGTCTTCGCCGCCGCAACGCCGACCTTCGCGCCCGCGGCGGCGACCTCGGCCCAGGTCACCGCATCGACGGCGATGCCGTCGCGCAGCCGCTGTGCGCGCGTCGCGCGCTCGGGCTCGCCGGGCGTGAGGACGCGCTCGAGGCCGGGCTGCGGTGGTGACGCGGTCGCGTAGGCGACGAAGCCTTCCATCTCGCTCGCCAGGTTCGCCGCCGTGCCGAGACGGGCCGGATCGACGAGGACCGAGAACATGCTGTTGAGAACGCGGCGCCGGCCGTCGGTGACCGCGCGGCCGGTCGCGCCGCCGGCGAGCGCGCCGCCGAGCAGCTCGCAGATCAGCGCCAGCCCCGCACCCTTGTGCTCGCCGAACGGCAGCAGCGCGCCGAGCGGCTCGACGACGGCAAAGCGCGGCTCGACGGTCGCGTCGCCGCGGTCGTCGATCAGCGTCCCCGGCTCGACCACGACGCCCTTGTTGTAGGCGACGCGCGTCTTGCCTTGAGCGATCTTGCTGGTCGCGAAGTCGAGCACGACCGGCTCGCCGCCTGGCCGCGGGATACCGACACAGAACGGATTGGTGCCGACGCGCGCATCGCGGCCGCCGAAAGGAGCGACGATCGGCCGCGACAGCACGTTGACGAAGTGGATCGAGACCAGGCCGTGCGCGATGCATTGCTCGGCCCACTGCCCGATTCGGCCGAGGTGGTGCGAATGGGCGAGGCCGACGACGCAGACGCCGTGCTCCTTCGCCCGCGCGGCGCCGAGTTCCATCGCCTCCTGGCCGATGACCTGGCCGTAGCCGTGCCGGCCGTCGAGAGTGAGCAGCGCGCCGCTGTCCTGGCGGATGGCGACGTGGGCATTGACCGCGAGGCCGCCTTCGAGGACCGCGTCGACGTAGCGCGGCACCATGCCGACGCCGTGCGAGTCGTGGCCGCGCAGGTTCGCCTCGACCAGGTTGGCGGCGACCGCCTCGGCCTCGTGTTCGTTCGAGCCGGCGGCGGCGACGATGGCGCGGACGGCGTCGGCGAGCGCATCGGAACGGAACGTGTAAGTCTCGATCATGTCCAAGGAGGGCGGAGTAGAGTCCGCACAGGGTACCAAGTCGTCGCGATGATGATCGAAAGGGTTCTCATGCAGCCGCTCACCCGCCTCGTGTTGCTGGCATCGGCAGTCCTCGCCGTTGCCCCCGCAGCCGCCGCATCGGACCCGCCGACGACGCAGATCGTGCAGCAGCGCATGAGCGACGGCCGCATCCTCCTCACGGATCGGCCTGCCGCCGGCGCCAAGACGGAGCGAACGTGGCAAGTCCCGGCCGAGGATCCCGCCGCGGCCCGCCAGCGGGCGCTCGACGTCCGCGCCGAGGCGCAGCAGGTCAGCGAACGCATCCAGCGCCTGATCGAGCAAGAGCGTCGCGCCGACGAAGAGAACCAGCGGACCCGAATCGCGGCGTTGGCGCTCGATCAGCAACGCCAGCACGACGACACGGCCGTCTACGACTACGGCTGGGCGGTCGGCGGCGTGCCGCTCGCTTCCGGCCGGTTCGCCGGCGGGCGCCGCGGCCATTCGCGCTTCGACGATCGCCATGGCCAGGCTGGCCACGGGCACGGCATGCACGCTGCGCAGCACATGCCCGCGTCGATGATGAACGAGCTCCGCTGACGCCCCGCGGGGCCGAGGAAGCTGCCCGACCCGGTATGCTCGCCGGGCGGCGACTGCTCGCGCCGCCCATGCCATGCTGATCGACTTCTTCTTCACCCTGCGGGCCGCCAAGCTCAAGGTCTCGGTCAAGGAGTACCTCACCCTGCTTGAGGCGATCCAGGCCGGCGTCATCGACGACGGCGACGAAGGCCCGACGATCGACCGCTTCTACTACCTGGCACGCACCGCGCTGGTCAAGGACGAGGCGCAGTTCGACAAGTTCGACCGCGCGTTCGCCGCCTATTTCAAGGGCGTCGAGCTGCTCACCGATTTCAGCCAGGACATCCCGCTCGAGTGGCTGCAGAAGAAGCTCGAGCTCGACCTCACGCCCGAGGAAAAAGCCAAGATCGAGAAGATGGGCTGGGACGAGCTCATGGCAACGCTGAAGAAGCGCTTCGAGGAGCAGAAGGAGCGCCACGAAGGCGGCAACAGGATGATCGGCACCGGCGGCACGAGCCCGTTCGGCGCCTATGGCTACAACCCGCAGGGCATTCGCGTCGGCCAGGACAAGGGCCGCAACCGCTCGGCGGTCAAGGTCTGGGACCAGCGCCAGTACAAGGACTACGACGACTCGCTCGAGCTCGGCACGCGCAACATCAAGATCGCCCTCAGAAGGCTGCGCCGCTTCGCGCGCGAAGGCGCCGAGGAGGAGCTCGACCTCGACGGCACGATCCACTCGACCGCCGCCAACGCCGGCATGCTCGACATCAAGATGATCCCCGAGCGGCACAACAAGGTGAAGGTGCTGCTGCTGATGGACGTCGGCGGCACGATGGACGAGCACATCCACCGCGTCGAGGAGCTGTTCAGCGCCGCCAAGACCGAGTTCAAGCACCTCGAGTTCTATTACTTCCACAACTGCGTCTACGACTTCATGTGGAAGAACAACCGGCGCCGCTACAGCGAGAAGTTCAGCACCTGGGACGTCATCCGCAAGTACAACAAGGACTACAAGCTGATCTTCGTCGGCGACGCGACGATGAGCCCGTACGAGATCCTGCAGCCCGGCGGCAGCGTCGAATACAACAACGAGGAGGCCGGCGCCGAGTGGCTGCAGCGGCTGACGAATGCGTTCCCCAAGTTCGCCTGGATCAACCCCGAGCCGCAGGGCGTCTGGGGCTATCGGCAGAGCATCGCCGTCGTCCAGCAGCTCATGAACCAGCGCATGTTTCCGCTCACCTTGCCGGGGCTCGAAGGAGCCATGCGACTGCTCGTCAAATGACCTTCGGCGCGCCGCTGCGCCGGGCGCTCGGTTGGTCGATGCTCTCGCTGGCGCTCGGCGGCTGCGCCAGCCTGCCGTTCTTCGGCGACAAGAGCGACGACACCGCGGCCGAGAGCGAGCCGGCGGTGCCGCAGTACGAGGTCGAGATCGACGCCCCGGCGCCGCTGAAGACGCTGCTCGCCGACTATCTCGACATCAGCAGGTTCCAGAGCGTGCCGCGCTCGGAAGCCGTCACCTCGACCGAGCTCGATCGCCTCGCCGCCGCGGCGCCGGCGCAGGCGAGGACGCTGCTCGAGACCGAGGGCTACTTCAACGCCGAGGTGACGATCGCACGCAGCGACCCGCCGGGTGCCCTGCCGCGGCTCGCGGTGAAGGTCGTTCCCGGCCCGCGCGTCACGGTGACGGGCGTCGCGATCGCCGCCAGCGCGCCGCTCGCGCCGCGCGTCGCGACTCTCGAAGAGCCGTGGATCGACCGCCTCGATCACCTGCGCAGGATCTGGCCGTTGCGCGCCGGGCAGCCCTTCCGCCAGCCGGCCTGGAGCTCGGCCAAGACGGCGACGCTCGCCGCGCTGCGCGCCGACGGCTACGCCTTGGCCTCGTGGCAGGCGACGAGCGCCCGCATCGACGCGACCGACAACACCGCAGCGCTCGACCTCACCGTCGATGGCGGCGCGCTCTACCACTTCGGCGATATCCGCGTCGAGGGCATTCACCGCTTCGACGAGATCGCGGTGCGCCGACTCGCCACCTTCGTGCGCGGCGAGCAGTACAGCGAACGGGTCCTCCTCGACTATCAGGAGCGGCTGCTGAAGCTCGGCCTGTTCGAGGGAGCGTCGGTCGAGCTCGATGCAACCGGGCCGCCCGACGCCGCACCGGTGGTCGTCAAGGTGAAGGAGCTGAGCCGCTACCAGGCCAACTTCGGCATCGGCTACAGCGCCAACACCGGCCCGCGCGTCTCGACCGAGCTCTACGACCGCAAGTTCCTCGGCACCCCCTGGGTCGCGCACACGACGCTGACGTACGGCCCCGACCAGAAGCTGCTCGGCCTCGAGTTCACTTCGTACCCGCTCGAGAACATGTGGCGCAACCTCGTCGCCGGCAACATCGAGGAGCTGCGGGCCGCCGACGAGACGCGTCACAGCAGCACTGCGCGCATCGGCCGCTCGCTCGACACGACGCGCTTCGAGCGCCTCTACTACGCCGAGATCACGCAGGCGCGAGTCGACAACGCGGCGCTGACCGACGCCAGCGTCGCCGCCTCGCTCAACTACAACTGGCTGCGCCGCGACGTCGACAACATCCTGCAGCCGACCATCGGCACCGCGCTGTCGCTGCAGGGCGGCGCCGGCTACGGCGCGGGCCGCGAGAAGCGCACCGATCTCGTCGACGAGGAGCGCAGCGAAGGTCCGTTCCTGCGTGCGTACACGCGCTTCAACTGGTACCGGCCGTTCGGCGGCTGGTATGCGAACGCGCGCGTCGAGGCCGGCCAGGTCTTCGTCCACAGCCGCATCGCGGTTCCCGACACGGTGCTCTTTCGCGCCGGCGGCGACAACTCGGTGCGCGGCTACGGCTACCGCACGCTCGGCCCGCTCGTGAACGGGGTGGTCGTCGGCGGCCGCGTCCTCGCCACCGGCAGCATCGAGCTCGAGCACCGGCTCACCGCTCGGTTGCCGGCGCTGTTCGGCGCCGTCTTCACCGACGCCGGCAGCGCCGCCGACCAGTGGAATGAGCTGCACCCGGTGGTCGGCGTCGGCGTCGGCTTGCACTATCGGAGCCCCGTCGGTCCCTTGCGCCTCGACGTCGCCTACGGTATCCACGAAGAGCGCTTCCGCTTGCACCTGAGCGTCGGCGTGACGTTCTGATCGAAACGCGATGGCGATCGACACCATCAGCCCCGACCCGATGCCGCGCGAGGTCGCCGAGCGCGCCGCTGCGACGCGGCCGCGGGCGTGGCGATGGCTGGCGGGCGGGGTCGCGGCGCTGCTTCTCGTCACCGGGGCGAGCGTCGCCGCGCTGCTCTGGGTCGTGCACAGCGCTTCGGGCAGCGCCTGGCTGATCCGGCACGTCCCCTACCTCACCGTGAGCGGGCCGCGCGGCGCCCTGATCGGCGATTTCGACGCCGACCGCATCGACGTCGTCTTCCCCGGCAGCGGCGTGCTGCGCCTCGACGCACCGCGCTGGCAGGGCCTCGTCTTGGCAAGCGGCGACGCCGGTCGCTGGTTGCGCCTGCGCATCGCCACGCTGCACGCCGATCGCGTGACCTGGCTTGCGGCGAGCGACCGGCCGCAGACGACCGAGCCGGCACAGCCGCCGCAAAGCCTGCGGCTGCCGCTCGAGATCGAGATCGGCACCGCGACCGTCGACGCGCTGCGCATCGGCGACGACGACGCGACGCCGGTGCGCATGCTGCGCGCACGCGTCCACCTCGGCGCCGACGGCGGCGCGCGGCATCGCTTCGACGATGTCGCCGCGAGCCGTGACCGCTTGCGTGCGACCGGCGCGGCGACGATCGACGCCGATCGCCCGCTCGCGATCGACGCCCGCGTATCGCTGGTCGCCGCGGACGACGCCGCCCTGCCCTGGCAGGCAAGCGTCGAGGCGCGCGGCCCGCTCGACTCGCTCGACGTCCGCGCCGACGCGCACGTCGCGGCACGCGAGGGCCGAGCCGCGCAGTCGCTCACCGCGCATGCCGTCGTGCGGCCGTTCGCGCCGTGGCCGCTCGGCGAGCTGCAGGCGTCGACCGCGGCGCTCGACCTTGCCGTCTTCGCGAGCGGCGTGCCGGCGACTTCGCTCAGCGGCCGCGCGATCGTGACCACGAACGGCCTCGACCAACCGGCGCTCGTCTCGATCGACGTCGCCAATGCCCGTGCCGGCCGCTGGAACGAAGGCCGGTTGCCGGTGCGGCGGCTCGAGGCGACGCTGCGCGCGCGGCCCGATGCGGCAGGCGTCGTCGACGTCGAGACGCTGAAGGCCGAGCTCGGCGCGAGCGATCGGCCGGGCGGCCGAATCGCCGGCCGCGGCCGCTGGAGCGGCGACACCTGGAACGTCGCCGCCGATCTCGACGGCGTCCTGCCGGTGGCGCTCGACGGCCGTGCGCCGCAGACCTCGCTCGCGGGAACGGTCGCGCTCACCGGCAGCGGCTTCGCGGCAGCGCCGGAGCAGCGCGCGATCGACGTCGTTGCGCAGCTCGCGGGAACGCTCGCCGATCCACGGCTGCCGCGCGGCGCGCCGAAAGCCTTGCGCCTGCGCGTCGAAGGACGCGCGATGGCAGATGCGATCGAGGTCCGCGTCGCCGAGGCGTCTCTCGGCGACGCCAAGGCGAGCGGCACCGGCAAGCTCGTGCGGACGTCGACGCGCGCGCCGTGGCGGGCGAGCGGCAAGCTGCGCCTGGTCGGGTTCGATCCGCTGCCGTGGTGGCCCGGCCGCACCGATTCGCCGCTCGCCCGCGGCACGAACCGGATCAATGCCGAAGGCGACTTCGATCTCGTCCCCGCAGCTGCGCGCGCCGACTCGTCGCTTCTCGACTCACTGGCGGCAACGCGCGGACACGCCGAGGTCCGCGTTCACGACAGCGCCCTCGCCGGCGTCGCAGTCAAGGCGACGGCGAGCGTCGTCAACAACGACGGCCGCGCGCGCACGGTGCTCGACGTCGTCGCTGCCGGCAACCACGCGAATGGCCACGGCCTCCTCGGCGGTGCGGCAAGCACCGCCGACGATTGGCAGCTCGCGATCGACGCGCCGGCGCTCGACAAGCTCGCGGTCTGGTTCGGACCCGCCGTGCGCGGCCGTGCTCCGACGCTCGCCGGTGCGCTGGCGGCGACCGCGCACATCGAAGGTCGCTGGCCCGCGCTGCGCAGCGACGGCGAGCTGCACGGCAGCGGCTTGCGCTACGCGGCGTCGACGGTGCGCCGCGCCGACGGGCGCTGGCGCCTCGGCAGCGGCGCCGACGCAGCGCTCGACGCCAGCCTCGCGCTCGACGGCGTCGACGCCGCCGGGCGCGCGATCGAGCACGCCGCGGTGCAGCTCTCGGGCACCGCGCGCGCCCACCGCGGCGAGCTGCGGATCGACTCGGCAGCGCTGCCGCCCGAGTGGGCCGATGCGATTGCCTCGAGCGCGCGCACGGTGACTGCGGCCACCGCGGCTGCGTCCTCAGCGACCCCAACGACCACGACAACAACGACCACAGCGACCGCAACTGCGACCGCGGCGTCGGCGCCTTCGCCGAGCACGCGCAGCGTCGTGCTCGCCTCGTTCACCGGCGGCCTCGTCGACGCCGATGGTGCGCGCAACGCCGGTTGGCGCGGCAGCGTCGGCGAGGTCGTCGCCCGTAGCACCGGCGCCCCGACGCGCACCTGGTTGCACGTGCGCGACCTGCACGGCAGCGTCTTCTGGGCAGGCGGCCCGGCGCGCGTGAGCATCGAGCCCGGCGCCGCCGAGGCGCTCGGTGCGACCGTGCGCTGGACGCGGATCGCGTGGCGGGGCGGCGAGAACGGCGGCAACGCTCGGCTCGACGCGCACGCGACGGTCGAGCCGATGCCGGTCGCGCCGCTGCTGCGTGTCTTGCAGCCCGGTTTCGGCTGGGGCGGCGATCTCACCGTCGGTGCGCACATCGACGTGCAGAGCGCCCCCGACGTCGTCGTCGACGCCGTCGTCGAACGCGGCAGCGGCGATCTCACCGTCACCGAAGGCGTGGCAACCAGCCCGCTCGGCTTCAGCGAGCTGCGGGCCGCGATCGTCGCCCGCAACGGCGTCTGGAACTTCACCGCGGGCGTTGCCGGCAGCGCCTTCGGGACCGGCTCGGCCGCAGTCGTCGCGCGCACGAGCGGCAGCGCGTCCTGGCCAGGCGAAGCGACACCGATCGACGGCGTCGTCGAGCTTCATGTCGCACGCCTCGGCACCTGGGGCACGTGGCTGCCGACCGGTTGGCGACTCGAGGGCGAGCTGCACGCCAACGCGAAGATCGAGGGCCGCTTCGGCGCGCCGACGTACACCGGCCACGTCGAAGGCTCGCGCATCGCCGTGCGCAACTTCCTGCAGGGCGTCAACATCAGCGACGGCACGGTCGCGATCGCGCTGCAGGGCGACAGCGCGCGGATCGAGACCTTCACCGCCAAGGCCGGCGACGGCACGGTGCGGCTGGAAGGCAGCGCGACCTTCGGCGCTGCACCGGTGGCCGCACTCACTCTCGTTGCCGACAAGTTCAGGATGCTCGGGCGCGTCGACCGCCGCATCGTCGCGAGCGGCCGCGCGGCGATGCGCCTCGACGCCAGCACGGTCGCGCTCGACGGCTCGTTCAAGGTCGACGAAGGGCTGGTCGACTTCACACGCTCCGACGCGCCGACGCTCGGCGACGACGTCGAGGTCGTGCGGCGACCGCGCGCGGCGCCGGCGGCCGGCGAGGCGGACGCGGCGAAGGCGACACCGGTCGCGATGGTCGCGCCGGCGTCGCGCAAGGTCGCGCTCGACCTGCGGGTCGACATGGGCCAGAGCCTGCGCGTTCGCGGCCGCGGCCTCGACGCCGGCTTGCGCGGCGAGCTTCGTCTCACCTCACCGGGCGGCCGCCTCGCCGTCGACGGCACCTTGCGCGCCGTCGACGGCACCTACCAGGCGTATGGCCAAAAGCTCGTCATCGACCGCGGCGTCCTCGGCTTCGCCGGCCCGGTCGAGAATCCGCGCCTCGACATCGAGGCGACGCGCCCCAATCTCGACGTCCGCGTCGGCGTGCTCGTCACCGGCAGCGCGCAGTCGCCGCGCATCCGGCTGTTCTCGGAGCCCGACATGTCGGAGATCGACAAGCTGAGCTGGCTCGTCGTCGGCCGGGCGAGCGAGACCGTCGACGGCGCCGACACCGCGCTGCTGCAGCAGGCGGCGCTCGCCCTCCTCGCCGGCGAAGGGCCCGGCGTCACCGATCGCATCGTCAAGAGCATCGGTTTCGACCAGATCGGCGTCAGGCAGGGCCCGAGCACGGGGACGGGCGACGTCAAGGACACCATCGTCACGCTCGGCAAGCAGATCTCGCAGCGCTGGTACGTCGGCTACGAGCGAGGGCTCAATGCGACCACCGGCAGCTGGCAGCTCATCTATCGCGTCGCCCAGCGCGTCAGCGTGCGTGCCCAGGCCGGCGACGACAACGCGATCGATCTGCACTGGATCCTGCGCTGGAACTAGGGCCTGCGACCGCCAGGCGCTCGCGCTGCCGGGTCGCGTGCGGCTAGAGCTAGGGCGCGACGTCCCAGTCGGACTTCTCGATGTGGTTCTGCATGAAGGCGTCGACCGCGGCGGCAGCGTCGAGCTTCGCCGGATCGAAGTCGAACTGGCCCTCGTGCGGTGCGCTGCCGTTGTCGAAGCTGGCGCGAAAGTGAATCACCGTGCCCGCGACTTCATACTCGACGTGGTAGCGCACCGGCGCACCGCCGCCGCCACGCGCATGCGTTCCTTCGACGATGGCCAAGGCATCACGTCCCATTCGCTTCACGTCCGCGCAGTATCGCGCGTCGCCACGCGAACGGGTCTTAAACTCGCCGCCGCATCCGCTCGCCGTAGTTCAATGGACAGAACGGCCGCCTCCTAAGCGGCAAATACAGGTTCGATTCCTGTCGGCGGGACCAACGAGCGATTCCAATCGATCCGAGAAAGTCCGTCGCTGGTATCATTTACCTCGACAGCGTGCGACTTTGCGTCCAGAGTCATCCGGTGGCGTCCAAGAGCATGCGGGGGCAACTGGGGGCAACTTTCAAGGCTGTTGCCCCCACGGTTTCCGGAGTTGCCCCCAATGTCTCTGTCCGACGCTGCGATCCGCAACGCAAAGCCTGGCGCGAAGACCGTCCGCATGTTCGATGGTGGAGGCCTTTACCTCGAACTTGCGCCGAGTGGAGGCAAGTGGTGGCGTCTCAAGTACCGACACGGCAACAAGGAAAAGCGTCTTTCGCTTGGCATTTATCCGGACGTAGGTCTGAAGGTTGCCCGCGCGCGTCGCGACGAAGCTCGCAAACAGATTGCTGAGGGTGTCGACCCGAGCGCGGCACGCCAGGAGACGAAGCACGCGATGCGACGAGACGCGCTCAGCACCTTGGAGGCGGTATCGCGGGCGTGGCTGGCGCACCGCGCCTCGGGATGGAGTCCAGGCACGCTGGAGGCGATCAAAGCCTCTCTTGAGAATCATGTTTTCCCGGCGATTGGCGCTCGCCCGATTCGGGCGATCGTGGCACGCGATATCAAGCAGGTGGTGCAGGCGATCGACAAGCAAGGCGCCGGAGAGACGGCTGGCCGACTGTTTCAGCGATTGCGCTCAATCTACCGATACGCGCTGTCCGAGGATTTGGTCGAAACGGACCCTACCTATCCGCTCAAGCCGGCAGAGATCCTCCGGCCGCGAGACGTTACCCATCGCCTGGCTCTCAGTGAGGTGGACATGCCGGTGTTCTTCGGCAGGCTCGATGCCTACGAGGGCGATCCTTCCACGAAAGCCGCGCTCGAGCTGCTCATTCTGACCGCCGTCCGGCCCGGGGAACTTCGGGGTGCTCGTTGGAAGGAGATTGATTACTCCCGATCAGTGTGGCGGATTCCGGCAGTGCGAATGAAGATGGCAGCCGAGCATCTGGTGCCACTGTCGATCCAGGCTCGGACCGTTCTAGAAAGCATCAAGTGCGTGAGCGGTGGGCATGAGCTTGTTTTCCCCTCCCCGTTCTACCCTGGCAAGTCGCTGAGCGACGGCACTCTGAACAGCGCATTGGCGCGGCTCGGCTACAAGGGCATTGCCACTGCACATGGATTTCGGACGCTGTTCTCCATGTGTGCCAATGAGGCTGGCTGGAACTCCGATGTCATCGAGAAGCAGTTGTCGCATGACGAACGAGACGAAGTCAGAGGCGCCTACAACCGAGCTCAGTGGCTCCCGGAGCGCGTTAAGTTGATGCAATGGTGGGCGAATCATCTTCAGACCTTCAGGCACCTGGACGCGCCATCGTCGAAGGCTCGAGTTCGCATCCCCTCACGCAAGGCTGTGGTCAGCCGACTTTCGGCTCGAGCACGATGACTTTTTGCGTCTAGGTGTTGCGGGAGAGGGTGCCCGCCGCACCACCAGTATTGGCGCGGACTTGCGAGCGGTTGAGGACCGCTGCCCCTCATCTTGCCCTGCTTCCGGAAAGTAGTGAAATGCTCGGTGACGTGGCACCGGGCGATCGCTCCCCTGCGCCTCCTTGAATTGCCGGCCGCGCGCCGCACTGCCCTTCTCGCACCGCGTCGCCGTGCACGGTGCGGCGCCTTGTGCGCCCGCCCTGAAGCAGGCCATGGTCCTTTGGTGGGGGCCGATCCTGCTCGAGTACCACTCGGGAAGCGAAGGCGTTGGGCTGACTCTCATCGATTCGCTCGAGTCGAAGCCAAGCCCGGCTCGGTCGGCCGCGCACGCAAGGGAAGGTTGCACATCGTGGGCGGCGACGACCACGATGTGCCCACGGGCACCGACGGGCTGGTGTGCTTTTCGGGCGTCGCACCGTTCGCCTACTACAAGGCGGTCGAAAAGACGAAGGCGTGCAAGCACGGAGAGGGCCGGCAGACCTTCGGCGACGTTGGCCACGTCGACGCCGACGGCTACCTGTACCTGACCGACCGCCAGGAACATGATCGTCTCGGGTGGCGTCAACATCTATCCGCAGGAGATCGAGCGTGTGATCGGCGCGACGCCGGGTGTCTGGGACGGCGCCGTCGTTGGCGTGCCCGACCTCCGTTTCGGCGAACAACCCATGGCCTTCGTCGTTCCCGAACGATCGGCCGCTGGCGACGTGCCGGCACTCGTTGCCGCCGTGCGCGCGGCGTGCGAACGCGAACTCGGCCGCTTCAAGTGGCCCGTCGACGTCATCGCGCTCGAGAGGCTTCCGCGTACACGGACCGGTAAGCTGGTACGCCGCGAACTGCGCGAGCACGCGGTCCGGCATCGGCCGGTGTCTTCATTGCCTTAGCAGCACACCGGCAAGGCAGCGAAGGCTCGATTCGAAGATCCCGCGAATACCCGCTGTCGCCCTGCCCCGCGAGTGCATAGCATGGGTCGAACGTCGACCTGCAGAGTTCGGAGACAAAAGATGTACGCCGGAAATCACTTCGCCCAACACCTCCACCGCGCCGCTTTCATCATGGCCGGCACCGGCGAGACAGTCACCTACGAAGAGCTCGAGCAACGCACCAATCGACTCGCGCACCTATTGCGCGCTGAAGGTCTGAAGCGGCTCGACCACTATTCCATCTTCATGGAGAACAACAACCGCTACGTCGAGAGCAGTGGCGCGGGGGAGCGGTCGGGGCTGTACTACACCTGCATCAACTCCTTCCTGACGGCCGAGGAGGTGGCTTACATCGTCGACAACAGCGAGGCGCGGCTGCTCATCACCTCCGCCGAGAACTTTGCAGTCGCCCGTGCCGCGCTCGCGCACTGCCCTCGCGTTCAGCGCTGCCTCGTGGTGAACGGCGGCGCTGCGGTACGTGCGCTCGACGATCCGCGCTACGTCGATTTCGAGGAAGCCGTCGCCGCGTATCCCGACTCGCCGTTGCAAGACGAATCGCTCGGCACCGCGATGCTGTATTCGTCGGGTACCACGGGCCGGCCGAAGGGAATCCTGCGCCCGCTCCCCGAGGACCCGCCTTCGAAGCCACTGCCGTTGTTCAGCTTTCTCAACAAGCTCTGGCAATGCGCCGATGGCATGGTCTACCTGTCCCCGGCGCCCCTCTATCACTCGGCGCCGCAGGCCAACGTGGCGCTGACGATCCGCAACGGCGGCACGGTGGTGATCATGGAACACTTCGATCCCGAGCAATACCTCGCTCTGATCGAGAAGTACCGCATCACGCACACGCAGCTCGTGCCGACCATGTTCAGCCGCATGCTCAAGCTGCCCGAGGCGGTGCGCGGGCGCTACGACTTGTCGTCGCTGAAGATCGCAGTTCATGCCGCGGCGCCCTGCCCGGCGCAGGTCAAGGAGCAGATGATCGAGTGGTGGGGCCCGATCATCCACGAGTACTACGGCGCGACCGAAGGCCTCGGCTTCACCGCCTGCAACACGGCGGAGTGGCTGGCCCACCGCGGCAGCGTCGGCAAGGTGCTGCTGGGCGAGTTGCACGTGCTTGACGAAGCGATGCAGCCGGCGCCGAAGGGCGAGCCGGGCGAGCTCTGGTTCAAGACGGCGACGCCGTTCATCTACTTCAACGACCCGGCGCGCACCCAGGCGACGCGGTCGGCCGACGGCACCATGAGCACCGTCGGCGACGTCGGCTACGTCGACGACGACGGCTTCCTCTACCTGACCGACCGCTCGACCTTCATGATCATCTCGGGCGGAGTCAACATCTACCCGCAGGAGTGCGAGAACCTTCTCATCACCCACCCGCAGGTAGCCGACGCTGCCGTCTTCGGAGTGCCCAACGAAGATCTCGGCGAAGAGGTCAAGGCGGTCGTGCAGCCGATGCCCGGCGTGACCGCCGACGACACGTTCGCGGCGGCGCTGATCGACTTTTGCCGTCAACACCTGGCGCCGATGAAGTGCCCGCGCTCGGTCGACTTCACCGATGCCCTGCCTCGACTTCCGACGGGCAAGCTGTACAAGCGGCCGCTGCGCGACAAGTTCTGGCAGGGACGCGGCAAGAGCCGCATCGTCTGATCGGCCGCCGGCCCTTTCGAAGGGCTACCTCTTCGGAGAAGTCGGCCCCATTGACAGCGTTTCATAGAAAGACGCGTAGGCCGCGCGGAGCTTGGCCTTCTGCACTTTGCCGGTCGCGGTTTTCGGGAGCTCGGCGATCTGGATCACGGCTTTCGGGCATTTGTAGGGACTGAGCGTTCTCCTCATCGCAGAAAGGAGTCGGGCTGCATCGATGCTGGCTCCCGGCTGCGCCACGACGACCGCGGTAATCGCCTCGCCCCAACGTTCGTGCGGCAAACCGATGGCGGCGGTCTCGAGGACCTGCGGTTCAGCGGCGCGGATCGCGAGCTCGATCTCGATGGAGGACACGTTCTCGCCGCCGGTCTTGATGACATCCTTGAAGCGGTCCTCGAACCACAGTAACCCGTCGTCGTCTACGTGGCCAGCATCACCGGAGTGAAACCATCCCTCGCGAAACGCGTCGTCCGTGGCGGCCTCATTTCGCAGGTAGCCCGTCATCACTTGCGGGCTGCGATAGACGATCTCGCCGGACACGCCCGCAGGCAATAGTCCCCCGGTCGCATCCATGATTCCGACCTGCACGTTAGTAGCCGGCGTCCCCACGGCACCGGGGTGAGTGAGCTGGTGCTCCGGACGGAAGAACGTCGCAACCGGGCTCATCTCTGTCTGTCCGAACATCAAGCTGAAATCGCAGCCCAGCACGTCCATGGCGCACCTGAGTTCGGCCTCGGGCATGGGCGCCATGGCATAGACCGCAAGTCGCAGCGAGGAGATGTCGTGCCGCTTCGCGAGCTGCCGGGCAACAAGATCGCGGATCATCATCGGTAGCGCGAACAGCACGGAAACCCGCTCCCGCTCGATGGCACCGAGTAGTTCGCTCGCGTCGAAAGCGCGCTGGATCACCATTGACGCGCCGACGGCAATTGCAGGGGTGCAGAGGGCATTCAGCTGCGCGGTGTGGAAGAGCGGCAGCACGACGCTCAGTCGATCGGCCGAGCTCATTCGTGTATCGAGCGCGGTACCCAGCGAATTGAGATAGATGGAAAGATGGCTGCCGACTACGCCCTTGGGCGCTGAGGTCGTACCGCTGGTGTAGAGATACGAGATCGGCGCCCGATCTTCGACGACAACCTGAGGTTGGATGCTGGGCTCATCGCGACACAGATCATCGAAATCCAGGCTCGGCACGCGCCACGCCAGCGCGCCGCCAGTCGTCGATTGCCCACCATCCATTGCGACAATCGCCCGCAATTGCTCTGAGTTCGTTACGGCATCACGCACGGTGCTAAACAGCGCAGCCTCGACGACGACAACCCGCGCTGCCGAATGCTCGAGGACGTAGGCGATCTCGGCTTGACGCCAAAGCAGATTGATGGGCACGCAGACTGCACCGATTCGCGCGCACGCGAAGTAGGTCGCCAAGAATTCGGCCCGGTTCCCGGACATGAGAGCCAGCGATTCGCCGGGGCGGAGCCCGAGCCGATACAAACCATTGGCGATACGGTTAACCCAGTCATCGAACTGTTGATAGGTCCAGCGCCGCTCAGCGTCGCAGACCATCTCCTTATTCGGGAATCGCTCGGCGCTGCGCAGAAGCAGGTCGCCGACGTTGACGCGCTGGATCAGGTTGTCTCGCAGGGCGCGGCGGTCATCCATGGGAACCTCATCGGCAAAAGCAATGATATGAGCGTAGCTCAGAAGCACTACGACTGATTTGGAATTAGCAAGAGCGAGAGACACTGATAAGATATATTTGAGTAAAGCTCACATTTTGCCAAATCCAGTGGGTGGACACGCATGCACATCGATCTGCAGTTCAACGGCCAGCATGTCATCGTGTTCGGTGGCACGACGGGCATCAACTTCGGCCTCGCCGAGGCATTCGCCCGGCAGGGTGCCAACCTCACGGTGGTCAGCCGGAGCAGGGAGAACGTGAGCGGGGCGGTCGCGAAGCTGTCGGTGAACGGCCGGCGCGCTGCGGGAGCCTGCGCCGATGTTCGCGACTTCGCCGCCGTCGGGCTGGCCCTATCCGAATCCGTGGCACGGTTCGGGCCGATCGACGTGCTCGTGTCGGGAGCTGCCGGCAACTTCCTGTGCTCCGCGAATCGCATGTCCGCCAATGGATTCAAGTCGGTGATCGACATCGACCTGCTCGGCACGTTTCACGTGCTCCGACAGGCGTACGACCACCTTCGCAAGCCCGGCGCTGCCGTGATCAACATTACCGCGCCGCAATCGGCGATGCCGATCCGATTCCAGGCGCATGCCTGCGCGGCGAAGGCGGGCGTCGACCAGTTCACGCGGGTACTCGCGCTCGAGTGGGGCGCGGAAGGGGTGCGCGTCAACGCGATTTCCCCGGGGCCGATCGACGGAACGGAGGGCGTGAAGCGGCTGGTTGCCCAGGACGCGGCCAGCCTCGAGCAGGCCACCGGCGCGGTCCCGTTGAAACGCCTCGGCACGATCGACGACGTCGCCAACCTCGCGCTCTTCCTGGCGTCTCCCTACGCGAGCTACATCTCCGGGGCGGTCATCCCCTGCGACGGCGGCGGTGCGATCGAGAGCGTCAAGCCCGCGCTGGAAGCCGCAGGCAGACAGTCCGGAGCCTGACGTGGCGGAGCGCGGCGCGACGGCAGCGCGAGGCTTCACGCTGACAGATCTGATCGCGCGCAACGCGCGCCGCTACGGCGAACGCGTCGCGTTTCTTGCGCCGTACGCCGTCACGCATCGGCAGCATCGTCGCCGCGTCGACCAGCTCGCCGGGCTGCAACGATCCGGAATCGTTCGCGGCGACTGCGTCGCGATCCTTTCGAAAAACCGCATCGAATACCTCGAACTAATCGGTGCTGCGGCGCGTGTCGGCGCGATCGTCAGCGCTCTCAACTGGCGCCTGTCCGCGCCGGAACTGGCGACCTTGCTCGACAACGACGTGCCGAAGATCGTGTTCGTCGAAGACGAATTCTGGCCGCTGATGCAGCCATGGCCAGCGGCAAGGCCCTCTTCGGAGCTCGTTTGCATCGGCGCTGTCCCCGGCCGGCAGCGATATCTCGACGACCTGTATTTCGACGCCGAGCTCTCGGACGCCGACCCGGCCGACGCAGACGCTCCCCTGCTCCTGATCCACACGGCGTCGACCGATGGCCGATCGAAGGCGGCGATGCTTTCGAACCGCAATCTCATCGCCAACGCGATGCAGTTGCAGGCGGCATGGGGCCTGACTGCCGCCGATGTGCATCTGTGCTGCCTGCCGCTTTTCCATATCACCGCCCTCTCGCTGGTCTTCGCGACCCAATTCGCGGGGGGCAGCAGCATCGTGATGCCCAAGTACGACGCAGCCGAAGCGGCCCGGCTTGTCGAGCGGCACGAAGCGACGCTGCTCGCAGAGTTCGCGCCCATGCTTCAAGGCTTACTGGACGCCGTTGCCCACCAGCCGGCGCGGCTCGCCAGTATTCGACACGTCTGCGGGCTCGATACGCCGCAGACGATCGGGCGTCTGGAGGTCGCCTGCCCCGGCGCCACCTTCTGGGCCGGCTATGGGCAGACGGAGGCCAGCGGGCTCGTGTCGCTCGGTGCGGCGCGCGACAGCGCGGGGTCGGTAGGTTTCCCGCTTCCGCTTTGCGCCATCGATGTCGTCGGCCACGACGGAGGTCCTTTGCCGGTCGGTGACACGGGCGAGATTGTCGTCCGCGGGCCGACGGTCTTCGCCGGCTACCGGAACCGTCCGGACGAGAGCGCCCTCGCCTTTCGCGGCGGCTGGCTGCACACGGGCGACGGCGGCCGGCTAGATCACGATGGCCGCCTCTGGTTCGGCGGCCGGCTCGCGGTCAAGGAGCTGATCAAGACGGGGGGTGAGAACGTCTATCCGGCCGAAGTCGAGAGCGTGCTTCGCCAGCATCCTGCGGTCCTCGACGTGGCAGTGGTGGGAGTACCCGACGCGACGTGGGGCGAAGCGGTCAAGGCCGTTTGCGTCATCGCCCCCGGGGCGCATCTCAGCGAGGACGAGCTCATAGAGTTCGTGGCCAGTCGCATCGCCCGCTACAAGCGCCCGCGTGTCGTCCTCTTCGTGCCGGCGCTGCCGAGGCATGCCGACGGCTCCGTCGACCGCGAGCGCATCCGGCAGTTCGCCGGATGACTTGCGACGCTTCCTCGCGCCGGTGCGCTACGTGCAGGTGTAGTTGACGGCCAGCTTGGCCGCGTTCGCGTCTCCCGCCGCGCCGGTGTAGCGCGGGTACTTCGGGTACTGGCATAGCGGCCGCGTGAAGGTGGTGCTGCCGTCGGCGGCGAGCTTGGCGGCGCTTAGTTGCCCCGGCGCCGTGCCGTTCGTGACCCACGCATCGAGGGCGCTCAGCAGGTCGGACTTGTCCGCACCCGGCCCGCCGGCGCAATGGTTCACTCCCGGAGCGACATAGAAGCGCGCGAACGCATCGGCGGCGGTCTGACCGCCGACCTTGGCGATGACGCTCTGGTAGTAGCCGATCGTGCCTTTGATGGTCAGCGCCGGGTCGGTGCCGCCGTGCCAGAGCAGCAACTTGCCGCCGCTGTTACTGAACGGCCGCAGGTCGGGGTCGCTCGCATCGAGCTCGGACGACAGGGCGGTGACTGCTGCCGCGTTGCTCGCCGCATTGAAGTCGTACGACAGCGTGTTGGCACCGGCCGGGTCGAGGAATGCGAGCGGCGCCGTGGTCGGATTCTTCAGAAGGAAGCCCGAGATTCCGCCGTACGCGAACAGGTACTGGGCAGAACCCGAGCCGGCCGGCGCGCCCGGCGCTGCGGCAGCGAACAGCCAGGCGTCCCAGTTGCCGGCGGCGCTCTCGTTGCCCGTGAGCATCCAGCCCGGATTGAGGTACTTGCCGGCGAAGGTCTTCGGCGTGGTCCAAGTATCGACCACCGCGAGCTGGGCGTCGGACAGGCAGGTGTTGCCGGTATCGGCGCCACCGGCGCAGCGCAACGTCGCACGCGCGGTGGCGGCGGTGAAGGTGCACGCGGCGGGATTCGAAACGACGCCATCGGCGACGCCGTCCTGGGCGTCGCAAGCGGCCAGCACCGCGTCCGATAGCAGCGCCACCTTGGCCGGCGTGAAGTTGAGCGCCGGATTCAGCAATATCCCTTGCTGATTGGTTTCGAAGGCACCCACCGAAGATACGTAGTTGAGGGCCGGCGCGCGCGAGACGATCCCGTCGAACAGATTCGGGAAACGCTGCGCGCTGATCAAGCCTTCGCGCCCACCGTTCGAGCAACCTTCAAAGTACGACTTCGTTGGCGCGCTGCCGTAGGCCTTCCTGATCATCTCGACAGCTGACGACTTCACGGTCGGCAGGGCCAGGTCGGCGTATTGCCGCTCGGCGGCAGGATTGCCGGGAACCCATGAGGCGTCGACGTCCTGAGCACCGGGGATGGTGCCCGCGTGGCCGCCGTCGCTGGCGACATTGATGTAACCCTGGTTAAGCGCCGCTAGGTTGAGCCCGTTGTTGTCGTGTCCGCCCGTAGGATCGAATAGCCCGTTGATGAAGCCGTTGAAGCCGCCTCCACCGCCGTAGTGCAGCTTGCCGTTCCAGCCGTCCGGGATGCGCATCTCATAGTTCAGCGAAGGTTCGATCTTGGCTGACACCTTGCAATACGACGGAACCGGGCCGCTCGCCGCGACCATGACAGCAGCTGCGACGGTCGCACTGCCGACCGTCGCGCCCGCTAGTGCCGTGCAGGCCTGCTGCGCGGTCAGCTGCGATGCCGGATTGTCGTCGCCACCACACGCGGTGACCAGCGCGGTCACCGCCGCAACGCCGATTGCGGCCGACCAGCCATTGCCAAAAGATCTCATTCGCGTCTCCTCGGTTGTGGGGCGTGATGTCGGCAAACGCGCAAGCATCGACGGTCGTACTGTAGTTGACCTTGTGCTACTTTACGACCGTGTTTAACTCGGTGATTTCCCGCGCTTTTGCTGGCGGCCGCAACGTTTACCTGATCTATCGACCGTGGAATATCGGGCGTTGCTTCTTCAGGAACGAGCCCACCGCGTTCGTGAAGTCCTCCGTGCCGGCGGTGACCACGAAGGCATCGCGTTCGTGATCGAGCTGGGCCACAAGGTCGTTGTCGAACGACGTCCGGATCAGCCGCTTGATCCGGCCGATCGCCAGCGTTGGCCCTGAAGCGAGGCGTTGCGCCATCGCGCTCGTCGTCGCCTCGAGGGCCGCCAGGGGCACGACCTTGTTGATCAGCCCGAGACGGAACGCTTCGTCCGCATCGATGGTCTCGCCGAGCAGAGCAATCGCCATCGCGTTGCGCATACCGACGATCCTCGGCAGACTCCACGAGCCGGAGCCGTCGCAGGTCGCGCCGATGCTCACGTAAGCGAGGTTGAATTTCGTGCCCTCCGCGGCGATGCAGAGATCGCAGGCCATGGCCAGACTGAGGCTGCCGCCGGCGACGATGCCGTGCAGGCTCGCGATGAACGGCGCGTCGAGCTCGGCCATGAGCTTCACCGCGTCGTGCACGGGCCCGATCAGGCCGGGTGCCCGTGCCGCGGCATCGGTCGCCAGCTCGTTCAAATCGCCGCCGACGCCGAAAGCATCGCCCTCACCGCCCAGCACCACGGCACGGATGTCGGTGGATGCGGCGATGCTCTTGCAGCATTCGAGGAACGCCAATGCCGTCGCCACGTCGACGGCATTGAGTCGCGCTGGCCGGTTGAAGCGGAGATGCGCGACGGCGCCATCGCGTCGCAGGGTGACGGGGGATTCCATTCGATGCTCCCGGTTGAGTCGACCTGTTGTGCTCAACCGAGCCAGCGCTTACGGCGTCGATAGTGCTTTGTATTCCGATAGCTCTTGCGTTCTCCGTCGCGGCTGACTCCGAGATAGAACTCGCGAATATCCTCGTTGGCGCGCAACTGCTCTGCCGGCGCCTCAAGTACCACCCGCCCGCCCTCCATCACGTAGCCATGGTCGGCCAGCCCGAGCGCCGCCTGCGCGTTCTGCTCGACGATCAGCAGCGACAGACCCTTGGCCTTCAATGTCGCGAGCAACGAGAAGATCTCCTCGATCATCTTCGGCGCTAGGCCGAGCGAGGGCTCGTCGATCAGCATCAAGCGAGGCTCGATCATCAACGCCCGCCCGATCAGCATCTGTTGCTGCTCACCGCCGGAAAGGTATCCGGCGGTGCGCTCGCGCAGTTCGGCGAGCCGCGGAATCGTCTCGTAGACGAATGCGAGGCGCTCGCGCACACGCGCCAAGCCAGGGAGCCCGTGGCCACCGACGACGAGGTTCTGCTGCACCGTCAGGTGGCGCAGCACCTTGCGACCCTCGACGACATGGATCAGGCGCCGGGAAACCGTACTCTGCGCCGACATACCGGTGATCTCTTCGCCGGCAAAGCGGATCGCGCCGGCCGACACGGCCCCGTCATCGGTCGACAGGATTCCGGAGATCGCCTTCAGCGTCGTGCTCTTGCCGGCGCCGTTCGGCCCGAGCAGCACGGTGCACCGCCCCTCCTCCACGCGCAGGTTCACCCCCTTCAACGCCAGGATGACCTTGGCGTAGAGCACTTCGAGGTTCTCGACAGCGAGCAGTTCCGAAGCGGCGGCCTTAGGCGCCGGCTCGGAGCCGCCTGTAGTCGCAGCTCGCGGGGCCAGGGTCGTGCTCACCAGCGGTCGAGTTTCGGAATCGGGTAGCCGGTCGCCGCCGAGACCACCTTGCCGTCCTTTACCAGGCCGACGTTGACCTTCGGGTTGTAGACGGGGAACGGAGCGGCGATGTTGTACGAGAGATCAGGCGCGTATCCGAACAGGCTGGCACTGCTGATCGGCGTCTCCAGCAGGGTCTGGTGGATCTGCTCGCCAGTGAGCTTGGAGGGTCCGTATTTCTTCGCCGCCGCCTCGACCGAGCGCACCAGCAAAAGGGTTTGGGCAATGCCCGCCGCAGTGATGCCGTGCCACGGCGCCTTCAGACCGTACTTGGCGACCAGCATGTCGTAGAAGCGCTTCGGCTCGGTGCTCTCGTTCGTCGCGATCACGCCCGACTGGGCTTCGTAGTCGCCCTCGAGCGCCTCGATGCCGCCCATCGGCTTGGCGATGAAGCCGGGCGCGTTGTGCATGCTGAACGCCACCGGCACTTTCTTGCCGAGCGCCTGCAGCGCGCGCTTGACGGCGATGGCCTGCTGCACCGAAGCCGGCGCGAGGATCAGTTCGGCGCCTGCATTAGTGACCCGGCGCATCTGCAAGGTCAGGTCGGCCGGCTGCACTTCGGCGTACACCACCTCGACCAGATCGATGACGCCCGGGTTCGCCTTGGCATAGGCCGTAATGCCCTTGGCGATGTCGGCGTAGCTCGGCGACGCCTCGGAGGTGACCAAGGCCACCTTGACCGGCCGCTTGCCGCCGAGGTTCGTCTTCTGGTACCAGTCGACGAAGCCGACGAGCTCATGCACGAAGGTCGGCCGCATCGACAGCACCCACTGGTTCGGCTTCCAGCCGAAGCCGTTGCTGGCCGAGGCTAGCAGCATCACGACCTTGTCGTTCGGCAGGCGTTGCTGCAGCGCCGATGTGTCGGGGCCGCCGAGCGCGAAGCCGACGAGCGGCTTCTCGGCCAGGATACCGGGCCACAGGCTCGCGGTCTGCGCGGTGTCGAAGCGCGTGTCGTAGGCCTTCATGACCAGCTTGACGCCGAGCTTGGCGCCGACCTCGGCGTTCCACCAGTTGATCACCGATTCGCGCGCGCTGCCCAGGGCCGGCATGACGCTCGAGAAAGGCCCCGAGAAGTCGGACAGCGACGGAACGACATACGACGTTTCGGCCGCCTGCGCGTCGCGGCTTGTCACGACGCCGGTCACCGCGACGGCGGTGGCGGTGATGAATGAAAGTGTCTTGGCATATCTCATCGTGTCTCCCAGTGGTTCTTGCTCAATCAGTACGGGAATGGCCAGCGTCGGTAAGCCTGCTTGGCGCTTTCGACGCGGTGCATCAGGCCCTTAGGCTCGAAGAGCAGGAACAGGATCACGACGGCCCCGAGGAGCACGTTCATGCTCGCGAAGACGATGTCCTGCCCGACGATGGGAAAGCTTTGCGACAGTGTCGGTCCGAGCGTGGTGACGGCTTCGCGCGCGAGCTGGATCAGCACGGTGCCGACCAGCGCGCCGACGATCGAGCCCAGGCCGCCGACGATCATCATCGCGATCAGCCAGATCGAAGTGAACAGCGAGAACTGCTCCACCGACACGTGGCGCAAGGCGATCGCCCAAAGACCTCCGGCGATGCCGGCATAGAACGCGCCGACGAGAAAGGCGCGCATCTTGGTCATCATCACGTCGATGCCCATCATCCCGGCGGCGACATCGTCGTCGCGGACAGCCTCGAAGGCGCGCCCATGACGCGACCGGACGATGCCGAATGCGCCCCCCGCCATGATCACCAGGACGACGAGCGTCAGCGTGTAGACGGCGGCGTCGTTGGCGAGGTTGACGCCGAAAAAGGTGACGCCCTCGATGCTGATGCCACCAGGGCCGCCGAGCCAGCGGCCGGGCAAGTTAAGCACCAGGAAGTGAAACAGGATCTGCGCGGCGATGGTGGTCAGCGCCAGGTAAAAGCCCTTGATCCTCGCGGCGGATACGCCGAACAGCGAGCCGAACGCGGCGGCTGCCAAGCCCCCGACCAAGAGCCCCAGGGGCAGAGGAAACGACCACTGCGATATCGAAATCGCACAGGCGTATGCACCGACGCCCATGAACGCCGATTGACCCAGGTTGATCTGCCCGGCGTAGCCGGTGCAGACCTGCAGCCCGACGACGGCGATGGCAGTGATGAAGATCGTGTAGCCGATGCTGATCCAGCGTCCCGGCGCGAACGCAGGCAGCGCGAAGAGCAGGATCACGAACAACGCCAGCGCGACCCACTGGGCCCGCGTCCGGACAAGCGAGCGGTCGCCGCCGTAGCTGGTGAAGAAGACGCCTGAGGCTTCCATTGACGGCCCTACACCCGCTCGATCGCGCGCCAGCCGAACATGCCGGTCGGCCGCACGAACAGCATCAGCAGCATGAAGACATACGGCACGATGCTGGACGCGGAGCCACCGATCGCCGGATCGACGTAGGCACTGACCAGCGATTGCAGAATGCCCATGACCGCACCGGCGAGCAGCAGGCCGAAGATCGATTCGAGACCCGCGAACAACGCGACCGGCAGCGCGGCCAGGCCAATCTCGGCCGACACCAGCGTCAATGATCTGCCGTTGAGGTAGACGATCGCTCCCAGCGTGGAAATGGCGGCGCCCATCATCCAGGCCAGCGTCATGGCTCGCTTGACCGAGATGCCCATCGAAATCGCGGTCGGCGGATCCTCAGCGACCGCGGTCAGCGTCAGGCCGAAGCGCGAGCGGTTGAAGAACCACCACAGGGCCGCCGCGAGCACGACAGTCAGCGCTGCGCCGATGAGCAACGACGTTGGCACGATCAGATCGCCGACGATGATCGGCGGCGTCGGCAGCAGGGCGGGGAATTGACGATCGACTGGCCCCCATATCACCAGGATCAGGCCACGGATCAGGATCACCAGACCGATCGTGACCATGACCATGGCGAACACCGATTCGCCGATCAGCCGCGCAAAGAACAGGCGTTCGATGACGAAGCCGTAGAACAGAGCCGCGACGAAGGCCAGAGGTACCGCGGCGTACGACGGCAAGCCGACACCGAGCGTCAGCGTCCACACGGTGAAAGCGCCGATCAGCATCAGCTCGCCCTGCGCGAAGTTGAAGACCTTGCTGGCGCGATAGATGACGACGAAGCCGAGCGCCAGCAGCGCATACAGCTGGCCGACCAGCGCGCCGTTGATGACGTAGTTGAGGAAATCCATCACGCGGCTTTCGAGGCGTGCGCTGCCGCGTTCGACGCCACTGGGCGCACCGTCTCGCGGTGCTCCGGCACGCCGGCCAGGGAGCCGAGGCGCATCGTTGTGCGCAGCGTGCCGCTGCGGCCGTCCTGGTAGCGAACGGGGATCGCGACGTCGAGCGACGAGCTACCGATATAGAGGGCTTCGATCACGTCGCGGTAGCGTTCCTCGACGAAATCCCGTTTCAGCTTGCGCGTGCGGGTCAGCTCGCCTTCGTCGGCGTCGAGCTCCTTCGGCAGGTTGGCGAAGCGCAGCACCCGCGCCGCCTCCGGCAGAGCGGCGTTGACAGCGCGGATCTCCTCGCCGATCTGGGCCACGACCTCGGGCCGTTGCGACAGGTCGGCGAAGGTCGTGAAGGCGATGTTGCGTTGCTCGGCCCAACGCGAGAAGACGACGTCGTCGATGTTGACGAGCGCGGTCACGAAGTCCTGGCTGCGATCGCCGATGACCAGCACCTCCTTGATGTAGGGCGAGAAGCGCAACCGCACCTCGATGAACTGTTTCGCGTAGCGGGCGCCGCCGCGCAGCTGGCTCAGGTGGTCGACCCGGTCGTAGTAGATGAACTCGGAGGCCGAAGAGCAGCCGACCGCGTCGCCGGTGCGAAACCAGTCGCCGTCGAATTTCTCCGCGGTCTTGTCCGGGCGTTTCCAGTAGCCCGAGAAGCCCGCGCCGCCGCGCAGCTGGAGCTCGCCGTGCTCGGGGATGCGCCATTGCAGCTCGCCGCCCCATTCGGTGGGCTCGGTGAGCGGCCGGCCGATCGTCTCCGGGTCGTAGCTGGCGCCGGCGTGCGCCGAGATCAAGCCGAACTCGCTGCAGGCGTAGATGTTGCGAAGCGGCACGCCCATGGCCGCGAACAGGCGGACGACGTCGGGCGCCATCGCCGCACCGCCCGTGATCGCCACCTTGACCCGCTTCAGACCCAGCTGATCGCGCAGGGGTGCGAGGACGAACGGCTCGGCCAACCGGCAGGCGAGGATGGCCGCGAGTGCCGGCGACTCGCCGCGCAAGCGCGCGAGATGGACCTTTCTGCCAGCCGCCACGCCCCAATCGAACAGGCGACGCCGCAGGCGGCCGACGCCGATCATGCGGCTGAACACGCGCGAGGCGAGGTTCTCCCACTGGCGAGGCCCGAGCACGAGCACATCGACGGCGAGCTCGCGGATCGCCTCCTGCACCTGGTCGGGACGTTCGGCGAAGCTGACCCGCATCGGCAACGACATCCCGAGCGCGACGCCGAACCATTGCTCCGGCACCCAGGACAGCGGGATGTACGACAGGTATTCGCTGTTCGGCTGGATGTCGAGCGCGCGACGCAGACGCTCGGAGCAGTCGAGAATGGCGGCGTGCGTGGTGATCACGCCCTTGGGTTGGCCGGTCGTCCCCGAGGTATAGGCGAGCAACGCGACATCGCTGGCGCGGCCGGCGGCAATCTCGGCCTCGATCCTTGCCGGCTGCGTCGCGCCCAGTGCC
The DNA here is from genome assembly GCA_036496385.1 of Caldimonas sp. Taxonomy (GTDB): domain Bacteria; phylum Pseudomonadota; class Gammaproteobacteria; order Burkholderiales; family Burkholderiaceae_C; genus Schlegelella_A. Next base: position 252 of record DASXLD010000036.1, on the reverse strand, counting down.
ACGCCGCCTTCTACGACCGCCTCGAGGCTCAGTAGCAGATCCTGCGAATAGGCCCAGAGGCCACCGCCCTCGCAATAGAAGATGCTGCTCAGCTGCGGGCAACGCGACGCCGCGACCAGTGCCTTGTCGACCTGCTCCTGGTCCTCTGCGAAGACGCAGACCGCTTCGGCATCGCTGGCGACGAAGGCGATCTCGTCGGCGGTCGAGTCGGGATAGAGGGTGACGGTCTTGGCGCCGATGGCCATCGCCGCC
>DASXLD010000035.1:0-18699 GCA_036496385.1 Caldimonas sp. | reverse complement strand
GCGTGCCGGCGCTGGCGATCGTCCCGGAGGCGACGAGGAGCGCTTCGGCGAGGCAGGTCTTGCCGCCTCCGGACGGGCCGACGAGCGCGACGGTTCGGATCGATTCGATACCGACGCTGCTCGCGGCGGTGACTGGGCTGGACATGCGGCGTTCTCCTCAGCGATGGCGTGCGAGCAGGGGCGCGCCGGTGGCGAGCGCGCGCAGGAATCGCTCGCCGGCGGCGAGCTGGGCGAGCGAGACATATTCGTCGGCCTGATGGGCCTGTGCGATGTGGCCGGGGCCGCAGACGACGGCCGGAACGCCGGCGCGCTGGAACAGCCCCGCCTCGGTACCGAACGCGACCAGCGTCGTCTCGTCGACTTCGGCGAGATGACGGGCGAGCAGCACGGCGGGGTCGTCCGCGCCGGCGAGGAACGACGGCATGGCGCAGATCGTCTCGAAGCGGATCCCCGCCGCCGGATCGACGGCGCGCATCGCCGGCTCGAGCGATTCGGCATAGGCGCGCAACTCGGCCTGCATCCCGAGCGCATCGGTGCCCGGAAGATTGCGGAACTCGTAGTGGAAGCGGCAATCCTCGGGAACGATGTTGTCGGCAACGCCGCCCGCGATCACGCCGACTGTGCCGGTCGTGTACGGCACGTCGAAGCCCGGGTAGCGCTCGCCGTCGCGCCAGCGATCCGCCATGTCGACGAGCTTGCCGATCACGCGCGCGCCGACCTCGATCGCGTTGACCGCCTGCGGCGTCAGCGACGAATGCGCGGCGTGGCCGCGGACAGAGCAGCGCCAGCGATAGACCCCCTTGTGCGCAAGCGCGGGAACCATCCCGGTCGGCTCGCCGACGATGCAGGCGAGCGGCCGCACGCCGCTCTCGCGCATGTCGGCGATCAGCCGCGCGGCGCCGAAACCGCCGACCTCCTCGTCGTAGCTGAGCGCGAGGTGGACCGCGAACGGCAGGTCGGCGGCGAGCCAGTCCGCCACCTGGGCGACGGCGAGGCCGATGAAGCCCTTCATGTCGGCGCTGCCGCGGCCGTAGAGGCGGCCGTCGCGGACATCGGCACCGAGCGGGTCGACCGACCAGTCCTGGTCGTCCCAGGGCACGGTGTCGGTATGCCCCGAGACGATCACGCCGGCCGGCTTGCCGGCCCCGATCGTCGCGAACAGGTTCGCCTTGGCGCGCTCGTCGTCGAAGGTGAGGCGGCTCTCGACGCCGTGGCGGGCGAGCTCGTCGCGGACGAAATGGATCAGCTCGAGATTCGACCCGCGGCTGACGGTGTTCATGCGGACGAGCGCCCGCGCCGTCTCGAGGGCATGCGCGGAGGGGATGACGGGCCGGTCCACCGGTGCAATATAGCGACTGCTGGACTCTGTGCGCCTCATGGACATCACCCGTGCCGAGATCGTCGCTGCCGCCGGCCGGATCGCCGGCGACGTCCGGCGGACGCCGTTGCTGCGACTTCCCGGCGCTGCGCTCGGCGTCGACTGCGCGGAGCTGTGGCTGAAGCTCGAGCACCTCCAGGTCTCCGGCAGCTTCAAGGCGCGGGGCATGTTCAACCGCATGCGCGCCAACGACCTGCCCGAAGCGGGCGTCGTGATCGCGTCGGGCGGCAACGCCGGCATCGCGGTCGCGCACGCCGCCCGCTCCCTCGGCGTGCGCGCGGAGGTGTTCGTCCCCGAAACGTCGAGCCGCGCCAAGCGCGACAAGCTGAGCGAGCTCGGCGCCATCGTCACCGTGCGCGGCGACAGCTACGCCGATGCGCTCGCCGCGAGCATCGACCGCCAGGCCTCGACCGGAGCGCTGCTGATGCACGCCTACGACCAACGCGAGGTCGTCGTCGGTGCCGGCACGCTCGCCGCCGAGGTCGAGGCCGACGCCGGCGTCCCCGACCGGGCGCTCGTCAGCGTCGGCGGCGGCGGCCTCATCGCCGGCGTCTGCGCCTGGTTCCAGGACCACTGTCGGGTCGAAGCGCTCGAGCCCGAGCTGGCGCCGACCCTGGCGGCAGCGCGCCAGGCCGGCGGGCCGGTCGACGTCGCCGTCTCCGGAATCGCCGCCGACTCGCTCGGCGCGCGGCGGATCGGCGCGATCGCTTGGACGATCGCCGAGCGCCACGTCGCCGCGTCGCATGTCCTGGCCGACGATGCGATCCGCGAGGCGCAGCTCGCGCTCTGGCGCGAGCTCCGGCTCGCCGTCGAGCCGGCGGCGGCGCTGCCGCTGGCGGCGCTGGCGACCGGTGCCGTCGTGCCGCGCCGGGACGAGACCGTCCTGCTCGTGATCTGCGGCGCGAACCTGGATCCGTCGTCGCTCGCCGCCTGAAGGTCGCCGAGCCGCGCCGGCGCACACTGGAGCCCGCCATGGACATGACCCCGCCGCCGCGCCAGGACGAGCGCTTCCTCGCCAGCACGCATGCGGTGACGAACGTCGCGCGCGAGCTGGTCGACTACAACCTCTATCGCGAGGACGCGGCGTTGCAGGAAGCCGTGCGGCGCGAAGGAGCGGGCTGGGCCGACGAGACGCTCGCGCGCTTCGGCGCCTTCGTCGGCCGCGCCGAATACCTCGAGCTCGGCGCGCTCGCCAACAAGTTCGCGCCCGAGCTCGACACCCACGACCGGTTCGGCAACCGGGTCGACCTGGTCCGCTTCCATCCGGCCTATCACACGCTGATGAAGACCGCGATCGAGCACGGCCTGCATTCGTCGCCGTGGACCGATCCGAAGCCCGGCGCCCACGTCGCGCGCGCGGCCCACTTCTATCTCCATAGCCAGGTCGAGGCCGGCCACGGTTGCCCGATCACGATGACGTTCGCCTCGCTGCCGTCGCTGCGGACGACGCCTGCGCTGGCAACGCTGTGGGAGCCGAAGGTCACGGCGCGCATCTACGACCCGCGCAACGTCCCCGACGCTGCCAAGCAGGGCCTGACGATCGGCATGGCGATGACCGAGAAGCAGGGGGGCTCCGACGTTCGCGCCAACACCACGCGTGCCGATGCCGTCGCCGCGGAAGGCCCGGGCGAGGCTTACGAGCTCGTCGGCCACAAGTTCTTCGTCTCGGCGCCGATGTGCGACGCCTTCCTTGTCCTCGCGCAGACGAACGCCGGCCTGTCGTGCTTCCTGCTGCCGCGCTGGCGGCCCGACGGCACGAAGAATCCGCTCCAGCTCATCCGCCTCAAGCGCAAGATGGGCAACGTCTCGAACGCGTCGAGCGAGACCGAGCTGCGCGGCGCGCTCGCCTGGATGCTCGGCGAGCCCGGGCACGGTGTGCGCACGATCATCGAGATGGTCGCGATGACGCGCTTCGACTGCATGATCGGCTCGTCCGCCGGTCAGCGCGCCGCGGTGTCGCAGGCGCTGCACCACTGCTCGCTGCGCTCGGCGTTCGGCGCGCTGCTCAACCGCCAGCCGCTGATGCAGAACGTCCTGGCCGACCTCGTGCTCGAGAGCGAAGCGGCGCTGGCGCTGACGATGCGCGTCGCCCGCGCCCTCGACCACCGCGCCGAGCCGCACGAGGATCTGCTCGCCCGCCTGGCGACGCCGATCGGCAAGTACTGGATCTGCAAGCGCACGCCCAACCACGCCTACGAGGCGATGGAATGCATCGGCGGCAGCGGCGTGATGGAAGACGGCCCGATGCCGCGCTTGTTCCGCGAATCGCCGATCAATGCGATCTGGGAAGGCAGCGGCAACGTCCAATGCCTCGACGTCCTGCGCGCGATGCGAAAGACGCCGCAGGTCGTCGAGGCGTTCTTCGCCGAGCTCGCGCGCGGCCGCGGCGCCGACGCACGGCTCGACCGCTGGGTCGCCGACCTTCGCCGCGACCTCGGCAACGACGACGCGGCCGAGTACCGCGCCCGCGGCATCGTCGACCGGATGGCGCTGGCGCTGCAGGCGGCACTCCTCGTCCAGCACGCGCCCGCCGCGATCGCCGATGCGTTCTGCGCCTCGCGGCTGGAAGGTGCCGGCGCGCGCAATGTCGGCACCCTGCCGGCCGGTGCCGACTGCGCCGCGATCATCGCCCGCGCGACGCCACGTGCCTGAGCGACGCCGGCGCCTGCGCCGGCGTCGTGCCGGCGCGACGCGATTTCTGCGAGCTATTGCACTGCCGGCGCATTTTTACCAGCCACCCACGAGCGCATTCGCCGCCGGCGGGCGGACGATGGCGGCCGTGGCCAGTCTCCTCGCCCGCTGCTCGATCCCGGTGCTGCTCGGCGCGCTGCTGCTGTCGACCGCGGCCCGCGCCGCCGAGCTGACGGCACTCGAGACGCGCTGGCTCGAGGGCATCTGGCCGGTCATCCGCTTCGCCCGGGAGACCAGGTTGCCGCTCGACGTCATCGTTCAGCCGCAGGACGCGCCCGACGCCGCGCCGCTCGCCCTCGGCTTCGTCGACGGCCGCTGCAAGCTCGTGCTGTCGATGCGCGGCAACCCGGAGGCCGAGGCGACGCTCGACCGCATCGCCCCCGAGCTCGTCGATCACGCCCTCGAGCTGATGGCGGCGCACGAGCTCGGCCATTGCCGACGCTATCTCGACGGCACCTGGTTCGGCGGCCGCGCCGGATTCATCGGTGCCGAGCCGCCGGAACTCGGCGACGAGCGGCGCGCCGCCTACCGCACGATGCGCGCGGTACGGCGCGAGGAAGGCTACGCCGATCTGGTCGGGCTCGGCTGGACGCGCGAGCACCACCCCGACGACTACCAGCGCCTGCACGCGTGGCTGCTCGACGAGCGCGGCCGCGACCTCGTTCCCGGCAGCCAGCACGACACGCTCGCGTGGCTGCGCCTCGCCGGCGACGCCGAGGCGCTCGCGGGCGCGTCGATCTTCACCGCCGCGGATCGGCTCTGGCGCGCCGGCCTTGCCGCGGACGGGGAGTGAACCCCGCGCGCCAGCTATCCTGTCGCTTCCAACAGCCGGGGTGGAAGCGATGCGCGCGTGGACCGTGGACGCCGACGACATTCGCGTCGCCGAGGACTTCGACGAGTCCCTGCTGCACCGGACCCCGGAGATCGAAGCATTCCTGACGCCCGAGCGCGACGACAAGTTCATCGTCATCGGCACCAAGGGCTTCGGCAAGACGCTGCTGCTGAAGGCCAAGCGCATCCTCTACCAGCAGACCGGGCAGGCGACCTGCCTGCCGAGCGGGAACCTGCTCGACAAGCCGATCGGCGACAAGATCTTCGGCCGCGAATCGATCGCGCTCTTCGCCGCCTCGCCGCTGCCATGGTCGAAGGTGTGGCTGTCGGCGATCGCGATGGCGGCGCTGAAGCAGGTCGGCGCAACGGAGGGGCTCAAGCTCGGCGCGCGGACCAGCGGCCTCCTCGCCGACGCCCAGCTACACAGCGTGATCGATCATTTCGTGCGCCTGCTCGACTTCACGCCGAGCGAGCTGCAGCGCTGCGCGACCGAGACCGACGGCCACCTCGTGCCGCGGCTGCGAGCGCTGAACGCGCCGCTGGCGATCTTCATCGACGGCATCGACGAGTACTTCAACAAGCACGTTGAGACCCTGCCTGCGAACGCGAGCGTGACCGGCGAGCTCTCGCCCAACGTCTGGTTCTTCGCCCAGCTCGGCCTGGTCGAGGTCGCCTACCAGCTGCGCCGCATCAACCACCACCTGAAGATCTTCGCCGCGATCCGCAAGGAGGCTTACGCGCGGCTGCCGGAGCGGACGGCGATGGTCCAGCAATATCGCGGCAGCGCGGTCGACATCGTCTACTCGCCTGAGAGCCTGCGCGAGATCTTCGTCAACAACGTGCGCCTGGTGAAGCCCGATCGCATGGTCAAGCCCGAGCTCGCGAAGACGAAGCCGCTCGAGGCCTTCCTCGGCCGCACGAGCGTCGTCGACACCGCGACGCGCGAGGAAGAGGACGCGTTCGAGTACGTCTGCCGCCACACCCTGCTCAGGCCGCGCGACCTGATGACGATCGGCGAGCGGCTGACGGCGCTCCGGCCCGACGAGCGGCGCAACGACTATCGGATGAAGGAGGCCGTCAATCAGGCGGCGAGCGAGATCGCGCACGAATACCTGGCCGAGATCGCACCCTACGTCGGCGGCATCGATCCCGACCGGGTGTTCCAGCGCCTGCCGGGGCACGTCATCACGCGCGCCGAGCTCGAGGCGATCGTCGAGGGCGGCGACTCGTTCGAAGGCGGCGATCCGTTCAGCAGCCTGTACCGTGTCGGCCTGCTCGGCTACGTTCAGCACGACCGCGTTCGCGGCGGCTGGCGGCAGCGCTTCCTTCGCCCCGGCGAGGCAACGCTCGACACCAATGGCGCGCTGCCGCGGGCGACCCAGTACCTCGTGCATCCGGTGCTGTTCGACGTCATCGGCCGCATCAACCCCGCATTCCTGCAGCGCCTCGACCGCGCCAACATCGTCGGCTACGACCGGCCGTGGCACGAGACGACGAGCGTCGACCGCATGGTCGACGTCCGGCAGTGCTGCGTCCTGAAGGCCGATGTGCAGTCGTTCGCGACGCTGATGCGCGCCGGCGCCGACGCCCCGGTGCGCGCGGCGCTGGAAGAAGCCGCGCACCGCTGGGCGCCGGTGGCGGCGATCACCGAGGTCCGCGCCGGCGACGCCGTGCTGATCGCTGCCGACGACCCGGTCGCGCTCGCCCAGACGGCACGCCACCTGATGGACGATGTCTACCAGGCACCGGGGCAGCCTCGACTGCGCATCGTCCTCCACTACGGCGAGGTGCAGACGCGCCAGAGCGATCCCGACGCGCCACCCGAGATCGCCGGCGGCGACGCCATCCTGTGCGCGGCCCGGGTCGAGCCAATCGTCGAGCCGGGCCAGATCTGGGTGACCGAATCCTTTCGCCAGCAATTCCTCGAACGGCCTTCGCTCTGGCGGACCTCGCCGCTGACGCCGGCGAGCGGCGACGAGCTCTTCAACGTCAAGAAGAAGGGCTCGCCGGAGCCCGACGCGTGGGTCCGTCTGTACCGTCTCGAGACCTGATCGATTCGCTGCGACGCCTCGGCACATCGGTTGCCGTGCCTCGGGCCCTCACAATCTCCGCTCGCGCATTCACAGGAGTCAATCCATGACCACACGCAGAACGATCCTTCGATGGCTTCCGGCGGCGAGCGTCTCGCTGCTCGCCGGCAAAGCGTCGGCGCAGGCCGGCAAGCCGGTCGACGAAAAGGAGCCGCAGGCGGCGTCGCTCGGCTACGTCACCGATGCCAAGCGCGCCGACAAGGCGAAGTTCCCGAAGTACGCACCGCCACAGCACTGCGGGAACTGCCAGTTCTATCAAGGGGCGGCAACAGCGGCGACCGCGCCTTGCACGATCTTCGCCGGTCGGCCCGTCGCCGGGCCGGGCTGGTGCAGCGCCTACGTCGCCAAGCCCTGATCGGCGCCGAGGGCGTGACGACTACTGGCGGATGCCCTCGACCTGGATCAGGAGCGGGATCTCGTCCGGAGTCACTTGCGGCAGGAAGCCGAGCCCGTACTGGCTGCGCTGGATCGAGCCCTCGAAGTCGCCGCCACAGACCTCGCGCTTGAGCTGCGGGTTTTCGTAGCAGTTGAACCGCGTCGCCTTCAGCGTCACCAGCTGCGTCTTCCCGTTCAAGGTGAGGTTGCCGGCGATGGTGGCGAGCTTGTCGCCATTGAAGGTGAAGGTATCGGCAACGAAATGCGCGGTCGGATTCGCGGCGACATTGAAGGCGCGCTCGCTGCGCAGGACGCCGGTCAGCGCAGCGGGGGCGGTGCTGATGCTGCCCAGGTCGAGCGTGATGTCGGCCTTGCCCGACTTGGCGGCCCGGTCGAGCGTGACCGTGCCCTCCTTCGCCTGCAGTCGGCCGCGCTGGGTGGATGTGCCGAGGTGCAACGCCTCGAAAGTGACGACGGTGTGGTTCGGGTCGATCGCGAACGTCGCTGGCTCGGCCGACACCGCGCACGCGGCGGCACAGAGAGTCGTGGCACACAGGGCTTTCAGCATGAAGGGTCTCCTTTGGACGTGAGGGCGATCTAGAGCGGGCCGAGGCCCGTGAAGACCAGCTTGAAGCGGACGCGAACGTCATTGGCGACGAGCGAGACGTCGGCCCATTCGTTCTCGCCGATCTTGAAGTCGAGTCGCTTGACGACGATCTCGCCGGTCGCGATCGATTGTGGTCCGTTCTGGACGATCGTCACCGGAACGGCGAGCTCGCGCGAGGTCCCCTTCAGCTCGAGTGTTCCCTTGGCCTGAAATCGGCCACCGCCGAGGGCCGTGATCGCGTTCGACTTGAAGACTGCGCGCGGGAACTTGGCGGCGTCGAACCAGGCGGCGCGCGGCAGCTCGGCGTCGGTCTCCGCGAAGCCGACGGCGGCGCTTCCGGTGTCGATCGAGACCGTCACCGATCCGCCCTGCGGCGCCTTCGGATCGAGCGCGAGCTGGGCGTCGAAGCGCTTGAACTTGCCGTCGACCGGGACGCCGCTCTGCTTGACCTGGAACGCGATTTCGCTTTGCGCCGGGACAAACCTCGCCGGTGCGACGGGCTGCGCATGCGCGACGCCGGCGAGCAACAGCGACGCCAGCAGGTGCGGCGCGAATCGAATGGATCTCATGGCCGGCTTCGGCTCGGCCACCACGGCCACATGCGCACGAGCAGATGGTCTCGGTCGACGAAATGATGCTTCAACGCGGCAGCGATGTGGACGACGACGATCGCGGCGAGCAGGTACGACGCAACCTGGTGCAGCGGCTGGAGCACCTCCTCGCCGAACGGCTTGTCGCGCGGCACGAAATCCGGCAGCGGCAACCAGCCGAGCCAGACGACCGGAACCCCGACCGCCGACGTGTACGCCCAGCCGAGCAGCGGCACCGCGAAGAAGAGCGCATAGAAGACGAGGTGCGTGCCGCGATAGGCTTGCTGCTGCCATGGCGGCGTGTGTGCCGGCAGCGGCGGCGGCGCGTGGCCGGTCGCTCGCCAGAGCAGCCTCGCCGCGGAGAGCATGAGCACGCCGATGCCGATCCACTTGTGCCAGTTGTACAGGCGCAGCCGCCGCGGCGAGAGCGGCAGATCGACCATCGACAGGCCGATGAAGAAGGCGGCGACGATCAGCGCCGCGAGCAGCCAGTGCAACACCACGGCGACACTGCCGTAGGCGGCACCGGCGTCGGCGACAGGCGCTGTTCTCGCATCGTCCATGCATCGGCGGGAAAAGACGCAACGAGCGAGGGGCTACGCCGCGGCGGCGTGATTCTAGACAGCGGCGACGGCGCCTGCCGCACGCCAGCTCGCGACCGGCCCCGTCGACGATTCGCCGACTTCGACCGCGACTACGCGACGATGAACGCGCGCTACGCCAGCCACTTCGCCGCCGACCGGCTGCCGGCAAGGACGACGGTCGGCGTGACCCGGCTCGCGCGCGGCGGCCTGGTCGAGATCGACCTCGTCGCCGCACGACGCTGAGGCTCGGCGCGCCCGTCGCTGCCCCGCCGCCCCGCCGGCACGTCAGGCCGGCCGTGAACTTCGGCGCACCTTCCTCGCGCTGCCGCCGGCCGGCGATTTGCGCAGCGCCGAAAGCACGGATGATCACGCCGGATGTCGATCTCGATCTCGATCGCCATGAGCATGACCAAGATCGCGCTCTACCGCGCCAGCCTCCTGGCCGACAACCTCGGCATTCGTCTGTGCCTCGCCGCGCTGATGGTCATGCCGTCGGCGTTCGTCTTCCTGCTGCCGATCCTCGCCCTCCTCGGCGCGCCGAACGACGTGCTATGGCCGACCGGCCTCGTCCGCGACGGCGCCGCCTGGGCAACGCTCTCGTTCGCGCTCGCGATCGGCTTTGGAGGTGCGTGGATGCGCATCGTGCTCGCCGGCCGCATCCTGCTGCGCCGGCCGGGATTGCGCCTGTTCGTGCTCGGCGCGCTCGGTCTCGGCGTCGCCGCCCTCGCGATCGACCTGCTCGTGCTGCTGGCGTCGTCTGCGCAGGACGGCGCCGGCTGGCTGCTGTCCGCTGCCCTCCTGGTCAGCTCGTTCCTGCTCGCCGGAACGCTCGGCCAGCCGCGCCCCGAAAGGCTCCATCGCGTCTGACGATCGGCCGGCGCCAGGAAGCCGCGGTGAAGACGGCGCCTCTCAGCGCAGCGCGCCCATCACCGGATCGGGACGCATCCGCTCCATCACTTCGGCGACGACGACCACCGAGCGCTGCGGGATCATGAGCAAGGTCTCGAGATCGTCGTCGAGGTTGACGTCGTGCAGGTAGCCCATCGTCCAGCCGGCGTACTCGCGCTCGCTGCGCGGGCCTTCGCTCAGCACGCGCACGTCGCTGTGCCGGGGATCGCCGCCGACGCGCGCGACGAGCTCCTGCACGTCGGCACGCTCGCCCTCGAGGACCTGGGCAAAGCATCGACCCGAAAAGAGCAGGCATCCGGTGATCCGGCGGCCCGCATTGGCGCGCCGCGAGCTCTCCAGCAGGACTTCGATCGAGGCATCGTCGAGCGACCGGGTGGCGCGGCTGACGTAGAAGGTCTGAAAGACGGCCATGACGGTGGGCGGCAGAGTGCGGATCCGTTAGCGGCAGCCGAGCATCGCCCTTGAGCCGCGTCTCAAGGACCCGAGGTGTCGGTCCTGAGGTCGATCTGGTGCATGTCCTCGGCGACCGATTCCGGGCTCTTGGCGCGCAGGTTGTCGTCCTGGCTCAGGTCCTGCGCGAGGTCCATCGCCTGCTCCGGCGTGAGGCCCGGATTGAGGCCGACCAGACGCTTCGAGCAGCGTGCACACCAGTCGATGTTCGACCGGATGTACTCGACGCCATGCTGGTCCCAGCGCGAGTGCTGGGGAAGAGTCTGATCGTACGAAGTGTGCATCGTGGTGCCTGTCGGAAACGAGATGTGCAAGTGTCGCGTGGCTCCTGCCGGGGAAGCCGTGACCGCTGTCCCGTTCGTCTGCCGATCGCTGTAACACGGCGGACAATCGTGAAGTGTTCGGCGCTTCCCGGGGCAGCTGCCGGACTCGTGGATACTTTCGCCTCTTCCCGTTTTTTGCGGAGTTCGCCATGAATGCACCGACCGATCTCGCCCGGCTGCTGCCGCGCCTCGAGGGCGCCGTTTCAGCGGAGGAGTGGCAAGCCCGCGTCGACCTCGCCGCGGCCTACCGGCTGGTGGCGCTCTTTCGCTGGGACGACCTCGTCTTCACGCACATCACGGCGAAGATCCCGGGCACCGAGCACTTCCTGATCAACCCTTACGGGCTGATGTTCGACGAGATCACGGCGTCGAGCCTGATCAAGATCGACATCGCCGGCAACGTGCTGCAGGAGACGAGCTTCCCCATCAATCCCGCAGGCTTCACGATCCACAGCGCGGTGCACGCGGCGCGCCACGATGTCCAGTGCGTGATGCACACGCACACCCTGAACGGGGTCGCCGTCTCAGCGCAGAAGCGCGGCGTCCTGCCGATCTCGCAGTTCTCGATCTTCGTTCTCGCCAGCCTCGGCTACCACGACTACGAAGGCGTCGCCCTGCGCGACGATGAAAAGCCGCGCCTGGTCGCAAGCCTCGGCGACAAGACCTTCCTCGTGCTGCGCAACCACGGCCTGCTGACCGTCGGCGAGACGACCGCGGCGGCGTTCCAGGCGATGTACGTGCTCGAGACGACCTGCGCGGTGCAGTTGCGCGCGCAAGCGGGGGGCACCCTCGCCGACGGCGAGCTGCTCGAGATCGGCGCCGACGTGCTGCGCACCGCGACCGAGCAAGCGCGCATGGCGACCCTCGGCGCGGGTCCGGGCGCTCTGATCTGGCCCGGACTGCTGCGCAAGCTCGATCGCACCGACCCCAGCTATCGCCATTGAGCGGCCGCCACCGCGCCGAGACCGTCGATGCGACCGCCGAGCCCGCCCCGCACGCGCCACCCGGCCGAGCAGCGCATCCTCGTTCTGCAAGGCGGCGGCGCGCTCGGTGCCTACCAGGGCGGCGTCTACGAAGTGCTTGCCGGGACACAGCAGGTGCCGAGCTGGGTCGCAGGGATCTCGATCGGCGCGATCAACGCGGCGCTGATCGCCGGCAACCCGCCCGAGCAGCGCGTCGCGCGGCTGCGCGAGTTCTGGGACGGCATCTCGACGCTGCCGTTCGGCGTCGCGATGCCGCCGCTTCCCGACGGCATCGCGACGATCGGCCGCACCCGCGACGTGCTCAACGAGACCAACGCGACGATCGCGATGCTGTTCGGCGTCGCCGGCTTCTTCCAGCCGCGCGTCCCGGCGGCGCCGTTCCAGCCGCCGGGCACGCTGGCGGCGATCAGCTACTACGACACCGAGCCGCTGCGCAGAACGCTCGAGCGGCTGGTCGATTTCGAGCGCATCAACTCGGGCGCGGTGCGGCTCTCGGTCGGTGCCGTCAACGTCAAGACCGGCAACTTCCTCTACTTCGACAGCAGCGAGCGCAAGATCGACGTCCGCCACGTGATGGCGAGCGCTGCGCTGCCGCCGGGGTTTCCGCCGATCGAGGTCGACGGCGACTTCTACTGGGACGGCGGGCTCGTCTCGAACACGCCGCTCCAGCACGTCCTCGACCAGCCCGGCGGCGATCGCCGCCTCGTCTTCCAGGTCGATCTGTTTCCGGCGCGCGGCGAGATGCCGGCGACGATCGCCGACGTCTCCGAGCGCGAGAAAGACATCCGCTACTCGAGCCGGACGCGACTCAACACGACGATCGAGCTGAAGCGCCAGGCGACGATGCAGGCGGCGCGGCGCCTCGTCGCCAAGCTGCCGCCGAGCCTTCGCGACGATGCCGACGCGAAGGCGCTGACGCGGGTGCAGGTCGACGCGGCGGTCAGCGTCGTCCATCTGATCTACCGCAGCAAGCACTACGAGAGCCAATCGAAGGACTACGAGTTCTCGCGCGCGTCGATGCAGGAGCACTGGGCGGCGGGCATGGCCGACACCGCGCGAACACTGTCGGACCCGCGCTGGCTGCAGCGCAAACCCATTGCGAGCGGGGTCGAGGTGTTCGACCTGCTCAGCGATCAGCCGGTCGCCGCCACGGTGACCCCCACCAAACTACCAGGAGTCAGAGTCACATGACACGCCAACTGCAGGACAAGATCGCGATCGTCACCGGTGCCGCGAGCGGCATCGGCAAGGAGATCGCCGCCCTCTACGCGCGCGAAGGCGCCAAGGTCGCCATCGCCGACTTGAACCGCGACGCCGCCATGGCGGTCGCCGAAGAGCTGAAGGCGAGCGGCGGACAGACCATGGCCGTCGCCGCCGACGTCAGCGACGAGGGCCAGGTCAACGCTGCCGTCGCCGAAGTCGTCAAGGCCTGGGGCGGCGTCGACATCCTGGTCAGCAACGCCGGCATCCAGATCGTCCACCCGGTCGAAGAATTCCCGTTCGCCGAGTGGAAGAAGATGATCGCGATCCACCTCGACGGCGCCTTCCTCACGACCAAGGCGTGCCTGCCGCACATGTACGCGTCGGGGCGCGGCGGCACCATCCTCCTGATGGGTTCGGTGCACTCGAAGGAGGCGTCGCTGCTGAAGGCGCCCTACGTCGCCGCCAAGCACGGCCTGATCGGCCTGGCCAAGGTGATCGCCAAGGAAGGCGGCAAGCACAAGGTGCGCGCCAACGTGATCTGCCCCGGCTTCGTCCGCACGCCCCTGGTCGACAAGCAGATTCCCGAGCAGGCGAAGGAGCTCGGCATCAGTGAAGACGAGGTGATCAAGAAGGTGATGCTGAAGGAGACCGTCGACGGCGAGTTCACGACCACCGCCGACGTCGCCGCGGCCGCCCTGTTCTTCGCCGCTTTCCCGACCAACGCCCTGACCGGCCAGTCGCTGGTCATCAGCCACGGCTGGTCGATGCAGTAGCGCAAGGCGGCGCGTACCATCGAGTGCAATAGCGATGGACAGTCTCGACCTGCAGGTGCTCGTCCAGGCGCGCGACTGGCGCGCGGCGGGCCACGCCGTCTGGCTCGTCACGGTGATCGAGACCTGGGGCTCGGCGCCGCGGCCGCCGGGCGCGTTGCTCGCGATGCGCGACGACGGTCTCGTCGTCGGCTCGGTCTCGGGCGGCTGCGTCGAGGACGACCTGATCGACCGCGTCAGGAAGGGCGAGCGGGTCGCGAAGCCCTCGCTCGTCGCCTACGGCGTCACCAAGGAGGAAGCGGCGCGCTTCGGCCTGCCGTGCGGCGGCAACCTGCGCCTGGTGCAGGAACCCCTCATCGACACCGCCTGGGTCGACGAGGTGCTCGAGCGCACGGCGCGCCACGAGCTCGTCGCGCGCGTCGTCGATCTTGCGACCGGCCGCGTCGGCGTCGAGCCGGCGCGCCGCGGCGAGGCCTTCAGCTTCGACGGCAAGGCGATGCGCGCTCTCTACGGCCCGCGCTGGCGGATGCTCGTCATCGGCGCCGGCCAGCTCTCGCGTGCGCTCGCGCAGACGGCGCTCGGCCTCGACTTCGAGGTGATCGTCTGCGACCCGCGCGAGGAATACCACCTGACGTGGGACGTCCCGGGGACGACGTTCAGCACGGCAATGCCGGACGACCTTGCGATCGAGCTGCAGCTCGATCCGCACACGGCGGTGGTCGCGGTGACGCACGACCCCAAGCTCGACGACCTGGTGCTGCTCGAGGCGCTCAAGTCGCCGGCGTTCTACGTCGGCGCGCTCGGCTCGCGCGGCAACACCGCGAAGCGCAAGGAACGTCTCGCCCTGTTCGACCTCAGCGCCGCCGAGATCGCCCGCCTGCATGGCCCGATCGGCCTCGACATCGGCAGCCGCACGCCGGCCGAGATCGCCGTTTCGATCCTGGCCGAGATCGTCGCCGTCAAGAACGGCGTCACCGTGACGCAAAAGAAGCCGGTCGCCGCTGCGGCGCCGCAGCCTTGACCGACACGGCGTGATCCGCTGGCTGCGGGGCCCGCACGATCCGCTGCCGGACGCCGAGCGTGTGCCGGCGCGCACGGGCGACATCCCGGGGCTCGTCGCCGCCGGCGGCGAGCTGACGCCGACGCGCCTCGACGAGGCCTATCGCAAGGGCATCTTCCCGTGGTTCAGCGAAGGCCAGCCGATCCTCTGGTGGTCGCCCGACCCGCGCATGGTCCTGCTGCCCTCGGAGTTCAAGCTCAGCCGATCGCTCAGGAAGACGCTTCGCCGCTTCCTGGCGACGCCGGGGGCAACGATCCGCGTCGACAGCGCGACGCGGCGTGTCATCGAATCGTGCGCAACGGTCGCGCGCGAGGGCGAGACGGGCACCTGGATCGTCGCCGAAATGCTCGACGCGTACTCGGCGTGGCATGCGCTCGGCCGCGTCCACAGCTTCGAGACCTGGTTCGACGGCGAGCTCGCCGGCGGCCTCTACGGCGTCGCCATCGGCCGCATGTTCTTCGGCGAATCGATGTTCGCCCGCCGCACCGACGCCTCGAAGATCGCGCTGGCGGCACTGGTCGCGTTCTGCCGCGGCCATGCGATCGAGACGATCGACTGCCAGCAGAAGACCTCCCACCTCACCTCGTTCGGCGGCCGCGAGATCGCGCGTGCCGATTTCCAGCGGCGCCTGCGCGATGCAATCGCGCAGAGCGACGTCGGCGATTGGTCCTATGATTTGCAGTTGTGGGAAGAACTGGGCCTCGGCACGCCGCCGTCCGGCGCCGATCCCAGGGCCTTCGAGGACCGTCGCCCTTGACACATCCGAAAGAGCTCCCGCTCGCGTCGCTGCAGTTCTACGCCACGGCGCCCTACCCGTGCAGCTATCTGGCTGGCCGCATGGCGCGCTCGCAGGTCGCGACGCCGAGCCACCTGATCCACGCCGACGCGTATTCGGGGCTCGTCGCCAACGGCTTTCGCCGCAGCGGCATGTTCACCTATAGACCCTACTGCGACGGCTGCCGCGCCTGCCTGCCGCTGCGCGTACCGGTCGCGACGTTCGAGCCGACCCGCAGCCAGCGCCGCGCCCAGCGCGCGCACGGCCGCCTCCAGGCACGGGTGCTGCGCCTGTGCTTCGTCGCCGAGCACTACCAGCTCTACCTGCGCTATCAAGCCGGGCGCCACATCGGCGGCGGCATGGACCACGATTCGGTCGACCAGTACACCCAGTTCCTGCTCCAGAGTCGGGTCAATTCGCGCCTGGTCGAGTTCCGCGAGCCTTCGCACGACGGCGATGGCGCGCTGAAGATGGTCTCCATCCTCGACGTCCTCAACGACGGCCTGTCGGCGGTCTACACGTTCTTCGAGCCCGAGCCGAAGACGAGCTACGGCACCTACAACGTGCTCTGGCAGATCGAGCAGACGCGCCAGCTGGGGCTGTCGCACGTCTACCTCGGCTACTGGATCCACGGCAGCGACAAGATGGCCTACAAGGCGCAGTTCGGGCCGCACGAGCTGCTCGTCGGCGGTGAATGGCTGCCGTCGAACTCGCTGGCAGGCTGAAGGCCACGATGGATTTCAACGTCACACGCGAGCAGTGGGTCGACCGGTTCGCACTGCGGCTGAGCCAGCTCGAGGTCGGCGCCGAACCCGAGCAGTTCGTCGAGCTGGCGAGCGGCCTCTGGACGGCCCAGGGCCACCTCGATCCGACGACCGCGGCCGACGACGAGTTCGCGCGCCGGCTGCACGCCAGCGCGACGGTGCAGGTCGACTTCCAGAACACCGCGGGGCTCGGCGAGGACGCACGCTTCGAGCGCACCGAGCGGATTCCGGTCGAGCGCGTCCAGGCGCCCGGCGAATACGTCCGCGATACCGCCGAATGGATCGCGCGCTGCGTCGCCCGTGTTCTCGCCCTCGACCCGATCCTCAGGGGCGAGGAAGCGCACCGCTCGGTGAGCGAGCTGGCTGAGCTCGAGCGCTGGCGGCTGATGAAGCCGGAGGCGGCGGCCGAGCAGCTGTACACGCCGATCAAGCCGCGCTGACTCGCCCGGCGGGCGTCGGTCGGGCTGGCCGGCACGGGGCTTGCCGGCGCGAGGTTCGGCCACTCAGGGACTTGTCGTGACGAACGCACCATCGGACTCGAAGCAAAGCACCCCGGACGAGAGCCGTTCCACGGGCGCGACCCCCGACATCCTCTCGCTCCTCGCAGCCGACCATGCCGAGGTGAACACAGCACTCGACGAGTACGAAGACATGGGCAGGGACGAGGACCCGTCGCCGGGCCGGCAGGCGCTCGCGCAGCGGATCTGCCGGATGCTGACGGTCCACGCGACGATCGAGGAAGAGTTCTTCTACCCTGCCGCGCGCCGGGCCGGAGTCGACCCCGACCTGCTCGACGAGGCCGGCGCCGAGCACGCGTCGGTGAAGACGTTGATCGCCGAGATCGACGCCGCCGGCCCTGACGAGCGCCTGTACGACGCCAAGATGAAGGTGCTCGGCGAACACGTCCGCCACCATGTCGAGATGGAGGAAGACGAACTGTTCGAGGCGTGCCGGAGCACGGGGATGGACCTGTATGCGATCGTCATGCCGATGGCGACGCGCCGTGCCGAGCTGATGCAGGCCGATGCGGCCGCTGCCGGCGGCCGCACCCGGCGCGTGCCCGGCAAGCCCGCCAAGGCCGCCAAGGCCGCCAAGGCGCCGAGCCCAGGCTGAGTCGCTGCGCCGGCTGCCGGCCGGCGGATTTTCGCTGCGGGAATGCGGTCGCGTGGTGGCGCGGTGAGAGAATTCCCCGATGGGCGATGACGACGTTCGCGTTCTGGTGGTCGACGACGTGGCCGACGCCGCGGAAGCGCTCGCCGAGACGCTCGAGCTGAGCGGCTACAAGGTCTCGGTCGCGAGCGACGGCGCCCGCGCGCTCGCGCTGATCGAGGCCGAGCAGCCGCATTGCGTCCTGCTCGACATCGCCATGCCGGGAATGGACGGCAACCAGCTGACGCGGGCGCTGCGCGAGCGCTACGGCGACGACATCGTGCTGATCGCCATCACCGGCCGCGAGCACGACGACGCGCGGGTTTCCGACACCTTCGCCCGCGTCGACCACTACCTGCAAAAGCCGGTCGATCCCGACCTCCTGAAAAAGCTCCTACCACCGGTCGCAGGCTGACCGGGAGCCGCCCGCTCAGGCCGCCGCCGCCATCTCGGCGCGCTCGGCGGCAAGGCGCTGGCCGAACACGCGCCGGAAATGCGCCAGCGCGGCGTCGGCGGCGATTGCCAGCAGCGTCGTCTCGGGATCGCGGTCGAACAGCCGCTGCTGCGCCTCGATGATCGCCTTGTCCTCCATGAATCCTTCGCGCAGGCTGTCGCACAGCGACAGCGCGATGTTCGGGTCGTCGAGGTCGAAGTTGTGGAGATAGTTCCAGAAGAAATGCGTCGTGCGGCGCGTCTCGGGCGTCATGAACTGGCAGTTGCGATACTGCCGCGCACCCGCGATGTTGCCCTTCTCGGCACCGGTTCCGGCAGGAGCGAACATCGACTCGAGGAAGAAGATGCCCGGCACGAGCATGTGGCCGATGTTGCGCCGGTCCACCTTGGCAGTCTTGTCGGGAATCACCTTCTTGTGGAACGGCGGCGGATCGCTGTTCATGTGCCAGCGCTCGACGCGAAACCCGTCGGCCATGCGCTCGATGTTGAGCGGCCGCGTCTGGTAGGCGTACTCCTCCGAGCCGCCGAGCGTCTTGGTGTGGACGAACGCCAGGTGCGCGAAGTCGCTCAGGTTGTCGACGATGAGGAGCCAGTTGGCGTCGTAGTGCATATACGCCGGCATGCCGCGCCAGCCCGGATCGTGCAGCGGCGGATAGTCGACGACGAGCGCAGGATCGGCCTTGGCCGGGTCGCCCATCCAGACCCAGATCCAGC
>DASXLD010000034.1:0-6972 GCA_036496385.1 Caldimonas sp. | reverse complement strand
CCGTGACGAGCCCGGGCAGCACCGCGACGACGCCGGGCCAGTGGCGCAGGTTGTAGCGGGCGACGAAGCCGACACCCGCGCCCTCGGCGACGAGCCTGCCGTAGGCGACCTGGTCGTCGGTGCGCAAGGCGAAGTCGGCCGGTGCGAGTGCGACGCCCATGCGCGCCGCGCCGCGCACGATCGTGTCGTCGCGGTCGTAGCCGATCAGCCGATGCGCGGCAAGGTCGGCAAGGCTCCTCAGCGGTGGCGCCTTGGCGAGATAGGCAGTATGGGCGGCAGCGACGATCTCGATCTCGCCGAGCTTCTTCGCGACCAGCGATGCTTGCGCAGGCCGGACCATGCGAACGGCGATGTCGGCTTCGCGGCGCAACAGGTTGGTGAGCTCGTTGGAGGCAACGAGCTCGATCCCGATCTTCGGGTGGGCGCGCTGCAAGCGGGCGAGCACCGCCGGCAGCAGCCAGGTCGCGGCGACCTGGCTCGTCGTCACGCGGACGACGCCGCGCGTCGCCGACCGCTCGCCGGCGAGGCCGCGAACGACCGCGAGCGCGGCGTCCTCCATCCGCCGCGCCGGGGCGGCGATCGCCAAGGCGGCCGCGGTCGGCGTGACGCCGCGACCGGTGCGCTCGAACAAGGGTGCGCCGAGTTGCGCCTCGAGCTCGGCGACGTGGCGGCTGACCGTCGGCTGCTGGGCGCCGAGCCGCTTCGCCGCTGCGGTCACGCTGCCGGCGTCGAGGACGGCGAGGAAGCTGCGGACCAATGTCCAGTCGAAGGCGTCGACAGTCATGCAAAAGTGTATGACTTTCATGCCGGAATCGGTATGGTCAAGAAGTCCGGTGGCGGTGCAGACTGACGCCGTCCCGCAAACCATCCGACTGGAACGACCCCATGACACCCACTGCAGATCGCACCGTCCTCGTCCTCGGCGCCAACGGCCGCTTCGGCCTGGCCACCGCGCAGGCCTTCGCCGCCGCCGGCTGGCGCGTCTTGGCGCAGGTCCGCCGCGACGCAGCCCCCGGCATGCCGGGCGCCGCCGAGCTCGTCCGCGCGTCCCTCGCATCGCTGGCGGCGGGCGACGCCCTCGCCGCGTTGCCGCGCGCGAGCGTCGTCGTCCACGCGATCAATCCGCTCTATACGCGCTGGAACGAGGAGGCGATGCCGGCCGCGCTCGCCGGCATGGCCATCGCCGAACGTCTCGGCGCGCGCTTCATGCTGCCGGGCAACGTCTACAACTTCGGCGCCGCGATGCCGGCGCTGCTCGACGAGGCGACGCCGCAACGGCCGACGACCGCCAAGGGCGAGATCCGCGCCGCGATGGAGCGCGAACTCGAATCGCGCGCTGCCACCGGGCGGCTGCGCGCGACGGTGATCACGGCCGGCGATTTCTTCGGCGCCGGCAGTGGCAGCTGGCTCGACCGGGTCGTCGTCCGCTCGCTCGCGCAGGGCAAGCTCGTCTATCCGGGCGACCCGGCGCTGGTCCACGCCTGGGCCTATTTGCCCGACCTGGCGCGCGCCTTCGTCGCGACTGCGACGTTCGCCGACCTGGCGCCGTTCGAGCGCTTCGCCTTCGCCGGCCACTCGGTCACCGGCACCGCCTTCCTCGCCGCGCTCGAACGCGCCGCGGTCTCGCTCGGCCTCGCGCCGTCGCGCGGCTGGCGCCATGGGCGCATGCCATGGCCGATCCTGCGCATCGCCGGCGTGGTGATGCCACTTTGGCGCGAGCTGGCGAGGATGTCGTATCTCTGGCGCGTCGCGCACGCGCTCGACGGCAGCAGGCTCGCGGCGCGCTGCCCCGCGCTGACATCGACTCCGCTCGATCTGGCGCTGCGGGAGAGCCTGCTTGCGCTCGGCCTCGATGCCGCCGACGAACCTGTTCCCGCCATCGCGTCGCGCTGAACCACCCGCGTTCCCGGGGGCGCGACGGGCACGTCGCGTGCTCCGGATGCGAGCTTCGCGTTTGGGTCATCATCGACCGTGCCGAAACTGTTCCGGCGCTGGCCCGCAGGGTCGGCCGACAAGACATCGAGATGACTCCTGCCGAGATCGACCGGGTGTTCGGGCGTGGTCGCCTGCGGATGACGACCGCCGAGCACGTCGAGGTTTTCCGCGAGGAAGCGCGCAGCGACGAGGAGCGGCGCTACACCAAGCGCTTCCTTGCCACGGCGAGCGGCGACTTCCGGGCCTGGACCGAGCGCGAGTGGCGGCTGCTGGACCGCCTCGGCGGCCGCGGCGACGCCGCAGTCGCCAAAGTCGTCCGCTTCTTTCCGGCCGACGACGGCGGCATGGCGCGATTGCAGACCCGCGACGCCGGCGCGACCGTCGACCAGTGGGCGGCGCTCGTCCCACTGCGGCGCACGGCGCCGGTCCTGCCCCATGTCTTCGGCGACTGCGCCACCTGGTGGGCGCTGGCACGCCAGTGCCTGATCGCGCTCGATCCATTGCACGCGCTCGGCTTCGTCCATCTCGACTTCAAGGGCGACAACGTCTGCATTCCCTGCAAGCCGGCGCAGGCAGCACCCCCGGCTGCCGGCCAGCCGCTCGCGCCCGACTTCGACGCGCTCGCGCTGATCGACGTTGCCTTCTCGCTTCTTCCGGGTGTCGATCTGCCGGGCCCGCTGCCGCTGGCGCGCGAGGCGGGCTACGAGTACCAGTCGCCGCGTCTCCTCGACGCGCTCGCCGAAGGGCGGCGCGGCAACCTGGCGCCGACGCTCGAGCTCGACTGGCGCTGCGACCTGTTCAGCCTGGCGGCGATCCTGTGGCGCTACCTGCCCGAGCTCGACGATGCCGCCGGGACCGGCTGGACCCGGCAGCGCCACACCTCCGCGACCAGCTTCGTGCGCCAGCTGCTCCAGGTCCATGCCGAGCCGCTGCCGGCCGCGAGGCCGCACCGCGCGCTGATCGGCCAGGCAGCGCTGCACCTCGCCGAGCCGCAACTCGCCGCAGCGCTGCAGCTCGGCAGTTCCTTCGATCCGGAGCGGGCCTGGCCGCACGGCGCCGAAGCGATGCCGCTGACGCGCGTCGTCCCGGCGGCCGCGGCGGGTGCGGCGGGTGCGGCGGATACAGCGGGCACGCCCCGAGCAGGGCGAGCGCGGCGACACGAGCCGACATTCGCAGAGTCGATCGACTCGGCGACCGTGCCGATGGTCGACCTGCCACTTGATGTGCCGCTGGAGGCGCCTCCGGACAAGCCATTCGACGTCGCGTTGGATGTCTCGCTCGACGTCTTGGTGGCCGAGGCGATGGCAAATCCGATCATCGCCCCTGGTGCAGGACCGAACGCACCGGCGGCGCCTTCGGCGCTGACCGCCGCGATCTGCGGCAACGTACCGACGGCGGAGGCAACGCCGCCGGCGCCGCCCCGGGAAGGGCTTGCGTTACCGATCACTGCCACGCCGCACACGGCAGCAGCGCAGGTCGCGAGCCCGATGCCCATACGCGCGCCCACCGCTGTGCCCGTGTCCGTGCCCGGGCCGACGCCAACGCCAACGCCCATGCCGGGTCTCATGCCCGCGCCGTCGCCGGTTTCGCCCGCGATGGAGACGCCCCCGCGGAAGCCATTCGTGCGGGTCGTGCCGACCGCAGCCGTCGACGAACCTCCGCCTCGCCAGCCGCCGGCCGCAGAGTTGCGGCCGCGACCGCCGCCGACGCCGATGCCGATCCTCGCTGCCGCCGGCGCGGGCGCGTTGCTTGTCGCATTGGCCGCCTGGTGGGGCCTCGACGGCCGCGCGATGATCGATCGGATGGCGCAGCGAAGCGCAGCGCCGGCGGCGTCCGCTTCGCTCGGTGGTTCGGCAGACACCCCGGCGACGGCCGTGCCACCGGCAGCCGGCGCCGACGCAATCGCCGCACCGCCTGCAGTCGCCGCTGCGACCGAAGCCGCTACCGAGCCCGACGCTGCGCCAACGTTCGCGAGCGCGCCGCTGACCGCCGCATCGACTGCGGGTTCGATCGATTCGGCGGCCACCGCGACGCCGTCCGATGCGAACGCGGCGCCGCCGGTCGCCCGGGCCGGCGAATTCGAAGCGACCGCAGCCGACTGGATGAACACCCTCCTGCCGCGCATCGCGAAGTCCGCCGAGCGCCAGCTCGCGCCTGCGCTCGGCGCCGCTGCGAGGTCGCCGGAGCTGCGCCGGCGCAGCGAAGTCCGCGCCGCGGTCGAGAAGGCGCGCGCATCGAATGCGGCAGCGCCCGACGTGTCGGTGCACGCGGCCGAGGCGAGCACGCTCAACGAGGCAGCGCGTGTGGCGTTCGGGCGCGACAACAGCATTGCCGATGCGCTGCGTCTGCAGACGCAGGCGTTCGGCGCCAACCCGCTCGACGCCGAGATCGCCGGCAACCTCGCGTTGCTGCGGCTGAAGGAGTCGCCGCCGCAAGCGGAGGCGGCGCGCCAGCTCGCGCTGCACGCGCTGACGCTGAAGGACGAGCGCTTCCCGAGCGGACGCATCGACGACTGGACGACGCTCGCGATCGCCAATGCGTTGACGGGCCACGACAAGAACGCGCGCAACGCCTGGTTCGTCTCGATGGCGCTCACCAGCGACCCGCAGCATCAGTGCAACGCCGCGGTCCGCGCCCAGGCGACCTACGGCGACCGGCTGCGTCCTTCGGTGCAGCCGATGCTGCAGCGTGCGCGCTCGTCGGCCGCCTACGGTCGTTGCGACGCGCCGCAGGCGGGTCCGGAGACCAAGCCTGGCGGCAAGAACGTCAAGAGCAAGAGCACGCAGAAGGCTCGCCGCCCGCCGCCATAAAGGGTGCAAAGAAAAACCGGCCGCGACGGGCCGGTTCTTCGTGGCAACTCTCGAGCGCTAGCGGCGATCCCTTCGGCGGCGCGCGATGGCGCCGACGGCGGCGAGACCGGCCAGCATGAGTGCGTACGTCTCGGGCTCCGGCACGCCCGGCATCACGCCGGTGATCTCACCCGTGAGGTAGAGGTCCGCGAAGAAGATGTTGTCGTCCGCGGTCGGGTTCACCGTGTGGATCTGGAAGCTGGTGTCGCCCAGGTGCAGGTACGGCGCGAGATCGTAGAGCTCGCGGTCGTTGCCGTAACTCGCCAGATTGGTGGTCGGATCGCCCACGCCACCGACCGTGATGAGCGAGCCGTCCGTCACCACCAGCCCGTCGTCGTTGTTGCCAGCGTGGTCGGCGAGCGGCGAGCCGTTCACCGTGATCTGCGATTCCTGGCCGCAGCAGCTGAACGAGATTGCAAAGCCCATGCGGGCCGCGAAGCTAGGGTCGGTCGGGTCGCCGAGCGGCGTTCCGAGAGACACCGTCGTCGTCTCGCCACCGGTGTCCTGGCCGCCGTTGATGAGCGCGACGCTGCCGAGGGGCAGCGAGGGATCGGAATAGACGACAACCAGCACCTCGCCGTCGATGCGATTGTTCTTGGTGCCTTCGTTGACGGTCCACGAGAAATTGCTCGTCACGGCGCCGGCGGTCAGGCTCTGCACGAGCGAAGTCACGTCGGCGCGCCCGGTGAACCAGCGGCCGATGTCGGGGCGCGGTGTGCTGATCGCTCCGACGAGGGTGTCGAAGTTCGTGATCGAGGTGCCCGCGAGCGTGATGCCCGAGGTGTTGTAGTCGGCCAGGGTCTTGGGAGCGTCGGCGTAGAAGGGGAACGGCACCCCGGCGCTGTAGAGGTAGGCCTGGAGGATGGTCGCGCCGACGGGGATGTTGGCCTGAACGTCGCCGACCGGTGTGTTGTTGCTGCCGATGCCGTCGACGCTGACGCCGACGTGGCCCGTGAACGTGCCGGCAGAGACGAGTTGCGCGGATGCCAGCCCGGACGCGGCGCAGAGAGCCGCCGATGCGGCCAACCGAACGAATTGCTTCATGACCACCCCCTCGTGTGACCTGGATGAGTGGCGCGACTATTTGCCGATTGCAACCGTCTGTCTATGGCCGACCCCGTGATCGCGGGGTCGTCGTCGACGTCGCGATCGGATACGGGCGCACTTGCTGGCTGCCGGCCTCGACCTCGGCGCCGTGCCCAGGCCCCCGGCCGAGCGGCGCCGGGGGCTTCCACTACAGTTCCGCACTGACCACGGCCGCCGGCCGTGGCAACTCCGCGCCCGCACCCTCAGGAGAGACCCCCATGCGTACCGAGATGCGACTGATCGCCGGCCTGGCGCTTGCTGCCTTCGCCTGGGCCGCCGCCGGCCCTGCCGGCGCGCAGGCGAGGAAGGACAGCGTCGTCCTCGGCATGGTGCTCGAGCCCGCGCCCGGGCTCGACCCGACGACGGCGGCTGCGGCCGCGATCGGCGAGGTCGTCCACATGAGCGTCCTCGAGGGGCTGACGAAGATCAACATGGACGGCAAGGTCACGCCGCTGCTCGCCGAGAGCTGGTCGACGGACCCGGACGGCCGCGTCTACACGTTCAAGCTGAGGAAGAACGTCAAGTTTCACGACGGCGAGTCGTTCGACTCGAGCGACGTCAAGTTCAGCTTCGAGCGCGCGAAGGCACCCGGCTCGACGAACAAGGCGAAGAAGGCGGTGTTCGACAACATCAGCCGGATCGACATTCCCGACCCGTCGACGGTGATCGTCGTCCTCAACAACGCCGACGGCAACTTCCTGTTCCGGATGGGCGAGAATACCGCCGTCATCCTCGATCCGAAGAGCGCGCCGACGACCGCGACCAAGCCGATCGGAACCGGCCCCTTCAAGTTCGATTCCTGGGCCAAGGGCTCGTCGATCACGCTGGTCAAGAACGATCAGTTCCGCGATGCCGGCGCGATCAAGATGAAGAAGGTGACGTTCCGCTTCATCAACGACCCGGCGGCGCAGGTCGCGGCGCTCCTCGCCGGCGATATCGACGGCATGCCGCGCTTCGGCGCGCTCGAGTCGCTGAAGCAGTTCCAGAACGACCCGCGCTTCTCGGTCACCGTCGGCGGCACCGAGGGCAAGACGATCATGACGATCAACAACAAGAGAAAGCCCTTCGACGATGTCCGCGTTCGCCGCGCTCTCGCTGCGGC
>DASXLD010000033.1:0-55134 GCA_036496385.1 Caldimonas sp. | reverse complement strand
CTCGACCGCAACCTCGCTGCCGGGCTCGACCGTGCCGCGCGCCGGCGCGGCGCTGATCAGCTCGGCGGCGCTGTCGGCGAGCGCGAGGTGCACCAGGCGCTGGTCGCTCAGGATCTCGATCCGCCGCACGGTCGCGCGCAGCCGCACCGCCGCCGTCGGCGCCGCCGCGTGGACATGCAGATGCTCGGCGCGCACGCCGACCGTGACCGCGCCCGTCGGCGCCGGACAGGCGCCGAGCGCGGATCGCGCGACGAGGTTGATGCGCGGCGAGCCGAGACGCGCCGCGACCGCGCTGGTCTGCGGATCCTCGTAGATCTGGCGTGGGCTGCCGACCTGAGCGAGGCGGCCGTGATCGAGCACACCGATGCGCGTCGCCAGGGTCAGCGCCTCGGTCTGGTCGTGGGTAACGTAGAGCATGGTCGCGCCGAGATCCTGCTGGATGCGCTTGAGCTCCAGGCGCAGGTCGTTGCGCAGCTTGGCGTCGAGCGACGACAGCGGCTCGTCCATCAGCGTCACCGCGGGCTCGCGCACCAGCGCCCGGCCGATCGCGACCCGCTGCATCTGCCCACCCGAAAGGCGCGTCGCCGGGCTGGCGAGCTTGTCGTCGATGCGCAGCAACTTCGCGATCTCGGTCACCTTCTCGCGCACCTTCGCTTCCGGCGTCCTGCGCAGCGGCGAGCGCAGCGGGAACGCGAGGTTGTCGTAGACGCTCAGGTGCGGATAGAGCGAGTACTGCTGGAACACGAAAGTGACGTCGCGCAGCGCCGGCGCGTGCGCGGTGACGTCCTCGCCGCCGATGAAGACCCGCCCTCGATCGGGCGCCTCGAGGCCGGCGACGAGACGCAGCGTCGTCGTCTTGCCGGCGCCGCTCGGCCCGAGCAGGACGATGAATTCGCCGCTCGCGACCTCCAGCGAGAGCGCATCGACCGCGGTGACCGCACCGAAGCGCTTGGCGACGCCCTCGAGTCGAAGCTCAGCCACAGGCGGTCTCGCGGTCGAGCGCGAGGGCGCGGCCGCTCGCCTGGTCGAACAGCGACACCGCCCTGGCATCGAACACCAGGCCGACGTGCTCGCCGCGCCGCGCCGTCGTCTCGGGACCGACCTTGGCGCGCAGGGTCGAGCCGACCGCGGTCGTCACCGTGACGATCTGGCTGTGGCCGAGGTATTCGCTGCCGACGACTTCGGCGCGCAAGCCGGAGCGCTCGTCGAAGCGCACGTGCTCGGGCCGCACGCCGCAGAGCAGCGGCGCTTCGGCGATGGCCCGGGCGAGCGGCGGCACCGGGACGCGCGCCGCGCCGATCCTCACCTCGGCGGCGCCGGCTTCGTAGGCACCGGCGAACGGGATGAAGTTCATCGCCGGCGAGCCGATGAAGTCGGCGACGAACACCGACGCCGGCCGGTCGTAGACGTCCTGCGGCGCGCCGAGCTGCTCGATCACGCCGCCGTTCATGATCGCGATCGTGTCGGCCATCGCCATCGCTTCCATCTGGTCATGGGTGACGTAGACCATGGTCGCCCTGAGGCGGTCATGGAGCGCGCGCAGCTCGCCGCACATCAGCTCGCGGAACTCGGAGTCGAGCGCGCCGAGCGGCTCGTCCATCATGAAGGCGAGCGGCTGGCGCACGATCGCGCGGCCGAGCGCGACCCGCTGCCGGTCGCCGGCCGAAAGCGTCGACACCGGATGGTCGAGCAGGCGGGTGATCTGCAGGATGCGCGCCGCCTCGTCGACCTTCTGCGCGATTTCCTTCCGTGCCATGCCCTGCGCGACCAGCGGGAACGCGATGTTGCGGCGCACGTTCAGGTGCGGATAGAGCGCGAACAGCTGGAACACGAAGGCGATGTCGCGCTGCGAAGCGCGCTTCCAGGTGACGTCCTCGCCGCCGAGGAAGATCTGGCCGCCGGTCGGCAGCTCGAGGCCGGCGATCATGCGCAGCGTCGTCGTCTTGCCGCAGCCCGACGGGCCGAGCAGGCAGAAGAACTCGCCATCCTTGACGGTGAAGGTCGAATCTTTCACCGCGACGAAGTCGGCGAAGGCCTTGTGGAGGTTCTCGACGCGGATCTCGGCCATGTCGCTTTGATCCTCAGCGCGGGAACTTGGAGACGATCGTGAACAGGGCGACGCCAGCGAGCGTGGTCACGAACGACCAGGTGTAGAGAACGAGCGCGAACGGCTGCAGCATCATCGCGATGCCGAGGGCGATGACCAGCGCCGCGGTCATCTCCAGCGGCCCGCGACGCAGCCAGCGCGGCCAGCCGGGATGGCTGTCGACGACCACCGGCGCCGGCTCGTCGTCGATCCTCATTTGCGCACCGCCCCGAAGGTGATGCCGCGCAGCAGGTGCTTGCGAAGCAGCACCGTGAAGACCAGGATCGGCACCAGGAAGAGCGTCGTTCCGGCGGCGACCGCGGGCCAGTCCTGGCCGCCTTCGCCGATGATGATCGGGATGAACGGCGGCGCGGTCTGCGCCTCGCCGCTCGTCAGCAGCACCGCGAAAGCGTATTCGTTCCAGGCAAAGATGAGGCAGAAGATCGCGGTCGCGACAATTCCGGTCGCCGCCTGCGGCAACACGACCTTGCGGAACGCCTGCAGCCGGGTGTAGCCGTCGACCATCGCCGCGTCCTCGTACTCGCGCGGGATCTCGTCGATGAAGCCCTTCAGCAGCCAGACCGCGAGCGAGACGTTGACGGCGCTGTAGAGCAGGATCATGCCGAGCTTGGTGTCCGACAGGCCGAGCTCGCGGTACATCAGAAAGATCGGGATCGCGACCGCGATCGGCGGCATCATCCGCGTCGACAGGATGAAGAACATCAGGTCGTCCTTGCCCGGCACCCTGAAGCGCGAGAACGCGTAGGCGGCCATGACGCCGAGGCCGACCGACAGCAGCGTCGAGCCGCTGGCGATGATCAGCGAGTTGATGAAGCGCGGCAGGTAGTTCGAGCGGCTGACAACGACCATGCTGTTCCTGCGCGCCAGGCTGTCGCACATGTCGGCCGCCGGCGGCAGGCTCTTGATGTATTCCTCGGTCTGGCGCGATCGCGTGGTGAAGAGATTGCAATAGCCCTCCAGCGACGGCTCGAACACGACCTTGGGCGGATAGCTGATCGAGTCGGGCGGGCTCTTGATGCTCGTCAGCAGGATCCAGCCGAGCGGCACCAGCGTGACGAAGGCATAGAGGATCACGACCGCCATCGCCAGCCACTTCGCGACGGGCGTCGGCTCGACGACGGAGTGGGCGGTGCTCAGGCCGACAGGCATGGCGGCTAGCGGTTCTTCACCGCGTTGAGGGCCTTCACGTAGATGTTGGCCAGGCCGAACACCGCCACGAACAGGATGATCGCCAGCGCCGACGAATAGCCGGTGCGCCACTTCTCGAACGCCTCGCGCTTGAGCGTGATCGAAACCACTTCGGTGGTCGATCCCGGGCCGCCGTTGGTGAGCAGGTTCACCAGATCGAACATCTTGAAGTTCTCGATGCCGCGGAACAGCACCGCCAGCATGATGAAGGGCAGCACCATCGGCAGCGTGATGCTCCAGAACTGGCGCCACGCCGAGGCGCGGTCGACCTCGGCGGCCTCGTAGATGTAGTCGGGGATGCTGCGCAGGCCGGCGAGGCAGATCAGCATCACGTACGGCGTCCACATCCAGGTGTCGACGATGACGATCGCCCAGGGCGCGAGCTTGACGGAGCCGAGCATCTCGAAGCTCGACGGCGCGATGCCGGTGAAGAACGACACCGCGTAGTTGAAGAGGCCGATCTGCGGCTGGTAGATGAAGGCCCAGAAGTTGCCGACCACCGCCGGCGACAGCATCATCGGGATCAGGATCAGCGTGGTCCAGAAGCCGTGGCCGCGGAACTTGCGATCGATCAGGTAGGCGAGGCCGAAGCCGATCAGCGTCTGCAGGGTGATGGTCCAGAACAGGAAGTGCGCCGTCGCCTGCATCGGCTGCCAGATGTCGGGATCGGTGAGGATCGAGACGTAGTTGTCGATGCCGACGCCGAGTACCTCGGCGTTGGGTCGATTCGCGCGAAAGTTGGTGAACGAGAGGCGGATTGTCCAGATCAGCGGGAAGATGTTGATCGCCAGCAGCAGCAGCATCGTCGGCGCGATGAAGAGCCAGGCGATCGCCCGGTCGGAGAGGCCACGCATGCGGCGCTGCAGGGGCGCCGGCGTCGCTTCGGCGACGCGAACGGCGAGACGATCGGCGGCACCCATCGCGCTAGAGGCGGTCCTCGTGATCCATGCGATCGGCCGACAGGGACGGCCGGCGCACCCGCGTGCGCCGGCCGAATCCGGTCAGCGGCTCACTTCAGCTTGCCGTCTTCCTTGAACACCTTCTTCCAGTCGGCGAGCAGGCCGTCGAGCGCTTCCTTCGCGGTGCCCTTGTCGGCGACGACATAGTCGTGGATGCGCTTCTGCTCGGCAAGCAGCAGCTGGGCATAGCTCGGCTCGGCCCAGAAGTCGACCACCTGGTCCATCGCCGTCAGGAACTCGCCCGCGAACGGCGCGCTCGCCTTGAAGCCGGGATCCTGCAGCACCGCCTTGTGGCACGAATAGCCACCGAGCGCCCACCACTTCTTCTGGACATCGGGCGAGGCGAACCACTTGATGTACTCGAGCGCCTCGGCGCGGTTCGGCGAATACGCGACGACCGAGATGCCCTGGCCGCCGAGCTGCGAGCCCTTGCCCTTCGGCCCGGCCGGATTGACGAAGAAGCCGATCTTGTCGCCGCCGACGTTCGGGTCCTTGTACAGGCCCGGGAAGAAGGCGAACCAGTTCATCATCATCGCCACCTGGCCCGACTTGAACGCGTCCAGGCCCTCGCCCATGTACGAGTTGGTCAGGCCCGGTGGCGTGCAGCACTTGTAGAGCTCCTTGTAGAACTCGAGGCCCTTCACCGCATCCGGTCCGTTGACGAAGCCGTCCATCGCATAGTGCTTCTTCGGATCCTCGTACTTGAAGCCGAACGGATAGAGCACGTTGCTCACGCCCATCGTGATGCCTTCGGAGCCGCGCTCGGTGAAGAGGTAGGTGCCGTAGACCTTCTTGCCGTCGATCGTGCGGGTGAAGAATTCAGCCACCTGCTTGAAATCGGCCCAGGTCTTCGGCGCCTCCAGCTCGCGGTTGTATTTCTTCTTGAACTCGGCGCGCAGATCGGGCCGGGCGAACCAGTCCTTGCGGTAGGTCCAGCCGAGCGCGTCGCCCATCGCCGGCAGGGCCCAGTAGTTCGGCGTGCCCTTGGGCCACTCCGAATAGCCGAGCACCGTCGCCGGCATGAAGTCGCTCATCTTGATTCCTTCCTTGGCGAAGAAATCGTTCAACTTCACGTAGTGGCCGCTCTCGGCCGCGCCGCCGATCCACTGGCTGTCGCCGATGATCAGGTCGCAGAGCTTCCCCTTCGAGTTGAGCTCGTTGAGCATCCGGTCGGCGAAGTTCGGCCAGGGCACGAACTCGAACTTCATGTTGACCTTGGTCTTGGCAGTGAAGTCCTTGCTCAGCTCGACCAGCGCGTTGGCCGGGTCCCAGGCGGCCCAGCAGAGCGTGATCGTCTTGCCCTGTGCCTGCGCAGCGCCGCTGCCCAGCCCCAGAACGCCCGCCGCCGCGACCGCCGCGAGGGCGGGCAGCTTCTTGAAGATCGCTTTCATCTGATGTCTCCCTTCGTTTCAGGTCCAGGCACACAATCCGCAGACCGTTCCCGCCTCATTGCAGGTTCTCGGCCGTCAGGATCTCCACCCGCGGTTGCACGACATTGAGCGCCCCGCGAACGTTCTCGCACAGCGCGCGCAGCACGCGCGCTGCGACGCCGACGCAGTAGTGGACGTCCTGCGTCAACAGATAGGCGAAGCTGCCGTTGCTGAGCAGCGAGCGATGCTGGTCGGTCAGGTCGTGCGCGGCCATGGCGACGACCTCGGCCAGGCCGGCGTCGGCGAGCGCGCGCGCCAGGCCGGCGCTTCCCGAGCCGACGTTGTAGAGACCGGCGACGCGCTTCGGATCGACGCTCTTCTGCAGGAAGCGAGCGAGCGCGCGCCGCGTCGCCGCATCGCCCGCGGGCAGGTCCGGCAGGCGCAGCATGCGCAGCGTCGGAAAGCGCTCCTCGAGCACCTGGGCGAAACCGATCCGGCGCTCGATCTCGGCCGAGAGGCGCGTCGCCTGCGAAGCCAGCAGCAAGGTGTCACGCGGCGAGCCGCTCGCCATCCGGCCGAGCAGCAGGCCGGCGGTGCGGCCGGCGGCACGGCTGTCGGCGCCGACGTGGGTCTCGCGCATCGAGCCGGCGACGTCGGAAAAGAGCGTCACCACGTGCACGCCCGAGCGCACCAGCTCGTTGATCGCGAGCTTGACCGGCGGCAGGTCGGGTGCCATCAGCGCCACGCCCTCGCACTCGGCGACCTGCGCCAGGCTGGCGGCGAACTGCTCGCCGTCGCCGGCGTCGAGCCGGTAAGTGACCTCGGTGATGTGCTGGTGGCGGAAATCCCCCGCCGACTGCGCGATCTGCCGATCGACCAGCTCGAGGAACGGCGTGTCGTCGGCGGGCAGGACGAAGGCGAAGCGCAGGTTGGCGTCGCGCCGCGGCCGGCCGCGCTGCGGCGGCGTGCCGATCTCGGCCACCACCTGCAACACGCGCTGCACCGTGTCGGCGTTGACGCCCGGGCGCTTGTTGAGGACGCGATCGACCGTCGCCGTGCCGACGCCGGCGCGGGCGGCGATTTCGGCGATGGTGGCCGTGGACGACATGAGGCATCGAGCGGGATGCCGGCAGTCTCATCGCATCGATAAATAAATCAATCAGGGTTTCAATGGAGGCGCGCGCCCGGCTCGGGGAGACGCACCCAGCGCCCGCCGCGCCGTGCCGAGGCGATCGCCGCGGCGATGAACTCGACACCGGCGACGCCATCGTCGAGCCCCGGGAACTGAAACGCGCGATCGGCCTTCGCGCCGCCCGGGCGCCGGGCACTGATCGCCTACGCGATCTCGCCGTAGAGGGTGGCGAACGCCTCGAGGTAGCCCTCGGGGTGGCCGGCCGGCAGGCGCGTCACGCGCGCCGGCAAAGCGCAGCATCACCTGGACGTTGTCGTCGAAGCGGCGGCCAGGGACGAAGGTGCTGAGCTCGGCGCACAGCTCGCTGACCGGCTGCCCGCCGACATAGCTGGCGAGCTGGAACGCATGCGTGCCGATGTCGCCGATGCAGCCGCCTGCGCCCGCGCGGGCGGGGTCGGTGCGCCATTCGGCCTGCTTCTGACCGCTCGCCTCGAGCGGCTCGGTGAGCCAGTCCTGCGCGTACTCGACCTGGATGACGCGGATCTCCTCTGGCCGTCGCCGAGCGAGCGGAAGCGCCCCGCTTCAGCCACGGCTGGTAGCCCGAATACACGCCCTGGCGCCCGGTCGGCCGGAACTCGGCGTCCTTGATGTGCAGCGAGGTGACGTAGGAGCCGGTCAAGTGGCGCACGACGTAGGTCTTCGACGTCGCCGCCTTCTTCGGGTCGATCAGCCGCGAGTCCCAGGAGGGCAGCTGCACGCCCTTGAAGCCGTGGCCGGCGGCCCACTTCGTGATCGCGTTCCACGAGTTGAACGGCGCCGCGTCGGCGCCAAACTGCGCGAGATAGATGCCGGGGCCCTTGATGTTGCTCGCCATGGCTGGTCCTTCGCCTTGCTGAGGGAAATGAGCGTGGCAGTGCTTCCCATGCGCGCTCTGCCGCCCCATCCTAGTATGGCCCCTCGTCTCCGGGCTCGAACGTGTCGCCAGGACGCTGTGCACCTTGCGAAGAACAGATCAAATGAAGCGGGTCATGGTTAGCGCCTAAGCGGCCTCGGCCTCAGCTGCAAGGTGCTGCACCGGTCAAGCGAGTGCGGTCGAGTTCTCTTGATCTACGCGAGCAGGTCCGTAGCGAATCGGTGCTCGGGCATGTCGCGCCAAGCTCCCGACTAGGCGACCACACACGGCAGTAGGCTAGGCACGCAGCGCACCCCACGACTTACCTCAATCCGATTCCAGTCGCGAATGTTCGCTAACGACCCAAAGGCGTCCTTCGACGTGTCGAACGGAACGACGTAGAGCCGACGGTCGCGCCGACGAGCGACGTGACCTAAATCATCTGATGTCAATAGCTCCCTCGTAACGCCGAATAGTTGGTGGTCCTGAGCGACGTTGCGAGGATCCTCTCGCGCTTCGCCCATCGGCCGGTCAGGCCCGACGCGGCATATCCATTGCAGCAGGCGACTGCCCGATTGCGATGCGCACAGGAGCCTAGGTCCCCCCTTCCGCGACTGCCGCATCGACCACCAACCTCACGATCTCGAGGACTTCGCGCTCCAGGCCCCTCGTACCCAAGGTCACGGCGCGCCCATAGGCCCCGTCGATGATGAGGGCCAGCCTCGCGGCGAGCCGGCGCGGATCGCGCACGCCCAGGTCACGGCTCAGCGCGCATAGTCGGCGGCGCACCTCCTCCTTGTTGGCGCACGCGATCACGATGCTCGGATGCTTCCGATCGGGAATCTCCGTGGCCAGATTGATGAACGGGCAACCGCGAAACTTCGGACTCGAAATCTGCTCGGCCAGCGCCTCGAAAAGTGCTTCGATCTTCGCGCGGGCTGGCCCCTGATGAGCATCGACGACTTGGTCCCACCATTGCCAGTAACGGCGGTTCTGTTCCTCGGCGAAGGCTGCGATCAGCTCGTCCTTGGATTCGAATGTCCGGTAGAGAGAAGACTTCGAGACGCCGGCCCGCTCAGCGACGGTATCGATGCCAACAGCGCGCACTCCCTCGCGGTAGAAGCACTCGGCCACGGTTTCGATCAACCGTTCGCGGGCCGAAGGCTCGCCGCGCCTGGGAGCGCCTCGCCTCTTGGCCGCCTTGTTCATCCCGCCCGCATGCTTCATGAACGCAATTTCGCTTGCAAAGTGACAGATTCGTGACTATAAAGGTACTGTTCTGTCCGGTTCTGGACCCAGGTCAGGCAGGCATCACAACCACCAAAGGATCCACGTCCGATGACGACATCCGATACGACCCAAGCCAACAAGGCGCTCGTCCTCAAAGCCATCACCGGCGTCTTCGTCGAGCGCGACCCGACCGTGCTGGATCGGCTGTTTAGCCGCGACTATCGCCAGCACAACCCCCAAATACCCGATGGCACGGATGCGATCAAGGCCGTGATGTCAAAACTGGGGAAGGAGTTTAGGTACGAACTCGGCTTCGTCGCTGCCGAAGGCGATCTTGTCATGGTTCATGGCCGCTACACCGGCTGGGGACCGAAGCCGATGATTGCCGTGGACATCTTTCGCGTAGCCGGTGGCAAGGTGGCCGAACACTGGGACGTCATGCAGGAAGAGGTATCCGCTGCGCAAAGCGCCAACGCTCACGGCATGTTCACGGGCACCGCCTGAGATCGCATTTTGTCGCTGACGTCCTTGGAAACTCGTGTCGATCGATGCAGGCCGTAGCCCCTTACGACAGGGAATCGGATCATGAAGACTGAACTGGTGAATGCACCGCAGCGCGCTGAGCCTGAGCTTGCGGAGCTTGTAGTGACCGTGAACGGCCAGCCACGACGACTCGCACTGGACGTTCGCACCACGCTGCTCGATGCCCTACGCGAGCATCTCCGGCTGACCGGAACCAAGAAGGGTTGCGACCATGGACAGTGCGGCGCGTGCACCGTCCTGGTAAATGGCCGACGCATCAATGCTTGCTTGACCCTGGCGGTCATGCACGAGAACGACGACGTAGTGACGATCGAAGGCTTGGGATCGCATGACATGCTGCATCCCCTGCAGAAAGCCTTCCTCGAACGTGATGGCTTCCAATGCGGCTATTGCACGCCCGGTCAGATTTGTTCAGCAGTGGGGATGTTGGCCGAATCGAAAGCTGGCATGCCGAGTCACGTGACGGGCGATGTCGCTGGTTCGCAGGTGAAGTTGAGCAACGCGGAGATCCGCGAACGGATGAGCGGCAATATCTGCCGCTGCGCGGCGTATCCGAACGTCGTCGCGGCAATTCGCGACGCGATGCAGGTGGTGGATCCATGAAGAGTTTCACCTATGAGCGCCCAGCTGATGTCGCCGCGGCAGTCGCAGCAGTGGTGCGGCCGGGAGCGAAGTACATCAGCGGTGGCACCAACCTGCTGGACCTGATGAAACTGCAGATCGAGCAGCCAACTCATCTGGTCGACGTTAGCCGATTGCCGTTGAAGGCCATTGAAGACCTCCCTGACGGCGGCCTGCGCATCGGCGCTCAAGCGGCCAACTCCGATACGGCGGCTGACTCGCGGGTTCGACGCCGCTACCCGGTGCTTACGCAAGCGTTGGTATCCGGTGCGTCCGGGCAGTTGCGAAATATGGCCTCGATAGGCGGGAATCTCTTGCAGCGCACTCGCTGCCCCTACTTCTACTACGCGGCGGAGGCGTGCAATAAGCGTCGTCCAGGGTCGGGCTGCGCGGCCATCAATGGTTTCAACCGTGGTCATGCCGTTCTCGGCGCCAACGATGCATGCATCGCTACGCATCCGTCCGACATGGCGGTCGCGCTTGTGGCACTCGAAGCGCAAATCGAGCTCTTGGGTGGAGGCAGCAGGTCGCGACGCGTCGCTGTCAGAGACTTTCACCTCTTACCTGGCCAGACCCCGCACATTGAGACAGTACTTGAGCCGGGCGAGATGATCACGGCCGTTTTGCTTCCGCCGCCGCCGATCGGGCGGCAAATCTATCGCAAGGTCCGGGATCGTACTTCGTTCGAGTTTGCACTCGTGTCCGTCGCCCTCATTCTTGGGGTCGATCATGGAACGATCAACTCGGCTCGCGTAGCTTTTGGGGGCGTTGCGCACAAACCCTGGCGTTCGATCGAGGCAGAGACCGCATTAGTCGGCCAACCGGCCGCGGCCCAGACATATCGCGCGGCGGCTGACGCAGCGTTGCGGGATGCTGTGGGCAGGGGTGGTAATGATTTCAAGATCGAGCTGGTCAAACGGACGCTTTGCCGGACGCTAGCGGATGCGGCCGCGCTGGATTAATTTGGAGACAGCGATGATCGGACAGCCCATCAGCCGTGTCGATGGTCTGCTAAAGGTGACCGGCAAGGCAACCTACGCCTACGAACGATCGGAACCGTTGCAGCCGCTGTATGGATTCATCGTTGGCGCCACGGTGGGTAGAGGCCGCATCACACACATCGATGCGGAGCAAGCCGAGCATGCGCCAGGTGTCCGCCTTGTGATGACGTATCAGAATGCGCCGCGGCAGGGTACCCGCGACGACGCGGTGCCCGATTACTGGCGGGCGTGTCCGAGCCTCAGCACTCCGGAGATTCACCACTACGGCGAGCCGGTTGCGCTTGTCGTTGCGACCAGCTACGAAGAGGCACGAGCCGCTGCGGAACTGGTGGTCGTTTCTTATGCCGTCGATAAGGGAGACTTTGACTTCAGTGCGAATCAAGATCAAGCGTACGCGCCGAAGAGTCTGGTATTCGGGCTGCCGACGGATACGGCAGTCGGCGACATGGACGCCGCCTTTACTTCGGCAGCCGTCAAAGTTGATCAGGTTTACTCCACTTCGTGTGTTCTCTCGCATCCGATGGAACCGCATGCCTGCCTCGCGGTGCCGCAGGATGGCAAATTGTTGTTCTACGTCAGCACTCAAATCGTGGACGCGGCCCGCGCGTCAATTGCCAGCACTCTTCAGCTCGATCGCGAAATGGTTCGCGTCATCGCTCCGTACGTTGGGGGCGGATTCGGATCGAAACTCCGTGTACACGACGAGACCATCCTCGCGGGACTCGCCGCACGTGCATTGAACCAACCCGTCAAGGTCGCACTGACGCGACAACAGATATTCCACGTCGTCGGGTCGCGACCCGCATCCAGTCAACGGATTCGATTGGGCGCGCTCACGGACGGTCGCATGATTGCGCTCGGGCACGAGATCAGCATGCACACCAATCCTCATATGGAGTACGTCGAACCCACTGCATTGGGGACACGGAGTCTTTACGCTGCTCCAAATCGGCTGACGCGCCATCGCCTCGTGCCCCTGGATCTACCGGTGGGCGAAGACGTTCGTGCCCCGGGCGACGCACCGGGATCGTTGGCGCTTGAGTCGGCGATGGACGAACTCGCATGCGCCCTCGGAATCGACCCTATCGAACTGCGGATCGTGAACGAGCCGTTGCTCGATCCGGAGCGCGGCATCCCCTTCAGCGACCGCCGCCTGGTGGAGTGCATGCGCGAAGGCGCACGCCGGTTTGGCTGGGCAGGGCGCCCGCTGAGCCCCGCGTCCATGCGTGATGGCCGATGGCTTGTGGGCTATGGAATGGCCGCAGCGATCCGCGCGCACCCGCAGACACCCACAAAGGTGCGGGTGCGACTCAATGCCGACGGAAGCGTCGTCGTCGAGTCCGACATGACCGATATTGGCACAGGCACGTACACGATCTTGACGCAGGTTGCCGCCGAGACGCTTGGCGTGCCGATCGAGCGCGTACAAGTTCAGCTTGGTGACTCCCTGTCGCCATCGAGCTTTGGCTCCGGCGGCTCTTGGGGTGCAGCCAATTCGAGCGTGGCCGTCTGTCGCGCCTGCGCCGCGCTCAAGGAGAAGCTCAACGCGTCGAGTCATCGCATTCCCGCCCAGGGGCTGGAAGCCGAGGGCGAGACGCTGCCCATGTGGCAGGACGCTAACTATGCCGCGAATTCGATCAACACCTATGGCGCGCACTTTGCCGAAGTGGGTGTTGATATTGACACCGCGGAGATCCGCGTCAGGCGAATGCTGGGCGTCTTTGCAGTCGGTCGGGTACTGAATTCCAAGACCGCGCGCTCGCAACTCATGGGAGGGATGATCTGGGGATTGAGCATGGCGCTGCATGAGGAGGCGGTCGTGGACATGCGTACCGGAGGATTCGTCAATCGCGATCTGGCCCAATATCTCATGCCGGTTCACGCCGACATCCCGGAACTCGACGCTGTCGTGCTCGATGGGTTCGACGATAAGGCCAACATCCTCGGTGCAAAAGGCGTCGGAGAACTCGGTATTTGTGGCGCCGGCGCAGCCGTGGGCAATGCGGTCTTCAATGCGACTGGCGTGCGAGTGCGGGAGTTTCCGATTACGTTGGAAAAGCTGCTGCATCGGCTGCCGGTGGCAACCACATGAGGCCGATCTCTGCCGGGGCGTTGCCTTCCAAACCTCGCATGACGGAAGAAGCGCGACTACGGAGCTTGGACTCCTAAGCGAGGTCCGCGAACCGTGTGCCTCAAAGGACGAGCGTGGTCAAGATCAGCGTGATGTACCCGTATAGCGTCGGCGCCCGCTTCGATCACGACTACTACCGCGAGCGTCACGTTCCGTTCGTGGTACAGCGCATGGGGCCGGCCTGCAAGGCACACAGCATCGACAAGGGTCTGACCGGAGGACGTGCGGGGACGCCTCCCCTGTACGTCGCGGCATGCCACGTGGTGTGCGACTCGATGGAGGCGTTCGATGCGGCTTTCGGGCCAAGTGCGCGAGAGATCGCGGCCGACACGCCGAACTACACCGATATCAAACCGCTGATGCAGGTCAGCGAGATCTTCTGAGCGAGCGAAGAAGATCCTCAGGGCATTCGCGTGAGAAACCGCCCCCTGTTGCTCTCTGCGCGCGCCATGCGCGTCTGCCTGCTGCTGCTGCTCGGGATTGCCGCCGGCTGCGCGACCCTTCTGCCTCCGATCCAGAAGCCCCACGTCGAAGCTATCCCCGCGAGCCCGGAGACTGAACTCGGGCGCGTGGCTGCCCAGAACGATCCAGGGGGCGGTCTCTCCGCATTTCGCCCGCTTCCGCTGAGTTCCTTTGCCATGGATGCGCGACTGACCCTGGTCAGAGCCGCGCAGCGCAGCCTGGACGTCCAGTACTACCTCCTTCAAAACGACGTCACGGGGCATGCGCTGACGCGGGCCTTGCGCGACGCAGCCGGGCGCGGTGTCCGAGTGCGCCTTCTCGTCGACGACCTCTATACGGCGGACAACGACGAGATGCTCGTCCGATTTGCCGCGCATCCGAACGTCGAAGTCCGGCTGTTCAATCCATTCCCCGCAGGTCGTGCGTTTGCGTTGACACGCTGGGCGTTTTCGATCGGCGACTTTGCTCGGATCAACCACCGGATGCACAACAAGCTGCTCATTGCCGACGGCGCTTTTGCGATTGCCGGCGGCAGGAACATGGCCGACGAGTACTTCTTCAGCAGCAAGAGCGGGAACTTTGTCGACTTCGACCTTCTTCTCACAGGCGATGCTGTTCCTCGGCTTGCCAGGATCTTCGACCAGTATTGGAACAGCCCTCGCATCTATCCCCTCGGAGAGATAGAGCGCAGCGCACTTTCGCCGGAGCAGCTTCGCTCTGAGTTCGAGACTCTCACGGCGGATGCGAAGACCGCCTACCCCACCCCAGCCGCAGACAGAGCCGATCTTCTGGGGTATCGGCCGATCAGCGCCGACCTGTCTCATCCACCGCTCGACCTGTTGCGGGGCCGGATCGATGTCTTTGCCGATGATCCGGAGAAGGTAACGGGCCGCAGCGAGTCCGGGGACGATCCGAACACCGTGACATCGATCGTCGGACGTGCGATGAGTCAAGCGAAGTCCGAGCTCGTCGTCGGCTCGCCGTACTTCATACCGGGCAAGCTGGGCATGGACGGGCTCCGCATTGCCCGCAAGAACGGTGTTCGAGTAGACATCATCACCAACTCGCTGGCGTCCAACGACGAACCTTTGGCGAGCGCGGCATACGGTCGCTACCGCGTCGCCATGCTCAAGCTCGGAGTCAATCTCTTCGAGACCGACACCACGCAGCTTCGAAATGACCCTCTCATCGGCCAGGCGCTCGGTTCCACCGTGGGCAGATCGCACTCCAAACTCATCATCATCGACCGGCGTACGACGTTCGTGGGATCGATGAATCTCGACTTTCGTTCGTCTCGCGTCAACACCGAGCTCGGGATGCTGGTCGAGTCGCCAGAGCTTGCGGAAAAGGTGCTTTCGCTCGCCGAGCGCGTCAAGACCGTCGGTAGCTATCGCCTCCGCCTTGATGAGTCCGGCAGGCATGTGCAATGGGTGTCGACGTTCAATGGAACCGAGGCGGTTCTCGAAGACGAGCCCGGTGTCAGCCTCGGAACTCGGTTGCAGCTGTTTTTCTTGTCTCCACTGGTCGCCGAGAGCCTGCTGTAGAACCGGCGAGCTGCGGCTGAACGCCAAACCAGGAGGGACGCCTGAATGACTAGCGCAATAGACCGGACCTATGACCCGATTGCTCATTCGTCGATCCTTACAACGATTTCCTTTCCGAAGGCGGCAAGCTCTATCAGCTCTTGTCGTGCGACGCTCGAAGCGCACGACGTCGTCGAACACATGCGGCAGGTCCTCGCTGCCGCTCGCGCTCGGGGCATCCAGGTCTTCGTCGCCCCGCACCACCGCTGGCGTGAACGTGACCAGCACTCTCAATGGAAGACAACGCCGCCAATCGGAGCCGCCACCGCGCGGGCTCGCGTTTTCGCCGATGGCACCTGGGCGGTGCCTTCCATCCGGACTTCGAGCCCAAGCCTGGCGATGTCGTCGCGCAGGAGCATTGGCTGTCCAGCGGCTTCGCCAACACCTACCGCGACTTCCAACTGAAGAAGCACGGTGTTCGCAAGCTGATCGTCATCGGCATGCGCCGCCACACCTGCATCGAGT
Source organism: Caldimonas sp. (assembly GCA_036496385.1). Classification (GTDB taxonomy): domain Bacteria; phylum Pseudomonadota; class Gammaproteobacteria; order Burkholderiales; family Burkholderiaceae_C; genus Schlegelella_A. The sequence goes on along the minus strand of DASXLD010000033.1, from coordinate 39,450 downwards.
CCACCATCCGGTACGCGGCGGAGCTCGGCTACGAAGTCACTCTTGTGAAGGACGCGATCGGCAGCTTCGGCCAAGCAGAGATGGATGCATCGCTTCAGTTCAACGTGCCGGCCTACGCCTGTGCCGTCGTTTCCACGAGCGACATCGCTACCAAGCTCGCGGTCTGAACCCCAACCCATAGCAGGAGTGACCATGACCAATCCAAAGAGACTCTCCGTCGACAAGACAGTCCCCGGGCACTGGAGGGTGTCGCTGGACAATCCCCCGATCAACGTGATCGACGACAGCACGTACGACGAGCTGTTCGACCTGGTCGGGGAATTCGACGGCGAGCCCCTGTTGAAGGTCGTCACGTTCGAGAGCGCCAATCCGGACTTCTTCATTGCGCACTACAGCTCCGCCGAGCCGCGCAGCCGCTTCGGCACACCTCGCTGGATCGAGACGGCGGAGCGACTGGCGGCCAGCAGCGTCCTCAGCGTCGCTGTCATCCGCGGCCGGGTGCGAGGAGGCGGCAGCGAATTCGCGATGGGATGCGACCTGCGGTTCGCCAGCCAGGAGAAGGCCATCTTCGGGCAGCCCGAGGTGGGCACCGGCCTCATCCCTGGCGGCGGGGCGATGCAGCGTCTGCCGCTGCTGGTAGGTAGGGCTCGTGCTCTCGAGATCGTCCTCGGCGCTGACGACTACGACGCAAAGACCGCCGAGCGCTATGGTTGGATCAATCGCGCACTCCCTGACGCGGAGCTCGACGCGCACGTCGCCAACTTCGTGAGGCGGATCCTTTCCTTCGACAAGCGAATCCTCGGGGTGGCCAAGGCGACGATTGGTAAACATGGGCTACCGAGCGCGGACGAGCTGAAGGACACGCAGGACACCTTTTTCCAGACATTCGCGTGGGACGGTTTCAAGGAACGCGTGCCGAAACTGCTCCAACGTGGCATCGGTAGGGCTGGCGAATTCGAATCGAACCTCGGCAAGAACGTCGGAGGCCTGTAGCCCTCGGCGTCTACGGCCGGCGCGGCGACCGGCTTCAGCCGGCGGCCATTTCACCTTTGATTGCCTCCACCGCGGACCTGCCTCCGAGGGCCGCTGGGCTCGCTCTCTGAGGAAAGGGGTCGCCATGAAGCGGACTTCCCCCAAGCGGCAGCTTGTGGCCGATAGCTGCCGCTACGCGATGCGCCGATAGCCGCGATCGCATCTCGATGAAATTCAGTCTGAGTTCATCGCGAAGAATGCGACCGAATCAGCCAACCTTGCTGGTATCGACGGCCGTCTTCACAGTCCGTCGAGCAACCATCGCGCGGGCTGCTCTCGGTCTTAGGGTGCAGGGTCCGGTGAGCCTCCCGAGCCAGCGCGACGTTCCCGCAACGCGTCGAGAAGTGCGCGCGCGACCGTATTGGCATCGGCGGGCTTCACGATGTGGCTCCTGAACCCCGCCCGACCTGTCGCGTCACGGTCCTCGGCACCGCCGTACGCCGAAAGCACCACCGCGGGAACGCGGGCACCGTCCGGCGAGCGTCGCAGGATCGCGAGCAACTCGAGCGCGTCATGCCCGTCGCCCAGGTTCAGGTCGCACAGCAGCACGTCGAAGCCGCCTTTCGGGACCCGCGCCGATGCTTCTTCAAAGCGCAGGCAAACCTCGACCTGCACGCCGAGCGACGACAGCAGCAGGCGTCCGCCTTCGGCGATGTCTTCTTCGTCTTCCACGTAGAGGACACGCAGGCCGCGAAGGCGCTGCCGATCCTCGTCGCCGACGTCCTGCGCGATGGCGCTCTCCGCCTCGTCGGCACCGGTCGACATGGGCAGCTCGACGACGAACGACGCACCGCGCCCAGGGCCGTCGCTGTGCGCATGCAGCTCGCCGTCGAAGAGGTGGACGATGCTGCGCGTGATCGCCAGGCCGAGGCCGAGGCCGCGATGCGAGTTCGGCGCACCCGGCGCCTGCCGGAACGGCTCGAAGATCAGCGGCAGGTCGACGGCGTCGATGCCGCGACCCCAGTCCTTCACCTCCACCCGCAGGCGGCCGCGCGTCGCCGCGTAGGCGACCTGGACGCGTCCTCCTTCCGGCGATGCGTGCACCGCGTTGTTGATCAGATTCCAGACCACCTGCTCCAGGCGAACCGGATCGGTTTGCATGACCACAGCCTTGCCGTCGCTCGACACGTCGATCGAAACGCCGCGCGCCAGCGTCGCCGACCGCACCACCTCGGCGGCTTTCTCGATGACCTTGGCGCCGTCGACCTCCTGCACCTCGAGGCGGAGCTTGCCGCTCAGGATTCGCGACAGATCAAGGAGGTCGTCGATCAGCCGAGCCTGGCTGCGCACGTTGTGCATGATTCGCTCGGCCGCGTGCGACGCTTGCGCCGGGTCCTGCACCGACTGCTTCAGGACCTGCGCCCATGTCAACGTCGACTGCAACGGCGTGCGCAGCTCGTGCGATACCTTGGCGAGGAAGCGATCCTTGAGCGTATTCGCCTCTTCTGCGGCGGCGTGGGCGGCTTGCGCCAGTGCGGTGGCCTGCGACAGTTGCTCGGTGCGCTCCAGCACCCGGTGCTCGAGCTCGGCGCGCTCATCGAGCAGGGTCGCCTCGGCGCGCCGCCGGTTGCCAACCTCGACTTCGAGTGCGTCCCGGGCCGCGCTCAGCTGCTCGACGCTCGGGATCGCGAGGATGTGCGGGATCAAGCCGACGAGCGCCGCGGCGGTGAGAAGCGACGACACCGCCGTCACCAGCTTCACGTTCGCGGAGAGCCAGTAGTCGGGATTCCAGACCGTCCAGACCTCGACCCAATGCGTCGCGCCGCAGCTGACGATGAAGACGGCGAAAAGGACGACGATCCAGTTGAAGGGAAGATCGGTGCGCTTGCGCACCAGATGCAGGAGCGTGATCGGGATCGACACGTAGGCGGCGCCGATCAGGCTGTCGCTCGCGACGTGAGTCCAGAGCAGGGCAGGATTCCAGGTGAAGCAATAGCCGTGCGGCAGCAGGCTGCCTGGACCGCCCTTGTGGGTCGCCAGCACGGCAACGATCCCGATGGCGGCCAACAGCCCTGCCGGGACGATCCACTCGAGGCGAACGGGTCGAAGCATGTGCAATTCCTTGTGGCCCGCGGCGTGCGCCGGCAGACTTTGACACACTGAAAGTCCGAGCCGATGCCGCCGGGGCGCGATCCGTGCCGCATTGCATACCTGCGAGAGCACAATCGCCTGCCCTGCCAAGCACGAGAGGAATTGCAATGAATGCGCCTCGCACCCCAGTTCCGGCCCCTCGAGAACGCTCGGCGTGGCGCTGGGGCTCCTGGGCGCCGTCTTCGTGGCCTGCGCTCAGGGCAACGTCGATCAAAAGCTGCTGCAGCGCTACGGCGGAGTGCTGGCGCCGGAGTGCGGCAATTACCTGTTGCCGCAGCTGCTCTATCCGGGCGACTCGCTCGTCGTACGCACCGGCGGCAAGCCGGTGCTGACCGGGCGCAACGTGAGGGCCGCGCCAACGTACTTCGGCACCACGCCACCGCCGGAATTCGAGACCGCACTGACGAGCGAGGTCGCGGGCGGCGAGAAGCTGGTCTTTGTCTTCTATCGCAACGCTTCGGGCCTCTTTGCCGTTGTCGAGGGCACGCCCAAGGTCGTGGCCGCAGTGCCGGCCGCGCTGAAGGGCAAACGCATCCGGCACTGCGACCCGAACCGCAACGCCGTGCCGGGAGCAAAGCCGCCACAAGAGATCGACCCTGGCCTTCTCCTGAAGGATGCGAACTTCAGGCGGCCCTACATGCAGGCGCTCGGCCCACTGGCCAGGGAGCCGTGGCTGATGGAACTCGACGGCCCCGCGCAGCCCGTCAGGAAAGTACAGGTTGCGGGCCGTGAATATCAACTCGTCAGCGTCTGCAAGAACCACGATTGCTATGACAACAATCTGGTCCTGCTGTACGCCGCAGCAACGCAGACGGTCTATGCCAAGGTACTGCAGCGCGGCCGCCCGATCTTCGTCGGCTCACCGCCTGCGCCCGTCGCGGCCGAGCTCGAAAGCCTCTGGAAGACTACGTACCGCAGCGGCAAGTGAGGCGCGGGCGAATCGCGTCGCGAGCTTCCACGGCCCGCGCGCGGCGGCACCTTGATGCTTACCATCAACCGTGGCTTTGCCGGCGCCGCCTCAGCACGGTTCCCAGAACCGCAAGCCCTGCGGCCATCAGCGCTCCGCCGCCGGGTTCGGGAATCGGCGACGCTGTCGTCACGAAATCGTAGGTCACCGTCACCCCCGGCAACGCGGTTCCATAGGAGTCGCCCTTCGTCTGCAGCACGACATTCGCGTACTGGGCCGGGTTGGACGTGAACATATAGCCCGTCGAGCCGGACACCAACGCCTGAAACCTGCCGGACCCGATGTAGTCGTCCAGGCCCGTCGTGTAGGCAACGGAAACGTCGGCGAGCGTGCCGTCGATCTGGACAGGAATGGCCTGGCCCGGAGACAGTGCGAAGACGAGGCCGCTCTGGCCGGAGGTCGCAATCGGCGTCGGCAGGAAACCAGCGGGTCCCGAGCCATTTCCGAAGCTGAAGATCTCGTTGATGACCAAGCCTCCGGCCTTGGTCGACAAGTCGAAGTTCTTCAGGACGGCGTCGTAGGCGACCGTTCCGCCGAAGCTGAATGTCACCGCGGTCAAGCTTTCATCCAGGCCCGGCTGCGCATTGGATTGCCATCGGTCGAACGAAATCGCCTGGTTATTGAATTCCGTCGCGGCGATCGGGCCACTCACGACCTCTTCACAGTGTCCCGGACCGAGAACATCGCCCGGCGTGCAGACAAGCGCAGCCTGCGCGCCCCCCGAGAAGACCATCGCCACGCCAAGTTGGACGTAAGCCAACCCTTGAAGCCTCATATCGGACTCCGTTTCCTCGGGACGTTCACACTCTGACTAAAGCGCAAAGCGATCGTCAATCCCGCCACGGCATAAAGCTAGCCGTCCGAAAACCTGAAATTCGAAGAGGAACTCGTTCCCATCGCTCGGCATTCATGCGCTCGAGAGGTTTGATCACCGGGTTGAAATTCTCTCAATCCGGCATGCCGGCCTGTTTCAAGGCCTTTGAATAGCGCTCGTAGTCTGCATCCCGCCTGAGCGGCACCTGGGCCCGCAGATTCCTGAGCGATGCGTTCGGAGCGAGCCGAAGGTACTCCTCCATCGACTTCCTCGCTTCGTCGAGGCGGCCCATCTCGCTCAGACAGGCCGCACGAATGCGGTAGGGGCCGGGAAAACCGGTCCGTTCGCGGAGCGACCGCTCGGAGAGATCGAGCCCTTCCTCGTCGCGCCCCGACAAGAAATGAGCGAATCCCAGAACATAGATCCACAGGAAATTGAAGCGATCGAACGGGCTCAGCCGCAGGGCTTCCTTGAGAGAGCTCACGGCTTCGTCCAGGTGGCCGATGAAAACCAAGCCCACGCCGAGGTTGCCGTGCGCCCACGAAAAGCTCGGGTTGAGCGCGATCGCGGCGCGCAGCCGATCGACGCCACTATCGAGCTGGCCCAGGAACAATTCGGTGGTTCCCAAAGCCGTCTGCGAAATCTCGTCGCGAGGATCGAGCGACACCGCGCGGCGCGCCAACTCGTTGGCGGCAAGGAACGACTGGCCGGCCGAGGCGCTCCAGCCGAATAGCGCATCGTAGATGTGGGCGAACGGGGCGATGTTGAGGCCCGCGGTATCGCCGGGGTTCTCCGCGGCGGATTTCGTCGCCAGGCGCAGCGCTTCGGCGTTGTCCTCGCGGGTGAGTTGCGACAGGTGCCACTGCGCGCGCACGGCAGCCTCCCAGCCATCGAGACTCTGCGCATCCTTGCGCCGCGCGCGCTGCATCTCGGCATCGAGCATCTGCGGTGCGACGACACCGACGATGTCGCGCGTGATCTCGTCCTGGAGGGCGAACAGGTCGGTCAGGTCGCGATCGTATTTCTCCGACCAGAGGTGCATGCCGGCTACGGCGTCGATCAGCTGCGCTGTGATGCGGACGCGGTTCGCGGCGCGGCGGACGCTGCCTTCGAGCACATAGCGAACGCCGAGCTCGCGGCCGACCTGCCTGACGTCTACCGCCTTGCCTTCGTACGCGAAGCTGGAATTTCGCGCGATGACGAACAGCGCGCGGACGCGCGAGAGCGCCGTGACCAGGTCCTCGACCACGCCGTCGGCAAAGAACTTCTGCTCGGGGTCGCCACCGATGGTGGCAAACGGCAGGACGGCGATCGAAGGCTTCTGCGGCAGCGACAGGTCGACCACGCCGGCTGCGCCCGTTGCCCTGGCGGCGGTGTCGCCGCCAGTGACCGCGAAGGCGCGAATCGCATGGGCGATATTCTTGACCGGTTGCTCGCCCTGATCGACGAACCCGGCGGCCACCTTGTTCCGGACCGCGCCCCGCACGGCGTCCGAGACCGAGATGGCGCCCGGTGAGGCGAGCTCCTGCAGCCTCGCCGCGATGTTCACTCCATCTCCGTAGACCGTGCCGTCGTCCTTCTCGAGCACGTCGCCGAGGTGGACGCCGATGCGAAACTGCATGCGCTGATCCGAAGGCGCACTCTGCGTCGAGGCCGCCAGTTCCGCCTGCACCGCCATAGAGGCAAGGACGGCGCCCGCGGCGGTCTCGAACACCGCCAACACCGAATCGCCCGCCATGTCGACGACTCGCCCCTGCCTGGATTCGATCTCTTCCCTGAACAGCAAGCGTGCCGCGTCGAGCGACGCCACCGTGACGCTTTCGTTGGCGGCCATCAGGCGCGAATAACCCGCGACGTCGGCGACCATGATGGCCGCGAGGCGCTGCTTCGACGCCGGGCCGGTGGCACGGTCGTCGGCCAGCGCGGCGGTGAACCGGTAGCCGCGCCCGGGGACGGTCGTGATCGCCTGCGGGCCGAGCAGCCGGCGCAAGGTGCTCATCTGCACCTGAAGGTTGTTTTCCTCCACCACCAGGCGGGGCCAGACCAGGTCGAGCAGCTCCGCCTTGCTCACGACCCGGTCGCGCCGCTCCGCCAAAGCCAGCAGCAGGTCGAACGCGCGGGCTCCCAACGCTACCGGCGCGCCGCCCTGCAGCAGGCGGCGCTGGCCGGGTTGCAGCTCGAAGTCACCGAATCTCAGCGCCCGGGAGTCATCCATGAGGGGCCACGCTCGTGCGTCCTTCAGGATCTTTCAGGCCACGTTTCAGGCCGCTTCAAGACTGAACGAAGGTGCGCGCAGACAGTGCATCCCACCGACACAACGCACCTTCGTGCAGCTCAAAGGAGAGACTGATGAACGACTCGATCAAGACCCGAATTGCCGCCCTGGCCGGCTCGATCCTCATCACGTTCGCGAGCGTATACCTCATCGCCGGCTACGCCTATCCGGAGCCCCCCGCCGTCGTGGTGGTGGCGGTCTCTGCGCCGCGGCAATCTTCGAAGCCGGCCGAGCGCAGCAGCGACCGGCAGCTGGCGACCTCGTTGTCGACGTCGACCCTGAAGTGAACGGCAGCCGACGAGGAATTGCGCTAACCCCGCCGCGCCTTCTCGATCGCGGCGACGTCGATCTTGCCCATTTCCATCATCGCCTCGAACACGCGCTTGGCCACCGCGGGATCGGGGTCGGTCACCCCTTCGACGAGGGCGCGCGGGCTGATCTGCCAGGACAGGCCCCACCTGTCCTTGCACCAGCCGCACTGGCTCTCCTGGCCGCCGTTGTTGACGATCGCGTTCCACAAGCGGTCGGTCTCGGCCTGATCGTCGGTCGCGATCTGGAACGAGAACGACTCGTTGTGCTTGAACGCCGGTCCGCCGTTGAGACCGACGCAAGGGACGCCGGCGACGGTGAAATCGACGGTAAGGACATCGCCTTTCTTGCCGGCGGGATAGTCGGCGGGTGCGCGGTGCACGGCACCCACTCTGCTGTCGGGAAAGGTTTCGGCATAGAAGCGTGCGGCGTCCAGGGCGGTGCCGTCGTACCACAGGCAGATCGTGTTCTTGCTGGTCATGTCGTCTCTCCTGAAGAGTTGTAAGCCTCGATATCGCCGGCATGCCCGTCGGTCAGCCCGGCCTCCGGAAACGGCAGAGAGGCATCGAGCCTAGTCGCAGGGGATGTAGACGGATAGGAGGCAAGAGTCATTCCCACAGGCGGCCGCGGATTGGCACCCAGTCGAACGCTGCGCTGTAGGCGGCCTCGGTCACTGCTGTTTGTTGGCAGGAAGGCTCTCGCCCCTCTGCCGTCATTTACCGGAGCGGCTTGAGTGTCGGCAATGCAGCCGGATCCGGTCTGCGATGGCGGCGCCGCGAACTCACTCTCACGGCCGCATTGCCGTCATCCGCGCGTCAGCGAACGCGCAGACTCAATGGCCGATTTCAAGGCTACTGCCGACATTGTTGGTGAGCGAGCACGCTGAGGTCCCTTGAGAGTCGGCTCGTCTCGGGCGCCAACTGGAGCTCCCTACGCTAAGCCATGGCGGCGTAGGGCTTCGCCGCACTCGCAAGCCGACGCTCGTTCCGTGCTTCAGCTAGCGGAACAAACGTTTAGGATCCATATGACAAACCTCTGTTGCGATCTTCACCATGGACCTCCTCGGAGGGCGTTGCTTTGCGTGAATGGCGGGCGCTTGTCTTCACTGATCTTGTGGACAGCACAGCCTGGGCCGAGCGCATTGGTGACGAGCACGCTGCACGCCTATGGGCACGCCACGACGACGAGGCGCGCCGCCTACTGAGGCTGCACAACGGACAGGAAGTCGATCGCACCGACGGCTTCTTCGTGCTGTTTGAAGATGTGGGCGAGGCCGCCGCCTTCGTCGTCGCCTATCACCGGTTGGCGGCATCGCTCGGCCTCGCCGCACGGGCAGCGGTGCACTTCGCCGCGGTGATGCTCCGTCGCAATGCGCCGCAGCACGTGCGGGGCGGCGCCAAGCCGATGGAGGTCGATGGCATCGCCAAGCCGATCGCGGCCCGCGTCATGGCTCTGGCGCCCGCCGGACGCACGCTCTTCACGTCGGAGGCTGCGGGCGAGCTCCGAGAAGTGCTTGCCGAGGGGCACCGTCTGCACAACCAAGGGCACTATCGCTTGAAAGGTGTAGTCGATCCCCTCGAGCTGTTCGAGCTGGCGGGGCCGATGGCTGCTGGCGCACCGCCCCCGGACACGGACAAGGCCTATCGAGTACTGAGGGTTGGCGAGTTCTGGCGACCTCTGAGGGAGGTTCGCCACAACCTCGTGCGCGAGCGCGACGAATTCGTAGGCCGTCAGGTCGAACTGCGATCATTGGCGGAACGATTGGAGTCTGGCGCTCGGCTTGTGACGGTGCTCGGCCCAGGCGGCATTGGCAAGACGCGGCTTGTCCTGCGCTATGCGGCCGCATGGCTCGGCGACTGGCCCGGCGGGGTGTACATCTGCGACCTGTCCGAGGCTCGCAGCCTGGAAGGTATCCACTTCGCAGTGGCCTACTCGCTCGGTGTCCCATTGGGCAAGGATGATGCGGGCGTCCAGCTGCAACACGTCATCGCGGCGCGCGGCCGGTGTTTGGTTGTGCTTGACAACTTCGAGCAGGTGCAGGCTCACGCCGAAGTCACCGTCGCGCGGTGGCTCGATGGTGCACCCGAGGCCATGTTCGTGGTGACCAGCCGCGCTGTTCTGCACGTTGCCGGCGAAACGGTGTTCGCGCTCGAACCCTTGGAGCTCGGCGGTGATGCCGTCGCCTTGTTTGAGGCGCGAGCAAAAGCGCTAGAGCCGAGCTTCGCAATCACGGATGCCAATCGCGCTCAGATCGCCCGCATCGTCCAGCTGCTGGATGGCTTGCCCCTTGCGGTAGAGCTGGCCGCAGCGCGGATCCGCGTGCTATCCCCGACGCAGATCATCGAACGCATCAAAGACCGTTTCTCATTGCTTTCGGGTACTGGACGGCCGGCTGCACGCCAAGCCACCCTCCAGGCAGCGATCGACTGGAGTTGGAGCTTGCTCTCACCCTCGGAGCGAGCCGCGCTCGCACAGTGTTCCGTGTTCGACGGCGGCTTCACCTTGAGGGCCGCGGAAGCCGTTTTGGATCTCATGGAGCACGAAGGCGCATCGCCTGTCGTCGACGTCGTGCACTCTCTGCTCGACAAGAGTCTGCTGCACGCATGGACGCCGCGCACATCCGGGCGTCTGGACATCGCCGAGCCGTTTTTCGGCATGTACCTCAGCATCCACGAATACGCGAAGCAGAAGCTGGCCGCGTATGGAGATCTGGCGAAGCAGAGTGCCGACGCGCGCCACGGCGAGTACTTTGCGAAGTTCGGCAGCGATGAGGCGCAGGCGTCCTTGCTCGGGCAGGAGGGCGTGCGGTATCGGCGCGCGCTGGCCCTGGAGCTTGACAACCTGGTGACCGCCAGCGAGCGGGCGATCGCGCGACACGATCCGCAGATTGCTGCGAAAGCATTTCTCGGCGCATGGGCGGTGTTCGAAACGCAGGGGCCGTTCAACGCCGCGGCGGCTCTGGGTGGCAGCGTGATGTCGCTGGAAGACCTCACTCCTCATCACCGCGCGCTGGTCGGGCTGGCGACCTCCAGTGCTCTGCGCACGTTGGGCCGCATCGAGGAGGCACAGGCGCTGCTGGCGGATGCCCTAAAGGTGGCGCGCCAGTCCGTCAATCTTCTGGATGAGCCCTTGGCGTTGCACCAGCTTGCCGTCGTCATCCAACGCTACGGCGATCCGGCCCAAGCGTATTCGCGCTTTGAGGCGGCGTTGGCCCTGTATGAGCAGCTCGACGATCGCGCGCATCAAGGCGTTCTGCTCGCCGACCTGGCCAACTTGCAAATGGAGCAAGGCCAGACCGCCGAAGCGCGTGTGAGCTACGAGCGCGCGCTGAGTCTGCACCGCGAGGTCGGCAATCCTGCAGCAGGGGCTGTCGCGCTCGGCAATCTCGGCACGCTCTTGCACGAACTGGGGCACCATCAGGAAGCGCGGTTGGCGTACGAGCAGGCGCTGGCGATTCATCGCGAGGCGGGCAACCGGCTGCAGGAAGCCATCACGCTGTGCAACATGGGGATCCTCTCATCCCAACGGGGCGACGCCGATCTGGCCGCTTCACACTATCGCGACTCGCTCGCGATCCATCGCGAAATCGGCAATCGGCGTGGCGAGGGCGTGGTACTGGGCACGATGGGCAAGCTGTATCACGAACTCGCACAGCATGAGCAGGCACGCGAACACTACCAACGGGCGCTTCTGATTCACCGCGAGATCGGCAACCAGCGATTCGAGGCGGGTGTTGAGGCAAACCTGGCCATGCTGTCCACACTCCAGGGAGATCTGGCGTCCGCCATGTCGAGCCTTGAACGCAGCGAGCAGTTGGCCCGCCAAGTCAAAGCCTTGCTGACCTTGGCTGCCGTGCTGTGCATGAAGGGTGAAGTCCTCGTCAAGCAAGGAGAAGTGGAAGCCGCGCGGGCGGTAATGGCGGAAGCGGAGAGGCTTGCCGACGAACTCGGCGCGCAGCCGGGCTCTGAAATACACCGTGATATCGACGACCTGCGGAAATTGTTGAGCGCGTGAGAAACCGTTGCGCCGGCGGAGCGGACGGACGCCTTGGAAGACGACGAACGCCAGGTTTCAACGTCACCTGTCACCCGTATCGCTGATAGCGACTGACAGGAGTTAGTCCGTGCTGACGATCACTTCGGAACGACGACGCAGCGATGCAACGTTTGCTGTCGGAGACGGCCAGACCCTGAACTCACGCTCTCGCCCACATTGCTGTCATCCAGGCGTCAACGATCTCTCGGGCTTGATGACCGGATTCAAGTGCACTGCTGACATTGAAGGTGAGCCAGCACGTTGCGGTCGCCGAACGTCTGCTATCGAGGGCGTCAACTGGGACTCCCGACCCGAAGCGGAAGTCGCCTGCTGTAGATCTGACACGGCAAAGCAGACGGTCGGGCTTGACCACCATCGCTGTAACAGGCTGGCCGCGCGTCACGCTGGGAGGTGCGATCAAGCTGACGTCGCTTTGACGACTCAGTAGTCGTCGGGCGGAGGCGCGGCCGCGACGAGCTTTCTCGCATGCCCAACGACGAGCAGTTCCGATCACGCCGCCCAATCGGGGGATGTGGTGGACGAGCGACATAGCGATTGTGCTGAGTGTTCGCATCCGATTCCATTGCTACGCTGTTTCAGCCCGCGCGTGTATGACGCAGGTCGACTGAGGGAGAGAGTCGGATGCAGAAGAAGCTCGCACACGCATGTGCGCTGGCGATGGTCGTCACCGTGTCAGGTTGCGGCGGCGGCGGTGGCGGGGGCAGCGGTAGCGCGTCCGGGCCTGCCCCGACCAGCACCACCGGCCTCATCCCGAGTGCTCCTGCGAAAGGCGCGATCCTGCAGGCGGATGCACGCACCTTGCGGCCACTGCGCGCCGGTGCCACGTGGACCTATCGCGGTCAGTACAAGACGATCAGCACGTCGACGCCCGTCGGCTACGTCACCCAAACCAGGCACTCCGCGGCGGCGGCCGGCGTCACCGAGGTCGGGGACAACGTCGACAACCAAGGCTCACAGTCGGTCGCGCTGAACGACACCGGCGGCACGATCGTCTCCACAGGCTCGATCGACTTCACCGGCACCCCGGAAACCGTCGCAAGCATCGAGTTGCGCTCGCCGGTTCAGGTCGGTGACCAGTACACCGTGGTCGATCGGCGCATTTCGGACATCGGATTCGACGTCGACGGCGACGGCAAGCCGGACGCGATCGACGTCGCGATCTGGTCGCGCGTGGTTGGCAGCGAGACGCTCGTCTTTCCCAACACGCCGGTGCTCGACACCGTCGAGGTCGACACCTTCGTCGCCGTGCGCCTATTCGCAAGCAGCACCGGTCAATGGAGCGACTCGGTGCAAGGCGTGACGCGGGTCTGGTACGCGCCGGGCATCGGAGTCGTGCGTCGGATGACCGACATCCCCAACGAGACCGGCACGGAGCGCACCACCACCGACGAGTGGTTGGTTGCCTGGGATGCCCAGACCGGCGGCTACGGTGCCATGCCAGCCGTGCACGCCGTCGCACCCGCCGCCGGCCCCGTGGACGCCGGCACTCCGCTGCCTGGAGGTCCATCGCTGAGGGCCGCCTTCGCCTTCTCGGATCACGCCGTAGTCGTGACGAACAAGCTCGACCCGTTCGCCGGCTCGCTGATGGCACGTCTGGACTTGCGAGGCAACGTCGTCTCGGTCCGCGACTATCCTAGCGATCGCTTCACTGACGGACCGTTCGCGGCCCATGCCGATGGCTTCGTCTACGTCAGCCGGCCGCCGAACGACATCCAGGCGATTTTCCGGCAGTTCGACGGCGACGGCGCGGAGTCGGCGTCGTCGGGGGTGACGGTCGACCTCGGTGGCGGCCGGTTCGGGGCGACGGTCAACAAGGTGATCGCGGCGGGCGACGGCGCGACGATCTGGTTGGCCTGGCAGCGGTCGTGGGTCAACGTGGGGGTCGGATTCGTCAACGACGTGGTGCTGCGCGGCTACGACGTCCAGGGCAATGCCGTCACGCCGGAGCTTGCATTGCTCGCCGACGCGGGCCTCGTCGGCATCGCGGCCTCGGGCGGGCGCGTGCTCGTCACCTTCTCGCGCAACGACGGCAGCGGTTCTTCTGCGTACTACGCCAATGCGACCACCGCGGACACACTCGCGGCGGTTGCAGGAGCGGCGTTGCCGACGGCATCTGGCGGCGCTGCCTCGCCCGTGCTCCTGGATGTCGGCGGTGCCGTGTTCTTCGGCGACGTGTCGGAGGGCAATGCGGTCGTTAGCGGCGCGCGCCTCGACGGCGCCTTCATGCCCGTGTTTGGGCCGAGCGGCACGTGGTCGGGCCAGGTGCTGATCACGGTACCCGGCGGCGCCGTGCCATCGTCGAATGGCGGCACCGCGGTTCTCGCTGGCTCGACGGTAGACATGCTGTGGACCGACAGCCCCGCACCCGAGCCGCTCCTGGTTGCGACTTGGTATCCGCCGAGCACCAACGCGCTGTCGGTGTCAGCGCCGCGCGTGGTTCGCGCCCCAGGTCGTTTCGACGCGGGATCCGTGCCGCTTGCCTTTCCCGACCGGGTGTTGTTGCTGGGCAATGACGTTGGGAGCAACGCACTCGTGGTGACGGTGGTCTGGTTGCGTTGACCGCGCTTCAGACTGCCACGACCATCTCGCGCACAGGAAGAGCACAGTCATGTCCTGAGTGTTCGTTCGGTTCTCATCGCTGCAACCCTGCTGATCGTGGGCTCTCCGAGTCAATACGAGTCGCCGACCTATCTCGAAAGGCTGGCAGGCAAAGATCACGTGTTCATATGGTTCGAGGATCAAGCAACCGGCGGACGTCCCGCGCGCCTAAGTCGCGGATATCTATCAGGACGTGATGTCGCTGCCATGAGGCGACATTGGCGAAGCGGATGTCATTCCCGATTTGTTCACGTGGGCGTGACCTGAGCTGAGGGCCCCGCGGCCGCGCCCTGCATCGACCTCGCGAGGCGATCGAAGAGCAGCAGGCAAGCCGTTGCGGCGAGCAGCAGGAAGCTTGCGAGCAGCAGCGGCGCGGCGTCGAACGCCAGCACGCCGCGCAACGCGCCGGCGGCCGCAGGCAGCACGGCCATGGCCAGGTAGTAGAGCGCGTAGAAGAGGCCCATGCCCAGATGTCGCGACGAGGGGCTGAGCGCGCGCGCCGGCAGCGTCATGATGATCCCCGCCGGCAGGCCGCCGAGCAGGCCGATGATCGCCAGGACAAGGATCGGCGACGGCGCGACGGTCAGCAATGGCATAACCATGGCCAGCGCGATGAACGATGCGAACATGATCGTGCGACCGCGACCGGTGCGGTCGGCCAGCAGACCGCCAAGGGGAATCGTGGCGACGAGCGGCCAGGTGGCGAAGCTGGCGACGACCGCGGCCGAGCCTGGCGCGAGCCCGCGCGCAGACAGCAGGAGCGGCGAAAAGCTGACGACGATGATGTAGGCAACGTTGAAGAGCGCCCAGACGAGACCGGCCACGCAAGTCAGCGTCAGCTCGCGCCGGCTCAATCGCCACGCCGATGGCAGGGCCTCGGTCGGCGCGGATGTGGGGTGCTTGCTTCGGTACAGCAGTGCGACGAGAACGAGCGCCACGACGCACGCCGCCGCCGTAACCTGGATGGCGAAGCGCCAGGAGCTCGCGGCGGCGATTGGCCCGAGCAGGAGCAGCGACAGGCCGATGCCGAGCGGCCAGCTGACGACGAAGATCCCCATTGCCGTGGCCACCTGCGGTCCGCTGAACCAGTCGGTCACCATCTTCGTCAGCAGCACGTTGAGAAGCACCGCACCGGTGCCGCTGACAACACGACCCACCAGCGCTGCGCCATAGCCGTCGGCCGTGGCGACAAGAACGCTGCCCGCCACCATCAAGCCGAGGCCGGCAATGACGACGCGCTTGTCGCCAAAGCGCTGGCCGAGCAGGCCGCCGGGAATCGCCACGAACACGCCGGGCAGCATCCACGCGCCGACGAGTACGCCGAGTGCGGCTAGGTCGATGTGAAGCTCCGGGACGAGCATAGGCGAGACCGACGCGACCGATTGGAACTGGAAGGCCATCGTCGTGCGTGCCGTGAACAGCACGAGCAGGATCAGCCAGCGATTCGGCGCCATGTGATCAGGGTCGATGCAGCCGCCGCCGCGCGCAAGGTCACTCGTCCTGAGAATCGATTATTTCCGGCGAGCCCCGGATCGAAGACTGAGCCAATGTCAGACGCGCATGAGTACCAAATGCGTTCCCGTGCTGGTCAGCAAGTCGATGCTCAGCAGCGTCAGCGTCCCGTCAATCGCGATCCGATAGGACGTCTGCTGGGTCGCCTGAAGAGCGGCCCCGACGAAATCCTTCTGAACGACCGTGACGATTGCGGTGGTCGCACTGTCTGCCGTCACTGAATAGGTGGCAGTTCGGGTTCCAATGAACGTCGCCTTGGTACTGTCGCCATACACGTTGAACGTGACGATGGTTCCGGCGTCGCCGACCTTGACGGAAGCGGGCAGCGCAACAGCCTTGGCTTGCGCAACGACGTATTCGGCTCCAACTGTAGCTATGCCGAGCGGCATATAGGTGACCGGGTCAAGATACGTCGTTGACGTCACCATGATTGGCGACGGCGCGCATCCCGTGAGATTTAGCTGCTGGGTACTCGCGGACTGCAGTGCTGGCGACCCCTCGAAAGTTGCGCCTGACGTCGCGGCAGCGTCGGTTTCGGTCGCGGTTCCACCGCAGGTCCCACTGATGGTGAAGTTGTTGTTTTCGCCCGCCAGCGCTAAGGCCTTGTATCCCGCCGCGAGGGCGAACGTGATGGTCGTTGCCGGTGCAGTCGGGCTATCACCCCCTCCACCGCCACATCCGGCCAACAACGCAATGGCGATCGAGACGGTGAGCGTGCGCATAGGTCCTCATGGATGAGTGGAGGCCGCATTCTCTCGGATTGCATCGTAAAGTCGCCGCGCCTCTTCAAGATCCACGGGCTGCCTGCACATCCGGCCTCGAGCTTCCAAGATCCGTGCACGGGCGGGTATGGTCCCGAGCTCCTCGGAGCGCCGCAGGCCGCACGCCCAAGCCTCACGCGCCGCCACGACGTCGCCACAGAGAAGTTTGAACTCAGCGGCGATTCTTTGGCTCTCGACGGGGCCCTCGTCATGGACCCGTCGACCTTGCCTCAATGCCTGCCGAACGGCATTTGCGGCCTTGTCGATGACGACGCGCTTGGGCAGCGGCGACCGTTGCAGCAGGGCCAGGGTGACATCGGCATATTCCATGAGAGGCACGGTGGAAAAAATGCCGGTCAGACGATGCTTCTTCAGCAGCTGCACTGCTTCGGCTCCGCAAAGCTCGGCCTCCTCCAGGCGATTCAGCCTTCTCAGGTTGCCACATCGCAAACCGAGGGCATGCGCCAAGGCACGATGTTCGGGAATGTCGCGACACACCGCAACCGCACGCTCCAGAACGTCCAATGCTTCCCTGTAGCTGCCGCGCTGGCCATGAACCATCGCGCACACCGTCAGTGACCAAGCCTGCGCGTGGCGATCCGCAGCCTCGTTGACGACGCGCTCAAGCCGTTCCGCCACTTCGAACATGCGGGGCTGACCGATCCTGTGCAGAGAGATGAACAGGTTGGTCATGGTCGACGCCCAAACGCGAATGTCCCCCGCGGTCCACGACAGCTCTCTGGCCCGCTCTTGCACCTCGATCGCCCGCTGCCACCGTCCGTCCGCCTGGCAACTCATGCCCTCGAAGAAGAGGGCATGAGCCTGCGTCGCAGGATCGCAGTACGTCTGAGCGGTCTCTCGCGCACGCTCATGAAACCACCGTGCCGTCGGATACGCCCCGATCGAGGAAAAGACCACCCCCATGGTCCCCAAGCCGATGGTGTGTGAGCGCACCGTGGGATCGCGTCTGGTAATTTGTACGATCCTGAGACAGTCGTACAGCTGGTGGAGCTGGTCCGTGAAGAAGTGGATCCAGGCCATGGTCTCCCACACCCGGCAGGCAGTGGCGTCGATCTCGCTGACGGGCCTGGTCTCCGTGCGCGACCAGCGCGAGAGCACCGGCCGGGCCCACTGGGTGAGCATCCCGATGGCCACGGCGACGCCCAGGGCAATTCGGCTTCGTGGAGGCGCATGGCCGAGTCGCCGCGCAGCGGAGCTGAGAGCCTCCAGGGCGAGGTGATGCCTTCCGGCGCGAAAGTGTGCGTCGCCGATCTTCATCTCCAGCTCTGCACGCCTGATTGCCGAAAGTCCGCGCAGCGGCGACCGTTCCGCGTCGGCGATCACAGCGTTGTAAAGCTCCAGCGCCTCCTCGTCTGCGGCGAGCCGGTCCGCCTGGTCCGCCGCCTTGAACAGATACTCGCTCGCCTTCTCCGCATCCTCCGCCCTGGCGTAGTGATAGGCCAGCATCGAATGGAACGGCTCGAGTCTGCCTTCGAAGAGGGTCTCGATGCTCTGCCCGACCAGCCGATGCATTTGCCGCCTGCGGTCCTCGAGCAAGCTGTCGTAGGTGGCCTGCTGGATCAGCGGGTGCTTGAAGACGTACTCGAGTTCCGGCGCGAGCCGCTTCTCGTCTATCAGCTCGGCCCCGCGCAGCTTGGCGATGTCAGCGTCGAGATCGCTGCCTGCCTGGGCGACGGCCTCGAGGACTCGATAGAAGAAGGTGCGCCCGATGACGGCGGCGGCCTTCAACACCTGCTTGACCTCGTCCTCCAGGCGGTCGATGCGCGCCAGGATCAGGCCCTCGATCGTGTCGGGTAGCGGCATGGCCGCGAAGTCCTGTGTCGTTCGCCACTCGCCGGCATCGTCGCGCTCGATGGCCTTGGTTGCCAGCAGCGTGCGCGCCAGCTCGCCGAGGTAGAACGGGTTGCCCTCGGCGCGCTTGAGCAGCATGTCGCGCAAATGTCTGGACAGAGCGCCGCCACCGAGCAGCCGCTCAGCCAGCTGCACGCTGTCGGCAACGGGCAACGGCGCGAGCTCGAGCACGTGTGCGTTGAGCAGCGGAGGATCGGCCTGCCGCGAAGTGGCGATGCGGAACCGCTCCGCCGGCCCTTGGGGCTCGCGACGGCTGGCGATGACAAACAGGATAGGGACGCGGTCCGAGAGTGGCAGCACGTGTTCGAGCAGCGAGGAGGACGAGGCGTCAGCCCAGTGCCAGTCCTCGAAGGCGACGACGAGAGGCCGCTGCCGGGCGCTGCGCTCGAACATCAGCAGCGTGGCGCGAAAGATCTGGTGACCGATGGCGTGGCTGTCGAGTGCCTCGATTCGTTGCGCCAGCGGCGCGGGCAGCGCGACGGCGAGCAGGGTGCCGAGGTAGGGCAGCAGCTCGTCGGCCTGCTCGGCGAAGAGCTCGCGCATGCCGACCTCAACCTTGCGCCAGCTCGCAGCTTCGTCGTCACGCTCGTCGATGCCGAAGCCGCGGCGAATGACTTCCCGGAACGACCAGTAGCTCAAGGTGCGGCCGAAGGACAGGCAGTCGCCCTGCAGCCAGCGCAGGCCGCTACCGAGCGCTCGGCGCCGCGTCTCTTCAAGCAGCCGCGACTTGCCGAGCCCGGCGTCACCGACGAGGCCGATGACGCCGCCCTGCCCTGACGCGCGCAGGCGCTCGAGCGCAGCGGCGATGACGGCGACCTCGGCCTGACGCCCGACGAGTGCCTGGGCGACCTCGTCGGCCGCGTCGCGCCGCTGCGCGCCCTGTACGGCATGCGCTGCAACCAGCTCGTAGATCGGCAGGGGCGCGGTCTTTCCCTTGAGAACGCGCGTGCCCAGTGCTCGGAACTGCGCATACGCCTGCGTCGAGCGCCACACCGAATCGCTGACAAGAATGCTGCCTGGTTCGGCCTGGTCCTGGATACGCGCTGCGACGTTGGTGGTGTCACCGACCGCGGTGTAATCCATACGCAGGTTGTCGCCGATGCGCCCGACGACCACGGCGCCGCTGTTCAGGCCCATGCGCAGCTGCAGCCCGCTGTCGCACGCTGCAGAGCATTCCGCCGCCGGCGCATCACGGATCGCCAGCGCGGCGAGCACGGCGCGGCGCGCATGGTCCTCGTGCGAGAGGGGTGCTCCGAAGAGCGCCATGAAGCCATCGCCGAGGAACTGGTTGACCGTGCCTTCGTAGCGGTGCACCTCGGCGAGCGCTGCCTCGAAGAATGCGTTGAGCACGGCATGCATGCGCTCGGGGCCGAGCCGGTCGGCGAGCACGGTGGAGTCTGCGATGTCGCAGAACAGCACCGTGACGGGCTTGCGCTCGCCTTCGAGCGCGCTGCGGGCCTTGAGGATCTTGTCGGCCAGATGCTGCGGGGTGTAGGCGCGCAGCGCAGCTTGGTCGGTCATCCCGGTGTCGACAACCAACCGGCTACCGCATTCACCGCAGAACTTCTGCCCCGGAGGGTTCGTGTGACCGCAACTGCTGCATCGCATCGCCGCACCTCGCTGCGCCGCGTATCTTGCCGTCCGCGGTGGCCCGCGACAAGCGTCGTAGGCACTGCTCGCTTTCACGAGCTTCAGTGATACACCGTCGTTCAGTAGGCTGGCTGGCACGGAACGCCCGCGGGAACTTGTACGGCGCCAGCGTCGTCGCCGGTGTGGCTCCAGCCGGCGCCTTGACCGCCGGTGGGCGCTTCAACATACTTCCCGCAACGACGAGCCAATGAGACTCGTCGACTCCTGGAGACGAATATGAAGAACAAGTCGGTCGTCCTCGCCGCGGCGTTGTTGTCGACCGTGTGGCTCGCACCGCACGCCCTGGCCCAGACGGCCTGCGTCACGCAGAACTTCGTCGTTCCGCCCGGCGCCAACACGAGCGACAAGGCGGCAGCCTTCTTCCTCGACACGACGGGCCTCGACTTCAAGACCCAGCCGCCGACGCGCGACCCGAACAATGCCAACTATCCACGCGCAAGGGAGCTGGCCGACGGCATGCTGCCGCCGGCCGGCGCCGAGGGCAACTTCATCATCGGGCCGACGCACCCGCCCGCGCCGGAGACCACGCCCAAGGAAGGCGTTCCGAAAGGGACCACCGTCTCGTTCACGATCTCGTCGCGAGAGAGCACGATCTACAACCCCGGCCTGATCCGCGACGATGTGCCGGGCTGCGGCAACAGCTCGATCATGATCGCGACGACGGCGCCGGGCGACAAGTCGAACATGATCGTGACGACCAGCCACCCTGGCACCTGGACGCGCACGATCGAGGTCTATGTCCCGCCGAACTACGTGCGCGGCACGCCGGCGCCGTTCATCGTGATCGGCGACGGCGGCTCGACGGCCTGGAAGGACGTCAACACCATCCTCGACAACCTGATCCAGCAGCGCCGCGTGCCGCCGATGGTCGCGATCCAGATCGGCAACGGCGGCCAGGATGCCCAGGGCGCGCAGCGCGGGCGCGAGTACGACACGGTGTCGGGCACCTATGCGCAGTTCGTCGAGCGCGAGGTGTTGCCGCTCGTCGAGCAGCGCGCCGGCGTGAAGCTCACCAAGGACCCCGAGGGCCGCGCGACCATGGGCCTCAGCTCGAGCGGCACCGCGGCCTTCACGATGGCCTGGTTCCATCCCGAGCTCTATCACCGGGTGCTGGCCTATTCGCCGACGATGACGAACCAGCAGTGGCCGTGGGATCCGTCGCTGCGCGGCGGCGCGTGGGAATATCACAGCGCCTGGGCGGGGCCTGCCGGGCCCAACCTGATGGTCAAGGCCGGCGTGCTCACGCCCTCCGAGGCGCCCGGCACGCCGCTGATTCCCAGCGCGGCCACCAAGCCGATCCGCTACTGGTTCGAGATCGGCGACCAGGACCTGTTCTATCCGAACCCGACCATTCCCGACGGCATGCACGACTGGACGCTGTCGGCCGAGCTGATGGCCAAAGTGCTGGCGGCCAAGGGCTATCACTATCAGTTCCTGTTCGCGCGCAACGCCAAGCACGTCGATCGGCCGACCGTCGCGCAGACGATGCCGGCGGCGCTGGAGTGGCTGTGGAAGGGTTACCCGATTCCGTAAAACCGCCGCCTACCGACGACTGTCTTCACAGCCGTAGCTGTGCCGTTGTCTGGAGCGAGTGAAGGGAATCGCGGCCTAAGCTGCAGGCCCGTGCCAAGCCTGGCGTTCCAGCATCGCGCGCGCCGAAGTTACCCACAAACCTACCCACCGTGAGCGACCAGCTTCCGCGTGTTTCAGTGGGGTCGGTCGTGCCGCCGCGTGATGGGGATGGGTCAGGCTGGTGCGCTGATGCGCAGCCAAGGCCTTGGCCTCCGAGAGGAGCTGATCGTCAATGTTGAGAGTGGTCTTCATCGACTCCGTCATACAGATTTCTGTACTAGGGACGGCGCCATTGCCATCTTCGCCTCGACCGGCACGCGGATCCGCCGCTTGCCGATCTGCGATCAGCTCGAGCTGAGACGTACACGCGGTCGCTGTCAGAAGCGGCCGCGCAACGTCCCAAAAGCACGACGCCCGGCCGAGGCCGGGCGTCGTGCGGCGCGAGCTCGATCACTCGCCGCGAGACACGACCGCCTGGCCGTTCGCGGGGCGCGCGCTCGCGAACTTCGAAGTGGCGTAGACCGGGCGCGTGCCGGCAAACTCGCCCTCGCCCGCGGGGATCAGCGTGCCGTCGGCGCGGGCCTCGAGCACCTGTTCCTTGACATCGGCGCGGGTCAGCGTGGAGGTCGACGGATGGGCTTGCGCGTACGCCATCTCCTCTTCCGGCGCGACCGAGCCGGCGTGGGCGAGTTGATGCGCAGCGCGGGCCTGCAGTACGTCGGCCTTCTCCCGCGCATGCGTGAGCGTCGAGGCGGCATCGATCTGCGCCTTGTAGGGCGTCATTTCCTCGGGACCGGCTTCGCCGGCGTGGCGCAGCGTGCCATTGGCGCGGGCGTCGAGCACCTGCTGGATGACTTCGGCACGGGCGAGCGGAGCGGCTTCCTGGGCGAAGACGGCGCCGCTCGCGAGCGCGAGGGCGGTGATGGCAAAGAGTTGCTTGGCTTTCATGATGGACTCCTGAGCTTGAAGTGATGGATGAATGAGCGAACCTGGAGGACAGGCACGGCTAGGATGGCGCGCGACTGCGGCGCGGGCATTGCGCCGCGTCGGCCGACGATTGCGCTTGCAACCGCGGACACGACGAACACCATGCGCGCGCTTCAGCGCATCGCAACGGTTCATGACGGACCTCTGACCTCATCCGCCTCATCACAGCAGCGGTATACCGAAGGCGGACACGAGATCGAGGTGCGTAATGACGCCGACGCCGACAGGAGCAAACAGCAACGACAGGTTGGCCAGGAGGGAACCATGCGAATGCATAACGCCTGGCCTGCAACGCACGAGGCATTCATCAGAGCTCCCGCGGACCGTTTTCGAGAAGTGCGCTAGGCCCGTCGGTCACGCACGGGTCGCACCGGCGGCGCCATGAATTCCGGTCCAACCGGATCAGTGATGTGCTCCGCGAGCAGTCCGTCGATGCGGCGCAGGTCGTCGGCGTCGAGCCGCCAGCCGAACGCCGCGTCGATGCCGTCGAGCTGCTCGGGGCGGCGAGCGCCCCATAGCGCCACCGTCGGCCCCTGGTCGAGGATCCAGCGCACGGCCAACGCCAGCACGCTCTTGCCGTGGCGCTCCTGGGCGTAGCATTCGAGCGCGTGCACGGCGGCCAGGTACTGCGCGAAGCGCGGCGGCTGGAACTTGGGGTCGGAGCGGCGCAGGTCGTCGCCGACGAACGTCGTGCCTTCGCGCATCCGCCCCGAAAGCAGCCCGCGGCAGAGCGCGCCGTAAGCCAGCACGGTCAGCTCATGGCGGATCGCGTACGGCAACACGTCGTGCTCGATCGCGCGCTCGAAGAGGTTGTAGGGCGGCTGCACCGTCGCGAGCCGCGCGTGGGCGGCGAACGCATCGATCTGCGCCGGCGTGTAGTTGCTGACGCCGATCGCGAGGATCTTGCCCTCGCGGCGCAGGCGCTCGAGAGCCGCTGCGGTCTCCTCTTCCGGCACGAGCGGATCGGGCCAGTGCACCTGATAGAGGTCGATGCGGTCGGTGCGCAAGCGGCGCAGCGAAGCCTCGACCTCGCTGCAGATGCGGGCGGCGCTGGCGTTGCGCCGCACCTGGTCGCCGGGCCATTCCAGGCCGACCTTGGTGGCGATAACGACGCGGTCGCGAATCCCTTCGAGCGCCTGGCCCACGATCGTCTCGGCATGGCCGAAGCCGTAGACGGGCGCAGTGTCGACGAGGTTGATGCCGAGATCGACGGCCTTGCGGATGGTGGCGATCGAGACACCGTCGTCCGACCCGCCCCACATCCAGCCGCCGATCGCCCAGGTGCCCAGGCCGATGCGCGACACGGGGATCGCGATGCCGGGAATGCGGATGGTCTCGGTGCTCATGGACCGATGGTCGCGCCGCGCTGCGTCACCATCACGACGGCGCGTGTTTCATCCGTCGTGCCCGCGTAGCACGATGTCGCGCAGCGACCATGCCGTGTCATCGCTGCGCGACCACGTCTTGCGAGCATCGACGACTCCTTCACTTCCTCTTGCTGGAGACTCCTCATGCAGATCGGATTCATCGGCCTCGGCGCCATGGGTGGCACGATGGCCGCCAACCTGCTCGCGGCCGGACACACCCTGCGCGTGTTCAACCGCAGCGCGGCGCGTGCCGAGCCGTTGCGGCGCGCCGGCGCCACCGTCGCGGCCACGCCGGCCGACGCGGCGCGCGACGCCGACGCGGTGTTCACCATGGTCAGCGACGACGACGCCCTTCTCGCCGTGACGCTCGGCGACGCCGGCCTCCTCGCGGCCCTGCGGCCCGACGCGGTGCACGTGTCGATGAGCACCATCGGCGTCGCCACCGCGCGTGGGCTCGCCGAGCGCCATCGCGCGGCCAAGCGCGGCTTCGTGTCGGCGACGGTGTTCGGCCGGCCCGATGCAGCCGCGCAGCGCAAGCTCTTCGTCATGGCCGCGGGCGCCGACGCGCACGTGCAGGCGGTGCGGGGGCTGCTCGAGGCGCTGGGCCAGGCCGTGCGCATCGTCGGCCCAGAACCAGCGCACGCCAACCTCGTGAAGCTGATCGGCAACTTCATGCTGACGGTGATCGTGGAGACGCTCGGCGAAGCCTGCGCGGCGTCGGCGCGTTCGGGCCTCGATCCGGCGCACGTGGTCGAGCTCCTGACGGGGTCGATCTTCGGCGCTCCGCCCTACCGCGCCTATGGCCCGGCGATCGCGGCACAGCGCTTCGAGCCGCCCGGCTTCGCGCTCACGCTCGCGCAGAAGGACAACCGCCTGATGCTCGAAGCGGCGGAGGCGCTCGGCGTGCCGCTGCCGCTCGCGAGCCTGGTGCACGACCGCTTCCTGGCGGCACGGGCGCACGGCTTCGGCGACGCGCACGATCTTGCGGCGCTCGCGCATGGCGCACTCGCCGACGCCGGCGTCGCACAGTCCCGTTGAGACGGGATCGCGCCCGCCCGACGGGCGGGCCCACGATCCAGCGCGTCGACATCGCCTTCGATTGCGGCGCACAGGTCAGACGCTTCCGCAAAGTGCAACGCCCGGCCGAGGCCGGGCGTCGCACCGGGGCGAAGCTCGCTTACTTGGCGAGCGACGCGACGTTCTGGTCGGCCGCAGGCCGCGCCTTCGCGAAGGTCGAGGTCGTGACCGGCGGCGCGTCGGCAAATTCGCCCTGGCCCGCCGGGATCAGCGTGCCGTCGGCGCGGGCCTCTAGCACCTGCTCCTTGACGTCGAAGCGCGTCAGCGTGGAGGTCGACGGGTGCGCCTGCGCGTACGCCATCTCCTCTTCCGGTGCCACCGACCCGGCGTGGGCGAGCTGGTGGCCGGCACGGGCCTGCAGCACCGCGGTGTTCTCCTGCACGCGCGACAGCGTCGATCGGGATTCGACCTGCGACTTGTAAGGCGTCATCTCCTCGGGGCCGGCTTCGCCGGCGTGGCGCAGCGTGCCGTTGGCGCGGGCGTCGAGCACCTGCTGGACGACCTCGGCACGGGTCAAGGGCGCGGCTTCCTGGGCGAAGACGGCGCCGGTGGCCAGCGTAAGGGCGGCGATGGCGAAGAGTTGCTTGGCTTTCATGATGGACTCCTGAGTCTGAACGGTTGAACGAATGAACGGACCTGGACGACGGGCCTTGCAGCCCCGGCGGCGCCTCCACGAGGTCGGTGTCGCTCGTCCCATGTAGAGAATGACTCGCGGCTGCGGCGCAAGTGTTGCGCCGCACCCTCTGACGATTGCGCCTGCAACAACGGGCACGACGAGCGCCATACGTTGCGCGCGGCGCTTGATCAATTGCCGCTCGATGCGACGGCGGCTACGTCAGCGTCCGCGGGTCGCGGGGCATCGCCGGTGTGCTCGATCCAACCGCCGCCGAGGGTGCGGTACAGATCGACGAGGTTGATCAGGCGCGCGAGGCGCGTCGACACCAGCGCCGTCTGCGCGCTGTAGAGGCCGTTCTGCGCGGTGAGTACGGTGAGGTAGCTCGCCACGCCGTTCTGGAACAACTGCTGCGAAAGGTCGAGCGCGCGCTGCTCGGCCTCGACGGTGCTCTCGGTCGCCGCCAGCTCGTCGCCGTAGGTGCCGCGTGCCGCGAGCCCGTCGGCCACCTCGCTGAACGCAGTCTGGATCGACTTCTCGTATTGCGCGACGTTGATGTCGCGCTGCAGGGTCGCGACGTCGAGGTTCGCCTGCAGCTGGCCGCCGTTGAAGATCGGGATGGTGATCGACGGCAGGAAGCTCCACGCCGCCGAGCCGCCCTTGAACAGGCCGCCGAGCGACGAGCTTGCGGTACCGAGGTCGCCGGTGAGGCTGATGGTTGGAAAGAACGCGGCGCGCGCCGCGCCGATGTTCGCGTTCGCAGCTCGCAGCTGGGCCTCGGCCTGCATCACGTCGGGGCGGCGCGTGAGCAGATCCGACGACAGGCCCGCCGGAATGTCGGCGAGGATCTGCTGATCGCCCAGTGCCACGGGCGGCGGCAGGTCCGAGGGCAACGGCTGGCCCAACAGCAGCACGAGCCCGTTCTCGACCTGCGCGCGCCCGCGCACCTGCGCCGCGCGATTCGCCTTCGCCTGCTGCACCACCGTCTGCGCCTGGCGCACCGCGAGCTCGTTGCCGGTGCCGGCCTCGAACTGCCGCCGCGTCAGGTCGTACGACGCCTGCGCGGTCTGCAACGTGAGGTCGGTGACATGGATGAGCTCGTCGAACGCGAGCACCGAGAGGTACTGGTCTGCCACCTGCGACACGAGCAGGATCTCGAACGCCTTGCGCGCCTCTGCGCTGGCGAAGTACTGCTGCAGCGCCGCGTCGCTCAGGCTGCGGAGGCGCCCGAAGAAATCGATCTCCCAGGCGATCGTCGCCGCCACGGAATACGCGTGCTGCACGACCGGCGCACGGCTCGCCGAGAGGCTCTCGGGCGTGCGCGACGACGAGCCGTCGGCCGCCACGCCCACCTGCGGAAGCAACGCCGAGCGCTGGATGCGGTACTGCGCGCGCACCTGCTCGACGTTCAGCGCAGAGACGCGCAGGTCGCGGTTGTTCGCGAGCGCGATCTCGACCAGCCGCTGCAGGCGCGGATCGCCGAGGAACTCGCGCCACCCGATCTCGACCGCGGGCCGCTGGTCGGGTGACCCGCCGGCCTGGTCGTAGGCCGGCCCCACCGGAAAGTGCGGCGCCACGGGCAGCTCGGGGCGTTGATACACCGGCTGCAGCGAGCAGCCCGCCATCAGCAACGCCGCAGTTCCGGCGATGGCATGCAGCATCGTAATTGCGCGACCTGCGCTCGGCCGTTGGCGCAAGGCCCTCATGGCATCACCCGCGCAGGGTCGGCTTCGGCCCCCGGAGAAGCCGCGGGCACCGCCTTCGAGCGGAACAGCTTGCCCCTGACCACGAAGAAGAACATCGGGATCAGGAACGGCCCGAGGAAGGTCGCGGCCAGCATGCCGCCGATCACGCCCCGCCCCACCGCGTTTTCGCTGCCCGAGCCGGCGCCCGAGGCGATCGCGAGCGGCAGCACGCCGAGCACGAAGGCGAGCGACGTCATGAGGATCGGCCGCAGCCGCATGCGCGCGGCCTCCACCGCCGCATCGACGGCGGAGCGGCCCTCTGCGGTGAGGTCGCGCGCGAACTCCACGATCAGGATCGCGTTCTTCGCCGACAGCCCGATCGTCGTCAGCAACCCGACCTGGAAGTACACGTCGTTCTCGAGGCCGAGCGCCGAGGCGGCGGCGAGCGCCCCGAACACGCCGATGGGCACGACCATCACCACTGCGAGCGGGATCGACCAGCTCTCGTACAGGGCGGCGAGCGCGAGCACCACCACCAGCAGCGAGAGCGCGTAGAGCAGCGGCGCCTGCGAGCCCGACTGCTGCTCCTGCAGCGAGATGCCGGTCCACTCGTGGCCGATGCCCGCGGGCAGCTTCTGCATGAGCGTCTGCATCACCGCCATCGCCTGGCCGTTGCTCTGCCCCGCCACGGCCTGGCCCTGGATCTCGACCGAAGGCACGCCGTTGTAGCGTTCGAGCTTGGGCGAGCCGTAGGTCCACGAGCCGGTCGCGAATGCCGTGAACGGCACCATGCTTCCTGCGGCGTTGCGCACGAAGAGCGACTGCAGGTCCTCTGGGTTCATGCGAAACGGCGCGTCGGCCTGCAGGTAGACGCGCTTGATGCGGCCGTCGGTGTCGAGGAAGTTGTTGATGTAGCTCGAGGCCCAGCCGATGGAGAAGGTCTGATCGATGGCGCTCAGGTCGATGCCGAACGCGCTCGCCTTCTCGCGGTCGATGTCGATCTTGTATTGCGGCGTGTCGTTGAGGCCGTTGGCGCGCACCAGCGCAAGGCTCGGGTTCGCACGCGCCAGCGCGATCAGCTGGTCGCGCGCCTGCATGAGCTTGTCGTGGCCGAGGCCGCCGCGGTCCTCGAGCTCGAGGTCGAAGCCCGACGCCGTGCCGAGCGCCGGGATCGATGGCGGGTTGATGGGAATGATTGCAGCGTGCTGGTAGGTCGCGAAGTGCTTCGCCGTGCGGGCCAGCACGGCCGGCACGCCGAGCGAAGCGTCCTTGCGCACCGACCAGTCCTTGAAGCGCAGGAACAGCAGGCCCTGGTTCTGGCCGCGGCCCGCGAAGTTGAGGCCGTTGACCTCGAAGGTCGCTTCCACGGCCGCAGACTCCTCGGTCTCGAGGTAGTTCGTCACGTCGTCGAGCGCGAGCCATGTCTGGCCCTGCGTGGCGCCCGGCGGGGTCTGCACCTGGATGTAGGCAACGCCCTGGTCCTCCACGGGCAGGAACCCGGTGGGAAGGCGCACGAACAGCACGCCCACTGCCACGACCACCGCCGCGTAGACGAGAAGCCAGCGCCCGAAGCGCCGGATCACGCCGCGCACGCCGCCCACGTAGCCGTCGCGCGCGCGGTCGAAGCCGCGATTGAAGAGCCCGAAGAAGCCGTGCGTCGGCGCCGCCTCGCCGTCAGCCCTGGGCTTGAGCATCGTCGCGCACAGCGCCGGCGTGAGCGAGAGCGCCACGAACACCGACAGCAGCATCGCCGAGACGATCGTCACCGAGAACTGGCGATAGATCGCCCCGACCGCCCCGCCCGAGAACGCCACCGGCACGAACACGGCGCTGAGCACCACCGCCACGCCGACCAGCGCGCCCGTGATCTGGCCCATCGCCTTGCGAGTCGCGTCGCGAGCCGACAGCCCTTCCTCGGCCATCACCCGCTCGACGTTCTCGACCACCACGATCGCGTCGTCGACCAGCAAGCCGATCGCGAGCACCAGCCCGAACATCGAGAGCGTATTGATCGAGAAGCCGAGCGCGGAGAGGATGCCGAAGGTGCCGAGCAGCACCACCGGCACGGCGATCGTCGGGATGAGCGTCGCGCGCAGGTTCTGCAGGAACAGGTACATCACGAGGAACACCAGCGCGATGCCCTCGAACAGCGTCTTGACGACCTCGGTGATCGAGATCTTCACGAACGGCGTCGTGTCGTACGGATACACGACCTTGAGCCCGTGCGGGAAGTACGGCTGGAGCTCGGCGATCTTCGCGCGCACCGCGGTCGCGGTCGCAAGCGCGTTCGCGTTCGGCGCAAGCTGGATGCCGATGCCGGTGGCCGGCTCGCCGTTGTACTTGGAGTCGATGAAGTAAGTCTCGGCGCCGAGCGAGATTCGCGCGACGTCGCGCACGCGGACCTGCGAGCCGCTGGCATCGACCTTGAGCAGGATGTCGCCGAACTGCTGCGGCGTGCGCAGCAGGGTCGCCTCGGTGATCGTGGCGGTGAGGCGCTGGCCCGGTGGCGCAGGCGTACCACCGAGCTGGCCGCCGGCAACCTGGATGTTCTGGTTCTGGATCGCGGTCGAGACGTCGACCGGCGTCAGGCCATAGTTGTTGAGCTTGTCGGCATCGAGCCAGATGCGCATTGCGTACTGGGTGCCGAACACATTGAAGTTGCCCACGCCGTTGACGCGGCTGAGCGGATCCTGCAGGTGCGACACCACGTAGTTCGCGATGTCGTAGCGCGACATACTGTGATCGCCCGAGACGAAGCCGACGATCAGCAGATAGCCGTTGCTCGACTGCGTGACCTTGATCCCGGCCTTCTGCACCGCGGCAGGCAGCTGCGGCACGGCGAGCTGCAGCTTGTTCTGCACCTGCACCTGCGCGATGTCGGGGTTGGTGCCGGGCTTGAAGGTCAGCGTGATGGTCGCGGTGCCGGTGTCGTCGGCGTTCGACGACAGGTAGATCAGGTTGCTGATCCCGTTCATCTGCTGCTCGATCACCTGCACAACCGTGTCGGTCGCGGTCTCGGCCGATGCGCCGACGTAGTTCGCCGAGATCTGGATCGAGGGCGGCGCGATGCGCGGGTACTGCTCGACCGGCATCGACAGGATGGAGAGCCCGCCCGCGAGCATCACGAGCAACGCGATGACGACCGCGAAGATCGGGCGTGCGATGAAGAACCGCGACATGGCGTAGCCCTAGTTGGCCTTGGAGACGGTCACAGCCATCGGCGCCGCCGGCGCTTCGCTCGCCTGCACGACGACACCCGGCTGGACCTTCTGCAGGCCGCCGACGACCACGCGATCGCCGTCCTGCAGGCCGCCGTCGACGATCCACGCGTCGCCGCGCGTGCCGCGCAGCTGCAGGGTGCGCGCGGCGGCCTTGCCGTCGGGGCCGACGACCAGCGCGGTCGCCTGCCCCTGCGGGTCGTGCGTGACGCCGACCTGCGGCACGAGGAACACGCCCTGGGCGACGCCCTCCTCGATCCGCGCCCGCACGAACATGCCGGGCAGCAGCACGAACTGCGGATTGGGGAAGGTCGCGCGCAGGGTGACGGAGCCGGTCCCCTGGCTGACCGTGATGTCGGTGAACTGCAGTGCGCCCGGCAGCGGGTACTCGCGGCCGTCCTCGAGGATCAGCGTCACTTTGGCCTGCCCCGGCCCGCTCACCTTGAGCTGCCCATTCGCGATGTCGCGTCGCAGCTGCAAGCCCTGCACGCTCGACTGCGTCAGGTCGACGTAGATCGTGTCGATCTGTTGCGCGGTCGTCATCAGGGTGGCCGCGCTGGCCTGCACATAAGCACCCTGGGTCACGAGCGAAAGACCGGTGCGGCCGTTGATCGGCGAGACCACGTTGGTGTAGCCGAGGTTGATGCGCGCCATGGCGACCTGCGCCTCGGCGGTGGCCACGTCGGCCTCGGCCTGACCCTGGGTCGAGACCGCGTTGTCGTAGTCCTGCTTGCTGATCGCGTTGGTCGAGACCAGGTTCTTGTAGCGCTCGGCGAGCGCGGTCGTCGACACGAGGTTCGCTTTCGCCTTCTGCAGCGCGGCGAGCGCGCTGTTCAGGACGGCGACGTATGGCGCGGGATCGATCTGGTAGAGCCGCTGGCCGATCTTCACGTCGTCGCCCTCGCGGAACTCGCGCTTGAGCACGATTCCGTCGACGCGGGCACGCACCTGCGCCACGAGGAACGCCGACGTGCGGCCGGGCAACTCGATCGTGATGGGCACGCTCGTCGGGTGCACGGTCGTGACGGAGACCGCGGGCGGCGCGGCCGGCGGCGGCGCCGACCGCGCGGAGTCGCAGGCCTGCAAGACGAACGCCGTCGCGACGACGGCCAGCACCGCTCGTGCATGAAAGATCGCATCGGAAATCATTCGCCCACCCTTCGCCTGTTCGATGTCAGCCCAGGCAGCGAGGATCGGCGCTCGGCGTTGCGCATGGGTTTCGCCGCGCCCGCCCCACGCTGCACCTGCAATGCGCGCCGCGACATTTGTCTGCGCCAAGCAGCGGCTTCAGCGTCGACCGTCACGGGCGAAAGTTCGCGGTCGATCCGAGCGACGCCAGCCGTCCGATCGGTGAAATCCGGCGCCCCCCGGCACTTTGCCGGTCGGTGCGCCCGTTGCAGGCGCGATGTCGCCCGTAACACTCCCTGGCGTGCTCGACGCAGCAGCATGCAGAGCGGCGACGAGAGCGGGGTCATCGAGCCTTCGGGCGGCAACCCCGCCGGGGCCGAACCCTTCGGACATGGAGACACCCATGAACACCGCTTCGTCGCAAACCCAAGCGCACGCGTCCTACGAGCTGCGCTTCCGTTCGTTGTTCAACCCGGGGCGCGGCTACAGCTTTCCGTGCGATGCCGCCGGGCACGTCGACCTCGACACGCTCGGCGAGTGCGAGCGGGAGCACTACTTGTACGCCCGCACGACCGTCGGTAGCGAGTTCGCCATGCCCGCGGTTCAGCTGAGCGACCTCCATTGACGCGGCGTCGATCGCTCGCCCTCTTCCAGGCCTGGCTGGCTGGAATGATCGAAAGGATGTCGATGAGAGCCGGTCAGCGCCGGGCGCAGCGCAACGCGGTGGCGACGAGCATCAGCGGGGTGCCGAGCGCGAACAGCAGGCAAGCCCCGGACGATGTGTTCGGGGCTTGCGCTTGCGCGATCCAGGCGCCGACCGACCACGCGAGGATGCCTATCGCGAGCCGGCCGTCGCCGACGAACAGGCCGAGCAGCTCGCTCGCGAAGCGACGCCACATCCCCGGCGGCGGTGCGGGCGCGTGCACGGTCGCGACCGCGGATGCCCGCGTGGCCATGCGCGCCGAGCGCCGGCAGAGCGACACCAGCACGAGCGAGATCGCGAGGATCGCCGCCATCAGCACGAGGATCGCGGCATCGCCACCCGGCCACGCGAGGCCGATTCCCTCGCCCACCCAGAAGGTGCCGAACGCCGACAGCATGACGCCCACGCCGAACTTCAGGGTGTTCTCAGGCACGCGCGACAGCGGCCGGCGCAATGCGAGGCCCAGGACGAGCACCGCGAGCAGGGCGAGCGTCGCGCCGACCGTCGCCGGCAAGAGCAGCGTTCCGCGCGCGCCGAGCGCGATCACGATGAACACGACCTCGATGCCTTCGAGGACTACCGCCTTGAAGCTCGCGAGGAACGCGACGGCGTCGAACCCGCCGGGCACCTCGGCACCCTCGCCCCGCAGCGCTGCGCGCGTGCTCGCGTACGCAACATCCTCGTCGTGCAGCGGCACGATGCCGGCTGCGCGCAGCACCGCCTTCTGCAGCCAGCGCAGGCCGAACATCGACAGCAGCGTGCCGACCACTACCTGCAGCACCGGCAGCGGCACGGCCGCGAGCGACGGCCCAAGCGCCAGCACCAGCGCCGCGAGCACGACCACGCCGGCGATGGCACCGAGCCACGCCGGCCGCCAGCCGCGCACCACACCCACCGCGAGCACGATGGTCAGCGCCTCGACGAACTCGACCGCCGACGCCATGAACGACGCCAGCACCGAAGGCGCGAAGGTCAGCCACGCGTTCATGTCACCGCTGCCCGTCAGCCGATGCGGCCACGCCCTCGAGGGCTTGCGCCGCGCGCTGCAGGCGCGTTGAGACGAGATCGAGAGTCGGCGTCGATCCGAGCGGCGGATGCGGCTGGCGTTCGGCGACGCTCACGGGTCGCCAGCCGAAACGGCGCCACGTGTCGGAGACCGACGTGGATACCGAGGGAACGTAGCGGAACGAGGCATCGAGGATCGAGCGGTCGGGCTTCATGGCGGCAGGCCTTTAAGGTGATGCGCACATGCTCGAGGGCGGTCGTTGCCGTGGCATTTCGGCGCAGCGCTCGGGCGCGACGTTTGAAGCGACGCGGTTCGCCCGCGCACAGCGCTTCCGCCCGGCCCGACGCGCCGCGCGCACGTTGCAGATGTCATGCAAGTCGACCGATCCGCCATCGCCCGGTTCACGTCGGCGGCCAGCATGGGGCCATGCCCGACCGACCCCGTCCGATGCCGCTCGCGCGCTACACCAGGGCGCTGACCGCCTCGATGAGCGTGGCGCGCGAGAACGGCTTGGCCAGCACCGCGTCGGCTCCGAGCTCGCGGGCAGCGGCCGTGGCACCGGACGCGATGAAGTACCCGGAGATCGCCAGCACCCGCGCACCGGGAAAGCGTTCACGCAGCGCGGCGACGCGCGCGGCGCCGTCCACCCGCGGCGTCTGCACATCGGCGACGACCAGCGCCATGTCGCCGCGCGAGCAGGCCGCGCACGGCACCGGCTCGAAGCCGGCGCTGCTGAGCCATTCGGAGAGCAGCCGCGACAGAGGCGCGTCGGGTTCGCACAGCGCCACGCGGCGACGCGGCACGCTCTGTGCCGGGATGCCGCCGGGCTCGCTGGAAAGGGACATGATGAACGGCTTCACGCGGTGGTCGTCGAAAGGCATTCAGCGTAGGCGCCTTCATCCATCGGCCGATGTCACCCCGGGCCCGACGGACTACATTTCAAACGCGGAGGAACTGCCGTGAACACCGAACCTTCCTCGCCCCCCGGGGGGCGCTCGCCGCACGTGCTGGTGGTCGACGACGACCCCGACATCCGCACCGTGCTGAACGACTATCTCGCGAAGAACGACATCCGCGTGACCGCGGTGGCGAGCGGGCGCGAGATGCTCAAGGCCTTCGAGTCGGAAGCGATCGACCTCGTGCTGCTCGACGTGCGCATGCCGGGCGAGAACGGCATGGTGCTGACGCGAGAGCTGCGCGAGCGGGCATCGGTGCCGGTCATGCTGCTCACTGGCAACGCCGAGGAAGCCGACCGCGTGATGGGCCTCGAGCTCGGTGCCGACGACTACGTCACCAAGCCGTTCAGCCCGCGCGAGCTGCTCGCGCGCATCCGCGCCGTGCTGCGGCGCTACCAGGTCGCAGCGACCCTGGCGACCCGCGACGACAAGCGCCGCGCATATCGGTTCGCCGGCTGGGAGCTGAACCTGCGCACGCGCAAGCTCTCCGCACCCGACGGCCGCAAGCTCGACCTGAGCAACGGCGAGTTCAGCCTCCTCGCGGCGTTCTGCGGCTCGGCGCAGCGCGTGCTGTCGCGCGACGAGCTGCTCGGCCTCTCGCGCCTGCACAACGCGGAGGTCTACGACCGCACCGTCGACGTGCAGGTGGTGCGCCTGCGCCGCAAGATCGAGGTCGATCCAGCGCGCCCCCAGCTCATCGTCACCGAGCGCGGGGCGGGCTACATCTTCATGCCGACGGTCGAGTCGCTGTATTGAGCACCGCGTGCAGATGGCCGCACGACCACCCGACCTCCCCGATCACGCCGACCCGCTTCCACCTCTGAAGCTCACGTCGGCGCTCGTCGTCGGGGCCGTGCTCTTCATCCTGGCGCTCGCGGTCAGCGCCGACTACGAGCTGGACCGTAGCCGGATGGAGGTGGAGCAGCGCGCCGCGCGCGAGATCGACGCGCTCGCCCGCGTGTTCGCCGAGCAGACGAGGCGTTCGCTGCAGACCGTGGACATCATGCTCCGAGCCACGGCCGTGGCCTATCGCGACGGCACCCTCCCTCCGCTCGACTCGCGCCAGACGCACGAGCAGCTGGCCGCGCAGCGCGACCAGGTCCCCGACGTCACGGCCCTCTTCATCACCGATGCGCAAGGCATGCGGCTCAACAGCTCGTCGTCGTACCCCTCGGCGCGTGCCAGCGTGGCGGGCAGCACGCTCATCCGGGGCCTGCAGACACGACCGCCCGGCGACGCGTACGTCGGCGAATCGGTGCGCGCCATCGTCTCCGGGCGCTGGGTCGTGCCTCTCGCACGCCGCCTGGAGGGCCGCGACGGACGAATGGACGGCGTGATCGGCGCGCTCCTCGACGCGAGCTACTTCGACAAGTTCTACGCGGCCGTTCACCTGGAGCGCGGCACTTCCGTGGCGCTGCTCGGCGAGCGCGATGCGCTCGTCGCCCAGTTCCCGCCCGACGACGAAAACGTGGGGCAACCGGTGACCGCGTACCACGGGTTGCCCCGCGACGATGCGGCATCGAACCCGCCGCCCGTCGTGCGCGGTTCGAAGGGGGCACTCGATCGCATCATGGTGGCCCGCACGGTGCCGGGGTTCAGCATGACGGTGGTCGTGTCGCGCCAGCTGCGCGAGGTGCTGGCGTCGTGGCGCGAGCAGGTGTTCTGGGTGTGGCTGCGCACCGTCATCATCGCGTTGATGGCGGTGACCCTGCTCGCCCTGGTGCGGCGCCACCTAGCGCGCGTGAACGCCGCACGCGCGCAGCTGCGCGAATCGGAGCAGCGCTATGCGCTCGCGGTGGCCGGCTCGAACGACGGCTTGTGGGACTGGAACCTCGCCACCGGCGAGCTGTTCTTCTCCGAGCGCGCCCAGCAGCTGTGCGGCATGACCCCCGATGCGCCGCTGCGCCCACGGCGCGCCTGGCAGCGCCGCCTCGCAATGCACCCCGACGACGTCGCGCACGTGCGCGCCGAGATGAAGGCGCACCTGTACGGCCGGCGGCCGCACTTCGACGTCGAGCTGCGGGCCGCGCCACGCCTCGAAGGCGAACCTCCCACCGCGCCGGCGGAGCGCGCCTGGACTTGGCTGCGCCAGCGCGGCGTCGCCATCCGCAACGCCAAGGGCCGTCCGGTACGCATGGCCGGCTCGATCGAGAACATCGATGAGCGCAAGCACTCCGAACGCCAGCACGAGCGACTCGAGGCCCAACTGCGCCAGGCGCAGAAGCTCGAGGCAATCGGCACGCTCGCCGGCGGCATCGCGCACGATTTCAACAACATCCTCGGCGCGATCCTCGGCTACGGCGAACTGGCGCGCTCCGATGCCGATTCGGGCAGCGCACAAGCGCGCCATCTCGACGGTGTGATGAATGCCGGCCAACGCGCGAAGGCGCTGGTGGAGCGCATCCTGTCCTTCAGCCGCTCGGGCATGGGCGAGCGCGTGCCGGTGCACGTGCAGTCGGTGGTCGCCGAGGCGCTGGACCTGCTGCTGCCGTCGCTGCCGCCCCGCATCGCGCTGACGCGCACGCTCGAGGCCGGCGACACCGCGGTGATCGGCGACGCCACGCAGATCCATCAGGTGGTGATGAACCTGTGCACGAACGCGATGCAGGCGATGCAGGAGGGCGGCACGCTCGCGGTGACGCTCGACCTGCGCCACCTCGACGACACCCTCACGCTCGCGACCGGCGCGCTGCCGGCCGGCGACTACGTGCGCCTCGCCGTGCGCGACGAGGGCCAGGGCATCGAGGGCGATGTCCTGCACCGCATCTTCGACCCGTTCTTCACGACCAAGGGCGTGGGCGTCGGCACCGGCCTCGGGCTCTCGCTGGTGCACGGAATCGTCACCGATCTCGGCGGCGGCATCGAGGTGGCGAGCGTGCCCGGCGTGGGCACGACCTTCACGGTCTGGCTGCCGTGGTCGGGCCACGCGGCCGCGCTCGCGCACGCCGAGGCCAGCGTGCCGCCCGGCAACGGCGAGCGCATCCTGCTGGTCGACGACGAATTGGCGCTGGTGCAGCTGGGCGAGGAGATGCTCGCCGCGCTCGGCTACGAGCCCGCGGCCTACACCTCGAGCGTGGACGCGCTGGCCGCATTCACGGCCGAGCCTGAGCGTTTCGACGCGGTGCTCACCGACGAGACCATGCCCCAGCTCTCGGGCTCGCAGATGGCCCTGCAGATGCGCAAGATCCGCCCCGGGATCCCGATCCTGCTGATGAGCGGCTACATCGGCCCGAACATCGCCGCGCTCGCCCGCCAGTCCGCCGTCGACGACTTGCTGGCGAAGCCGCTCGTCTCGCGCGACATCGCCAGAGCGCTGGCGAAAGCATTCGCCAGGTAGCGAGTGCAGCGTTCATCGGCATGCCGGACCGCAGCGCGGCGATGATCTCGACCGTCTTTCGCTTGTGGGGCTATGGCTTGGCCCCAATGGCTCTCTCGTCTCGAGGTAATGCACCGTCATGCCGCCTCCACCTTCTTCGCCGCCTGGATCACGTGGCTCTTGAAAAGACACCATCGCTCGATCGCTAGCCGCGGGCGACGAACCTGTCGGCTCGCGCCGCGTCGAGCACCGCCTGCGTATCTGCCAGGAGCGCGTCGACGGGCGTGCGGCCCTGCAGCCAGGCGTTCGGCTCCACGAACCAGCTAGCGAGTTCCCAGTCGTCGAAGATGCCCGCGAGATCCGCCAGCACGGCGGCCGCTTCGGGCCGAATCGACATGTCGGCCAGGTCGAACTGGAACATCGGCACCAGCCGGTCGGCCTGCCACTCGAAGGTGACGACGCGCTGGTCGACGATCCAGCGGGCCAGCAGCGACAGCGCCTGCGACGATCGGCGACGCAGCAGGAAGAGCACATCTTCGCTGCGCATGAGGCCGCCGGTGCGCTCGTAGACCTGGACCATCGCGGCCGTGCGGGGCTCGGTCCCGGACGATGGCCAGGAAGACGACGACGACGGAATCTCGAATTGCGGTTCCCAGGTCGCTGCCGCCACTTGCGCGAGAAACGGGCACCGCTCGTAAGCCATTGACAGCGCGCTCATCGATTCTTTCTCCTGCGAAACGACGTCGGCGTCCGGATGCGGACGGCTGCGACGCGTGGTGTCCTCAGTGTCCGAAGCGCAGCTTCGTGGTCGATGGCAGAGACGAACCGGTGTGTGACAGCTGTCTCGCGGAAGGTTGCGGTCGAAACCGCCGCGGCCAGGACTTGACCCATCTTCGCAAGTGAGTTCGTGACGGAGCACCTCGAGTCGAATGGTTCGCCTATGGCTCACGGCGGCCGGCCTTCAAGGCCTGATTGAGTTCTGGCGGAAGCTCGAGCAGTGCAAGGTGATGCGCAACGGTCGTCAGGTTCATGCCGAGCCGCTTGGCGATCGTCGCGTTCGAGTCGCCCGCGTCGCTGCGGCTCTTGATGAAGCGCGCCAGGTCGAGCGCCGAGAGGCCGTGGCGCTTCTGGTTCTCGGCCACCTCCGCGTAGGGATTCCGCCGGCAGCGTTCGCACGACGACCGGAACCTCCTGCAGCCCGGCGCGCTTGGCAGCGCGCAGACGCTTGGCGCCAAAGTGGATTCGGTGGCGCCCTGCGCTGTCGGCGGGTTGCACGGTCGAGCAGCGCTACGGAGACGAGGAGCGGCTCGCTAGTTGCATCGCCCTCGAAAAAGTCAGCTTGGCCGAGATGGAGACACGGCGCTGTGCGACTGGGTTTGCCTCCATGGCATTCGCATCACCAAGCGCAGCGACTGGGCGCGGCGAGTGCGCCGGCGATCCCCGCTCAGATGACTTCAGCGGCCCGGCATCGGGCGTGGCGAATGTCCGGAGTAACGATCTGGGCTGCGCGTAGCGATCGAAGCGAAGCGCCGCGAGCGAAGCGAGGTCCAGTTCGGCAAACTGGTTCGTTCACGCGCAGCGTGAAGAAAGGAAGGTCCGCGATCTCTGGGGATGGGAAGGGCCGCACGTTCAACGACCTTGTTCACCCCTGAGTTGCGCAGATTCAGGTCGCCTTCTTGATGGCGACTTCGGTCAGCTTGTGCGTGGCCATTGGGGGTAACTTTGGGTCAAAACGGGCCTGTTTGGCGGACGCCCTTGGACGATGTCCTGGAGCGGGTGAAGGGAATCGAACCCTCGTATGAAGCTTGGGAAGCTGCCGTTCTGCCATTGAACTACACCCGCAGGCCGCGGCGATTATAGGCAGCGCCTCTCGTGCGAACCTCCT
>DASXLD010000032.1:0-2887 GCA_036496385.1 Caldimonas sp. | reverse complement strand
GGCGGTGTTGATGGTGATGCCGCGCGCCTTCTCCTCGGGCGCCGCGTCGATCTGGTCGTACGCCTTGGCCTCGCCACCGTAGAGCTTGCTCAACACCGACGTCAGCGCCGCCGTCAACGTCGTCTTGCCATGATCGACGTGGCCAATCGTGCCAACGTTGACGTGCGGCTTGGTGCGCTCGAATTTGCTCTTTGCCATCGATATCTCCAGGACAGCGGGCTCGCTGCGCAAGCCCTTCTTGGTTGTTTCTTACCTATCGCTCGTGCTGCACGTTGGTGCCCATGGCGCGGATCGAACGCGCGACCTCTCCCTTACCAAGGGAGTGCTCTACCACTGAGCCACATGGGCGAATGCGAGACTCGACCTCAGTCTGAAAAGGGCTCGGCGGGCGCGATTCCAAGCTCTTGTCGGACTGGAGCGGGAGACGGGAATCGAACCCGCGTCATCAGCTTGGAAGGCTGGGGTTCTACCATTGAACTACTCCCGCTCGGGACGCATGCAGGGCGGCTCCGGTCGCCCCTTGATCCAGTGTTGTTTCGTGGTGGAGGAGGCTGGATTCGAACCAGCGTAGGCGTAAGCCAACAGATTTACAGTCTGCCCCCTTTAGCCACTCGGGCACCCCTCCGAGACGAACCTGTGACTATAGCACGCGGCCCGGCGTAGAACCGATCTCCCACCAGTCGACGAGGTGGGCCGTCGCAGCGAAATGATTGCCCTCGGCCATGAACGTTCGGTCGAAGTCGTACGACGGGTGCCGGGTCGCCAGAGCGACCGCGTCGCAGCCAACAGGGCACGCGCCGCGCCAGAATTCGCGCGCTTTGGCGCCCACAGGAAGAACATCGGTGCCGGCTCACGACAACACAGATACGCCACAATATCGCGAGTAAGCGCCTGCCAACAACAGCTCAGATGGCTGCCGCTGCGGCCCACCTCGACGGTCAGCACCGGGTTCAGCAGCAGCACTCCTTGTCGCGCCCAGCCTTCCAGCGACGACGTCCCGGGTGGCACGAAGCCCGGTCGCGCTTCGGCGAGCAACTCCGAAGATCCTGGCCAGCGAGCGCGGGCGCCCGGCCGGCCGAAAACGCCAGCCCGTCGGCATGGCCGGCGATCGGGTAGGGATCCTGGCCGAGGATGACGACCTTCACCTCCTCCGGCGCGACGAGGCGAAGCGCCCGTAAGGGATCTTCGGGAGCGATCGGTGCCTCACCCGAAGCGGCCACGACGGCATCCTGCACCGATTGCAGTCGCGCCGATGTCCACCGCCGGCGCAGCCGCCGCCCACGCGGGCGGCAGCGTCGCCAGCCGGCTGGCCAGCTTGCTGGCTTTCACGCGACCAGCTGCGCCAGCGCCACGCCCGGATCGGCGGCACGCATGAACGCCTCGCCGACCAGGAACGCATGGACACCAGCCGCTCGCATCCGGCGGACGTCCCCAGGCACCAGGATGCCGCTCTCAGTGACGACGAGCCGCCCCGGAGGAACCCGCGGCAGCATCGCCAGCGTCGTCTCGAGCGAGACCTCGAACGTACGCAGATTGCGGTTGTTGATGCCGAGCAACGGCGTTCGCAGCCGCAAGGCGCGGTCGAGCTCGCGCTCGTCGTGGACCTCGACGAGAACGCCCATGCCGAGCGCGATTGCCTCCGACTCGAAATCGGCAAGCTCGAAGTCGTCGAGGACGGCGGCGATCAACAGGATCGCATCGGCGCCGATCGCCCGCGACTCGACGACCTGCCAGGAGTCGACGAGAAAGTCCTTCCGCAGCGCCGGCAAGGCCGATGCCGAACGCGCCGCGACGAGCGCCTCGGCGGAGCCTTGGAAGAACGGCGTGTCGGTGAGGACGCTCAGCGCCGCAGCCCCATGCCGCTGGTAGCTCGCGGCGATCTCCGCCGGGCGGAAGTCGGCCCGAAGGACGCCCTTGCTCGGGCTCGCTTTCTTGATCTCGGCGATGACTGCGGCGCCGCCTGAAGCGACGCAAGCAGCGAGCGCGCCGACGAAGTCACGCGGCATGCCCGCAGCGTCCGCCTCGCGACGCAGCGCTGCCAGGTCGCGCCCGCGCCGAGCTGCGGCGACCTCCTCCCGCTTGACGGCGACGATGCGGCTCAGGATGTCGCTCACCGCATCGCGGCCTAGCCGTTCGCCTGCCGCGTCGCGAAGGCGATGTACTCGTCGAGCTTTCGCCGCGCCGAGCCGTCGGCGATCGCCGCGCCGGCGCGACGGATGCCGTCGGCGAGCGTCGGTGCGACGTTGGCCGCGTACAGCGCAGCGCCGGCGTTGAGGGCGACGATGTCGCGCGCCGGCCCCGGCTCGTCGGCAAGCACCGCCTCGAGCATCGCCTTCGACTGCGCCGGCGCCTCGACGCGCAGCGCCCGATTGCTCGCCATCGTCAGGCCGAAGTCCTCCGGGTGGACCTCGTACTCGCGCACCTCGCCGTCCTTGAGCTCGCCGACCATCGTCGCGGCGCCGAGCGAAACCTCGTCCATGCCGTCCTTGCCGTAGACGACGACCGCGTGCTCGGTGCCGAGGCGCTGCAACGCCCGTACCTGGATGCCGACGAGATCGGGATGGAACACGCCCATCAGGATGTTCGGCGCGCCCGCCGGATTGGTGAGCGGGCCGAGGATGTTGAAGATCGTGCGCACGCCGAGCTCCTTCCTCACCGGGGCGACGTTCCTCATCGCCGGATGGTGCGCCGGCGCGAACATGAAGCCGATCCCGGTGGCGTCGATCGACGCCGCGATCTGCTCCGGCGTCAGCGTCAGCGGCAGGCCGAGCGCCTCGAGCACGTCGGCGCTGCCGGACTTGCTCGAGACGCTGCGGTTGCCGTGCTTGCTGACGCGCGCGCCGCAGGCGGCGGCGACGAACATCGAGCAGGTCGAGATGTTGAACGT
>DASXLD010000031.1:0-54266 GCA_036496385.1 Caldimonas sp. | reverse complement strand
CTCGCCGGCCTGCCGGGAATGAGCATTCCGGCGGGCTTCGGCGCCGCCGGGATGCCGGTCGGCCTGCAGCTCGTCGGCAACTACTTCGGCGAGGGACCGCTGCTGCACGCGGCGCACGCGTTCCAGCGTGCGACCGATTGGCACCGCCGCGCGCCCACTGCGGGCGAAGGACCGGCGCGATGAGCGGCGGGCAGCGCGCAACGGCGCCGCTGGTGCGCGGCTTCGAGGTGGTGATCGGCATCGAGACGCACGCGCAGCTGTCGACCTGCTCGAAGATCTTCAGCGGCGCGTCGACCGCGTTCGGCGCAGCGCCGAACACGCAGGCGTCTCCGGTCGACCTCGCGCTGCCAGGCACTTTGCCGGTCGCCAACCGCGGCGCGGTCGAGCGCGCGATCCGCTTCGGCCTTGCCGTCGGCGCGACTGTCGCGCCGGTCTCGATCTTCGCCCGCAAGAACTACTTCTATCCCGACCTGCCCAAGGGCTACCAGATCAGCCAGTACGAGACGCCGGTGGTGCAGGGCGGCACGATCGAATTCTTCGTCGGCGACGCCGCCCATCGCGTCCAGCTGACGCGCGCGCACCTCGAGGAAGACGCCGGCAAGTCGCTGCACGGCATCGGCGGCGACGACGCGCGCGGCGCCACGGCGGCGTCCGACTACCACGGCGGTTGGTCGGGCATCGACCTCAATCGGGCCGGCACGCCGCTGCTCGAGATCGTCAGCGAGCCCGACATGCGCTCGAGCGCCGAGGCGGTGGCCTACGCCCGCGCGCTGCACGCGCTCGTCGTCTGGCTCGGCATCTGCGACGGCAACATGCAGGAAGGAAGCTTTCGCTGCGATGCCAATGTCTCGGTGCGCAAGCCCGGGGCGCCGTTCGGCACGCGGCGCGAAATCAAGAACCTGAACAGCTTTCGCTTCATGCAGCAGGCGATCGACTATGAGGTGCAGTGGCAGATCGACCTGATCGAGGACGGCGGCGCGGTACGCCAGGCGACCGTGCTGTTCGACGCCGAGCACGGCGAGACGCGGGCGATGCGGACCAAGGAAGACGCCCACGACTACCGCTATTTCCCCGACCCCGACCTGCCGCCGCTCGCGATCTCCGCCGACTGGATCGAGCGTGTCGGCGCCGCGATGCCCGAGCTGCCGCGCGATCGTTCGGCGAGGTTCCAGCGCGAGCTCGGCCTCGGCGCCTACGACGCGGCGATGATGACCCAGAGCGTCGAGGTCGCGGCGTACTTCGAGGCGGTCGCCGCGGCGAGCGGCCAGCCCAAGCTCGCCGCCAACTGGATCATGGGCGAGATCTCGCGGCGGATGAACGCCGCCGGGGCGAGCGAGATCGCCCTTCCTGCCCGGACGCTTGCCGCGCTGATCGCACGGATCGCCGACCGCACGATCTCGAACGCCGCCGCGCGCCAGCTGCTCGACGCGCTGTGGGATGCGGGCGGCGGCGACGTCGACGCGCTGATCGATGCCAAGGGGCTGCGTCAGATGAGCGACACGGCGGAGCTCGAGCGGATCGTCGACGAAGTGATCGCCGGCAACGCGAAGTCAGTCGCCGAGTTCCGCGCCGGCAAAGAGAAGGCGTTCAACGCCCTGGTCGGCCAGGCGATGAAGGCGAGCAAGGGCAAGGCCGACCCGGC
Organism: Caldimonas sp.; assembly: GCA_036496385.1. GTDB lineage: Bacteria > Pseudomonadota > Gammaproteobacteria > Burkholderiales > Burkholderiaceae_C > Schlegelella_A. Next base: position 52,624 of record DASXLD010000031.1, on the reverse strand, counting down.
CGCGGTCGGCGCGTTGCTGCGCAAGAAGCTCGGCTGAAGCCGGCCGTCAGGACGACGCCGGCGGCTTCGAGGCGCCGAGCGCCGCGGCAGGGGCGGCCGCCGGGGCGCGAGTGTCGGGCAGCGGCCCGAGCGAGCCGGCCGGGGCACCGGCCCAGAGCTTCTTCAGCCGCAAGAGCTCGGCGTCGTAGAGCGCGTTGATGCGGCCGACCTCGGCCTGCGCGTTCTGGGCCAGCGATCGTTGGGCTTCGAGGCCCGCCTCGTTGGCATCGATCTTCTGCTTGAGCGACGTCGGCAAAGGCTTGTTGACCTTCTCGTTGACGTAGAACTTCTTCTCCTCGTCGAGCTTCTTCTTCTCGTCGAGCAGCAAGTTGATGCGAGCGCGGGAATTCTTCACCGCGATGCCCAGGTCGTCGAGCGCCTTCTCGCGTGCTTTCTGGTGCGCGGCCTCGTCGGGGAATCGTTGCATGAGGTTGCGGTCACGTCTGATCGCATCGTTGAGGGCGACGATCTTCGCCTTCTCCTCACGGTCCTGGCGCTCGATGTCGGCGCGCTCGTCGTCGGTCGGAACCGGCCTGACGATCCGCTTCAGCGAGCCGTCGGCGTTCAGCTCACGCTGCTCGCTGTTGGCGCAGTCGGGGATCAACCGGTCGGAGACGACCTTCTTGCCGTTGACGATGCAGCTGAAGCTCGATCGCCCTGATTTCTCCTGCCCCCAAGCAAGCGCGCACGCCAACGCAAGGGCGAGGAATGCGCCGACCCCCGCCGCGCGCCGCTGACGAGCCGCCTCAGACGCCATAACGCCGCCGGTAGCTCTCGACCGCCGCGCCATGCGCGGCGAGCCCAGGGTCGGAGTTCGACCCCAGGAAGGCGAGCAGGTCGGCGACGGTCGCAACCGGAAGCACGGGGATGGCGTATTCGCGTTCGAACTCTTCCACGGCGGATCGCTCGGACAGGTTGTCTCCGGCTCCTCCGCGTTCCATCCGGTCCAGCGCGATCAGGACCGCGACCGGCTCGGCTCGCTCGCGGCGAAGCAGCTCGACCGACTCGCGCTTCGATGCGCCATCGGTGATCACATCATCGACGATGACGGTGCGGCCTCGCAATGGTGCACCGACGACAAGGCCGCCTTCGCCGTGATCTTTTGCTTCCTTCCGATTGAAAGCAAATGGAACCGCGCGGCCGCGCCGGCCGAACTCGATCGCGATCGCGGCGGCAAGCGTGATCCCCTTGTAGGCCGGCCCGAACAGCATGTCGAAGGCGATCCCCGAGGCGAGCAGGCGCCTTGCATAGAATTCGCCGAGGCGCAGCAGCTTGGCGCCGTCATCGAACAGGCCCGAGTTGAAGAAGTACGGCGACAGCCGCCCCGCCTTGGTCTTGAACTCCCCGAAGCGCAGCACTCCCGCCGCGACCGCGAACTGCACGAATTCGCGGGCAACGCTGTCGTCGGGGGTGGGCGGCGGCATCTTGGGTCCTGCGTGTTCCGCCTGGTCTCGCTGAACCTGAACGGCATCCGCTCGGCGGCCGCGAAAGGCTTCGAGGCCTGGGCCGAAGGCGTCGGCGCAGATTGTATGGGGGTGCAGGAGATCAAGGCCCACGCCGAAGTCGTCGCCCGCCGCTTCGATCGGGTCGCCGGCATGAAGGGGCACTTCCACTTCGCCGCGAAGAAGGGCTACAGCGGCGTCGGCCTCTACAGTCGCAAGCGCCCGAGCGCGATCCGCTGCGGCTTCGGCGATCCCGAGTTCGACGCCGAGGGCCGCTACGTCGAGGCGCGCTTCGACCGCGCCGGCCGCCGCGGCCTGCCCCGTCTGAGCGTCGTCAGCTGCTACTTCCCGAGCGGCTCCGCGGGCGAGCACCGGCAGGCGGCGAAGTTCCGTTTCCTCGACCGCATGGGCCCCTACCTGCACGCGCTCGCGAACTTCAGCGACCACGCGCCGCTCGTCATCGACTACGACTTCAGGCTTTGAGCCCGGCGCAGGGCGCGAATTGCTGCCTTGGACGAGACTCGGAGCCGCCGCACAGGACGGAACCCGCATGGCCCTCGAAACGATCGAACACGACACCCCGACCTCGGCGCGCGCTGCCGTCATCATCCTGCATGGCCTCGGCGCCGACGGCAACGACTTCGTCCCCGTCGCGCACGAGCTCGATCTCGCCGCGGTCGGCCCGGTCCGCTATATCTTCCCGCACGCGCCGACGCGGCCGGTGACGATCAACGGCGGCTACGTCATGCGGGCCTGGTACGACATCCTCGGTCTCGACGCGCATGAGTTGCGCGAGGACGAGCGCGGATTGCGCGAGTCGCAAGCGCTGGTCGAGGGCTTGATCGCTCGCGAACGGGAGCGCGGCATCGCCGCGGCGCGGATCGTGCTGGCCGGCTTCAGCCAGGGCGGCGCGATGACGCTCATGACCGGTCTTCGCCACGACGAGCGTCTCGCCGGCCTGGTCGGCCTCTCGGGCTACCTGCCGCTCGCCGCCAAGACCGCGGGCGAGCGGCACGATGCCAATCGCGACACGCCGATCTTTCTCGCCCACGGCAGCGCCGACCCGATCATTCCCATCGCGCGCGCCCGCCAGTCGCGCGACGCGCTCGTTGCGATGGGGCATGCGGTCGAGTGGCACGAGTACCCGATGCCGCATTCGGTTTGCGAAGCCGAGATCGGCGACCTCAACCGCTGGCTGCTGCGCGCCCTGGCCTGACGACTCAGCGCGCGATCCGCGCGATGAGCAGGCCGGCGTGGCCATGCTTGCGCTCGACCGCCGAGGCACTGGCCGGCGGCGGCAGCGGCGCCGGTGCGCCGACCGCCACGGCAGCGGGGCTGACCGCTGCCGCTGCCATCGCGCGCGCGACCGCGCGCACGTCGAACACCACCGATGCCGTGGCACCCGTCATGATCAGCAGGACGAACAGCGCTTGATCCAGCACCGTGCGAAGCCTGAATTTGCCCATTTGATCTCCCAAGTGCGTCGCAGCAATTACCGCGACGTGCGCCACTCTAGGAATCGCGCGGGTTTCGCTCAGCGCCGCATGGCGCGCCGGGAAGGAGACATATTCACGCTGCCGGAGCGGTTCGCAGCGCCGCCTCACCAAGCGGCGGGCGGCTTCCTGGCGATGACGATGCGGCCACTCGAGACCTCGAGGTAGCCACCGGCGGCGAGGTCCTTGAAGATCCGGCTCACCATTTCGCGCGAGGCGCCGATCCGGTCGGCAATGTCCTGCTGCGTCAGCCGCTCGCGCACGCTCCGCTTGCCGCCGTCGACCGGATCGGAGATGTCGTTCAGGAGACGAACGACGCGCTCGTACACATCCTCCAGCGCGAGGCTCTTGACGCTCTCGGTCGCCTGCCGCACCGAGCGGATGAGCTTCAGGATGAGGTGCGAAGCGAAGTCCGGGTGGGCGGCGACGAACTCGCGCAGGTTCGCGCCGCTCACGACCGAGCAGGTCGTCGGCTCCAGCGTCATCACCGAGGCGCTGCGCACGCCGCCGTCGAGCGCGAGCTCGCCGACGTAGCCGCCGGGGCCGTGCGTCGTGATCACGATCTCCTTGCCGTCGGCGTTGTTCGAATAGACCTTGACCCGACCGCTCAGGACGATGAAGAGCGAATCCGACGTGTCGCCCTCGTTGATCAGCACGGCGTTGGCCGGATACGCGCGCACGCCGCCCTGGCGCGCGATCTCGCGCAGCAGGTCGAAGTCGAGGACGTCGGTGGTGACCGGCGGAGCGCGCATGCGCGAATTCTCTCCCGCCGATGTGAATAAGTCACAGCCGCGGCTCGACTTCTTCAGCTTGCAAGCGCGACGCGGGCTCCTAACCTTGGCATCTCACGAGCTTGGCTCGCCGCCTGTCGAAGGAGAGATCGATGTTCCAGACCGCCCACACTGCAGCCGCTTCGACGCATCGCGCGCCGTTCCCCTCCACTTCTGCGATCGATTTCGCCGGCCCGCGCGGCGAGCCGTCCGCGAGCGAAAGCGTCCCGACAGCGGCGTGGCACTGGTTGGCGGCAGCGCTCGACGAGCTCGACTACGGCATCGTCCTCCTCTTCGACGGCACCCACGTCGTCCACATCAATGACGCGGCGCGGGTCGAGCTCGACGACAAGCATCCGCTGCAGCTGCTCGGCAACGAGTTGCGCGCCCGCCTCGCCCGCGACGTCGCGGCGCTGCACGACGCCGTGACCGACGCCTCGCTGCGCGGCCTGCGCCGGCTGCTGACGCTCGGCAAGGACGCCGAACGCGCCAGCGTCTCGGTCGTTCCGCTCGAGGCTGCCGACGCCGGGCCGCGCGCGGTGCTGGTCGTCCTCGGCAAGCGCACCGTCTGCGAATCGCTCTCGGTCCAGGGCTTCGCGCGCAGCTACGGCTTGACTGCCGCCGAAACCCGGGTCCTGGTCGCGCTCTGCAACGGCATTCCGCCGGCGCAGGCGGCGGTCGAGCTCGGCGTCGCGATCTCGACGATCCGCAGCCAGATCGGCAGCATGCGGCAGAAGACGGGCGCCGAGAGCATCCGCGCGCTCGTTCGCCAAGTCGCGGTGCTGCCGCCGGTCAAAGGCGCGCTTCGCCACAACGGCGCGCAACGCAGCTGGTTCCCGATGCTCCGGCTCGCGATGCTCTAGCCCTTCGGGCCGGCGGAAGCTGCGCCGCGTCGGAGCAGAACGCATCGTGACGGCCCCGCGCAAGGCCGAACGCGGCGCCTTGTTCGGCGACGGCCTTCGCTCAGTCCCGCGCGTCGGCCACCGTCGGATCGCGCTCGAGCATGGCGATTGGACGTCGCAACACGGCGAGCAGAACGAGCGCCGGCAGCGCAGCGACGATCGAGGCGAGGAAGAACGCGGGCCAGCCGATCGACTGCGCGAGGACGCCGGCGAGCGGCCCGACCCAGACCCGGCCGATCGAGGCGAAGGCGCTGAGCAGCGCGAATTGCGTCGCGCTGAAGCGCCGGTTGCACAAGCTCATCAGGAAGGCGACGAACGCGGTCGTTCCCATCCCGCTCGTGATGTTTTCGCTCGCGATTGCCATCAGCAGGCCGCCATCGACCGGTGTCGGCTCGGCGAGCTTGACGAAGCCCCAGTCGAACGCCGGGATGACGAGCCCCGGCAGCGCGTCGCGGCCATGGAGCGAGAGCCACCAGAAGCCGAGATTGCCGAGCATCTGCAGGATGCCGAACAGCATCAGCGCCCGCCACAGGCCGAGCCGGATCATGAGCACGCCGCCGACGAGGGCGCCGGCGATCGTGAGCCAGAGACCGATCACCTTGTTGACGACGCCGACCTCGGCGGTGCTGTAGTGCATCGCCTGGAGCAGGAACGGCGTCAGCAGCGATCCGGCGAACGCGTCGCCGAGCTTGTAGAGAACGATGAAGGCGAGGAACGGCAGCGCGCCCTGCTGCGAGAAGTAGCTCGCCAGGCTGCCGAGGAGAGTCTCGAAGCGGGCCCGGCGCGCTGCCCACGCGACGAGCGGCAGCGTCACCGCGATGCCGGCGAACAGGGCGACGAGATCGGCCCAGCGCTCGGGCAGCGGCGCGGCGATGCCCTGCGCGGCGAGGAGCGGCGCGATCAGCGCGCGTGCCCAGGGACTGAGCGCGTAGCGCGTGACGACGAAGCCTGCGGCGACCGCGGCAGCGACGGCGAGAAAGCCCCGCACGTCGTTGCCGGCGACGCTTGACGGCTTCGGCGCGACGACGAGGCGCGGCACGAAGAGCGCCGAGAACACCGCGGCGCCGACCATGAAGAGCGCCATCAGCCGATAAACCTCGGGCCACGTCCAGCCGCCGCCCTGGCGCGGGTCGACCCAGATGAACGCGATGCCGCCGGAGACGATCATCGCCAGCCGGTAGCCGAGGACGGCGAGCGAGGAGCCCATGCCGCGCTCGGCGGCGGCGAGGACGTCGGTGCGATAGGCGTCGACGACGACGTCCTGCGACGCTGAGAGCCAGGCGACGAGGCCGGCGAGGAGCGCGAATGCCGCCAGCGCCGACGCCGGCGGCGTCGTTGCCATCCAGAACAGGGCAGCGGCGAGCGCGAGCTGGGTGAGGACGAGCCAGCCGCGCCGACGGCCCAGCCACGGCGGCTCGAAGCGGTCCATCAGCGGCGCCCAGAGGAACTTGAACGTGTACGGCAGGCCGACCAGGCTGAGGAAGCCGATCGTCGCGATGTCGATGCCGTCGGCGGTCAACCAGGCCTGCATCGCCTGGCCGGTGAGCGCGAGCGGCAGGCCCGACGCGAAGCCGAGGACGGTGACCGCGAGCAGCCGGTGCAGAGCGCGTCGGTCGAGGCGCGCGAGCGATGCGCCGCGAGCCGGCGGAGACGTCATGGACGGATTCTAGGGAGCGCCGACAATCGTCGAATGAACCGCACCGTGCGCGCCGCACCTCCGACCTTCGGCGGCGACGACTTTCGCGCCGCGCTGGCGATGTTCGCGACCGGCGTGACGATCATCACCGCGCGCGACGCCGACGGTGCGCCGGTCGGCCTCACCGCCAACTCGTTCAACTCGGTCTCGATCGAGCCGCCCCTGATCCTCTGGAGCCTGTCGCGCCAGGCCGGCTCGATGCCCTCGTTCGCGCGCGGCTCGCACTATGCGATCAACATCCTCGCCGCCGATCAGCACGACCTCGCGGTGCGCTTCGCGAGCAAGGATGTCGATCGCTTCGAGGGCGTCGCGTTCCGGCCGGGGGCGAGCGGAATCCCGCTCCTCGACGGCGCCGCGGCGATCTTCGAGTGCTTCAACCGCAGCCGCTACCAGGAGGGCGACCACGTCATCTTCGTCGGCGAGGTCGAGTCGTGTGCGCGCCGCGCGGGGGCGCACCCGCTGATCTTCCACGGCGGACGCTACTTCGCGGAACTGCCTCTGTAGCGAAGCTACCGCGGCCTGATCAAGTCGCAGCGCGTTGCCTTGCGAAGTCGCCGAACCAGGCGACGCTGTCGGCGTTGGCCATGGCGTCGAGCTTGAAGACGTCCTCGGGCGCGGCGCCGAGGAGGAGCTTCTTGACGGGCAGCTCCATCTTCTTGCCCGAGAGCGTGCGCGGGATCGAGCGCACCTGGAAGATCTCGTTCGGCACGTGGCGCGCCGAGAGCGCGGTCCTGATCGCGTCTTTCAGGCGCCTCGTCAGCGCATCGTCGAGGTCGAGCCCTTCGCGCAGGACGACGAAGAGCGGCATGTAGCTCTCGCGACCGAGCATCTCGAGATCGACGACGAGGCTGTCGACGACCTCCGGCAGCGCCTCGACGGCGCGATACAGCTCGGCGGTTCCCATGCGGATGCCGTGACGGTTGATCGTCGCGTCGCTGCGCCCGTAGATGATCGCGCCGCCGCGCGGCGTGATCCGGATCCAGTCGCCGTGGCGCCAGATCCCGGGGTACATGTCGAAGTAGCTCTCCCGATAGCGCGCATCGTCGTCGTCGCCCCAGAAGCGGAGCGGCATCGACGGCATCGGCTTGATGCAGACGAGCTCGCCGACCTCGTCGATGAGCGCGTGGCCGCGGCCGCTCGCATCGGGCTCGCTCCACGCTTCGACGGCGGCACCGAGGCAGCGGCACTGCATCTCGCCGGCCGTGATGGGCAAGGTGCGCAGGCCGGCGACAAACGCGCCCGCGAAATCGGTGCCGCCGGAGATCGGGTCGAGCCAGATCGGCTCGCCGTCGACGCGTGGCAGTCGTTGCCAGATCCACTCGTAGCACTCGAGCGAGAGCGGTGACCCGGTCGCGCCGACCACGCGCAGCGCGCCGAGATCGCCCGCGGCCTGCGGCTCGACGCCGGCCTTCAGGCAACTCGCATAGAACGCCGCGCCGGCGCCGAAGAAGGTGACGCCGGTGTCGGCGGCGAAGCGCCAGAGCGTCGACCAATCGGTCGCGCGCCGCTCGCCGGCGAGACCGCTGTCGGGGCCGGCCGGGCTGCCGTCATACATGCAGACCGTCGTTCCGCCGAGGAGCGCGCCGAGCTGCGCATTCCACATGATCCAGCCGGTCGAGCTGTACCAGTGGTAGCGGTCGCCGCTTGCGGCGCTCGCGCCGACGTCGTTGTGGAGGACGCCGCCCTTCAGCTGCTCCAGCATGACACCGCCGTGGCCGTGGACGATCGCCTTCGGCAAGCCGGTGGTGCCGCTCGAGTAGACGATCCAGAGCGGATGATCGAACGGCAGCCAGCGCGGCTCGAGCGCGTCGGCGGCGACCAGGGCGTCGAAGTCGTGCACCCGGCGGGTCGCGCCGGCGAGCGACGATGCATCCGTTGCCAGCGGGCGGCCGCGCCTGAGAACGACGTCGGTCACGCTCGGCAGCTCGGCGAGCACGTCGGCAAGGACGCTCGCACGTTCGTGCACCGCGCCGCCATAGGTGTAGCCATCGCACGCGATCAGCACCTTCGGCGCGATCTGGCGGAAGCGGTCGAGCACCGCGAGCGGCCCCATGTCGGCCGAGCAGATCGACCAGATCGCGCCAATGCTGGCGCAGGCGAGGAAAGCGACTACCGCTTCCGGCCGATTGGGCAGGAACGCGACGACGCGATCGCCGGGCCGAACGCCCATCTGCCCGAGCGCCGCGGCCAGCGAGGCGACGCGGCGGCGCAGCTCCGGCCACGCGATCTCCTCGCTCCGGCCCGAGCGCTGCATCGACTCGTCGCGAAAGACGATCGCCGGGTGGCTGGCAGCGTGTGCGGCGTCGGCGTGGCCGAAGACATGCTGCGCGAAGTTGACCTGCGCGCCCGGGAACCAGAGCGCGCCCGGCATCTTTTCTTCGACCAGCACGGTCGCGTGCGGCGTCGGCGAGACGACGCCGAAATAGTCCCAGACCGATTGCCAGAACGCGCGCAGGTCGCTGCACGACCAGCGCCAGAGACGGTCATAGCCTTCGCTCGTCGTCGGGTCGAAGGCGAGGCCGCGCGTCTCGCGCAGCCAGCGCGTGTAGCGCAGGATGTTTGGCTCCGGCGCAGTCATCGCTTGACTTGCCTCAGGCCAGCACTTTCGCCCGCATCGCGCCGTCGACCTCGATGAAGTGCCACGACTGGTTGCGGAAGAACGGCTGCCGGTAGCCGGTGATCCACGGCCGCGAGAGGTCGTTGTAGATGCGGTGGACGTGGATGCGATACGGCATGTAGGCGACCACCAGCGCTTCGGCCTTGCGAAAGAGGGCCAGCCGCTCGGCGCCGTCGGGAAGGTCGAGCATGCGCCGGTAGATCGAATCGAACGCGGGCAACTTGAAGCGCGCGAGGTTTTCCTGGCCGATCGACTCGCCGTACATGTACGCGAGCGCCGACTGCCCGTCGGGGTCGCTCGCGGTGCCGCCCAGAAACCACATCTGAAGCTTGCCGGCGCGCGCCGCCTTCATGTGCTCGGGCCAGTGCGCGGTCTCGAAGACCATGCGGATGCCGATCGACGTCATGCTGCGTTGCCAGTTCTCGTTGTACTGGCGATAGATCTGCTCCGGCTCGCTCGCCATCGTGAGCAAGAGCGGTGAGCCGTCGGGCTGCTCGCGCCAGCCGTCGCCATTGCGATCGACATAGCCGTAAAGGTCGAGCAGCGCCTTGGCGCGGGCGACGTCGTAGCGGCTGTTGTCGGTCCGCAGGGCCGGATCGAACCCGTAGGTTCCGGGCGCGACCGATGCCTGCGCCGCGATCGCCTGGCCGCGGCGGATGATCCTGATCTCGTAGTCTATGTCGTAGGCGAGGTGAGCCGCGCGCCGCAACGCGACCTTCGCCGCGGTGTAGCCGCCGACGACCGGGTCCTCCATGTTGAAGTACGACAACGCGATGTCCGGGTTCAGGTAGCGCTGCAGTCGAATGCCCTGCTTGGCCAGATTCGGCGCGAGCTTCCCGTTCGGGGCCGACAGCGGCGATAGCTCGGGTGGAACACGCGCGAAGTCAGCCTGGCCGTTGAGAAAGCTGAGCCATCGTGGCTGGTTCTCCTCGACGATGGCGATCTCGACGCCGTCGTTGAGCGGCAGCCGCTTGCCATTGAGTCGCTTCGCCCAGGCCACCGCCTCGCTGTCGTCGGCAGCCGGCTCGCTGCGGTAGCGCACCTCGCGATAGCTCGGGTTGCGGTCGAGGACGATGCGCGAGCTCCGCCGCCAGAGCTTGAGCCGGTACGGGCCGGTGCCGACCGGGTGGGCCATGACGTCGGCGCCGTACGCTTCCGCGACCTCGCGCGCGATCGCGGCGTAGGTGACGCTGGCGAGCGTCGTCGTGAAGCGCGGCCGCGGCTTGGCGAGCTTGAACTGCAGGGTGTGGCGGTCGAGCGCGCGCACGCCTTCGACGAACGCGTCGTAGTCGAACGACTTCTTGTCGCGCAACGACCGCGCCCGGATCTCTTCCAGGCCGAGGATGCCGTCTTCGTTGAGCGAGCTGTAGGCGGGGCTCTTCAGTGCCGGGTCGTAGATGCGCTTGAACGCGTAGACGTAGTCGGCAGCGACCAGCTCGCGCGGTCGGCCCTTGAACGCCGGATCGTCGGCGAACAGGATCCCGCGCTGCAGGCGCACCGTCCAGAGCGTGAAGTCGGCAGCAGCCTCCGGCATCGCCTCGGCCGTCAGCGGCACCAGCCGCACCGGCACGGCGAGCGGGTCGTAGCTCAGGAGCGGCTCGAAGATATGGGCGTTGACGCGGTTGGAATAGAGATCGCTCACCTGGGCCGGATCGAATCCGGTTTCCGCCCCTTCGAACAGGATCCGCAGCACGTTCGCTTCGGCAGAGGTCTCGGCGTTCTCGGCCGGCGCCGCGAGCGCGCGCGACGACGCGATCAACCCGGCGCTGCCGAGCGCGAAGCTGCGACGATCGATGCCGCGCACGCCGGCCCTCGAGTCAGGCGCGAGCGACCGAAGGGTCGCCGTCGTCGATGTCGACGTAGTGCCACCACTCCTGCCAGAAGGGCGTGCGTCGATAGCCGATCACGCGCCGCTGCGTCATGTCGAGCGAAACGCGGTTGAGGGTGAACTTGTACGGCATGTAGGCAACGGCGAGGCGCTCCGCCTCGCGAAACGCTGCGATGCGTTCGGGCCCGTCCGGCAGCACCTCGATCTTCGCGTAGAGCGCATCCATCGCCGGAAGCTTGAACCGCGCCATGTTCTGGCCGCCGATCTGCTTGCTGTCGAAGCGGGCGAAGCCGCCGCCCGAGTCCGGCGACGCCGCCGACAGGCCGACTCCCCACACCTGGTACTTGCCGGACCGCGCCGCCTTCAGGTTCTCCGGCCACTGCGCGATGTTCATCTCGACGCGGATGCCGATGTCCTTCATGTTCTTGATGAAGACCTCGGCGATCTTGCGGTTGCGCGCCTGCGGCTCGCTGTTGACGCGCAGAACGAGCGCAGAGCGGTCGGGACGCTCGCGCCAGCCGTCGCCGTCGGTGTCGACGAAGCCGTACAGGTCGAGCAGGGCGCGCGCGCGGGCGGGGTCGTAGTCGCTGAATTCGGTTTTCTGCTCGGGGTCGTAGGCGCTCGTGCTCGGCAGCGTCGGGCCCTGCGCGACGGTGCCGAGGCCGTTGTAGGCGTAGGCGATGACCTTGCGGGTGTCTTGACCGAGGCCGATCGCGCGGCGCAGCGCGACCTGCGGCGCGCTGTAGCCGCCGACGACGGGGTCTTCCATGTTGAACAGGTATTGCTGCTCGGCGGCCTCGACGACCGGATAGCCGCGGATGCCGCGCTTGGCGAGGTTGGGCGCGACCTTGCCGTTCGGCATCGCCTGCGGCGCGAACTGGTAGCCGACGCGGTAGGCGACGTCGGCCTCGCCGTTGACGAACGACAGCCAGCGCGGCTGCTCCTCTTCGATGATCGAGATCTCGACCCGGTCGATCATCGGCAGCCGCCGGCCCTTGAAGCGCTTGACGAGCGCCTGTCCCTCGACGTCGTCGGCGGTCGGCTCGGCGTCGTAGAACATCTCGCGGAAATCGGGGCTGCGTTCGAGGACGATGAGCGAGCTGCGCCGCCACTGCGCAAGCCTGAACGGCCCGGTGCCGACCGGATGCGCCTCGGCCTGCTCGCCGTAGAACTCGATGACCTCACGCGCGACGGCGCCGAACAGGTCGCTTCCCGCCAAGTTGAGGAGGAAGCGCGGTCGCGGATCCCTGATCGCGAAGCGCACCGTGTAGCGGTCGAGCGCGCGTATGCCCTCGATCTCGTGGTCGTAGTCGAACGGTTTCTTCCCGTCGAGCGCGCGCTGGCGCAGCTCGTTGAGGCCGAGCAGGTTGTCGGTCTCCAGGCCCGACCAGTCCGGGCTCTTGTTGGCCGGATCGGCGAAGCGCTTGAACGCGTAGACGTAGTCCTGCGCGACGAGCTCGCGCCGCGTGCCCTTGAACGCCGGATCGTTCGCAAAGTAGATGCCGGGGCGGACGCGAACGGTCCAGACGCGAAAGTCGTCGGAATGCTCAGGCATCCCGTCGGCGGTGAGCGGCTTGATCCTGACCGGCCGCGCCAGGTGGTCGTAGGTGTAGAGCGCCTCGAAAATGTGCGGCGTCAGCGTGCGCGAGTAGAGGTCGTTGATCTTGACCGGATCGAGGCTGGTCTCGGCGACCTCGAACGCGTAGCGCAACACCTTCGCGCCCGCCTGAGCGTTCGCCTCGGGCGCGGCCGCGGCCCACGCGAGCGGCGGCACCGCGGCGCCGAGCGCAGCGCCTGCGCACACGGTTCTTCGCGAGATCGTCATGACGGACTCCTTGGTGGACATCGCCGGAGCTGCCGGAGTTCAGCGCATCCGGCGCGCCCTTTCGGCGAGATCGATGTCGACATAGCGCCAGAACTCGCGCATGAACACGTTGCGGTGGTAGCCGACGACCCACGGCTGCGCGAGGTCGGTCCAGATCCGGTGCACGTGCGCCTTGTACGGCATGTAGGCGACGAGGATCTCCTTCATTCGCTTCATCACCTCCAGCCGTTCCGGGCAGTCCGGAAGGCCGCGCTGGAGCTGGAACAAGCGGTTGTACTCCGGAAGGTCGAAGCGCGCGTGGTTGGCCTGCCCCTTGTCCGGACCGTCGCCGAGGACAAGGAAGGCCTCGCCGTCGGGGCCACCGCTCCAGGCGACTCCCCACATCATCAACCTGCCGGCGCGCGAAGCCTTCAGGTTCTCCGGCCACTGCGCAGTCTTGAAGACGATGCGCACGCCGATCGCATCCATGTTCTTCTTCCATTGCGTGATGAGCTGGCGGTCGAGGTCGTTGGGCTGGGTCGCGTACTCGAGCACGAGCGGGGTGCCGTCGGGCTGGTCGCGCCAGCCGTCGCCGTCGCGGTCGACGTAGCCGTAGAGGTCGAGCAGCGCCCGCGCCCTGGCGCGGTCGAACGTCCCCATCTCGCTGCGAAACGCCGGGTCATAGCCGTACAGGCCCGGGGCCATGACCGCATTGGCGACGACCGCCTGGCCGCGGCGGACGACGCGGATCTCCTCGTCGACGTTGACTGCGAGCGCGATCGCCCGGCGCAACGCCACCTTTTCCGGCGTGTAGCCGCCGACGACGGGATTCTCCATCGCGAAGTACGACATCGCGGCGTCGTTGCGAAGGTAGCGGACCTCGTACACGCCTTGCCGGGCGAGGTTCGGTGCGACCTTGTTGTTCGGAATCGCGACGTTGGTGAAGTCTTCCGGAACCTGCTCGATCAGGTCCATCTCGCGATTGAGGAACGCCAGCCAGCGCGGCTGCGGCTGCTCGATGACGCTGACCTCGATCCGGTCGACGAGCGGCAGGCGCTTGCCGGCGAGCTTCTTCACCGCCGCCTGCGCGAGCGGATCGTCGGCGGGCGCTTCCTCGTCGTAATACAGCTCGCGGTAGTTCGGGTTCTGCTCGAATGCGATCAGCGAGCTTCGCCGCCACTGCGCGAGACGGTACGGGCCGGTGCCGACCGGGTGCTCCATGATCTTGTCGCCGTAGCGCTCGACGACCTCGCGCGCGACCGCACCGGTCCGCGCCGGATCGCTCAGCTCGTCGGCGAAACGAGGATTCGGCGCCGCGAGCTGGAAGCGCAGCGTGTAGCGGTCCAGCGCCACGAGGCCGACGACCGGGGCGTCGTAGTCGAACGGCTTCTTGTCGCGCAGCGCCGCCTGGCGGACCTCGTCGAGGCCGACGATGCGGTTGTTGGCGAGGCTCTGGTAGGTCGGGCTCTTCCAGCGCGGGTCGAAGTGGCGCTTGATCGAGTAGACGTAGTCGGTGGCCGTGAGCTCGCGCTTGCTGCCCTCGAACGCCGGGTCGTCGGCGAAGTAGATGCCGGGCCGGATCCGGATGACGAAGTTCTTGAAGTCGGCCGACGCCTCCGGCATCGCCACTGCAGTGTTCGGCCGCAGGCGCACCGGCCGCGCCAGGAACGCGTACTGGTACAGGGCGTCGAACATGTTCGCCGCCATCGTGCTCGAGTACAGGTCGGAGATCTGCGCCGGATCGAACCCGGTCTCGGCGACCCGCATCGCGTAGCGCAGCACCTTCGTCGCCGACCCCGGCGCCGCCGCGGGGCTTGCCCCTGCCGCCGGCGCCAGGACCAATGCCAGTGCCAACGTCGCGGCGATGGCCTGCACGGGCCGCCGATGGGCCAGAGCTGCAACAGAGGACAAGGCGAAGGACGATCGGACGGCGGTCACGGCGGCGGACGCGAGAGCCTTAGGAAGGCGCGCCGAGTGTAGGTGCGCCCGGTGCCGACGCTGCCGCGCGAGGCGGGCAAACGCTGTGCGGCCCCCCACTGCGGAGGCTCTAGACTCGCGCACGCCGCGCAGCGGTCAGGCGGCCCTGCTCGACCGGCGGCGCACCACCGGCGACAACCGGACCGACGAGGAGTGTTCCCGGCGATGACCGCCTACCTGATCCGACGCATCTGGCAGATGGTGCCGACGCTGTTCGGCGTCGTCCTGCTCGTCTTTCTTCTCTTCAAGGGATTCGGCGGCGACCCTGCCGAGATCCTCGGCGGCCTCAACGCGACGCAGGCCCAGATCGACGCGATCCGTCAGCAGCTCGGCCTGAACGAGCCGCTCTGGACGCAGTTCGGCATCTTCCTGAAGGAGATCGTCACCTTCGACTGGGGCCGCAGCTGGGCGACCAACGAGTCTGTCTCGCATCTGTTCGCGACGCGGCTGCCGGCGACGCTGACGGTGATGACGCCGATCCTCATCCTCGACTCGTTTCTCGCCATTCCGTTCGCCCTCGGCGTCGCCTACGTCCGCGGCTCGCTCACCGACCGCTCGATCATGGTGCTGACGACGGTTGCGCTCTCGATCTCGTTTCTCGTCTATGTGATCGTCGGCCAGTACGTCTTCGCGTTCCAGCTCGGCCTGTTCCCGGTCCAAGGCTGGAGCGACAGCGTGGCCACCAACCTGCGCCTGTACGTGCCGCTGCCGGTGATGCTCGCGGTCGCCGTGTCGCTCGCGCCGACGACGCGCCTGTATCGGACCTTCTTCCTCGACGAGATCGGCCACGACTACGTCCGCACCGCACGCGCCAAGGGTCTGACGGAGACGACGATCCTGCTCAAGCACGTGCTGCGCAACGCGATGATCCCGATCCTCACCAACATCGCCGTCGCCCTGCCGGGCATCTTCGTCGGCTCGTTCCTGATCGAGGTGTTCTTCTCGATTCCCGGCCTCGGCCGCGAGCTCCTGCTCGCCGTCAACCGCAGCGACTACCCCGTCATCCAGGCGTTCGCGATCTACCTCGCGGTCATCACGATGGTCGTCAATCTCGTCACCGACGTGCTCTACACGCTCGTCGATCCGCGCGTGGTACTGAAATGAGCGCCGTCCTCGACGTCCCGCCGCCGCAGGCGGTCGCTCGCGCCGGCTCCGGCAACGTGTGGCTGGCGGCGGCGCGGCGCTTCCGCAGCGACAAGGTAGGCATGGTGTCGGTCGCCGTCGTCGCGCTGTTCCTGCTCGTCGTCGTCGCCGCCGGGCTCGGCCTCGTCGCCAAGGACTGGCAGGTCGAGCGTGCCGTGCCCGATGCGCCGCCAAGCTTTCTCGGCCCTGCGCCCAAGACCGAGTCGATCGCGGTCGCGACACCGACCGGACCGAACGTCGACATCTCGGCGGTCGACCCGCTCGCGCCGCGCTACAAGGAGTGGGACGAGGCGGCCAAGAAGTACCAGACCCAAGCGAGCGTGCGGGCCGAGACGCTCCCCTTCGGCGCCGACCGGCTCGGCCGCGACGTCCTCGCCAAGGCGGTCAAGGGCGCGCAGGTGTCGATCCTGGTCGGCGTCTCGGCGGCGCTCCTCGCGACCGCGATCGGCACCCTGCTCGGCGCGCTCGCGGGATTCTTCGGCGGCAAGGTCGGCGACCTGCTCGAGTGGGTCTACAACGTCTTCACCGCGATCCCCTACATCCTGCTGATCTTCGCGTTCGCGGCCGTGTTCGGGCGCGGCATCGGCTCGGTCGTGCTCATCCTCGGCCTCGCCGGCTGGACCGGCATCTACCGGCTCGTGCGGGCCGAGTTCATCAAGCACGTCGTGCGCGACTACGTGCGCTCGGCCGAGGCGATCGGCGCCGGCAACGTCTCGCGCATGTTCCGCCACATCCTGCCCAACGTCAGCCACGTCGTCCTCGTCCAGCTGTCGATCTTCGTCGTCGGCTTCATCAAGTACGAGGTCATCCTGTCGTACCTCGGCCTCGGCGTCGGCGTCGACGAGGTGTCGTGGGGAACGATGCTCGCCGAGGCGCAGAGCGAGCTGATCCTCGGCCACTGGTGGCAGCTCGCCGCGGCGACGATCTTCATGGCCGTCTTCGTGACCGCGTTCTCGCTCATGACCGACGCCTTGCGCGACGCCCTCGATCCCAAGCTGCGGGGGCTCGAGTGAGCGCCGGCCAGGCAGCCGCTGCGACGGTCGCGGGCGGGCCGCTGCTGTCGATCCGCGACCTTCGCGTCGCCTTTCGCCTCGGCAGCGAGGGTGGCGTGGTGCAGCGCGTCGAGGCCGTCCGCGGCGTGAGCTTCGAGATCCCCGAGAACACTACTGTGGCCCTGGTCGGCGAATCGGGCTCGGGCAAGAGCGTCACCGCGATGTCGATCCTCAACCTCCTGCCCGACAACGCCGAGCGGACCGGGGCGATCGCGTTCCAGGGCCGCGACCTGCTCGCCGCCACGCGCGACGAGCTGCAAGGCCTGCGCGGTCGCGACATCGCCTGCGTCTTCCAGGACCCGATGACCTCGCTCAACCCGGTCTTCACCGTCGGCGCACAGCTCCGCGAGCCGCTCGTCAAGCATCTCGGCATGGGCGGTCGGGCTGCGATGGCGCGCGCCGAGGCGCTGCTGGTCGAGGTCGGCATGCCGGAGCCGAAGCGTCGCCTCGGCGTCTATCCGCACCAGCTCTCGGGCGGCCAGCAGCAGCGCGTGATGATCGCGATGGCGCTGGCGTGCGAGCCGAAGCTGCTGATCGCCGACGAGCCGACGACCGCACTCGACGTCACGATCCAGCGCCAGATCCTCGAGTTGCTCGCCCGGCTGAAGGAGAAGCACCGGATGAGCATGCTCTTCATCAGCCACGACCTCGGCGTCGTCGGCGAGATCGCCGACCACGTCGTCGTCATGCGCTCCGGTGTCGTCCGCGAGCAAGGCCCGGTGGCACGGATCTTCGCCGCGCCGCAGGATTCGTACACGCAGGCGCTGCTCGCCTGCCGGCCGACGCTCGCGCAGCGCACACCGCGCCTGCGCGTCGTCGACGATCACATTGCGGGCCGGGCCTCGGCCGCGATCGCCAAGGCGAAGGATCCGAAGGCACGGGTCGTCATCGAGGCGACCGACGTGACGAAGAGCTTCTGGATTCGCAGCGGTGCGTTCGGGCGCAAGGAGTTTCGCGCCGTCAAGGGCGCGACCTTCCAGCTGCGCGCCGGCCACACGCTCGGCATCGTCGGCGAATCGGGCTCGGGCAAGACGACGCTCGGCTTGACGCTGCTGCGCCTGCACGAGCCGAACGGCGGCCCGGTCGGCGGCCGGGCGATGTTCGACGGCAAGGACCTGCTCGCGCTCTCGCGCGCCGAGCTGCTGCCGATGCGAAAGCGGATCCAGGTCGTGTTCCAGAACCCGTACGCGTCGCTCAACCCTCGCTTCACGATCGGCCAGACTCTGGTCGAGCCGATGACGATCCACGGCGTCGGCGCCGACGACGCCGAGCGGCGCGACCGTGCCCGCGCGTTGCTCGCCAAGGTCGGGCTCGACGACAGCGTGCTCTACAAGTATCCGCACGAGTTCTCCGGCGGCCAGCGCCAGCGGGTCGCGATCGCGCGCTGCCTGACGCTCGACCCGGAAGTCCTCGTCCTCGACGAGGCGGTGAGCGCCCTCGACGTGTCGGTGCAGGCGCAGGTGCTCAACCTGCTGAAGGATCTGCAGGACGAGCTCGGCCTTTCCTACATCTTCATCAGCCACGACCTCGCGGTCGTCCGCTTCATGGCCGACGAAGTGCTCGTCATGCAGGACGGCGAAGTCGTCGAGCAGGCCGGCGTCGAGCAGATCCTCGAGCGGCCGCAACAGGACTACACGCGTCGCCTTCTCGCCGCGATTCCACGCGGATACCGCGCCGCAGCCTGATCGAGCGGCGCTGACGGCGGCGTCGCGCCGGCGACGCGGCGCAGCTCGATCGCGAGCAGCAACGCCACCGCCGCGCTGAACGCGCCGACGCCGAACGGGTTGTCGGAGACGAGCTGCGCCGCCTGCAGCAACGCTTCCGGCTGCACCTGCTCGACGAAACGCGCCAGCTCGGCGACCTGCTCGTTGGAGAAGCGGGCGACGTCGCCGATGACGACGCTCAGGCCGCCCGCGCCGCTGCGCGCGAGGACGGCCGTGAAAGCTCCTGCGGCGACGCCGGCGAGCGCCAGCGGGCCGAGCGGGCGGACCAGGCAAGCGACGAGGCGCGTCCGCAGCGCCTGGTTGGCCGAAGCGTAGAGCCGCGCCACGAGGCGCGCTGCCCGACCGGTCGCCGCAGCGCCGACCGGGGCGGTGGTCGCAGCGACGGGGTCGAGAACGTCGTCGAATTCGTCGGACATTCGTTCCTCCTGAGATGGGGGTGGACCGCAGCGCTCGGGATGCGTTCCGCCTCGCTGTCGATCTTTGCGTGCGATCAAGTCGGTTTCGCGACAGCGCGCGTTACACCTGCTTTCGATTCCGACGCGCCCTGTCGCGGCGCCACTCGTCTTGTCAGGGCGGCGAAGGCGGGGAGGTCGCGCGGTGCCGCTACGGCGTGGCGCCGATCACACGCTGCGCTTGGCACGCTCGTTGCGCTTCCCCTGTCACGCGCGCGACCGTGCAACGAGATGTCAGCCTCGCGCGCCGCCGAAAGTCTGCCATGTCGCCGCGCCGCTCGTTCCGTTCCACCCCGACCCGCCGATCGCTCGCGCCGCGCTGTCACGGCGGCGCGTCATCGCTGCTGCGCCTGGCCTCGGCCGCGCTGCCGCAGCGTGCCGTCGAGGCGCGTGCGAGCGGCTGGCGCGAGCTCGAGGACGGCGGCGCCGGCGTCGAACACGTTGTCCGCCGGCCGCTGTGCGCGCCGGG
This sequence comes from Caldimonas sp., assembly GCA_036496385.1. GTDB lineage: Bacteria > Pseudomonadota > Gammaproteobacteria > Burkholderiales > Burkholderiaceae_C > Schlegelella_A. Next base: position 33,216 of record DASXLD010000031.1, on the reverse strand, counting down.
TGCGACGCTGTGGTCGTGATCACTCAGGAGGGATCGTCATGTTGATCTCCGCCTTCTCCACCACGCCGCTGATCGCGAGGAGCGGTGCCGTTCGTTTGGCGCCGATGCCGCTCACCGCCGTTGCCCAGCGACCGTCGGTGCTGGCACGGCCGCGGCAAGTGCCGCAGCAACTGTCTCTGTTCGGACCGCCGGGAGCGATCCGACGCTGAGCTGAAGTTTTCGGGCGCCGTGCCGCCGGACGCGAGCCAGTGAGCCCCACTCGCTTGCGCCTGGCACGATCGGGAGACTCCTCACCCGGTCGATTCGCCGGCCCAGGAGGAGCGGGCCGTTCGGGGTTGTTTGAGAGCGAGCCCCGAAGCCGCTGTCCCGCTCCTCCTTCTTTGTTCACCCGCTGAGGCCGGCCGCCCCGGGCAAGCCCCTGTTCTCGGGCCTCGCTCGCGCCTCGACACTGGCCGCGAGCGTCCTCTTCGGGACGCGGGTCGCCGCCATGTCCATCCGTCGCCGCACCGTCGTAGGTCTCGGCCTGGCCGCCTTGACGGTGGCGCCGCCGCTGCATGCGCAGGGTGCGTGGCCGGCCAAGCCGGTGCGCATCGTCGTGCCGTTCTCGCCCGGCGGAACGACGGATATCCTGGCCCGCGCGCTCGCCCCCGAGCTCGGCAAGGCGTTCGGCCAGACCTTCGTGATCGAGAACAAGGCCGGCGCCGGCGGCAACGTCGGTGCCGATCTCGTTGCCAAGTCGCCTCCCGACGGCTACACGCTGCTGATGGGCACCGTCGGCACCCAGGCGATCAATTCATCGCTCTATCCCAAGATGCCGTACGACGCCGCCAAGGACTTCGTGCCGATCACGCTCGTCGCCGGCGTTCCGAACGTGCTCGTCATGAACCCTGCGAAGGCGGCGGCAGCACACATCGCCGACGTCCGGTCGCTGATCGCGTACGCGAAGGCGAATCCCGGCAAGCTCAACATGGCATCGAGCGGCAACGGCACGTCGATCCACCTGTCGGGCGAGCTGTTCAAGACGATGACCGGCACCTACATGGTCCACTTTCCCTACCGCGGATCGGGGCCGGCGCTGCTCGACCTGATCGGCGGCACCATGGACCTGATGTTCGACAACCTGCCGTCGGCGCTGCCCCACATCAAGGCAGGCAAGCTGATCGCGCTGGCGGTGACGAGCAGCGAGCGCAGCACCGCCTTGCCGAACGTGCCGACAATCGCCGAGGCCGGCCCGCTGAAGGGCTTCGAGGCGACATCGTGGTTCGGCTTGCTCGCGCCGGCGGGAACGCCAGCCGAGATCGTCAACCGGGTGCAGCAGGAGTCGGCCAAGGCGCTTGCGTCGCCGGCGTTGAAGGAGCGGCTGCTCTCGCAAGGCGCGATTCCCGGCGGCACGTCGCCGGCCGACTTCGGCCGCTTCATCGCTGCCGAGACGAAGAAGTGGGCAGCCGTGGTGAAGGCGTCGGGCGCGAAGGTCGACTAGCGCGGGTGCCGGTACCGGCACCCGTACGAGCGGCCGGCCGGGCACCAACGACGTCTACTCGTCGGTCTTCGCGCGTTCGATGGCCATCTCGATCTGCTCCTGCACCTGGCGGGCGCCGCGCTGAGCCGCCATCGGATCGAGATCGGCCTGCGGCGCGACCTTGCGCGCGACGTCGTCGAGCGTGTCGGGGTCGGTCATCAGGGCGTGCGCCAGCGCCGAGATCGCGCACAGCTGGCGCCTTTGCACGTGCATCGGCAGCTCGAGCGTGCTGTTGACGATGACGTGATAGCGAACGCTGTCGACCGCCTGTGGCGCGACACCCCAGCTCTCGCACAGGGCGGCGCCGAGCGTGTCGTGGCTGACCCCGAACTTGGCGTGCTCGAGCAGCAGCAGCTCCTCGTCGGACTTGGCTTCGGCGAGCAGCGGCTTGTAGCGCTCGGTCGCATGGCGGAACATGACCGCCTTGCCGCACTCCTCGAACAGGCCCGCCGAGTGCGCAGCCCAGGCGTCGAGTCCGAGGACGCCGGCAATCCGGCCCATCAGCAGCGCGCGCACGCGCGCCCGCTGCCAGACCGGCTCGAGCTCGGGCGCGGCGGGGAACACGGCGCGCAAGCCCATCGCGAAGGTCACCGACGCGACTTCGCGCGTGCCGAGGTAGGTGATCGCCTGCTGCACGCTCTGGACTCGCCCGCGCAGGCCGTACATGGCGGAGTTGACCGTCTTCAGCACCGCCGCCGCGAGCGCCATGTCGGAGCTGATCAGACGGCTCGCCGCATGGAGGTCGACATCGTCCTCGGCGAGCAAGAGCGAGAGCTTGACGAGGACCTCGGGCTGGGCCGGGATCTCGACATCGAGCAAGCGCCGGGACGTTGGATCGATCATGCGTGCGAGCGGCAGTGTCACGGTGCCAGGGTGAGATGTTAGCGGCCGCGCCGAGGCGAGCTATGCGAGACGTGCGGCGCAATTCTCGCCGACGCCCGACCAGTGCCAAGGAGACGAGCCCGCGCAGCCGCGATGAAAAGGAAAAGGGCGCCACGGGTGGCGCCCTTTTCGTGCTTCTGCGTCGGCCTTCGGCCTGTCCCTTTGCGGCGCGGTGGCGCCCTTGTCTCCTCGTCGAACGTTCGGCTCGGCCCCAGACAGGTGCCGATCCGCAGACCCCGCACTCTAGCGACGCGCCGATGCACCGACCCTCGGAGTTTCCCGGGCACCGATTCAGCGCGGTGCCTCCTCCTTGCGGCTCGCGGCCGACGCGGGCAACGTGAGCACGACCCGCGTGCCGCGGCCGACCGCGCTCTCGATTGCGACGTCGCCGCCGTGCAGCTCGGCAATCCGCTTGACGATCGCCAGGCCGAGCCCGCGGCCACCGTCGGCGGACGCCGGCGCGACCGTCGAACGGCTCTGGTAGAAGCGATCGAACAGCTGCGGCAGGTCGGCGGCGGGAATGCCCGGACCGTCATCGGCGACGCTGACCTCGACCTTGCCGCCGCGCGCCACCGCCGCCAGCGTCACGGTGCTGCCCGGCGGGCAGAACTTGAGCGCGTTGTCGAGCAGGTTCGCGATCGCACGCTCGAACAGCTCGACGTCGAGCTCGGCACGCGGCCCAGCGCCGCCCCCGGGCGTGGCCGGCTCGCTGCGCACGCGGACGTTCTGCCGCGCGGCGCGCTCGGCGAAGCGCAACGCGATGTCGTCCAGCAGCTCGCCGGTGTCGACCGCCTCGGTGCGCAAGCCGAACTCGGGCTCGTCGAGCTTGGCGAGGTCACCGAGCGACTGCACCATCTGCGCCGCGTTGCGCGTGTTGCGCAGCGCGATCTCGAGCAGCCGACGGTCTTCGGCGCGCGCGGCGTCGCCGCCCCAGCGGCCGTCGAGCGTCTCGAGGCAGGCAACGGTCGCTGTCAGCGGCGAGCGCAGGTCGTGCGAGAGGTTGCTGACGCCTTCGCGACGGAAGTGATCGGTGCGCCTGAGCGCGTTCCATTGCCGCCGGCAGATGTCGAGCAGCATCTCGAAGGCGCTCGTCAGCTGCCCGAACTCGTCGCGCGTCGGCGCCGGCAACGGGCTGTCGGGAGCGACCGCGAGCCCTTCGGCGAGGCCGCGCTGCGATAGCGTCGCCACCGCTTCGGTGAGACGACGCAGCGGCTGGGTGACGCTGGCGATGATCAACAGCGCGAGCAGCGTCGTCAGGGCGACGACGGCGATCACGGCGATCAGTGCCGGCCGCGCGAAGCTGCTGCGCAGCACGTCCCAGCGGCCCTCGGGCAGTTGCTGCGTGTGGAGGACGAGGTAGAGATAGCCCGCGTCGACCGGGGGGCTGCCGGCAGGCGTGGAGCGGCGCACCGGCTTGGCGACGACGACCGCGCCGGCGTCCATGCGCTCGGGGTCGTCGCCCATGACGAACGAGGCGTCGGTCTTCTCGATCGATTCGCGCACCGGCGCGAGGGCGACACGCGTCCCCGGCTTGAGCGGCGACGGCCCCGTCTTGGCGAGCACGACGCCGTCGGCGCCGAGCAGGTAGAGCTCGGTGTCGGGCTCGAACAGGACGAGCGCGCGCAGCCACGCCTGGAACGCCGCCGCGTCCTTCTCGTGCATGTCGAAGATGTTGTCGTACATGCTGACGACCCGGCCGAGGAAGCCCATGCCGCGCCGGTACGCGGTCTCGTTCTCGAACCGCTTGAACGCGTACACGACCGTCGCCACGACGAGCAGTGCGGTGACGAGCCCGGTCGCGAAGATCGTGAGCGCGAGCTTGGCGCGAACGCTCATGTCAGGCCCGCCGGACGCCGGGCTGCATCGAGGTGGGGTGCGGCCCCTTCGGGGGCAGCGACCGAAGGGCGCAGCGCGACTTCACGGGCTGTCGCGCATCTTGTAGCCGGCGCCGCGCACGGTGAGGATCAATTGCGGCCGCTCGGGATCGGCCTCGAGCTTGGCGCGCAGGCGGTTGATGTGCGTCGTCACCGTGTGCTCGTAGCCGTCGTGGGTGTAGCCCCAGACGGCGTTCAGCAGCTGGCTGCGCGAGAACACGTGGCCGGGATGCGACGCGAAGTGCAGCAACAGGTCGAACTCGAGCGCGGTGAAATCGAGCGGCGCGCCACGGATCTTCGCCTGTCGCTTGGCGGGGAAGATCTCGAGCTCGCCGTTGCGGAGCAGGCGCGGCTCGGCGGCGCTCGCTGCCTGCGCGGCGCGCAGCAAGTCGGCGCGGCGCAGCAGCGCCTTTACGCGCGCGAGCAGCTCGGCGAGCGAAAACGGCTTGGTCAGGTAGTCGTCGGCGCCGAGCTCGAGGCCGAGGACGCGATCGAGCTCGGTCGATTTCGCGGTCAGCATCAGGATCGGCGTCGATCGACCGCGCGCGCGCAGCGCCTTCGTCACCTCGAGGCCGTCGAGCCCCGGCATCATCAGGTCGAGGACGAGCAGGTCGGCCGGCCGCTCGCTCTGGGCGGCGAGTGCCGCGGCGCCGTCGGCCACGGCGCTGACGTCGTAGCCGGCGCTCTTCAGGTTCATCACCAGCAGATCGCGGATATCGGTCTGGTCTTCGGCGACCAGGATCGAGGCGGGCATGACCGGATTGTCTCGCTCCATCGCATCGTCTTACAGCGATGTGATGCTGGCGTGATCTTTCGCGAGGGTCCTGCGATCTTCGGCCGCGACATTGGCGCCATCGCCCCAGCCACCTCACCCGCCATGTTGAACGCCGCCCCTCTGCCCAGCCATCCCTCGCTCGCAACGCCGATCGGAAGCGCCGCCCGCACACCGCGCGCGAGCCGGGGCGACGCCGGCGACGTTCCGGTCGCCCTCGCCGAGCTCGTCTCGCATCGCCCGTACCTGGTCCGCTTCGCGATGCGCAAGCTCCGCGATCCGGCGCTCGCCGAGGACGCCGTGCACGACGTGATGGAAGCCGTGCTCTCCGGCCGCGCCCGCTTCGCCGGCCGCGCCGCGCTGCGCTCGTGGCTCACCGCAGTGCTGAAGAACAAGATCGTCGACGTGCTGCGCAAGGTCAGCCCGCACGAGTCGCTCGATGACGGCCTCGACGACGCCGACCACCCCGGCCACGCCGTCGCCTGCAGCCGGCCCGGCCCGGACGAGATCGCCGAGCAGCGTCAGGAGCTCGCGCGCGCACTCGCCGGCATCGAGCGACTGCCGGCGACGTTGCGCGAAGCGATGCGACTGCGCATCGTCGAGGACCTGCCGACCGCCTCGGTCTGCGCCGAGCTCGGCATCAGCGAGGAGAACCTGTTCGTGCGCGTCCACCGCGCGAGAAAGCAGCTGCTGTCATAGGACTTCAGGCCGCGCGCCGACGGCGGCGCAGCTTCCCCGACAGCTCACTGCGACAAGACGTTGCGGCTGCCGAGCCGGCTCGCCGCCACGAGCAGGTCGCGGTTGACGGCGTTGCGGTGCAGGAAGCTGTCACGGAACTCCGCCGGAACGTGGAGCGCCGCGGTCTGCTGGATCCAGTCGACGGTGCTGCGCAGGACCGCGTCGCCGCGTTCGCCGTTCAGGATCAGGACCTGATGCGCCACCTGCCCGACCTCGGCGGCGTAGACGAAGTCCGGCTGGTAGGTATCGGCCAGCGCGAGCGCGATCCGTGCCCGCGGCAGCGCCGCCGCCGCATCGCCGGCGGCGATGAGCGCGCGCGCGAGCAGCACCTCGGCGCTGATGCGCAAGCCGTGCATGCCTTTGGCGAGCGCGAGCGCGGCAGCCTCGCGCGCTGCCGGCACGGCGTCGCCAGGAGCGAGGAATTCGGCCCGCGCCAGCAGCCAGCGAATCCGCAGCGACGTCTTCTCGCTCGCCAACGCCACCGCGCGGGCGTCGTCGAGCAGCGCTTCGCGCTTGCCGGCCGGCATCGGCGTCGCGCCAGAGCGCGCGAGGCGCAGACGCAGCAGCGTCCGGGTGAAGCGCAGGCCGGGGCCCATCGGGATCGCGGTCGGGATCGCCTCGAGCCACTGGTGGACGCGCGCGAACTGGCCGAGCAGCGCGAACAGACTCGCGTAGCGGACGTTCAGCGCGCCGTTGTGGGTGACGTTCATCGCCTCGGCGCGTTGCAGCGCCGCCAGCGCGTCGCCGTAGCGGCCGAGCTGCTGGTAGAGATAGCCGACGTTGAGGTCGAGGAACTGGCGCGCCTCGCCGAGCAGGCCGTTGGCAACGACGTAGTCGCGCCAGCGCCCGGCCGTCGCCGCGGCACGGTCGAACGAACCGACGTTGCCCTCGCACAGGGTCTGATAGTTGAGCGCCGTTGCTACGGTGCGCGGCGCCTTCAGCTCGCCGGCGTTGGTCTCCAGCTTGTGCCAGAGCGCGCGGCCCTCCTCGAAGCGCTCGTCCTGGGTGACGAGAAACGCGGTCGCCTCGTAGAAGTAGACGCGCTGGCGCAGCGTCGCGTCGCCCTCGGCGAACGCGCGCGCCGCGACCAGCATCGCCTCGGCCTCCTCGAGACGGCCGAGCTTGGCGAGGGTCTGCGTCATCACCAGGCGGGCATCGAAGCTCGCACCGGCATCACCCGCGTCGGCGGCGAGCGCAAGCGCCGCCGATCCGGCGGCGAGTGCCGGCTCGAACTCGAGCCGGGCGAGCAGCGCGCGGGCGCGCGCTTCGAGCGCGCGTGCTTCGAGCATCGGCGTGACCGCGAGCTCGAACAGGCGCGCGAGCGTCGCGTCGACGCGCTCGCGGCGATCGAGATCCTGCAGGCAGTCGAACAGCTCGAGCAGCGTCGCGAACTCGGCGCCTGGATCCTCGGCGTCGGCCTGGATCGCGATCGCCTTCTCGAACCGTTGCGCCGCTTCGTGGTTGCACATCGTCTCCTGCGCCTGGCGCGCCGCGACGAGGAGCAGCGGCAGCGCCTTGTCAGTGGCGCCGGCGCCGAGCCAGTGCTCGGCGACCCGCGCCGACTCGGCGCCGTCGTTCGCCAGCAGCTGCGCCAGCGCGCCGTGCATCTCGCGCGCGATCGCACGCGGGATGCCGGCGAGCACGGTTTCGCAGACGAGATCGTGGGCGAAGGCCTGGTCGCGCAGCACCGCTGCAGCCTCGAGCTCGTGCCACGCATCGGCGAGGTCGAGCGGGCCGCAGCCGAGCACCGCGGCGGCGAGCGCGGCCGAGAAATCGGAGCCGGCGACGGCGGCGACGCGGGCGAGGCGAATCGCCGGCGCGCTCAATTGGCGCAGGCGCCGCTCGATCAAGAGGCCAACGCTGCGCGGCAGCGGCAAAGCACCGTCGTGGCGCGCGCTCGCGCCGCCGTCGACGAGGAGCGCCTTGAGCGTTTCGAGGATGAACTGGGGATTGCCACCGGTGTGGCGAGCGACCGCCGCGGCGAGCGGCGCCGGCGCGACGCTCGGCAGCTCGAGCGAAACCAGCAGCTCCTCGATCGCGCTCTGCGGCAGCGGCGTGAGGTCGATCTCGGCCAGGCGATGGGCGTCGCCGAGCGCCGCGTGCAGGACGGCGAGCGCCGGCCCGCATTCCTTCGCGCGTGCCGCGAGCACGAGACGCGGCGACTCGGCCACGGTGCCGAGCCGCGCCAGCAGCTCGACACTGGCGATGTCGGCGAAGTGGAGATCGTCGACGACTGCGGCAGCGATGTTCGCGCCGGCGCGCCCGAGCGTGTCCTCGACCGCGTTCTCGAAGCTCGCGCGGTCGAACTTCGAAGACGCCGGCCGGCCGCATTCGGGAACGACGCGTGCCAGCTCGGCGCGCATTTCCGCCGCCGGCTGCACGTCGGCCGCGAACAGCGCCCGCAGCAGGCGGGCGACGACGGCGAACGGAGCGTGGCCGTCGCCGGGCCGCGCCACGACCTGCACCGCGGCGTGCTGCCGTGCGAATTCCTCGAGCAGGCGGCTCTTGCCCATGCCGGCATCGCCGAGGACGATCGTGTGCGTTCGCGACCCGAGCGCCGACGCGAGCTCGGCGAGCGCCGCGGCACGACCGACAAGGCGCGGCGGCCGCAACAGCCAGAGCGGGGTCTGCGCGCCGCGCAGAACGAGCGCCGTCGCGCGCTCGATCTGTTGCTTCAGCTCGAGCGTCTCGCCCGAGGGCGCGACGCCGAGCTCACGCTCGAGCGCGGCCGCGCAATCGGCGAACGCCGCCAGCGCCGCGGCGCGGTCGCCGCGCAGGTAGTGCAGTCGCATGACGCGGCGATGCGCGTGTTCCGACGCCGGCTCGGCGGCGACCAGGCGACGCGCGACGACGAGCGCCTCGGCGACGCGTTGCGTCGATTCGAGCTGCGATGCTTCGCCGGCGAGCGCTTCTAGCCGCGCCTGCCGACGCTGTCCGCGCGCGGCCTCGAGCCAATCGGCGAGCGCGCCGGCGTCGTCGAGAGCGATCGCGGCGAGCAGCTCGCCATCGCTCGCGAGGCCGTGGCCGACGTTGGCGGCAAGCGCCAGCTGGCTGCGGCCGGTGACAACCTCGGTTCCGATCGACTGACGCAGGCGCAGCAGGCGCTGACGCAGATTGCCACGCGCGCGCGCTTCGTCGACATCGGGCCACAGCAGCGCGGCCAGCCGGGCGCGCGAAGTCGCCCCTTCGATGCACAGATACGCGAGCAGCAGCGCCTCGGCGGCTTCGAGCGCCGCCGTCTTGCCGGAGGCCATGACGCAGCGCGGCTCGCCGCCGCACAGCCGCAACATTGCGGCTGGCGGCGATGGGGCGGTTGCGGCGGGGGAGGCAGCCATGGGGACGGGCGGGTGCCGGTGGCAGCGCCACCGGCACCGCACTCTACGTTGCCGCTACGGACGCGTGAAGTGATACGAATAGAACGGCTGGTGATCGCCGTCCCAGCTCAGGCCATCCGCGTTGAGGACTCCGGTAGGGGCCGACATGAAGGCATAGCCGTTGGTGATCGTGCTCGTCGTCGTCGTCGTTCCCGCCGTGCAGACGATCGTCTGCGTCCCGGTCGCGACCCCGGCGCCGCCCGCGGTCGGCGGGGTTTGGCTGTAGTCGACCACGAACTGGTTCGATTCCCCGCCGTGTCCGGGCGTGTTGCTGCCGGTGTCGCGATTGATCGCGATCTGGAACGGCAGCCACTCGCAGTGGACACCGTTCAGGTCGGTGACGCGGAGGTTCACCTTGAGGGTGCCTTCGGCGTAGTAGAAGACCTGTCCCGGGCCCTGGCCGGTGACGCGGTCGTCGACCTTCAGCGTCAGCTGTGCCTCGGTCTGGTTCGGCCCGTACGCGGCATCGCCGCTGGTCGTGTTGCCGACCCAGGTGTCGGCGCACGTCGTCGCCAGGCGGCCGCTGCGCGGCGCCGACTGAATTCCCGCGCGCGCGCCGGGCCCGACGGCGCCGGGTGCCGCGCTGAAGCAGCTGACCTCGAGCTTCTGGATCGAGTTCGGCCCAACCTCGAGCCACGGCAAGGGCTGGATCTCGGTATTGACGAAGGCGGCGAACTCGTACGTCCCGGCGTCGGCGGCTTCGGGCGTCCACTGGTACGTTGCCTTGTTGGAGGCGATCATCGTCATCGCCTTCCACTCGGTGAAGGTGGCCTCGTCATCGCGACGCCGATAGAGCTGGACGCCCGTGATGTTGTAGCCGATGACCGCGTAGTCGACGGTCGCGGCGTCGAAGTCGACGCTGAAGTCGACCGGCGCGCCGATCGCGACCCGCGGCTTGCTGACGCTGAGCGTTCCCTTCGGCGATTCCGACAGCGGCAGCGACGATTCGAGCTTGAACTTGAGGTCGACCGCGTCGTCGTCGATCACGCGCTTGATCGCTTCCTTGAGCGCCGAGCCCGGCTCGACGACGGCGTCGAGGGTGAGCTCGTAGTGCGACGCGTAATCGGTGCGGAACGCCTGGTCCTGCTCGAACGCGAGGTCGAACGACTGCTTCGGCCCCACCCGCGCCTCGACGACCTTGGCGTTGGCGGCACCGAGGAAGAGCGACAGGTCGAAGCCGGCGAGAACGTAGAACTGCCCCGAGACCTTGACCTCCATGTCGTGCACCGAGGGGAACTTCGACTTGGTCTCGAGCTTGTTGGTCGGCGTCGCGCTGTCGAGGGCGCGGCAGTCCGGGCTCGCGCCGCCGCACTCCCAGCCCATCACGACGTTGATGCCGACCGAGCCGTCGACGCCGAGCTCGCCCTGCGCGACGAGCACCTCGCCGGCGATGCCGGCGCCGAGGCCGAGCCGGACTGCCGGCATGACGATCACGCTGACCCAACCGAGCACCGGCAGCTTGATCTGGCCGGTCGCCTCGCACTTGCCGCTGCCTTCGAAGCCCAGGTTCAGCTTCAGGCTGGCGCTGCCGGCGAGCGTCGCCGCGCCTTCGAGCGAGTGGCGGCTGTAGCCCGGTTTGTCCTGGACCACCATGGTGAGCTTGTTGTCGAGCGACAGCGTCACCTTGCGCTCGCCGACCTTGCCTTCGATGCTGGCGTCGCACGCGAACGGCTTGAACGGCGAGAACGCGTCGAGCGGCCGCGTCGCGAGCGCCTGCGACCGGGTCGAACGCGCCTTGCTCCAGGCCGCGCCGAGCGCCATCGGTGCGGTCGGTGTCGGCTCGGTGGGAAACGCCGAGAGGTCGATCGTCCAGTCGATCTCGTAGGCGCGAAAGAGCTGCGGCAGCGATGCGACGGCGATCGTCACGACGAGGCCGGCGGCGTCCTGCCGGGTGGCGACGACCGTGCCGGCGATCGGCGCCGATTCGGCCGCGAGGACGACGGTCCCGGGCGCGGGTACCGCGACGCCTTGCAGCGTGACCTCGTATTGCGCGCTCGCGCCGGCCGCCGCGCCGGGTGCGGCGAACGGAGCGCCGACGGCGACGACCTGCGCATCGCTGACGAGCAGCGCGCCGGGTTGCGGCTCGGCGACGACCACGAGCGTCGGCGCCGAGCGCAGCGCGCCCGAGATCGCCGTGATCTGCGCCGAGCCGATCGCCAGGGCCAGCAGCCGGCCGGAGGCATCGACCGCGACCTTGTCGGGCGCGCTCGATGTCCACGTCACTGGCGTCGCCAATGCGGCGCCTTGCGCATCGGCCGCGCGTGCCGTCAGCTGGCGTGTCTGCGCGACGGCGCTGAAGAACACCGAGGCGTGGTCGATCACGACGCTGCCCTCGGCTACGGCGACGACCGCGAGTGTCATCGGATCGCTGGTCACGCCGCCGCTCGAGGCGGTGATCCGCGCCGTGCCGGCGGCGACTCCGGTCGCGACGCCACCGCTGACGACGAGGACGCTGCTGTCGGACGACGTCCAGGTGAAGGCGGCGCCGGCAACGACGGCGCCGTTTGCGTCCTTCGCCTCGGCGGTGAACGTGGCCGTCTGCCCGACCTGGACGGCAGTGGCCGCGGCGGTGATCGTCACGGCGGTGACGCTCGCGACCGCGCCGGCTGCGGGCGCGGCGCCACCGTCGCTGCCGCCGCATGCGGCCAACGTCAGCAGCAGCAGCGCGGCGCCGAGCAGGCGCTGGGACGCAGAGGCGGCGCGGCGCACGCGCGAGGAGGAGTCGATCGATGCCTGCATGGAGCCTCCGAAGCGGCCCCGAACGAGGGAACGCGCCGGCTTTGTAGGCTCGGCATCGTCACGCGAGCGTCACGCGCTCGCGGCGCGGCGTTCAGATCATCGCCGCCGGATCGATGTCCTCGCTTGCGAAGCGCGTCACCTTGCGCGGCAGCAGGTGCGCGTGCGCACCCGGCTTCAGGCCGAGCCGGTCGCGCACGGCAAGCCATTCGGCGCGCGGCATCTCGACGTCGACGTAGCTCCGGTCGTCGCTGCGCCGGAACTCGAGGCGCGTGTTCGGCCCGACCGTGAGCGCCTGCGTGAACGTCACCGGCAGCGAGCCGGGCTCGGCGTGGCCGACGACCTGCAACTCGTGCGGCCGCACGTACGCGATGTGCGCGTCGGCCGCGCCGGCCGGGTTGGCGCCGAGCGCATGCGCGCCGCCGCGGAACAGGTTGACGTCGCCGAGGAACTGGAGCACGAACGGCGTCGCCGGATGATCGTAGACCTCGTCGGGCGCGCCGTCCTGCTCGATCCGGCCCTGGTTCATGACGACGATCCGGTCGGCAACTTCCATCGCCTCTTCCTGGTCGTGGGTGACGAACACGCTCGTGACGTGGATCTCCTCGTGCAGGCGGCGCAGCCACCGGCGCAGCTCCCTGCGAACACTCGCGTCGAGGGCGCCGAACGGCTCGTCGAGGAGCAGCACCTTGGGCTCGACCGCGAGTGCCCGCGCGAGCGCGATGCGCTGGCGCTGGCCGCCCGAGAGCTGGTGCGGATAGCGCTCGGCGAGCGAGTCGAGGCGGACCAGCGCCAGCAGATCGGCCACCTTGGCACGGATCACGGCCTCGTCGGGGCGGATCGCCTTCGGTCGCACGCGCAGGCCGAAGGCGACGTTCTCGAAGATCGTCATGTGGCCGAAGAGCGCGTAGTGCTGGAACACGAAGCCGACCCGGCGCTCGCGCACGTCGGCGCCGGAAGCGTCCTCGCCGTGGAAGAGAACCGTTCCGGAATCGGCGACTTCGAGGCCGGCGATGATGCGCAGGAGCGTCGTCTTGCCCGACCCCGACGGGCCGAGCAGGGCGACGAGCTGGCCGGCGGGAATGTCGAGGCTCAGGTCGTCGCAGACGACGGTCGCACCGAAGCGCTTGTTCAGGTGGCGGACCTCGATGCTCATGGCTGCACCGTCGTGCCGTGCGCGGCCGCGGCGACGTGCCGCTCGACGGCGTACTTGAGCGCGAGTGTCACCAGCGCCAGCCCGGCGAGCAGCGAAGCGACCGCGAAGGCCGCCGCGAACTGGTACTCGTTGTAGAGGATCTCGATGTGCAGCGGCATGGTGTTGGTCTGGCCGCGGATGTGGCCCGAGACAACGCTCACCGCGCCGAACTCGCCCATCGCCCGCGCGTTGCAGAGGATGACACCGTACAGCAGCGCCCACTTGATGTTCGGCAGCGTGACGCGACGAAAGATCTGCCAGCCGCCCGCACCGAGGACGCGGGCCGCCTCTTCCTGCTCGATCCCCTGCGCCTGCATCAGCGGGATCAGCTCGCGGGCGACGAACGGAAAAGTGATGAAGATCGTCGCGATCACGATTCCCGGCAGCGCGAAGATGATCTTCAGGTCGTGGTCGCGCAGCCACTCGCCGAACCAGCCCTGCAGGCCGAAGACGAGGACGAAGATCAGCCCCGCGATCACCGGGCTGACCGAGAACGGCAGGTCGATGAAGGTGAGCAGCAGGTTCTTGCCGCGAAAGTCGAACTTGGCGATCGCCCAGGCGGCGGCGATGCCGAACACGAGGTTGAGGGGGACCGAGATCGCGGCGGCGAGGAGCGTCAGCCGGATCGCCGCGACCGCGTCGGGCTCGCGGATCGCCGCCAGGTAGACGCCTGCGCCTTTCTTCAACGCCTCGGCGAAGACGGCGACGAGCGGGACGAACAGGAACAGGGCGAGGAACACGAGCGCGACCGCGATCAGGGCGCGCCGCACCCACGCGGGCTCGGTCGTCGCTTCGCCGCCGCGGCGCGCAGCAGACGCGAGGGCGGTGCTCACCGGCCCTGCCTCGCGCGCGTCCACGCCTGCAGGCCGTTGATGGCAAGGAGGAGCACGAACGCGGCGACGAGCATCACGACGGCGATCGCGGTCGCGCCGGGGACGTCGAACTGTTCGAGCTTGGTGATGATGAGAAGCGGCGTGATCTCCGAAACCAGCGGCAGGTTGCCGGCGATGAAGATCACCGAGCCGTACTCGCCGAGCGCACGCGCGAAGGCGAGGGCGAAGCCGGTCAGGAGCGCCGGCATCAGGTTCGGCAGCAGGACACGGCGAAACGTCTGCCATCGGCTCGCGCCGAGGATCGCTGCCGCCTCCTCGACCTCCTGCTGCAGATCCTCGAGAACCGGCTGCAGCGTGCGAACGACGAACGGCAGGCCGATGAAGGTGAGCGCGACCCAGACGCCGAGCGGCGTGAAACTGACCTTCAACGGCAGCCACCGACCGATCCAGCCGTTGCCGGAATAGAGGGCGGTGAGGGCGATGCCGGCGACCGCCGTCGGCAGCGCGAACGGCAGGTCGACGAGCGCATCGACGACGCGACGCGCCGGGAAGTCGTAGCGGACGAGGACCCAGCAGACGACGAGGCCGAAGGCCGCGTTGACGAGCGCGGCCGCGAACGACGCGCCGAACGTCAGCCGGTACGACGCCAGCACGCGCGGCGCGGTGACGGCGTCCCAGAACGCCGGCCACGTCATCGTGAACGCCTTCAGGAACGCCGCCGACAGCGGCACCAGCACGATGATCGAGAGATAGAGCAGCGTGAAGCCGAGCGCGAGGTCGAACCCGGGAAGCACGCTGTGCCGCTTGAGGAGCGCGCGGGACAGCAGCATGCCGCGACGCCCTCGCCGGCTATTTCCTGGCGAGGATCTGGTCGTAGATCGCGCCGTCGTCGAAGTGTTCCTTCTGCGCCTTCGTCCAGCCGCCGAAGATCTCGTCGATCGTGAAGGTCTGCACCTTCGGGAAGTCCTTCGGGTACCTGGCGAGCACCGCTTGCGAGCGCGGCCGGATCTGGTGCTTCGCCGCGATCTCCTGGGCCTCGTCGGACCACAGGAACTTCAGATACGCCTCGGCTTGCTTTCTCGTGCCCTTCTTGTCGACGACCTTGTCGATCACCGCCACCGGGTTCTCGGCGAGGATCGTCGATTTCGGGTACACGACCTCGAAGTTGTCGCCGAACTCGGCCTTGATCAGGTTGACCTCGCTCTCGAACGTGCACAGGGCATCGCCAATGTTGCGCTGCGCGAAGGTCGTCGTCGCGGCGCGGCCGCCGCCGTCGAAGACGGGCACGTTGGCGAAGATCTTCTGCACCAGGTCTTTCGCCTGCGCCGGCGTCTGCCCGGCCTTGATCGCCGAGCCCCACGCGGCGACGTAGGTGTAGCGGCCGTTGCCGGTGATTTTCGGATTCGGGATCACGACGCTCGTCCCGGGCTTGCCGAGATCGGGCCAGTCGTGGATGCCCTTCGGGTTGCCCTTGCGAACCAGGATCACGGTGACCGACGTCGTCGGTGCGGAGTTGTTGGGCAGCCGCTTCGCCCAGTCCTCCGGGATCAGCCTGGCGCGTGCGATGGCATCGATGTCGCTCGACTGGTTCATCGTCACGACGTCGGCCTCGAGGCCGTCGATCACGGCGCGCGCCTGCTTGCTCGAGCCGCCGTGCGACTGGTTGACCGTGATCTCCTCGCCGGTCTGCTGCTTCCAGGCGCGCTGGAACGCGGGGTTGATCTCCTTGTAGAGCTCGCGGGCGACGTCGTAGCTCACATTGAGCAAGGTCGCGCCGGCCGCATCGGCGAGAGGCGCGAACGCGCCCGCGAAGACGGCGACGACAGCCCCGCGGCGGGTCAGGAAAGCGAAGCGGTGAGACATGGCAGCGGGCGAGGAGTCATCGGACAGGCTCGCGATCTTAGGGTGCGGGCAGCGGCACTCAACGATTGCCTCGTTGCAAGCTTATGCGGCGTCACGAGGCGGGTCGTCACGGCTGGCCAGGAGCGCGCGGACGCGCGCCGCGAGATCGGCGTCGCCGGCGACCGCCAACTCGCCCGCGAGGACGCCGCGAATCAACCGCTCGGCGGTTCCCGGCTGCGGCGTCACGGCGCCGACGAAGCGCGGGCCGCCGACATCGGCGATCAGCAGCGTCGGAAAGTTCTCGACGTCGATGTCGCCGAGCGCGTCGGCCTCGTCCTCGACGTCGATCCAGGCGAAGTCGACCGCACCGGCGAACTGCGCCGCCAAGGTGTCGAAGGTCGCGCGGTACTCGCGGCACGAGCCGCACCACTCCGCGCACAGGCACGCGACGAGAGGTCGCACGAGCGTTGGCCTCGAGAAGCGCCGCCGCGTCTAGGTGACGTGCAGCATGTCGTGGATCTCGTGCTCGTGCGTCGGCGGCCCGTCGAGATTCACCGTCTTCCAGCCGTTGTCGTATTCGACGATGCGAAAGCGCCGCATCGGCATCATTCCGTGCGGGGTCGCAAAGAGCGCGAACACGTCGTCGCCGTGCTCGAGCGCCGCGACGACCTCGGAGACGTCGGCAATCTGCGGCTCGGTGCGCCACTCGTTGGTCTCGGTATCGACCGGACCCCACTCGACGCCGGTGACGCGGCCGTCGGCATCGAGCCGGACCTTCGCTACGGCATGGACTTTCATCGCGACCTCTCCTGCACGGCGATCCGACGAGTATGCCCGCGCCTGCCCGCTCAGGCGCCGGCGAGGATCCAGCCGGCGGCGCGCTCGGCGATCATCAGCGTCGGCGCGTTCGTGTTGCCGCTCGTGATCGTCGGCATGACGCTCGCATCGACGACGCGCAGGCCTTCGATGCCGTGGACGCGCAGGCGCGCGTCGACGACGGCCATCGGGTCGGCCGCCGGGCCCATCTTGGCGGTGCCGACCGGATGGAAGATCGTCGTGCCGATGTCGCCCGCGAGCTTGGCCAGCTCGGCATCGCTCTCGAACTGCGGGCCCGGCTTGAGCTCGACCGGCTTGAAGCCGGCGAGCGCCGGCTGGGCGACGATCCGCCGCGTCACGCGCAGGCTCTCGGCGGCGACGCGCCGGTCTTCGCCGGTCGCGAGATAGTCGGGCGCGATGCGCGGCGCGAGCATCGGGTCGGCGCCGCGCAGCCGGACGCTGCCGCGGCTGGTCGGATTGAGGTTGCAGACGCTCGCCGTGAAGGCGTTGAACGCATGGAGCGGCTCGCCGAACGCGTCGAGCGAGAGCGGCTGCACGTGGTACTCGAGGTTCGGATGCGCGAGGCCGGGCCGGCTTTTCGTGAACGCGCCGAGCTGCGACGGCGCCATGCTCATCGGGCCGCTGCGCGACCACGCGTAGCGCAGGCCGATCAGCAACTTGCCTCGCAGCGAAGCGGCCATCGTGTTCAGCGTCTTCGTTCCCTCGACGCCGTAGACCGCCCGAATCTGCAGGTGATCCTGCAGGTTCTCGCCGACGCCGGGCAGCGCCTGGCGGACCTCGACGCCGTGCGCCGCGAGCAGCGCCGGGGCGCCGATTCCCGAGAGCTGGAGGATCTGCGGCGTGCCGATCGATCCGGTCGCGAGCACGACTTCGCCGCCGGGTGCAAGTTGCGCCGTGACGGGCGCGCCGCCGCCAAGCGGCGCGATCTCGACACCGGTCGCACGCCGGCGGTCGAAGAGGACGCGCCGGATGTGGGCGCCGGTCCAGACCTGCAGGTTCGATCGCCGGAATGCCGGCCGCAGGAATGCCTTCGTCGCGTTCCAGCGGATGCCGGCGCGCTGATTGACGTGGAAGTAGCCGACGCCTTCGTTGTCGCCGCGGTTGAAGTCCTCCGTGTGCGGCAGGCCGGCCTCGACGGCAGCGGCGGCGAAGGCGTCGAGGATCGGCCAGTGCAGGCGCTGCTTCTCGACCCGCCATTCGCCGCCGGCGCGCTTGCCGGTCGGATCGAAGCCCGGGGCGGCGTGGAATTCGTCGGCGCCCCTGTAGAAGTCCTCGTGCTTGAGGAAGGACGGCAGGCACTCGGTCCAGCTCCAGCCAGGGTTGGCGCCGAAGCCGTCGCCCGCACCCCAGCCGTCGTAGTCGCGCGCCTGGCCGCGCATGTAGATCATTCCGTTGATGCTGCTCGAGCCGCCGAGCACCTTGCCGCGCGGGTAGCGGAGGCTCCGGCCGTTGAGGCCGGGCGCCGGCTCGGTCGCATAGAGCCAATCGGTGCGTGGATTGCCGATGCAGTACAGATAGCCGACCGGAATGTGGATCCAGAGGTAGTTGTCCTGGGCGCCCGCCTCGATCACGAGGACGTGCTTCGAGCGATCGGCGCTCAGCCGGTTGGCGAGCAGGCAGCCGGCAGTGCCGGCGCCGCAGACGATGAAGTCGTAGGCGACGCCGGCCATCGCTTCAGCGGCCGCTGCTCGCGAGCACCGGAAAGAGCTTCACCAGTCCGTCCGACATCACTTCGACGGCGAGCGCCGCGAGCAGCAACCCCATCAGCCGCGTCATGACGTTGATCCCGGTGCGGCCGATGACGCGCGCGATGCGGCCGGCGAGGCCGAACGCAATCCAGATCGCCAGGCCGATGACGACGCCGTAGCCGACCAGCACGGCAAGTTCCCACCAGTGCCGCGTCTTTTGCGCGTAGATGACCATGGTCGAGATCGTCGCCGGGCCGGTGAGGAGCGGGATCGTCAGCGGCACGATCGCGATCGAGTCGCCGGCATCGACCTTGTCGCTGCCCTCGACCAGGTCACTGGTGCGGCTCTCGGCGGGCTGCGCGTTCAGCATCTGCAGCGACGAGAGCAGGAGCAGCATCCCGCCACCGACCTGGAACGACGCCAGCGAGATGCCGAAGAACTCGATGATGCGCAAGCCCGCGACCGCGCTCACCGCGATGACGACGAACGCGCTGATCGCCGCGACCCGGATCGTGCGCCGCCGCTGCTCGCGGCTGAAGCCTTCCGTGAAATGGATGAAGAACGGCAGGACGCCGATCGGATTGACGATCGCGAGCAGCGCGATGAGCGGCTTCAGGATGTCCATGGCGACAGATTCGTCAGCGTGCAACGCAAGCCGCGTCATTGTCGTCGGCCAGCGCGCGCAAGTACCGCAGGCCCGCGACCGCGCGCGAGCCGTACCAGCCGAGCAGCTCGCCATCGACGCGGCGGATGCGCGCTCGCGGGCACATCGCCCGCGCGGCATCGACATGCTGCGCGCGGAACACGAACGGCTCCGAGCTGAGCAGCACGTCCTCGACGTCGGCCAACCACGGCTCGCTGCCATCGACCGCCGGATAGCGCGCTGCGCCAGCGTAGCCGCCGGTCGCCTCGGGCAGCGTCTGCCAGCCGACGCGGGCGAGCATCTGCGACAGATAGGTGTCGCGCGCGACCGTCATCCACGGGCCGTGCCAGATCAGGTAGAGGACCCGCCGTTCGGGTCGGCCGGCGGGCGTCGTCGCCGCGAGCTCGGCGGCGAGTTCCGCGCCCAGCGCGGCGGCACGCCCGGCGACGCCGGGCTCGGCGGCGAAGGTCGCCGCCATCTGCTCGACGAGCGCCAGGTTGTCGGCCGGAGCGAGCGGGTGGGTGACGACGATCTCCGGCGCAGCGTCGCCCCAGGCGGCGATCGCGTCGATCGTCTCGAGCCGGTTTTCGTCGACGTTGACGAGGACGTGGGTCGGCGCCAGGTGGCGCAAGCGATCGAGGTGGACGTCCTTGGTGCCGCCCACCTTGGCGACGCCCGTGACCTGCTCCTTCGGGTGGATGCAGAACCCTGTCCGGGCGACCAGCCGCTCGCCGAGGCCGAGCGCGCAGACGAGCTCGGTCAGGCTCGGGACGAGGCTGGCGATGCGCGGCAGCCGGCGGCTGGCGGGCGTCACGGCGTTTCAGCCGGGGCTGCCCCAAAACAACAATTGCGGCGGCTCCCGATCCATTTTTTCGGCCAATTCACATATATTCACCAGTCCGTGTCTGGCAGCAGAGCCTTCTTGAAATCGTTCACGACGGGTAGAAGCTCCACATCTCGCTAAGGAACAGGAAGGCGTCTTTTCCATGGGCAACAAACTCTACGTCGGCAATCTCTCGTACAACGTACGGGACGACGATTTGCAGCAGGCGTTCGCGCAGTACGGCACCGTGTCGTCGGCCAAGGTCATGATGGACCGCGACACCGGCCGCTCGAAGGGCTTCGGCTTCGTCGAGATGGGGTCGGATCCGGAAGCGCAAGCGGCGATCAACGGCATGAACGGCCAGGCGCTCGACGGCCGCGCGATCGTCGTCAATGAAGCGCGTCCTCGTGAAGAGCGGCCGGGCGGCTACGGCAACCGCGGTGGCTACGGCGGCGGCGGTTCGGGTGGCGGCGGCTACGGTGGCGGCGGTGGTGGCCGCTCCGGCGGTGGCGGCAGCTATGGCGGCGGTGGTGGCGGCTACGGCGGCGGTGGCGGTGGCGGTGGCCGCTCGGGCGGTGGCGGCGGCTACGGCGGCGGTGGCGGCAGCCGCTCGGGCGGTGGCGGCGGCGGCAGTCGCGGCGGCTACTGAGCAAAGCGCGGGCCGCGATCGGCGGCCCCGGCGAAGAAGCGGTGCGGCGTGAGCGCACCGCTTTTTTCATGGTCTCATGGCTGGCCCTGCCGGCGCTTGCGCGGACGTCCCGCGACAACGCGGTCGAACAGCGCATTCGGCATCGCGCGCATCAGCTTGGCGACGATCCCCATCTGCCAGGGGATGACGCGGTAGCTCGCGCCGGCGACGATCGCCGCGTAGGCCCGGTCGGCGAACGCGGCGGGATGCATCAGGAACGGCATCGAATAGCGATTGCCCTTCGTGAGCGGCGTGTCGATGTAGCCGGGCAGGATCGTCACGACCTTGACGCCGAACGGCCGCAGCTCGCCGCGCAGGCTTTCGCAATAGGCCAGCACCGCCGCCTTGCTCGACGTGTAGGCGCCGTGGCCGGGCAGGCCGCGGACGCCCGCCACGCTGGCGATGCCGACCAGCGTGCCGCTCCGGTTCTCGCGCATCGGCGCCACGAACGGCTGGAACGTTGCCGCCATGCCGATGTTGTTGGTCTCGTAGGTGGCGCGAAGGACCTCGAGATCGGCGAGCTCGGCGGTGTCGATCCCGATGCTGATGCCGGCGTTGGCGATGACGACATCGGGCAGCCCCTGTGCGGTGATGCAGGCCCGGCCGGCAGCGGTGATCGCGGCGACGTCGCGAACGTCGGCGCCGTAGACCGCCCAGCGGGCGGCATCGAACTCCTGCGCGGTCGCCCAGCGCGTGACCTCGTCGACACGCCGCGCAACCAACGCGAGCCGGTAGCCGGCGCGGTGAAAGCGCGCCGCCAGCGCCTGGCCGATGCCGCTCGACGCACCGGTGATGAAGACGAGCGGGCTCATGGCGCGCCGGGCCGGCGCGGCGACTCGAAGGTCGCGCGGGTGCGCCCCTTCAGGTCGATGACGCGCGCCAGGTTGTCGTACTCCATGCCGTCGGCGCGGACGACGCTGCCGCCCTGCGTGACGACGACCGGCAGGTGCGAGCGCACCCGCTCGACATTGCGGAAGGCGTGCAGGAACTCGCTGCGGAACTCGATCTCCTCCTCGCCGCCGTGCGCCGGCCGCGTGACGCGGGCGTCGCCGAGCAACTGGACTTCGCTACCGTCGCCGTTGGCGAGCGCCTTGTTGGCGACGGCGACCGTGACGATGCCGAGGCTGTCGACGGCCCGGATCCGCGCGCGGTCGACCTCGATCGTGTCGGTGTCAGGAAAGTGGCGCAGCCGGTCGCCCTCGATCTGGGTGCGCAGCGTGCCGTCCCTGGCGAAGCGCTGGACGACGAAGTTCGCCATCTCGTAGTCGGGCTCGTGCCGCGGCGCGGCCTCGAGGCGCGGCGCTTCCACGCTCGGTACGTTGCGAACCAGCCACCAGGTTCCCGATGCGAGCACTGCCATCATCAGCAGCGGCAGATACGCCGAAGCGAGGTCGAGCAAGCGCGCCGGCCACGACGCGGTCGGAACCGGCTCCGGCCCCGCGAAGCTGAGGTCGACGTCGTCATCGTCCTCGAGGCCGCCGCTCGGCGGCGCGCTGACGATCTCATCGACCGCCATCGAGCGCGAACAACGGAGCGCGCAGCAGGCCCGCGTAGCGGCCGGCAGCGACGAGCAACAGGTCGCAGAACTCACGCGCCGCGCCCTGGCCCGCCGCCGCGGCGGTGACGTGGTGGACTGCCGCGCGCACCTCGACGTGCGCCTGCGGCGGCGCGCACGAGAACGCGGCGCGCTGCAGGATCGGCAGATCCGGCCAGTCGTCACCGATCGCCGCGACCCGGTCCCAGGCAACGCCGAGCGAATCCAGCAGCGCCACTGCCGCGGCCATCTTGTCGGCGGCGCCATAGGCGGCGTGGACGACACCGAGATCGGCCATGCGCCTGCGCACCGCAGGCGAGTCGCGACCGGTGACGACGAGCGGAACGATGCCGGCCTGCTGCAGCAGCTTCATGCCCTGGCCGTCGAGCGTCGAGAAGGCCTTGAAGGTCTCGCCGGCATCGCCGAGATAGAGCGTGCCGTCGGTGAGGACGCCGTCGACATCGAAGATCGCCACGGCGATGCCCTCGCCGTCGCCGCGCGCGGCGAGCAGCAACTCGGCGGGGAATGTCAGGGCCGGCGTGCGAGGCCGTGCGGCGTCGGCCATCAGATCACCTTCGCGCGCATCAGGTCGTTCGAGTTGAGCGCGCCGACGAGGGCGCCGGCGGCGTCGACGACGAGAAGGCCGGTGACACGATGTCGCTCCATCATCTCGGCCGCCTCGACGGCGAGCGCGTCGTCGCGGACCAGCTTGGGCCCGGGGCTCATGATCTCGCCGGCGCGCATCGCCCGCAGATCGCCGCCGGTCTCGATCAGCCGCCGTAGGTCACCGTCGGTGAAGATGCCGGCGATGCGGCCGGCCGCGTCGCAGACGGCGGTGAAGCCGAGCCCTTTCTTCGTCATCTCGTGCAGCATGTCGGCCATCAACGTCTCGGCGGACACGCGCGGCACTGCGTCGCCGCTGCGCATCAGCTCGGCGACGTGCATGAGAAGCTTCCTGCCGAGACTGCCGCCGGGATGCGAGCGCGCGAAGTCCTCCTCGCGAAAGCCGCGGGCGTCGAGCAGCACAACCGCGAGCGCGTCGCCGAGCGCCATCTGCGCCGTCGTGCTCGCGGTCGGCGCGAGGTTGAGCGGGCACGCCTCCTGGTCGACCGCGCTCGACACGACGACGTCGGCATGGCGGCCGAGGCTGCTCTCGACGTTGCCGGTCATCGCGATCAGGACGACGTCGAGCCGCTTGATCGCCGGCAGGATGGCGCCGATCTCGTCGCTCTCGCCCGAGTTCGAGATCGCAAGGACGACGTCGCCATCCATGACCATGCCGAGGTCGCCGTGGCTGGCCTCGCCGGGGTGAACGAAGAGCGCCGGCGTTCCCGTCGACGCCAGGGTCGCCGCGACCTTGCGGCCGACGTGGCCGCTCTTGCCCACGCCCATCACGACGACGCGGCCGCGACAGGCGAGGATCGCGCGCAGCGCGGCGACGAAGCCCTCGCCCTGGCGTTCCTTCAGCGCGTCGAGCGCGCGGGCCTCGATGTCGAGCGTCGCGCGGGCGAGCGCGAGCGCACGGCCGGCATCGAACGAAGAGGAGGCGGACACCATCGAGCGGAAGCGGTCCAGTAGGATCGGCCGATTCTAGGGATGCCCCGTCCGGCAGCCCGCGACCAGGAATCGCTCGCCGCGCGCACGCCTCGCCGATGTTCTCGCCGCTCGAACTGACGCTCGTCTTCCTCGTCGCCGCGGTGGCGGGAGTCGTCGTCTGCCGGCTCTCGCACCTGCCGCCGATGCTCGGCTATCTCGCGGTCGGCGTCGTCCTCGGCCCGAGCGCGATGGGCGTCGCGGCGACCGGCGAAGGCGTCGGCTATCTCGCCGAGTTCGGCATCGTGTTTCTGATGTTCGTCATCGGCCTCGAGTTCAACCTGCCGAGGCTGCAGAGCATGCGCAGGTTCGTCTTTGGCCTCGGCCTCAGCCAGGTCTTGTTGACGATGCTCGCCGCGCTCGCCGGCAATGCCGCGCTCGCCGCCATTCTCAGTGCCGGCGGTCGCGCCTGGGGGCTCGGCTGGCAGAGCGCGCTCACCCTCGGCGCCGCGCTGGCGATGAGCTCGACCGCGATCGTCGTCAAGCTGATGGCCGATCGTCTCGAGCTGGAAAGCGAGCACGGCCGCCGCGTCATGGCCGTGCTGCTGTTCCAGGACCTCGCGGTGGTGCCGCTGCTCGTCGTGCTGCCGGCACTCGGGTCGACTCCGCAGGAGCTGCTGCGCGAGCTCTCGATCGCCGCGCTCAAGGCGGCGGTCGTGCTGACGTTGCTCCTGGTCGGCGGCCGCGTCGTGATGCGCTGGTGGCTGACACTCGTCGTGCGGCGAAAGAGCGAGGAGCTGTTCGTCCTCAACCTGCTGCTCGTCACGCTCGGCCTGGCCTGGTGTACCCAGCGCGCCGGCCTGTCGCTCGCGCTCGGCGCCTTCGTTGCCGGCATGTTGATCGCCGAGACCGAGTTCAAGCATCAGGTCGAGACCGACATCCGGCCGTTCCACGACGTTCTGCTCGGTCTGTTCTTCATCACGATCGGCATGAAGCTCGACCTCGGCATCGTCGCCGAGCACTGGCAGCTCGTGCTCGCGCTGACGGTGTTGCCGGTGCTGTTCAAGTTCGGCCTCGTCACCTTGCTTTCGCGCGTCTTTGGCGCCGCACCCGGAGTCGCGCTGCGGACCGGCCTTTACCTTGCGCAGGCGGGCGAGTTCGGCTTCGTCCTGCTCGGCGTGGCGAGCGAGCGCCATCTGCTGCCGCCGACATTGCAAGGCCCGGTGCTCGCGAGCATGTTGCTGTCGATGATGACAACGCCGCTGATCTTCACCTACAGCAACCGGATCGTGATGCGCCTTTCGGCCAACGACTGGCTGCTGCAGTCGGTCGCGATGACGACGATCGCGCGACGCGCGATCAACGCCGAAGGGCACGTCATCATCTGCGGCTTCGGCCGCAGCGGCCAGAACCTCGCCCGCCTGCTCGAGGCCGAAGGGATCGCCTACATGGCGCTCGACCTCGACCCCGACCGGGTTCGCCAGGCCGCTGCTGCAGGACAGAGCGTCGTCTTTGGCGACGCCGCACGGCTGCAGAGCCTGATGGCCGCCGGGCTCGCGCGCGCCGCCGCGGTCGTCGTCAGCTATCACGACACGCCGTCGGCGCTGAAGATCCTGCATCTCGTCCGATCGCACGCGCCGAAGGTGCCAGTGATCGTCCGCACGATCGACGACACCGACTTCGAACGCCTGCGCGCCGCCGGCGCGACCGAGGTCGTGCCAGAGGCGATCGAGGGCTCCCTGATGCTCGCGAGCCACGCGCTGGCGCTGGTTGGCGTGCCGATGCGGCGCGTGCTGCGCCTCGTCCAGCAGCAGCGCGACGCCCGCTATGGCCTGTTGCGCGGCTACTTCCACGGCGCCGACGACGACACCGTCGAAGAGATCGACCAGACGCGTCTGCTCAGTGTCACGTTGCCGCCATCGTCGCGCAGCATCGACCGCACGCTCGGCGAGCAGGCGCTCTCGAATCGCGGCGTGACGGTCGTCTCGTTGCGCCGCGCGTCGGGAGCGGTGCTGCAACCGAGCGACGCGATCGCGCTCGCCGCCGGTGACACGCTCGTCCTTTCGGGATCGCCCGAGACGCTGGCGCGAGCCGAAGCCGCGCTGCTGGCGCCGGCCTGAGCCGGCTCAGCCGCTCAGGTCATCGGCGCCTGTTTGGCGAGCGTCGCGCGCATGCGCGTCGCCATCACCGCGCCGGCCGCACGCAGCAGCTCGAGCGCGAGCGCCGGCGAGCGCTGGGCGAGCTCTTCCATGCGCGGGCCGCGCAGCGCCCAGACGATGCACTGCGTCATCGCCTCGACGTTGGCCATGCGCGGCGTGTCGCCGAACAGGCCGGGCTCGCCGACGACGGCGCCGGCGCGCAGGATCGCGACCTTGCTGCTGCCCGGCGCGCCACCGGTCATGAAGATCTGCATGCTGCCTTGCTGGAGAAAGTACATCGAGCGATCGGCGTCGCCCTGCTTGATGAGGAGGTCGCCGGCGCGGATCTCATAGCGCGCCAGGTAGGGAGCGATCGTCCGCCAGTTGTCGACCGTCAGACGCGCGCGGAAAGCATCCTCGGCGTTGAGCGTCTGCACCGCCTTGACCAGTTCGTCGATTTCCATTCCCGGACCTCCACAGGCTGTGCGCGCGCCTTCGGCGGCCAGCTCGACATCAGGGCGCGATTATCGGTCCGCGCCCACGCCGCTCAGCGGCGCCGCACGCGCGATGCGTCCTTTTGTCGCGCAAGGCGTGCCGTTGATCGTCCCGACTCCTCGTCTGCGGGGGTCTGTGCGAGCCCGAAGCCCCCGACTTCAGGGCCTGGCCAGATAGGCCGCGTCGAAAGCGGCTTCCAGCGTGGCATCGACTCCTCGCAGACGGTCGATCACCGAGCGCGCCCAGTCGAAGTATTCGCGCCTTCGTTCCAGGCTCCAGTCGGCCGGGGGCGATCGCGCCACGTCACTGAGGTTGCTGATCTTGTCGGCCAGCTTCACGCGCTTCGCCTTGTCGCTGAGGGTGGCCGCATGTTCGACCTGCATGCGCTTGCGGTCGGCCTTCGCCAGGGACTTGTCGTCGCTGACTTCTCCGACCAGCGCGGCGATCTCGGCGCCGAACTCGCGCACCAGCTCGTCGCGCGTGGTGTCGGTGTCCTCGATGGTGTCATGCAGCAGCGCTGCGCACAGCGTGGCGGCATCGGTCACACCGCCCACTTCGGCCAGCACGCGGGCCAGTTCCAGAGGGTGGTTGATGTAGGGCGACGCTTCGGCGTCCTTGCGCCGCTGGTCGCGGTGTTTGCGTGCCGCAAATGCCGCGGCGCGAAGAATCGAGGTGGTATCGCTCAAGGCGGCCTTGGTCGGGCTGCTTGCCCGATCGACCGCAGTATGACCGGTCGGGTCGGGCACGCCCGCTCCGGAAGCCGACCCTATTTGCCGATGCAAAAGCGCCCGAAGATGGCGCCGAGCAGATCCTCGGAAGTGAAGGCGCCGATGATCTCGCCGAGGCTGTCGTGGGCGAGGCGAAGCTCCTCGGCGAACAGCTCGAGCGCACGGTTGCCGAGCGCGGCGTGCGCTGCCGCCTGCTCGAGATGGCCGCGGGCGCGCTGCAGGGCATGGACGTGGCGCGCCCGGGCAATGAAGACGCCCTCGGGCGCCGCCTGCCAGCCGGCGACGACGAGCAGGCGGCGGCGCAGAACGTCGAGACCTTCACCGGTCGTGGCCGAGATGACGATGCCGTCGTCGACCGACACCGACCGCTGCAGATCGACCTTGTTGAAGACCTGGAGGACCCGGCCATCGGCGTCCAGCCGGGCCGGCAGGCGCCCGGCGATCGCACGGTCGCCCTGCTCGTAGCCAGGGTCGCCGAGGCGGGTCAGATCGTGCAGGAAGACGACCGCATCGGCGCCCTCGATCTCGGCCCAGGTGCGGGCGATGCCGATCTGCTCGACCTCCTCGACCGCGTCGCGCAAACCGGCGGTGTCGACCACGTGCAGCGGCACGCCCTCGATCTGGATCGTCTGCCCGACCTTGTCGCGGGTCGTCCCCGGCGTCGCCGTGACGATCGCGAGCTCGGCGCCGGCGAGCGCGTTGAGCAGCGAGCTCTTGCCGACGTTCGGCTGCCCGGCGATGACGACGCGGATGCCGTCGCGCAGCAGCGCGCCCTGACGGGCGCGTGCGAGCACCGCGTCGACGCCGGCGCGCGCAAGCGCCAGACGGCCGTTCGCGTCGGCGGCGGCGAGGAAGTCGATCTCCTCCTCGGGAAAGTCGAGCGTCGCCTCGACCAGCAGGCGCAGCTCGACGATCGCCGCCGCGAGCGCCGAGATCTCGCTCGAGAAGACGCCCTCGAGCGAGCGCGCCGCCGAGCGCGCCGCCGCTTCGGTGCTCGCGTCGATCAGGTCGGCGACGGCCTCGGCCTGGGCGAGGTCAAGCTTGTCGTTGAGAAACGCGCGCTCGGTGAACTCGCCCGGCGCGGCGATGCGAAGCCCGGGCAGGCGCGCCGCTCCCGACGCATCCGTCTCCGCCGCCGCTTCGAGGCAGCGCACGAGCAGCAATTGCAGCACGATGGCGCCGCCATGCGCTTGCAGCTCGAGAACGTCTTCACCGGTGTAGGAATGCGGCGCCGGGAAGAAGATCGCGAGGCCGCGATCGATCGTGCTGCCGTCACCGGCGAGAAACGCGACGTGAGTGGCGTGGCGCGGCGCCGGCACGCGGCCGCAGAGCGCCTCGACGAGCGCCGCCAGCCGATGGCCGGAGACGCGGACGATGCCGACCGCGCCGCGGCCGCTCGCCGTCGCGATCGCGACGATCGGGTCTTCGCGGCGTGCCAGCTGCATCGCCGGATTGTCCGGCACCCGTTCGCGCGGCCGCTACTTGCCGATCACCCCGAGCCGCTTGTTGATCACGTACTGCTGCGTGATCGACAGGATGTTGTTCGTCAGCCAATACAGCACGAGGCCGGCCGGGAAGAAGAAGAACATCACCGAGAAGACGAGCGGCATGATCCACATCATGCGTGCCTGCACCGGATCGGGCGGCGTCGGATTGAGCCAGGTCTGGAGCAGGCTCGTCCCGGTCATCAGCAACGGCAGGATGAAGTACGGGTCCTTCGCCGAGAGGTCGCTGATCCAGCCGATCCACGGTGCATTCCTCATCTCGACCGACGACAGCAGCACCCAGTAGAGGGCGATGAAGAACGGCATCTGGACCAGGATCGGCAAGCAGCCACCGAGCGGATTGACCTTTTCCTCGCGGTAGATGCGCATCATCTCCTGCTGCATCTGCTGCGGCTTGTCCTTCAGCCGCTCCCTCATTTCCATGATGCGAGGGTTGATCGCCTTCATCTTGGCCATCGAGCCGTAGGCCTTGGCGTTGAGCCAGTAGAAGGCGATCTTCAGCAGCACGACGAGAGCGACGATCGACCAGCCCCAGTTGCCGATCAGCTTCTCGAGCTGCGTCAGCAGCCAGAACAGCGGCTTGGCGAGGATCGTGAACCAGCCGTAGTCCTTGACGAGCTCGAGCCCGGGCGCGAGCTGGGCGAGCTTGTTCTCTTCCTGCGGCCCGGAGAAGAGCCGGGCGTCGAACGTCTTCGTCGCGCCCGGCGCGATCTCGCCCATCGGCACGAGCTCGCCGACCGAGTACTTGTTGGTATCGACCTTGGCAGTGAAGAACTCGCGCGGCAGAGGCGGGCCGGCCGCTTTGTCGATCAGCCAGGCCGAGACGAAGTAGTGCTGCACCATCGCCACCCAACCGTTCGTTCCGCTCGTCTCGTGATCGGGCTTGTCGCCGGCCGCGCGCTTCTCGATCGACGCGAAGGTGACCTTCTTGTAGTGCGCGCTGTCGGTGTAGATCGCCGGGCCCGTGCAGGTGAAGTACATGCTCGAGCCGCCGGGCGGATCGTTGCCGTCGCGGACGAGCTGCAGGTACAGGCGCGGGTTGATCGGAGACGACGAGGCATTGACGATCTGGTGCAGCACGTCGATGACATAGTCGCCGCGCCGGAAGGTATAGGTCTTGACGAGCTTGACGCCGCCGACCGGGTCGCTTTCCAGAACGACCTTCACCTCGTTGCCGCCCGCCGCCAGCGTGCGCTCGCCGGGCAGGATGTGCATCGGCGTGTGGTGGTTCGGCAGGCCGCTGCCACCGGCCGGCGGCACCAGCCCGGTCTCGGCAAGATAGAGACGGCTCGCCGAGCTGTCGAGGAGCACGACATGTCGGGCGTGGTCGACCGGGTCGGCCTGCTTCAGCAACTCGAGGCGGACGACCGTTCCGCCGATGCTGTCGATCGTCGCGCGGACGAGGTCGGTCGTGACGGTGACTTGCTGCGAAGCCGCGGCAGGCGTCGATAGCGTCGGCGGCGGTGCGACGGCAACCGCTGCCGCCGGCGGCGCGGCCGTCGCGGGTGCGGCAGTCCCTGGAATGCCGAGACTTCCGGTCGGCGTCGGTGCCTGCGGGGTCGGCACCGTGGACGGTGCGGCGACGTGCGCTACCGGCGGCGGACCGAACATCGTCGGCTGGCCGTTGTGTCGGTTCCAGGCCTCCCAGATGAAGAACAGCGAGGCGAGGAAGAGGCCCCAGAGAAGGGTTCGGCGGATGTCGGTCATGGGCACGTTTCAGTGCGCAGGCGGCGCAGTTTCGGCGACTGGCGCGCGCCCGAGCAAGGCGGTGAAAAAGCGCGGCGGCGCTGCCGGCACGGGGTCGATCCCTCCCGCACACCACGGGTGGCATCGCCCGATGCGGCCCACGGTGAGCGCGACCCCGATCGTCGCACCGTGCGTTTCGAGCGCCTCGAGCGCGTAGGCCGAGCAGGTCGGCGCGAACCGGCACGCGCTGCCGAGCCACGGACTCAGCGCGAAGCGGTAGACGCGCACGAGGCCGATCAGCGCGGCTTGGATCCCGGTTCTCATCGGCAGGTGGCGCTCGCCGCAGCCAGCAACGCGTCGAGCTCGGAGCGCGCCTCGTGCCGCAGGGCGGCCGACGCCGCACTGATGAAACGGGCCGGATCGAAAGGCGCACGCAGGCGAACGATCCACAGCCCCGGGACGAGACGGGCACGGTGGCGCACCGTCGCGGCGTAGATCTGGCGCTTGAGCAGCGATCGCGTCGTGGCCCGCTTTGCGTATCGCTTTGGGACCACCGCGCCGACCCAGGCGGAGCTGGCCGGCGAGGCCGCGGGAGAGAAGTCTTCCACAGGGAATGTTCCCGTGAGGTCCTCGATTGTTGATAACTTCGTCGGCCCCGGCCGACCGCGGGGAGGCGCCGGGCACGAAGGCTGCGTCGCTAGGTGGTGCAATGCGAAATGCGCGGTGCTCGCCCGGCTACGCTCGCCGAGGACGCGCTCGAAGTCGGCCGATGCCACCAGACGAGCTGGCATGCGGACGGCTGGCGGGCGCTCCGGCATCCGCCCGCTCCGTCCGACGGGTTCAGACCGCCAGGCGCTTGCGTCCCTTGGCGCGCCGGGCGTTGATGACGGCACGGCCGCCGCGCGACTTCATGCGGACGAGAAAGCCGTGCGTGCGGGCACGACGGACCTTGGAGGCTTGATAGGTTCGTTTCATGGGTCGCTTCCTGGGGCCCGCGGTGGTGAAGAGGCGGCGATCGTCGCGCGCCCGGGCGGGAGTAGGTGACGCCCTCTCGGGCAACCTGCGATTACATCAAGAAGCACGAAACCCGTCAACCGCGGGGTTGTCTGCTGCCCCGCAAGCGTGGTCGCGCGCCACCGTGTTTTCCCCTGTGGATAACCGCCGTTCCCGGGTCGTCCTGGCCTACAATCCATTGCTTCCACACGCGACTTCTCCACACATGCGGGCCGATCTCTGGCAACGCGGCTGCGAACGCTTGGCGTCGGAGCTGCCGGACCAGCAATTCAACACCTGGATCCGGCCGCTCCCGGACGCCGACGTCGCCGACCATGGTGAAGCCGCCGTGGTCACGGTGCGGGTGCCGAACCGCTTCAAGCTCGACTGGATTCGTCACCAGTACGCCGGCCGGATCGAGGCCGTGCTCAGCGAGCTCGCCGGCAAGCCCGTGCGCCTCGATGTCGCCCTCGTGCCGCGTGACGGCGCGGTGCGGCCCGGCGACGACGTTGGGACGGGAAGCGCGAGCGGCCGCCGTGGCGCCGGGTTCGCGCCGCTCGGCTCCGGTGTAGTCGACGATGCGAACGGGCAGCTCCGCGGAACTAGCGCGTTCTCAGGCAAGCGCACTGATGGCGTCAACGGCGCGACGCTTGCCGGCAACGTGTCGTCGACGGTGATGCCGTCGCGCAGCCGCCTCAACCCGGCTCTCACCTTCGATACGCTCGTCCCCGGTCGCGCCAACCAGATGGCGCGCACCGCGGCGCTGCACGTCGCCGGCTCGCCGGGGCTGATGTACAACCCGCTCTTCATCTACGGCGGCGTCGGCCTCGGCAAGACGCATCTGATCCACGCCGTCGGCAACGCGCTTCTCGCCGACCGGCCCGACGCGCGCATCCTCTATCTGCACGCCGAGCAGTTCATCACCGACGTGGTGAAGAACTACCAGAGGAAGACCTTCGATGAGCTGAAGGCGAAGTACCACTCGCTCGACCTGCTGCTGATCGACGACGTCCAGTTCTTCGCCGGCAAGGAGCGCACGCAGGAGGAGTTCTTCAACGCCTTCGAGGCGCTGCTCGCCAAGCGCGCTCACATCATCATGACGAGCGACACCTATCCGAAGGGGTTGGTCGACATCGACGAGCGGCTGACGTCGCGATTCGACGCCGGCCTCACCGTCGCGATCGAGCCGCCCGAGCTCGAGATGCGGGTCGCGATCCTGATGAAGAAGTCGGAGCAGGAAGCGACGACGATGCCGGAGGACGTCGCGTTCTTCGTCGCCAAGAACGTCCGCGCCAACGTCCGTGAGCTCGAAGGGGCGCTGCGCAAGATCCTTGCCTATTCGCGGTTCAGCCACAAGGACATCAACATCCAGCTCGCCCGCGAGGCGCTGAAGGACCTGCTGTCGATCCAGAACCGCCAGGTCGGCGTCGAGAACATCCAGAAGACCGTCGCCGACTTCTACAAGATCAAGGTCGCTGACATGTATTCGAAGAAGCGGCCGGCGTCGATCGCCAGGCCGCGGCAGATCGCGATGTATATCGCCAAGGAGATGACGCAGAAGAGCCTGCCCGAGATCGGCGAGCTGTTCGGCGGGCGTGACCACACGACGGTGCTGCATGCGGTTCGCAAGATCGCCGCCGAGCGCCAGAAGAACACCGACCTCAATCACCAGCTGCACGTGCTTGAGCAGACGCTCAAGGGCTGAATGCGTGCAGCAGCCGATTCGTCTTCGTGTCAAGGGACAACGCTGGGGACAACGACCGAGCGATGTTCGCCCTGTCCACAGCGAGCGACCCCTGGCCCGACTTGTTCGCTTTTCGCACCGCGCGCACAGGCCCTCGCTCGACAGGCTTTGCCATGGCCTAAGTGGCTGTCCGAAGGGAGGAAAATGCGCTTGTCCACAGTCGCGACCCGCACCTACTACCACGACCAGTTCAAGAGGTTGACATGATTGTCTTGAAAGCAGCACAAGAAAAATTCCTGGGTGCGTTGCAGGCGGTCGCCGGAATCGTCGAACGGCGCCACACGCTGCCGATCCTCGCCAACGTGCTGATCCGCAAGAACGGCCCGACGATCGAGTTCACGACCAGCGATCTCGAGATCCAGGTGCGCACGAGCGCCGAGCTCGGCGGTGACAGCGGCAACCTCGCAACGACGGTC